>JAQTOB010000001.1 GCA_028713575.1 Patescibacteria group bacterium
TCTTGGACAGCGTCCAGGGAAAATCCTTTTCCAATCCTTTCATATAGATAAATGAAATTACAATAAAAAACCAAATAAATTTACGATAAGATAAAATAAGATTATCATTTTATTTTCCGGATGTCAACCACATCTGATAGGGACGCACCTCATCACGCACCTCACTTAAGAGCCTTGCTCTTAAGTATCTCTTAAGCATTCTTATCAACCCCCTTGATGGGGACGCGGCTTATCGTTCTTCGCACCTCGTCGTTCTCACCTCAATTCTCTCGTCGTTCTCCTAATATCAGATTTTCTCCGTTGCTCACAAAAACGACGTCTCCTTTTCCATCAGTTCTTAAAATTTTCGTTCCTACTTCTTCTAAATTGCTTAAAACCCTCAAGCTGGGATGACCAAAACTATTTTCACCCACGGAAATGACGCCGTATGCCGGATTAACCGCTTTCAAAAATTCAAGAGAAGAGGAATATTTTGACCCATGATGCCCGACTTTCAAAACCGCGGCGGACAAATCATAGTCGCTTTCCGTTAAAATCTTTTCTACTTCTTTGTCCGCATCTCCGGTAAACAAAAAATCGTTTTCTCCGTGCTTTAATTTAAAAACTAAGGAGGCAAAATTATCATCGCCGTTTACGTCTCTTGTCAAATCTTGCCACGGCCAAATAAATTCTAAAATTGTTTGCTCATCCCAAACGATATTCAATGGTGCGTCGATCGTTTGCAAAAAAATTTTCTTTTCTTTAATCAGTCTATCCCACTCTTCTCCAACCGCGGAAGAACTTTTTAAACCGTTGTCTAAAATCTTTTTTACTCTGTAACGTCGCAATGTTTCTACTAAGCCGGTCATGTGGTCTAGGTCTGCATGCGTAGAAACCATCAGGTCTATCTCCCGATCATAAAAAGGAATGTATTGGTCTAAATGATAAATTATATTTCTGTCCGGTCCACCGTCAACTAGAATATTACGGGAGTGGGAATCCCTGATCAGAACCGCGTCTCCCTGTCCGACGTCAAAAAAAACCACTTTCAAGCTACCAGTCGGAGTATCGCCTTTAAGAAAAATCCCATACCCCAAAAAAACCAAATTGACAAACAAAAAAATTGCAACCAAATAAAAAAGAATTTTAAATTTCTTCAATTTCATTATTTTGTTTTTTAATTTTAACCAGCCAAAAAACAATTAAAAAATATAAGATGATAGTTAAAGATAAAGGAAAGTTGTCAATAACATATGAAAATCCGGGAATGAAGGCGCCGACTTTAACCGTTAAAATAACAAAAGTCAACAATAACCATAGGGGATAGAAAAATATTTTTGCCAAACAAATATGAATCAATCCAAAAATTATAAACAACAATCCCAGGGCCATGATAAGGGGTATAAAAAAAAGTACCAAGACATTAATCAGGGGAGAAATTAAGGATAAATCGCCAAAATAATACAAAATCAAAGGCAAAACAAATACTTGGGCTCCTAAAGTGGTTGCTAGATATTGACGCAAAGGAAAATATTGAAAGTTAGGAATTTTTTTAAAATATTGGTTAAAAGCCGGAGACAAAAAACTAATACCTAAAACCGCTAAAAATGATAATTGAAAACCAATATCTAATTTTAATAATTTCGGATTAAAACACAACATTATAGCCGCGGCATAGAGAATAATTTTTTTTCCGACCTGAGGTCGACCGATTTTTTGCGCCCAGGCTAATCCCAAGCCCATAATGGCCGCCCGAACCGCTGAAGCAGGCACTCCGACTAAAATCACAAAAAAAATAACTATCAGAGCCGTTGGCCAAAAAACTTTTTGCCGGCGGAGTAACAAGACGCCTGTCAGAAAAAAGGCGATTATTTGGGAAAAAATGGAAATATGCAAACCGGAAATGGCTAAAACATGGGTCATACCCGTGCGGGTAAACCAATTCCTAATTTCTTCGGGAATTTGCTTTTTAAATCCCAACAAAAGGGCGGAAAGAAAAGCGTCTTGAGGTTCGGTAAAATATTGGTCAATCAATTTTTTGCTCTGATTTCTAAACCAAAAAATCTTTGCGACGATTCCCGAGAAATCCCCCCTTTCTAAAACCTTTATCTCCGGCCAATAACAAACCGAATAAACATTATAACGAGACAGATATTCGTCATAATTAAAATCTTCAATTATGCCCGGTTGTTTTAAAGGGCAGCTAATTTGTAAAAGATCGTTCCTTTCATATAGACTGTAAAGAGGAACCCTGACCAACATTTTACCTTTTATTTCTTTTTCTTTTATTTTTATTCCCCCCAGGACCAATTCAACCTCTCTGTCTCTTTGTTCCGGCTCCTTGACGACCTTCCCAATAAAATTCACCTTTTGATTATTATAAAAACCGAGATAATTTTCATCTTGGACGGGAAAACTTATTTGATAACGCCAGACTCCTAAAAGAAAAAATAAAAATATCAAAATAATCGTCCGGATGTTTTCAATCAAAAATTGGCGTTTGGCAAAAAAAAGAACAATTAAAATCAAAAAAAAGAAAGGCAAAACAACAAACAATGGGAATAGCAAAAAAGAAGAAATGCCAATCCCAAGAATAAAAAAAATTAACAACCAAGTAATGATTTTTGAAGCAGGGATATTCATTATAATATTAGGGTTTTAAGGTTTGGTGGCTAAATTTCGGAAGTTTGGGGGTTTAGGAAAAAGTTTGGTGGCTCGGCCACCAAACTTTTTATATTTATTCTTTTTTGTTACGCAAATAACTTTCAATAATCTGTTCTAAATCGCCATTTAAAACATTTTCCACTTCGCTGGTTTCGTAATCCGTCCTCAAATCTTTGACTAAATGATAGGGCTGAAGAACATAAGAGCGGATTTGATTGCCCCAGGAGGCCGACTTGAATTCTCCCCGCAACCTTGATTTTTCCTCTTCCTGCTCCGCCTGCGCGTATTGATAAAGCTTTGATTTTAATATTTTCAATGCCCTTTCTTTATTCTGGACTTGCGACCTTTCGGCCTGACAGCCAACCGTAATTTTACTCGGCAAATGAGTAATTCTTACTGCAGTTTGATTTTTCTGAACATTTTGTCCACCGTGACCAGAGGCCAAAAAAGTATCTATTCTTAAATCATCCGGGTCAATATTTATTTCTTCAATTTCATCCAATTCCGGTAAAACCTCTACTAAAGCAAAAGAAGTATGGCGCATTTGCTCGGCATCAAAAGGTGAAATTCTAACCAAACGATGAACTCCGGCTTCACTCTTTAAAAATCCATAAGCATAACTACCATTTATTTCAAAAGTAACGCTTTTAATCCCTGCTTCGGTACCCTTGGAATGGTCTATAATTTGGGCCTGCCAGCCCTTTTTTTCCGCAAACCTCAAATACATTCTCAAAAGCATTTCTGTCCAGTCCTGGGCGTCAACGCCGCCGGCGCCGGCGAAAATTGAGACCAAGACGTTCTCTCGGTCGTATTTCCCGTTTAAAAAAATCAGCTTTTCAAAATTATTAAGCTGATTTTCTATTTCAGAAAATTCTTTTTCAATTTCTTTTCTTAAAGAAATTGATTGGTCGTCCTTATCAAGTTCGGCAATCTCCAAACAATCACTAATGGATTTTTCAATTTTTGTCCATTGTTCAATTTCTTCTTTTAGTTTATTCAATTCTCTTGATTTTTTTTCCGCCTTAATCCGATTTTGCCAAAATTCAGGCCGAGCCATTTCCTGTTCTATTTCATTTATTTTTTTTCTTTTTTTCGCCAAGTCAAAGATAGTCTCCGACTTTGCGGAGCCTCTTTTTAAAACCTTCTAATTTGATAATCAGTTCCTGCATACAATATCATTAAAATATAAAAACATTATAACATGAAAACAAAGAACATAAACATAAAAACATTTCCACTAAAGGCAACTCGTCTATCCATTGGCAAAAATCAATCTTTAGTTGAAAAAAAGGAAATGGGCATATGGGAAAAAATGGAAACAAAAATCGGAACATAAAAAAAATTTGGCAACCAATTACTTAAAATCTTTAAAAATATTCTCATACTCTCATGTTTCAATGTTCCCGTGATTAGTCCTGATATTCTTCTAAAATAACTTTTATTGTTTTTTCTTCTCCTTGATGATAAATTTTTAATTTCAATTCTTCGCCGGGTTTATATTTTTGGATTTCCTTTACTAAGGGTTTTTCTTCGGTAATCTTTTGATTATTTATTTCCAAAATAATGTCATTCTCCACTAGTCCGGCCTTATTGGCCGGGGAGCCGGGAATCACCGCCAAATCCGTCATTGCTTCGCCCCTGACAATCAGGGCGCCATAATTATAAGGAAGTTTATTTTCTTTAGCAATTTCTTCATCAATTAAAAGATATCTTACGCCTAAAAACGGCCTAATGACGCGACCATGTTCCTTGACATCCCCTATCGCTTTTTTCACTTGATTAATGGGGATGGCAAAACCAATTAATTGACCTTCGCGATTAATTGCCGTATTAACACCAATCACTTCTCCTTGTAAATTAATCAATGGTCCGCCTGAATTGCCAAAATTAATGGCTGCATCAGTCTGAATAACGTCTTCTAAAACTTCTGAGTTGCCCATGGCGTCGCCAGCCACTATTCGTCGACTGATGCCGCTAATTACACCCTTGGTCACGGTATTGCGATATTCACCCAAGGCATTACCAATGGCAATGGCCGTCTGTCCTATTTTAATTTTATCCGAATCTCCCAGTTTAACCTCTGGCAAATCTTTAACTTCTACTTTTAAAATTGCTATATCATTGAAGGGGTCGCTAGCTAAAACTTTGGCTTCGTATTTTTCCCCGTCATTGGTTATTACTGTATATTCCGCGTCTTCTTCATTAATTACATGTTTATTGGTTAAAACCAGCCCTTCTTTTCCAGAGATTATAAAACCCGTTCCGCCCCCCACTTCTTGTTTTTGTTTTGGTTCTTTATTATCATCTTCTTCTGGCTGAAGACGATAATAATCGTCAAATGGAAATCCAAAATTAAAAAAGTCGTCAAAAAAATCGTCAAAAGGAACTCTTTGCATTCCGTAGTAACGAGAAACATATTTACTAACCACAATACTAACTACCGCTGGGTTTGCTTTTTCTACCGCCTCAATAGATTTTGTCTCTTCATTGGAAGTTGCCAAATATTTTTCCCCTGATTTTTCTTTTAAATTTTGTTTTAAAACTTTTTGCCATAATGTTGATTCTAAAACAGGCTCATTATAGCTATTTAATAAATTGGCGGCGTAAAAACCCGAAACCATTCCTGCTAAAGAACCAATAATTGAAGCGATTAAAGCTACAATAATAATTGAATTGGACCAATTTTTAAATATGATTTTTTTCATCTTTTACTCTTCCACGATGCATTTTAAATACATCAATTAATTATTTAATAATATTCGACCTGTTCTATCCTCGTCCTTCAATAAAATGCTTGTTTAAAAAATGCGAACCCTTAGATAAAGTATTTTACCGAAGAACAATGGATTAAATTCTTAATTTTACATCAATTTTAGTATTTTTTCTAAGATTTTTCAATATTTTTTCAAACCAATCTTGCCGATAATCATTTTTTATTTGAATTTTTCTAATTGTTTTTTGGGGTTGAAATTTTTGCAAATAATATTTTTTTGCCCCCCTAATACTTTTAATTATTTCTAAAATATCCTTTTCGTTTAATAAGCCAGGGACAACTGTTGTTCTAAATTCATAATCAATTTTGGAATTGATAATAATTTTAATACTTTCTTTTATGTTGTCTAAATCTATTAAGACTCCGGTTAATTGATTATATTTTTTTATTTTCAATGGCGCCTTGATGTCTACGGCCAAATAATGAATCAATTTATTCTTAATTAAATACGCAATCATTTTCGGATTGGTCCCATTTGTCTCCACTCCTATCATTAATCCTATTTTTTTTATTTTTTTAATAAAATCCACCAAATCGCCAGCTCCTTTTTTATTCTTGGTTTCCGGACTCTGGTCTTTTAACGGTTCGCCGCCCGTAATCATTATCCCGTCAAGTAAATCTTTATTTTTTTGGCAATAGTTTAAAATTTCTTTTTCTTTAATTAACGGCAATTTTTCTGGATTTAAAACCAAATCTCGATTATAACAAAAGGGGCAGCGGAAATTACATCCTCCGACAAAAATGACCGAACAAACTTTGCCCGGCCATTCATTTAAAGAAATTTTTTGCCAACCCCTAAAAATCATAAACTCTATTTATTGTTTTCTTTTACCACAAACTCTTTTCTTTGTCTAAACTCTTCCTGTTTACCCTTGTTCCATTGTTTTACCGGCCTTAAATAACCGACAATTCGTGAATAAACTTCGGTTGAAACTCCGCATTCCGGACAATTAAAATGTTCTCCGCTAATATAACCATGTTCCGGACAGATACTAAAAGTCGGAGTTAAAGTGAAGTATGGAAGACGAAATTGAGTAAAAACTTTTTTTATCAATGTTTTCACCACTTCTGAATCAAAAATGCGTTCGCCTAAAAATGCATGGAAAACTGTACCTCCGGTATAACAAGTTTGTAATTCATCTTGGTCTCTTAAGGCGTTAATTAAGTCCCCATCATAATTAACTGGCAACTGAGTGGAATTGGTATAATACGGCTCTTCCCTGCCAGCAGTAATTATGTTGGGATAAAGCTCTTTATCCTTTTTGGCCAAACGATAACTTGTTCCTTCAGCTGGTGTCGCTTCCAAATTATAAATATTACCTGTTTCTTTTTGATAATCAACTAAACGTTCTCTCATAAAATCTAATGTTTTCTTGGCAAAATTTTTACCCTCTTCGGTACTAATATCTTTTTTGATAAAATTAAGCAAACATTCGTTCATCCCCACTAAACCAATGGTAGAAAAATGATTTGCCCAATAATTATTTCTTAAATTTTTAATATCAACCAAATAAAATTTAGAATAAGGATAAAGATTTTTTTCCGTAAAACCCTCTAAGGCTTTTCTTTTTATTTCTAAACTTTCTTTGGCCAGGTCCATTAGGTGAGCCAATTTTTTGAAAAAATCTTTTTCTGATTTTGCCAAATAGCCGATTCTTGGCAAATTAATGGTAACTACGCCTACGCTTCCGGTTAAAGGAGCAGAGCCAAAAAGTCCGCCGCCGCGATGATGTAATTCCTTATTGTTTAGTCTTAATCGACAACACATACTTCTAATGTCTTCCGGGTCCAGCTCTGAATTAATAAAATTAGAAAAATAATTGATGCCATATTTAGCCGTGGCGTCCCAAATTGCTTTTAAATTAGGATTGTCCCAATTAAAATCTTTTGTGATATTAATAGTGGGAATGGGAAAAGTAAAAACCCTTTGCGTGGCGTCGCCATCCATAATCACTTCATAAAAAGCCTTATTAAACATATCCATTTCCTTCTGGAATTTACCGTACATTTCTTTTTGGGGCTTTCCTCCGATAATCACTGGAATTTTGGACAAATTTTTCGGCGGCACTAAATCCAAGGTAACATTAGTAAATGGCGTGTTCCCGGTAATAAATATCTTCTCTTTCCTTCTGGCGACAATGGTTTCGTTTTTCGTGTTAGGACACCAAATAATCCCCTGATAATTAATTTTTTTTACCTGATTAATGTAAGTATCCCTATGTTTGATAATCCTGATAATATATCTCTCTTTTTTAGACAGAACATTGTCTGGCTGGCGGATTAAAACCGTCGCGCCGTAACCGGCATTAACAATAATCTGCAATAAGTCATCTTTAATATTCTTTTCCGTGGTAGTAATTTTGCATTCATCGTGGCCATCTCCTTTAATATAAATTTCCAAAAACAATCTCGCCGTTTCCACATCCGAATCAAGAATGGCCCGGGGAATGAATTTAATCCCCTTAGTCTTATCACTTTTAAAATATTTTAAGATTCTTCTCGTGCTCCCGGCATCAAACCTGATTACGTTGCAATCCGCACCCAAACCTTTCTGGGTCCTTTCCGTATATTTTAATCTTAGAACATGACATAAGGAAATAATTTCTTCGTAATTTTCTTTGTTTTTCTCTTTCGATTGATAGATGCTAATCCGACCACTGCCCCGTCCACTCTTATCCATGCTTCCTTCACTTATTACCCAGGCTATCAACCTGACCATATTTTCATCCAATTTATCGCTACTAAAAACGTTGCCCGTGCTACCAACCGGGACAATAAAGGGTGATTTTAGGTCCAAAATTTTCTCTATTTTCTCCAAAACATAATTATCTGAGTTAAACATTTTTCTAACTACCCGGTGTTCCGGAGAAATCAATTGATCAGTAATTCTGTTTTTCAAATTATACATGATGCCTTTATATTTTTTAGCAAAAACATTGTTAACCGGCAAATATTCAAGATAACCCTTTTCTATATTAAAAGTAGCGATAATGCTACCCTTTTTGACTTCTTTGTATCTTTTCCAACCATTTTCAGTTAGAATCTCCGTATCTTCGGAAACGCACTGAAATCCAACTCTGGTCGGCACGTTGCAGTTGAACATAAATTCTTGCATTGCCTGTTTTACCTGCGAATAATCCAGTTTATCATAATAGATGAAAGGAGCCAAAAATGTGTCAAAAGAAGAAACGGCAATGGCTCCAGCCGCTTCTCCTTGGAGAGTATAGAAAAAATTAACTAATTGACCCAAGGCAGAACGCAAGTGTTTGGGCGCCTTGGAAGAAACTTTGCCTGAAACGCCGGTAAAGCCCTTTAACAATAAATCTTGTAAACTCCAGCCAACACAATAAGGGGCAAGGATTCCTAAATCATGAATATGAAAATCTCCTTGTTCGGCCGCTTCTCTAATTTCTGGTGGATAAACTTTATCCAACCAATACTTTTTAGTTACGCCATTAGAAATATAATTATTTAAACCTTGTAAAGAATAAGTCATATTGGCGTTTTCTTTGACTTCCCAGTCCACTTCTTTTAAATATTGATCAACCATATCTAAGCTTTCTAAACTTGCCATGACGGTTTCCCTGATTTTTCTTCTTTGTTCACGATAAAGAATATAAGCTTTAGCCACTTCTACTAAATCCGCTTCAATTAAAACCTCTTCAACGATATCTTGAATTTCCTCAATGTGAGGTATTTTATTTTCAAATCTTCTATTAATTATTTTAACTACTTGATTTGATAATTTTTTAGACAGTTTTCCATCTTCTTCAGAAACTGCTGTTACTGCTTTATATATCGCTTCGGTAATCTTTTCTTGATTAAATTTAACAATCCGATCGTCTCTTCTTTTAACTTTTATTACTTGTTTTTTCATAATTTCTCATTTTTTGATAAAAAATTCGCACTCCATCGACAAATTTCTGAAGTGATTATTTAAATTATTTTTAAATTATTAAATTAATGACTGTATTTGTTTGAGGGCCTTAGGGACGAGAGGAAGAAGAATTTTACTAAATCCGATTAATGGAAGGGCTACTTTTGAATTACTAACCAATTCAGTCCAATTTTCTCCCAAAGGAAATTTCATTGAAAAATATAAGACCAAACCAATAATCAACGCTCCTTCAACAAAACCAAGAATTGCCCCGGCTAAACGATTAATTGTTTTTAAAAATGGAATAAAGCTTAGAATATCAAACAATTTATTTAAAATTTTAAAAAGAATAAAAATAACAAATCTTGCCAATATAAAAACGGCAATAAATCCCAATAAACGCGCTAAATTAAAATTATCGCTTAAAAAGGGCATTATTTTTAAAGCAATTGTCTCATACCATCGACTGGCGATAAAAACCGCCAAAACGACACTGATAATTCCCCCGATTGTTTGAATTAATCCGTTCCAAAAACCAAACCAAACAAAACCCAATAAAATTAACAATAGAATTAAATCAAAAAATGTCATAATAATGGTTTTAATTTTTATTTTTAAAATCTATCACAATCTTGGAAATAATATTTCTCCAATAATTGTTTTTTTGAATTCTGTTTGACCCCACTGTTTTCCTTTAGTTAGGGGTTTCTCTTTTTCCAAATTATCCAATCCCAGTGAAGCAAATATTTGATTGCTTTTTTCCGGCATAAACGGCTGAATCAACCAACCAAGATGGCGTAAACCCTCAAGAAGATTATATAAAACTTTCTGATATTCGGCAATATCTTTTTTAAATAATTTCCAGGGTTCTTTTTGATTAATATATTTATCGCAAAAACCAATTAAATCATTAATGCTGGTTAAAGCAGATTCAAATTTCAAATGGTCAAGGGATGTTTCATATTTCTCCCAAACCGATTTTATTTTTCTTTTGAAATCGTCCGCCTCATGGAGCGGATAAATATCTTTTTTCGCGGCTAAAGTAAGGACTCGGCGATGAAAATTTCCTAAACCATTAGACAGTTCCGCGTTATATTTATCATAAAATTTCGTTTGAGAAATGTCTCCGTCTTGTCCAAAGGGGAAAAGAGACAATATCATCCAACGCAAGGCTTCAGCGCCGAAAGTAACCGCTAATTCTTCTGGATCAATAATATTCCCCAATGACTTGCTCATTTTCTGTCCCTCAACAGTAAAAAATCCGTGGGCGTAAATTTTCTTGGGCAAGGGAATTCCCAAGCTTAAAAGCATGGCCGGCCAAATAATAGTGTGAAATTTTAAAATATCTTTACCGATTAATTGAATGTCTGGAGGCCATTGTTCTGGACGCTTTTCTTCGTTAGGGTGCCAATTAATGCCTGACAAATAATTTAACAAGGCATCAATCCAAACGTATATCGTTTGTGAATTATCCCAAGGAACAGGAATACCCCATTTTACCTTTTCTCGGGAAATAGCCAAATCTTCTAACTTTTCATTTTTTAAAAATCCTAATACCTCATTTCTTCTTTCTTCGGGCTCAATGATCCATTCGTTTTTGAGAATCATTTTCAAAAGGGGCCGCTGAAATGCCGAGAGCTTAAAGAAATAACATTTTTCTGAAAGAACCACGGCCTTTTTTTGATGAAGGGGGCAGCAACCGTCGACTAATTCCTTGGCTGTGTAATATCTTTCGCAGTCCACGCAATAAAGGCCATGGTAAGTCCCTTTATAAATCAATTTCTTATTATAAATATCTTTCATTACGTCGGTTACGGTTTTCTCGTGTTCCGGATCAGTGGTTCTAATAAATCTATCGTAAGATATGCTGAAAGTATCCCAGGCCTGCTCGTATCTGGCGGCGTTCTGATCACACAACTGTTGAGGGGTCATTTTTTGTTCCTCCGCCTTTTTGGCTATTTTTTCCCCGTGTTCATCGGTTCCGATCAGAAAAAAAACTTTTTCTCCTTTCATTCGGTGCCAGCGCGCCAGAACGTCAGCTGCCAAAGTGGTATAAACGCCACCTAAATGAGGTTTAGCATTGACATAATAAATTGGTGTAGTTATATAAAATTTATTCATTTTTTTCTGGAGAGACAACGATTGTAAATTCTCCTTTAATTTTATCCTTTTTTAAAAAATCGATAACTTCTCTTATGTTGCCCCTATAAATTGTTTCAAATTTCTTTGTTAATTCGCGACCAAGAAAAATTTGTCGATTTTTTAATTTAGAAAAATTATCTAAGTCTGTCAATGTTTTAAGAATCCGATATGGAGATTCAAAAAATACTATTGAATATTCCCCTTTTAAAATTTCCTGAAAAAATTTATTTCTTCCCTTTTTCCCGGGGCAAAATCCCAAAAAAATGAATCTATCAGTTGGGAAACCGGAAACACTCAAAGCAACCATTGTCGCGGAAGGACCGGGCAAGGGAATGATAATTAAATTTTTAAATTCTTTTATCAATAAATTTATTAATTTATTGCCGGGGTCAGATATCCCGGGCGTTCCCGCATCAGAAACTAAAGCGATATCTTTCCCTTCTCTAATTAATTTAAAAATTTTTTCTATTTTTTTTGTTTTTGAATGCTGATGATAACTTAATAAAGGTGTTTTTATTTGATAATAATCACAAAGTATTTTAGTTTGTCGCGTATCTTCGCACAAAATAAGGTCCGCCTCTTTTAATGTTCTTAAACTTCGAAAGCTTATGTCTCCCAAATTTCCTATTGGCGTAGCAATGACAAATAACTTGCCCAAATTCATATATTTATTTAACCGGTAAACTAAAAGGAGGTTCTCCCTTCTTGCTTCCTGTTTTTTTAATTAAAGGTGGCTTGATTAGGGTTACGGGGAAATGATAAAGAGTGGCCAATTCTTCGGTGTTTAGAATGTTTTTCTTTTTCTTGCCATCAAAAGAAAGAGTTAAAAACTTCCCCGCGGTAATTAAAATTCTTTTTAGGCCCTTCGGTTCTATTTTCCAATAACGAGATCTTTTTTTATAAGCTTTTATAATGGCGGTTTTTTGGGCATCGGCTTTATAGATACGCTGGGATGAAACAGATGACTTGGCTTCTGGCTCAATTCCGTTCATATCTAAGGTATTAATAGCGTTAAAAGCGCTTAAAATCCCCACAATTCCCCGATCTTGACTAAAAATTTCTTTTTTGGCCAAATAGATTACCCTTATTCTTGTATCAAAAGCAATTTTGGATATTTTATTTTGTACACTTTCAATTACCCTTCTTTCTCCGCCAGAAAGATTCATTTTTTGTTCTTCTTTTTTCCCTTCTTCTCCGGAGTAAAGAAGGCCCAGGCCCTCAGAAATAATATCAACTCCCGCCTGAATTATTTTAACCGGCATTTTCAATATTTTTTCAATTAAATTTTCTGAGGTTCCCAGTTTTTCGCCCATCATTTTTTTAACTAAAATTTCTCCTTCTTTTTTAAGGTCTGAACCAACGGGCCGAATAATAAACTGTATCCAAACTTGTTCACCGTCCAGAAGTTTTCCTAAAATCTCCAATAAATCAATAATCGGATCTTTCAATTCTTTGCTTAATGCATGCTCAAAATTAAAATAAGTTTTTATCGGATACGGATTCTTGTTATAAAGGCCTAAATCAGCTCCCCATAAATCATATTCTTTGTTTGGAAATTCTTCCTGAATTTCTTTTGTATAATCTTCTATTTCTGAAATTTCCGCCTCAGGATAAGCGGCATAAATCGCCGCCTCAATCAAATCGCGATATTGAATCGGAGTATAAATTAAAAATTTAATTTGTCCTTCTGTTCCGATTATTTCCAAAGAAATATCCAACTGAACCTTTCCTTCTAAATATTTTTCACGTTTATTGGGAGTTATTTTTATGCCGGACAAATGAGAAAACAAGCTTTCAATCGCTTCTGGACCATATTCATTATTTCGCGGAACGTCAATGGATAATAAAATATATTTTTGTTGATTCAAATATTCTTTTTTTACACGCTCCGTCCAATGAAACCAAATAATACGCAAAATAACCCAAATAATCAATAAAACAATGATAAAAATAAAAAAACCTCTGACCAAATAATAAATATCACCTCTAAACAAATAAGACAAAAAATTTAAATTAATCTTTATGTTCATATTTAATATAATTTAACATTTTTGGGCTTAAAGTTAAAGTTTTTCAAAGGCCTTCTTGTTTTAGTTCTTCTAATAATTTTTTTTGTTTCTTAGTAAGATTTTTGGGAATTTTTATTTTTATTTTAACAATATGGTCTCCTCTTTCTTTTATTTTATTTTTGAAAGAAGACAAATAAATTATTCCCTTATTTTTTAATTTAAAACTTTGTCCTGAGGAGGTTCCAGGAGGAATTTTCAATTTTAAAAAACCATCAATCGTCTTAATTTCAATTTTATCTCCCAAAATGGCCTGAGAAATTGATATTTCTTTTTGAGAAAAAATATCGTTTCCCTGACGAATAAATTCCGGGTCGGTGCGAATTAAAACTGTCACGTACAGGTCTCCGCTTATGGCCCCACTTTCTCCCGCTTCGCCCTGTTGAAAAAATTTTATTGTTTGACCCTGACCAATTCCAGCAGGTATTTTTATCTTTATTTTTGATAAATTTTTAATTCTTCCTTTTCCTTGACATTTTTTGCATTTTTTTTCCGGAATTTTTCCTTGACCCCGACATTCTGGGCAAATAGAACTTGTTTGAAAAGTGCCAAAAAAAGTATTTTGAGATGTTAAAATTTGTCCCCTTCCTCCACATTGAGGACAAATGTTAAATTTAGTTCCCGGTTCTGTTCCCAAACCGGCACAATCGTCACACTTAACATATTTTTCTAATTTTATTTCCTTTTCCGTTCCAAAAACCGCCTCTCTAAAATCTATCGCTAATTCAATTTCAATGTCTTTCCCCTGTTTTTGAAAAGGACTCTTTGTTTTTTTTCTAAATCCTCTAAAAGAAGAGTCTTCGTCGCGGGAAAAAATATTTTCAAAAAGGTCGCCCAAATTACCAAAACCAAAATCACCAAAATCAAATTTATTTCCATTTTCTTTCATCGCTTCTGCCCAACTGGCCCAATCACGAAAATTATCAAAACCACTAAACCCTCCCTTTGCCTGCGCTTGATTAAAGGCTGGTCCGTATTGATCATACATTTTCCTTTTTTCCGCGTCAGAAAGAGTTTGATAGGCCTCATTTATCTCTCTAAATTTTTCTGCGTTTCCTCCTTTTTTATCTGGATGATATTTTTGGGCCAAATTTCGAAAAGCTTGCTTGATTTCCTGAATTGAAGCGTTTTTATTTATTCCTAAAATTTCATAATAATCAGACATATAACACCATTATATCAATTTTTAAAAAACAAGTAAATCTATATTTCAAATAAAGACAAAAAAACGGGCCCGCCCTGATTCGAACAGGGAATACCTGTTTTGGAGACAGGTGTTTTACCGTTGAAACTACGGGCCCCCTCACTTGAAAATTATCAAAGAACCTTTAATTCTCTTTTTTAAATGTGCGTATATAGAACATATAATTTCCAAATGAGGGGCTACGTCCTTATTTTGTTTCTTTATGAAGAGTATGCTTTTTACACCAACGACAATATTTTTTAAGCTCCAAACGTTCTTTAATTTTTTTCTTATTCTTTTTTGTATAATAACCAATATGGTGACATTCTGTACATTCTAATTTAACTAAATTATCTTGAGACATAAATGTTTTATTAAATTAAAAATTAAAAATTAGACGCCTCTTGAAATATTTTTTAACCCTGACTTTTAATATTCTATTAGCCGTCCCTCGGACTTGAACCGAGAACCTATAGTTTACAAAACTATTGCTCTGCCATTGAGCTAGGACGGCAATATGGGTGGGGCAGGATTCGAACCTGCGAAGGCGAAAGCCAGCAGATTTACAGTCTGCCGCATTTGTCCACTTTGCTACCCACCCAAAAGCCCGGTGCGGGCTTAAACCGCGGACCTTTTGCTGGTCACACAAACGTCCCGCCTGCCAAAGCCAGAGCCCGCGGTCGGATTTGAACCGACGACCTACTCCTTACCATGGAGTCGCTCTGCCAACTGAGCTACACGGGCTTTGGCTCTAGCGGGCGGGCCTACCAACTAATCTACCGGGTGTTATTTCATTAAAATTTCGTATGTGTAAATTTATTGCGTAAAAAAATTTATTTATAATATTTTATCCTTCCAAAAATTTGGCAAATAAGAACTATCTTAATGTTTTATTATTATATTTGCTTTTTATAAATTCTATCTTATTTTTAAAAAAAATCAAGGTTTTACTGGTTAAAACAACTAAATAATTCTTTATTTTTTTTAAATAATCTTTGAATTTCCCTTGTTTCTCTCTTAATTTATTTTGCCATCCTTCTATTTGTCGATTGATTTTTTTCTTTAACAGATATTTTTTTATTTTCGCCGCCCTTTCCGCAGGTATTTGTTCTAGGTCAATATTAATTAAAGAAAAAAACTTTTTACTGATTATAAAAATAATAAAAATCAAAGACAAAAAAATAGTTACTAATAACAAAATATTTACAACCATATTATTGATTAAAAATTTTTATTTTATTTCTTACCACTTTTTTTACCTCCTCAATTGTCGGAGCTAAAATTTTTCTTGGGTCTAACTCTTTTTTTTGGTCCTTAAGTGATTTTTTTAAAGCTTTTTTAAAGGCCATTCTTATTTCTGTATCAATATTGATTATTTTAATACCCAAATTAATTGCTTGCTTTATTTGGCCGGCCGCGATTCCGGAAGCGCCATGAAGAACTAAAGGAATGTCTATCTTTTTCTTAATTTCTTCTAATACAGATAAAAATAATTTTGGTGCGCCCTTCTCCATTTTATAATGACCGTGCACGTTTCCAATGGCAATGGCCAAGGTGTCTACTTTTGTTTTTTTAACAAATTCTTGAGCCTGGTCAGGGTCAGTTAAAAATTCTTCTGGGCTAAGAATCATTTTTTGATAATCTTTTTTCCCTCTGCCAACTACCCCTAATTCTGCCTGAACAAAAACATTATGATGATGAGCGTATTTTACCGCTTCTTTTGTTAGTCTAATATTGTCTTTAAAAGATTTGTTTGAGGCGTCAATCATTACTGAAGAAAATCCTAAAGCAATACACTGTTTAACTTCTTCTAATGTTCTCCCGTGATCAAGATGCAAAGCAATCTCTATCCCCCTCCCTTGATTATCAGCAATTGACTTGATTATTTGAGTAATTGTTTCTGTTCCCGCGTATTCCATTGTTTTGGGGGTTATCTGAACAATAATTGAAGATTTTTCTTGAACCGCTCCTTCAATTATCCCCCTGGTTATTTCAAAATTAAAAGTGTCAAAAGCTCCCAAGGCTCTTTTTGTTTTTTCAATAATTTTTCTAAAATGGACCAACATTAGATTATAATGGCATTAATTCACACATCTTAATAAACTCCTCCGCCTTTAAACTGGCGCTCCCCACCAAAACACCATCAATCGTTTCCTGGTTAATAAATGATCTAACCGTAGTAGAATTAATACTTCCGCCATAAACAATTCTAATATTATTATGAACGATCGGCAACGGATATATATCAATGGTTCTTTGGAGAATTATTTTTGCCATATATTCCGCTTCTTGAGAATCAATGGCTTGACCGCTTCCAATTACCCAAACCGGCTCATAGGCAATAATTATTTTTTGATATATTTTTAAATTTATTCCCTCTAATGCCTTTGAAACTTGTGTAAGTATTGTGTGTTCTTTCAATCCCCTGTCTCTTTCTTCTCTTGTCTCACCAACACAAATAATCGGAATAAGCCCTAAATTAACGACGGTTCTTACTTTCTTATGAATCATTTCGTTTGTTTCGCCTAAAAATTGGCGGCGTTCCGAATGACCCAAAATAACATATTTACAACCTAATTCTTTTAAAACTAAAGGTGAAATCTCTCCGGTAAAGCCCCCTTTTTCTTCCCAAAAACAATCTTGGGCTCCGCACGATAAAATGTTTCTTTTTGAATTTTCTTTAGTGGTAAAAATTTTTGCGACTTCAGCAATGCTCATAAACGGCGGGCAAAGAACAATATCAAAGTCTTTTAATTTCTTTTTTTCTTTTTCTTTTTTCTTTATTTTAATTAAAATTTCTTTGGCTAAAAATTTTGCCTCTTTAAAAGAAAGTTGCATTTTCCAATTGGCGATAATAATTCGTTTTTTCATAAAATTAAAAAATTGAAATAACTCCCATGGTTCCCAATAAAACAAGAATTCCGGCAAAAATAACGCCCATAGATATTAATCCTAATCCTTTGCCATAAGACATGCCAAAAATAAAAGAAGCGACTGTTCCTGTCCAGGCGCCGGTAAAAGGCAAAGGAATAGCGACGAACAAAAAGAGCGCCAAATCTCCATAAAGGGAATGTTTTTTATAAAAACGGCGACGAGTTTTTTCAAATAACCAAGTAAATAATTTATTTATAAGACGACTTTTCTTCATTAAAAGGCCGGCTAAATTTTTCCAAAACCAAAGTAAAAAAAATACCGGAATAATATTACCCAAACAGGCTAAAAAAAACGTTTTTAATGGATCTAAGTGCCATAAACCAATAGCTAGGGGAATGGTTCCCCTTAATTCATTGATTGGCGTCATAGCCAAAATAATTGTTTTTAATTCCGGACCCATATAAATTCATTATAGCATTTTAACCCCGTTAGAAAACTTGCTCTGTAGATTTTAAATTATCACTATTTATTAAAATTAAAATAATCAATTATAATTTTCTAACGGGGGTTAACATTAGAATATTGGAACATAATAAATTTTTGCTTTATAAAAAATTCATTTTCTAATCTGTCACAGGTAGAAAATGTTCTAATGTTTTCATATTATCATGTTTCAATGAAGTTGTCCACCAAATAAGGCTTTTGGCTTCTTGAAAGCGATCTTCATCGCTATGGGCATTCAGAATGATTACTATTAATTGACGATTAAAATAATTACTCAGGCCGGCAAGACAATAACCGCTTTCTCTTAAATATCCCGTCTTAGCGGCCTCAAGATTAATAAAATTTCCTAAGAGTCTATTTGTATTCCATATTCTTTTATAAAATTTTTGTCCATTCTCTGTATATATGGGAAAATCATGGTATCTAATCTTTAAAGTTTCCCTGATTTTATCATTTTTCATGGCCGCTAAAATAAGCTTTACCAGGTCGTCGGCCGTAGAACGATTTTGGCTGTCCAATCCAGTAACATCAGCAAAATAAGTATTGTTCATCTTTAAAAAAATTGCTTTTTCATTCATCAGGTCAATAAATTTTTTTCCTAACGGCAAATCTATTAAACGTGACAAAACTTTTGTCGCGTCATTGGCTGATCTAATCAAACTGGAATAAAAAATGTCTTCCAGTTCCATAACTTGTCCAAATTTAATTTCAATCCCGGCTGGTTCAAGGTCTTCGCTATTCTCAGAATTAATAATTAAATCTTCCTTTCTAATCAAAATTTTTTCCCGCCAATCTCTTTTGTTGTTTTCTAAAAAAATCAGAGCTGTCATTAATTTAGTGATGCTCGCAATGGGTAAAATTTTATCTGAGTTTTTACTAAATAAAATCTCTCCCTTTTCTAAATCAACAACCGTAGCGCTTTCTGCTGTTAACTTCGGGCCCAAAGAATAGGGAAATTTTATCTCGTGGCCAGAAGGAATATTTATTGTCTGGTCAAGAAAAACCACCTGTGATAAAAAAGGTGAAAATGTTAATAAAAAAATTATACTTAAGACAAACGACATAATTTACTTGTTCTATAAATGGGATACCAAATTTTAGAAAGCGGGAAATCAAACGCCCCAGAATAAGCGACAATTTGTCCGCCGAAGCCGGTTTTAAAACGCGTTAAACCCGGCCATTTTTTGTCATCAATCCCCCAAAAATCATAAAATTGAAAATTTCTTCTTTTTGCTTCTTTTATAGATTCCCAATGGAGTAAATAAGGAGCCATTAATTCTTTATTCTCCCGCGAAGAGGCTCCGTGGAGATAAGTAACCGTTTTTCCGAAAAATATCAACAAATGGGCGGCTAAAAATTTCTTTTGACGCTTAGCGAGATAAAGACGAGAAAAACTTGAGTCCAAATTTAATAACTTAAGATAATAATTATCAGAATAAATTCTAAATTTATTTCTCTTTGCCGTTTGGTGTAATAAATTTAAAAAAATTTCTTGATCCTTCTTCTCATTGCTTGAAAAAATTTCTACGCCGTGCTTCTGAGCTAAACGGATGTTATAACGAGTTTTATGATGCATTTGGGAAAAAATTTTATCTTCAGGTTTTTCTAAATTTAAGATTATAGTTTTAGTTGGCTGAACACTGTCAACTTTTTTAAAATTTTTTATTATTTCTTTATTTTTAAAATCTTCGCGAATAAAAATGGGTTTTTTGTTTTTTATTATTTCTCTTAAATTTTTAACAAGAATCTCTAAATGATTTTGATTAAAAACGACTGGTCGGGGCAAATACAAATAACATTTATTAAACGGTAAATTATGTTGGATTAATAAAATTTGACTAACAATATTATTGTCTTCGATTTTTAAAAAATAACTTTCTCTCCCTATTTTTTTTTGAAAAGAGCCCCATTGCCATGATTGTAAAAATTCGCTTCCTGTTTTAGATGCTTTGGAAATGATAATATTATCCCAATTTTCTTTTTCAAAAATCCTCTTTATGGACATAAATTTATAATAACATAAATTTTTGAAAGAGTAAAAATAAAATAAACCGAATTTCGATTTATTTTATTTACAATATTAATAAGTTATTTTTATATTTTTGTTTTTCTGCTAAAAAAATATATATATAAAATTTCTAAAATCCCTAAAGTATTTATAACCAAAAAAACAATAAACCATGTTTTTTTATTTAATTTAGCAGAGCGCCACAAAGCCACGCCCTTCCAGGGAATGGTCCAAAAAATTATTAACCAAATAATCCATGGATTATTAATTAAAAATTGCTCCATATTTTAAAGATTAATCATCTAAATAATTTTCTAGAAAACACCTATCTCCTTCTTTTATATTATATTGGTCAGATAAGCCGGCATTAATTTCTAAAACATATTTTGCCGGGTCAATTGATTTATAAATCTGTGGGAAGGAATCGGGCTGAATGTCTTTTTTTATTTCTATTATTTCTAAATTTTCGTTAATCCAAATTATGTCTAATGGAAATTTCATTCCCCTCATCCAAAAGGAGTGAGAACCGGGTTGATTAAAAACAAAAAGCATTCCTTCTTGTTCCGGCATTTTTTTCTGTCCGGAAAGTCCCAAAAATTTTTTTTTCAAATTATCGGCTATCTGAATTTTCAATCTTAAATCATTAATTTTAACATAAATAGACTGACTCCTTCTATTTTGTTTTTGATTCACGCAAATAAGCAAAAACAAAATAATTAAAACGACGATAACAAATAAAATCATTATTTTTTTCATATGTATTTGAAGGAGCCAGCCTAATAATTTTATGAATAGATTTTTTTAAAAAAAATCTATTATTTTTTTCTTTTCTTCGCAGCCTTTTTTTTGGCAACTGGCTTTTTTTTAGGAGCGGCTTTCTTTTTCATAGCTTTTTTCTTTGCCATATTTTTATTTTTAAAAAATTAATTAGAAACTGACGACCTTTAGTAAATATTTTTTAGAAATATTTACAAAATTCAATTATAAAAATCAAATACAATTTAATTGTATCAATATTTTAAAAAATTAACAGTCAAAACTGTTAATAACTTTTATTTTTATTTTCAATAAAATTTTTTATTGAACGATCATAATTTTTTTCTTGTTCTAAAGAAAAATAACAAGCCGGTAATTCATTCTTTTTTTGATGATGTCTTAAACATTCGCAACAAATCCCCTTCTTTCACAACTCGGATAAGTACAAGGACAATCTTTTAAATTTTTTTCTTTTTGGCATTCCATAAACACTTTATTAAATTTAAAATTATTTTAAAAATAAAAATTTTAAGTGATGTAAATTTCCTCCACCGATAATCCCAACTTTTAATTTATTTCCCCTAACAAAATTTTAGCATGTCCAAATTAAAACAACAATAAAAGTCGGCTTATCTGCCAACTTATATTTTTATTTTCTAACAAAAATCCAACAATTAATCCATTATTTCAAAAATTTTATTTCTTTGCCTAAAGCCTTTTATTAATCTTATTTTCTGTCTGGGAATTTCAAAATATGACGACAAAACATTAATTACTGCCAAATTGGCTTGTCCTTTAATCGGTTTTTCTTTAATTTTTATTTCAAAACTGTCCTTTTTTTTTGTTATTGTCTGCTCTTTTGTCCCGGGAAAAACTTTAACCTTAATCAACATTTTATTAATAACCAATACCTGATAAAATTAGAGCCAAAAGCTTAAAAAATAAAGTGGAAAAAAATGGAACTAAAATAATTCCTGTTCCGGCCCAAAATCTTAAAGCCGGGTCTTTTACTTCCCATTTACTGATACTCAAAGCATAAAACGCCCACATCATCACCAGGGGCAAAATGGTCACCAAAATAAAAATTGTCCCAAGTATTGGACCAAAAACTAAAGTGATTCCGCCCGCTCCTTCCCATGTTTTTTGAAGAAAAAATATAGCCTCTAAGTTTCCCTTTTTAACCAAGGTGAGAACATTCCAAATAAACCACTGGACAAAATAAGAAAAAACAATAAATCTTAAGAAAAAAATGGGTTTTTTAACAAAATACCATCGCCAAAAACCGGGCGAAGAAAAAGTGGATTCTTTTGTTTTAATTGGCAATAATTTTTCTTCTTCTTGTTTAAGGTTTTCCATATTATTCTTTTATAAAAAATTATTTATTATTCTGGTCTAAGCCATATTTCTTTTGGTCGTCCAAAATGTCTTTTTCTTTCCAGTCATTTACCCACTCATCAACGGAAAAAATTTCATATTCTCCGTTTTTAGTAGAACAAATTACTCTCTTTAATCCGGCATTAATAATCATTTTTTTACAAATATAACAGGGAAAAGTGTCTATTTTTTCTCCATTGGTCTTTATTCCTGATATATACATTTCTCCCCCTAAAATGGAGGCGCCTGACCTGGCGGCATTAATAATCGCATTTTGTTCAGCGTGAACTGAACGACAAATTTCATAACGTTCACCGTGATTAATTTCTAATTTATCTCTTAAGCATTCTTCTCTCTCCAAACAATCTTTGGTTTTTCGGCAAGCACCAATATAACCAGTGGCCACTATTTGGTCGTTTCTAATAATTATCGTTCCCAGCTTATTGCGAAAACAAGTTGACCGTTCGCCAATTTTTTTAGCAATATCTAAATAATATTGTATTTTATCAATTCTATCCATATTAAAAGTTTATCAATTTTTTTTAAAAAAATCAAGTTTTAAATTTCTATTCCTATCGGGCAATGGTCTGATCCTTTTGTTTTAGAAAAAATAAAAATTTTTTTAACTTCAAATATTAATTTTTGAGAAACAAAGACATAATCAATCCGCCAACCAATATTTCTTTCTCTGGCTTGATAAAAATACGGCCACCAAGTATATTGTTTCTTTGAGGGATAAAAATGGCGAAAGGTGTCAACAAATCCTAAATCAATTAAATTTTTTATTTGTTTTCTTTCTGCCGGCGTAAACATCGTGTTTTGTTGATTTTGTTTTGGTCGCGCTAAATCAATTTCTTGATGAGCAATGTTAAAATCGCCCAGTAAAATAACCTTTTTGTCTTTATATTTTTTCAAGTGCTCAAATAATTTTTTGTAAACTTCCAATTTATAGGACAAATTTTCTTTTTTCCTTCCCCCTTGCGGTAAATAAATATTTATTAAATTAAAATCAGGATATTTTAAAACAAGCATTCTTCCTTCTTGGTCAAATTTTTCTAATCCTAGATTGATTCCTGTTTCAACCGGTTCTTTTTGGCTATAAACGGCCACACCTGAATAACCCTTTCTTTTCCCTAAATTAAAAAAGGAAAACTTTCTTAAATTTTCCATTTCTTTTGGTATCTGTTCTTTTTGAGCTTTTACTTCCTGCAAACAAATTATTTCTGCTCTATCTTTTTTAAACCAATCTAAAAATCCTTTTTTATAAGCGGACCTAATGCCATTGATGTTCCAAGAAATTATTTTCACTTTCTTATTTTTAAATCATACAAAATTTCTTCTGCTTTTTTTAAATTTCTTTTGGCTTCATCGTATTTATGCCTCAAATAACCAGTCAAGTCCATTCTAATTAATTTATTTATTATTTCTGTGATTAAATTTTTTAAATCTTTTGCTTTTTTTTCTTCCTCATTAATGACCAAAAGAATCATTTTTCTCACTATTTCGCCCGTTAAATCACAAATTGCTCCCAAATAATCATCATGATTGACTTTTACTTCTTTAATTAATTCTATTTTATTAAATTTTAACACTTGCCAAAATAATTTTGCTTCTAAATATTCTTCTAAGGCCGCTTTATAAGGCCCATTATATTCCAAATCCGGAACTTTTTTAAAATAAGAATGTATTTTATTTAAAATTTTTTCTACTTGTTTTAATGTTTTTTCCGCATCAATCAATTGATCACGATGTAATAAAAAAATTGATTGTTTTGCCTTATTCAAAGCTTGATTTGACTCTTGGATAACTAAACTGCGAATATTGGCATGGTTTTGATAATCCTTTTTTAATTTTTCCCACATAAATGCTTCGCTAAATTTAAAATTTAAAAAACGCTTTAAATTATTTTCCGTCCCCTTAAGGCTTCACTTAAGGTTATTTCGTCGGCATACTCTATTTCACCTCCCAGCGGTAAACCTCTGGCAATCTTGGTCAATTTAATTTTATTTAATTGCGGGTCTTTTTTAATCAAATTAACCAAATAAAGCATTGTTCCTTCTCCTTCAATCGTTGAATTAAGAGCAAAAATTACTTCGTTTACCGTAAAATTTTTTAATCTTCCCAACAATTCTTTTATTTTTATTTCTCTTGGTCCCACGTTCTGTACTGTATCAATTAGACCGCCTAAAACATGATAAACTCCGCGATATTCGCCTGTTTTTTCAACGGCCATTAAATCTTGCGGTTCGGCAATAACCGTAATAATTGATTTATCTCTTTTGGGGTCCTGACAAATCGGGCAAATTTTTTGCGAAGAGAAATTAAAACAATTTTCACAAAAACTAATTGATTTTATTTTTTCCAAATCATCAATAAAATCATCCAAGTCCCCCTGATTAATTCTTAATAAATAAAAAACAAACCTTTGAGCGGTTTTAGGTCCAATCCCGGGAAAAAGGCTAAACTTATCAATTAAATTTTGTATCTCTTGTGAATATGCCATAATTGTCAATTCCGCTTAATCTGTGTTTTAAATAATTAAAAATATATTAAAATAAATATCAAATTTCTATTATAAATTGCCTATTGGGAATTGCTGTAATTATAAGCATTTCGCCCCTTGTTTATGTTCTGTATCTTTGGTTTTAACTTAAAAAAATAAAACAACCATTAAAATCACAGATTGGAGACAAAATAATAATTTTATGCTTGAAAATTATTTCTGCTGATACCAAATAATTTTATTAAAAAAAATATTAAAATGGGAGCTCTGTTGTTTCTTCTTCTGGTAAATCAAAATTATCAATTCTTTTTTCTAAATTTCTAAAACTGGCAGTATCATTATCAAAATATAAAGGAACCATTCCTCCAGCCGGACCATGGCGATGCTTGCCGATATAAATCTCAGCGATATTTCTTTCGTCTTCAGAACAATTTTTAATACTTCGGTCCATGCTCTTGCGATAAATAAAGATTACCACGTCCGCATCTTGTTCTAAAGAGCCCGACTCACGTAAGTCGGCTAAACGAGGAATTGATGGAGTTCTGGCTTCTGGCGCTCGTGAAAGTTGAGAGAGGGCTAAAACAGGGATATTAAGTTCTCGCGCAATCGCTTTCAAAGAACGTGATATTTGGGAAACTTCCTGAACTCTTCCTTCGTTTGATCCGGCTCCTCCTTCCATTAATTGTAAATAGTCAAGAATCAATAAACCTAAGCCATGTTCGGCTTGTAAACGTCGGGCTTTGGTTCTAATCTCAATCGGCGTAGCCATGGGAGAATCGTCAATAAAAATAGGAGCTTCGGCCAAGGTCCCAATAGTTTGCCCAAGCTTTTCAAAGTCTCCGTCATCATCACTCTTGGAAAGATGACCAGTGCGTAATTTCCAAAGACTAACATTGGCTTGAGAACATATAATCCGATCGCTGATTTGTTCTTTAGACATTTCCAAACTAAAAATACCAACCGGAATTTTTTGATAAACGGCCGCTTGGCGGGCAATATCCAGGGCCAAAGCGCTTTTGCCTACTGACGGTCGCGCCGCTAAAATAATCAATTCTGAGGGCTGTAATCCGGCTAAAACATTGTCCAAATCAGTAAAACCCGTGGGAATACCTCTCATTATTTTTTCGCCTTTGTGAAGTTCATCAATTCTTTCAAAAGCTTCTGTCAAAGTGTCTTTAAGAGGAACAAAATTCTGTTTTAAATATTTTTGTGAAATAGAAAATAATTTTTGTTCAGCTTTATCAAGCACTTCAGCCGTATCGTCTTCTTCTTGATAAGCAATTTGAATGGTTTCCGTAGAAGACTTAATAAGCTTTCTTAAGGTTGATTTTTTTTTGACAATTTCGGCATAAGAGGTTATGTGACTGGACGACGGAACACTATTGGACAAAGAAGCTAAATAGCTCCGACCACCAATGATTTTTAATTGTTTTTTTTCTTCTAAACGATTACTGACGCTGAGAATGTCAATTGGTTCGCTCTTCCCCCAAACTTCTAACATCGCCCGATAAATCATTTGATGAATATCTTTATAAAAATCGTCTGACTCCATGGTGTCGGCAATTCTAACAATGGCTTCTTTGTCTATTAATAAAGAACCGAGCAATGCTTCCTCTGCCTCTATATTCTGGGGTGGCATTTTAGCCAAAGGCATTTCCATTTTTTTTTCATTCTCTTTTTTATTCATAGAAACACTTGTCAAAATTTTTATTTTAATATAAAATTAAAACATTCTTTGTTAAATTTATTTGTTTATCATACAATAAGCGTTCGCTTTTGGCAATGAAATTTTTACACATTTTATCAACAAATAAAAAATGATTAAAAAATTTCTCCGCGGTTATAACATGTCTTTTGAAGAAAATTCTTTAAAGGGATTTGAACATTTAGCTTATGTTTTGTCTTTTGAAGAAGCAGAGGCGCTCTTTAAATCCGCTTATCTCTCCGGTAAAACCTATTTTGAAGACCGGGCGGGAAGAAATTATACTTTAATCAGCCAAAATCGGTTTTCTTTTGAACTTAAAAAAAGATAACAATCCTTTATAAGTTTCTTCCACATATAATATACACTAAGAAATTCATCGCTAGAGCAGAGGCGTTAAAAAAATAATTAAAAAGTTCTTGAGGGAGAAAATTCATTAAAAATTTATCAACATGCCCCCGTAGCTCAATGGCAGAGCAGTAGCCTTTTAAGCTATTGATTAGGGTTCGATTCCCTGCGGGGGTATTTTTATTTTTCAACTCAATGGCGCCTGCCCGCCGGCAGGCAGGGATCCGTCAGCTGACGGACTTTTAAACTATTGATTAGGATTTCCACCAGTTGGCGGAGGGGTAATTTTTAAGCCAAAGCCTCAGAATTATAAAATTCCAGATAAAATATAAACGACATCTTCTTGCTTTTTTCCCGTTATTTATAACTGGGCCGGAGAGGAGTTAAAATAGCCCCTGACTAATTGCCAAAAACCATTATACTGATTAATGGTTATATATCTCAAGTTGAAATGGAATACCTCTTATAATATATAATATGCGCAATTATTCAAAAAAAACAAACAAAAAAATGATTCGTTTTCAAACGCCCAGTTCGTTTATTATTAGAAAATCTTTTAAAAATACAAGAAGTAAAGAGCGGGTTTTAAACAAGACCCATTTTTCTTTTTGAAAAAAAATGTTAAAATTATCTTATTAAAGATAAAATATGAATGAAATTTGGCACAATTTATCAATCAATAAAGTTTTGGAAATCATGGACATTGATAAGAGTGGTTTAGATATTGAGAAGGTCCGAGAAAAACAAAAAAAATTCGGAAAAAATAAATTGCCGGAAAAAGAAAAATTTTCCGCCTTAAAAATATTTTTTTCTCAATTTAAGACTCCATTGGTTTATGTTCTCATTATAGCTGCATTTATTTCTTTGGCCTTAAAAGAATTTATTGATATGGGAATCATCGTCGTTGCCGTTCTAATTAACGCCAGCGTCGGATTTATCCAGGAATACAAAGCGGAAAAAACATTCAATCATCTAAAAAAAATGGTTAATCATTCCGCCCGAGTATTAAGAACCCAAAACAATAAGCAAGAAGAACATATTATCAATAGTCAAGAAATTGTTCCCGGAGATATTATTATTATTGAAGCAGGCGACATTGTCCCAGCCGACGCTCGCCTAATTGAATCCTGTAATTTAGAAGCGGTTGAATCGATTTTAACCGGTGAATCAACCCCTTCAAGCAAAACAACTGATACTTTAAATCAAGGAGCCCCTCTGGCTGACAGGGAAAATATGGTTTATTCCGGAACCACCATTACTCGAGGAAAAGCACGAGCTGTCGTAATTGCTACAGGAATAAAGACAGAATTGGGCAAAATTGCCAGCATGATTAAAAATACCGAAAATGATCAAACGCCTCTTCAAAAAAAAATTGACCGTTTATCCAAAATAATCGGCTCAATTATTGCTGTTCTTTGTTTAGGTCTTTTTATTATCGGCTTAATCTTAGGTCGTCCGTTTCTTGAAATTCTCCTCATTTCCGTAGCCGTGGCCGTCGCCGGCGTTCCCGAAGGACTGGTCATTGCCGTCACCATCTGTTTGGCCGTCGGCATGCAAAGAATCTTAAAAAAGAAAGCTTTAACTAGAAAATTAGTCGCAGCAGAAACTCTTGGCTCTACTACAATAATTTGTTCTGATAAAACAGGAACTTTAACTGAAGGGAAAATGACAATCGCTCAAATTATTCCTTATAAAACAGAATCTCAAGAATTGCTGAAAGCCGGACTGCTCTGCAATAACGTGGTTATAGAAAACGAAAACGATGATTTAAAAAATTGGAAAATTACCGGAGATACAACAGAGATTGCCTTATTTCAAGGAGCAATTCAAGCCGGACTGAATAGAAAAGAATTATGGAAAAAATATCCGCGAATTAATGAAATTCCTTTTGATTCTGAAAACATGTATATGGTTACACATCATCAAGCCCCGGACAAAAAGAAAAATATTTTATTGATTAAGGGCGCGCCAGAAAAAATTTTAAATTTAATTTCACTCTCAAGTGAAAAAAAAGAACAAATAAAAAAACAATTTGAAAAATTAACTATTAAGGGTTTAAGGATTTTGGGTTTTGCTCAAAAAACATTAAACAATAAAATTACTTTAATTGATGACGACTTAAAAAATATGAATTTTCTCGGTTTAATTGCCCTTAAAGATCCCTTGCGAGCAGAAGCTAAAGAAACCATTAATGATTGTAAGATGGCGGGTATTAGACCAATTATTCTTACCGGCGATCATCAATTAACCGCTAAAACCATTGGTCAAGAAATTGGTTTGATTAAATCAAATGGTGCTATTCTTCGGGGAGAGGATTTGGACAAACTTTCAGATAAAGAACTTGGTGAAAAAATAAAAAAAATAAATGTTTTCGCCCGAGTTGAACCAAAACACAAAATTAGAATTGTTGATATTTTACAAAATCAAGGAGAAGTGGTCGCCATGACCGGAGACGGCGTTAATGATGCGCCGGCCATTAAATCAGCCGATGTCGGCATAGCTTTGGGCTCTGGCTCAGAAGTAACCAAAGAAACTGCTGACGTGATTTTACTTGATGATAATTTTAAAACTATTGTTGAAATAGTAAAAACTGGTCGGAATATTTTTGACAATATTAAAAAAGTTGTTCTTTTCTTGTTTAGCGGAACTTTTACTGAATTTCTTCTTATTGGTGGACCGTTGCTCTTTGGCTTCCCGTTGCCTGTGTTAGCTGGACAAATTCTTTGGATTAATATTATTGAAGACACTTTGCCAGCCATGGCCTTATCTTATGAAAAAGAAAATAAAGAGGTCTTGAAAGAAAGGCCACGCGGTCATCATCATGAAATCTTGGACAAGGAAATGAAATTTTTAATTTTTATTGTCGGGATTGCCACTGACTTAATTTTGTTAGCTCTTTTTGTCTATCTTTATAAAATCAATTTTGAACTGACACATATCAGAACAATAATTTTCGTTGGCTTGGGAATTGACACCCTGTTTTATGTTTTTTCCTGTAAAAATTTAAAAAAATCAATTTGGAAATATAATCCTTTTGACAATCTCTTTCTCAATATCAGTGTACTTATTGGTTGGTTAATGCTTTTAATTGCTGTTTATATCCCATTTTTTCAAAAAATTCTTAAATTAACACCGCTTTACTGGAATGATTGGTTGCTCTTAATTAGTTTAGGTTTGATTGAAATTATATTGGTAGAAATTGGTAAAATTTTTTTCATCCATCATCGTTTTAAAAAAATATGATGTTCATTTATATTTTATGTTTTTGTTATTATCTTAATCTTGTTTATCTTATTTAAAAATGCACAACAAATAATTAAATCTTTTCATAAAAAGAAACCGTGCTTTGTTCTCTATGTTGCTTTCATTATTATTTAATTTTTGATAAAATAGTATACGAAAAACGCACTATAAAAATTTATAGGTAACAAAAAATCATATTTATTCTTATGTATATTTCACTTAAAAACCTTCAAAAACATTTAAATAAAATTGTGACCTTAAGGGGATGGATATATAATTTTCGTTCTTCCGGTTCAATTATGTTTTTGCAGCTAAGAGACGGAACCGGTTTTATTCAGGCAATTTTAAATAAATCAGATATTGATGAAAAAAAATGGATTGAGGCACAAAAAATTAGCTTAGAAACATCTCTTGAATTAACTGGAAAATTAACCATGCATCCGAAAAATAAAAATGAGTTTGAAGTGCAAATAAAAAATTTTAAAATCTATCAAATCCCTAAAGATGATTATCCGATTAGTAAAAAAGAACATGGACCTGAATTTTTATTAGATAATCGCCACTTGTGGTTACGTTCCCGTCGTCAATGGGCCATTCAACGTATTCGCGACACCTTAATTCGCGCCACTTACGAATGGATGCATAATAATAATTTTACAAAAATTGATTCTCCCATCCTAACGCCGTCCGCCTGCGAAGGAACAACCACGCTTTTTGGTGTAAAATACTTTGATTTGGGTAAGGCCTACTTATCCCAATCTGGCCAATTATATTTAGAAGCGGCTATTGCCTCTTGGGGAAAAGTTTATGATTTCGGTCCGGTTTTCCGCGCGGAAAAATCAAAAACCAGAAGACACTTAACCGAATTCTGGATGATGGACGCAGAAATGGCCTTTATAGAACATGAAGAAAATTTAAAAATTCAGGAAAATCTTATTTCCTTTATGATTAAAAAAGTTTTAGTTGAAAATCAGGAAGAACTAAAAATTTTGGAACGCGACCCCGAACCCTTGAAAAAAATCAAACCACCCTTTTATCGGATTACTCATCAAGAAGCAATAAAAAAACTGCAAAAATTAGGCAGTAAAACAAGGGAAACCGAAGATTTAGGCGGAGAAGACGAAACAATTATAACCAAACAATATGACAAGCCCTTGTTTGTTGAAAAATATCCCGCTCAGGTAAAATCTTTTTATATGAAACGCAACCCCAAAAATCCTTCCCTTGTTCTTTGCGCCGACTTGCTGGCGCCAGAGGGTTATGGTGAAATCATTGGCGGCTCGCAAAGAGAAGACAATTATGACGAATTAATAAAAAGAATTAAAGAAAATAATTTACCTTTGGAAAACTTTAAATGGTATTTAGACCTACGCCGTTATGGGAGTATTCCTCACTCCGGGTTCGGTTTTGGATTAGAACGAATTGTCGCCTGGCTTTGCGGCTTGACGCATGTTCGGGAAACCATTCCCTTTCCCCGACTAATTAACAGGCTAAATCCTTAAAACTTATGAAAGAAAAAATTGAGAAAAACTCTTTTGCTCTGACGGAAAAACAGCAAAAAATAGAAAAAAATCTAAAGGACTCTTTAAAATCAATTGAAAAAATCAAAGAGACGCTGGAAGAAAAAAACTTTTTTGAGGAGGATTCCGTCAAAATTACTTCCCTTTTAAGAAAAAAATATCCTGATGCGGAAAAATACTATCTTTATCACTTAGTTGCCGGTAGCACACCAAGTCCAGAAAAATCTCTTTATTTTGACTTCCCGGGCGAAGATTCTATCTACGAAATTCTGCGAAAACTATTAAAAAACTTACTCTCCAAATTATAAACACAAACGATATGGAAAAAATAAAAAACATTCAAATAACGGATAATGTTGGAAAAAATGTTACTCTCCACGGATGGGTAAATGATTGTAAAAATTTAGGGCAAATTACCTTTATTTATTTACGTGACCGTTCTGGTTTGGCACAAATCGTTTTCGCCCCCTCCGAACTTGACGATGAATCGAAAGAAGCGGTAAAAACCCTTCGGCCGGAATTCGTGATTGAAGTTAAAGGTACGGTCAACTCAAGGCCAAAAAATCAAATCAATAAAAATTTTCCTACCGGCACGGTAGAAGTCCTAGCTAAAAAACTTATTATTCTTAACCGGGCAAAAACACCTCCCTTTGAAATCAACTCCGAAAAAAAACAAATCAGCGAAAAATTACGACTGAAATACCGTTACCTTGATTTGCGAAGAGAAAAAATAAAAAATAATTTGATTCTGCGCCACAAAATAATCAAATTTATTCGCGATTATTTAGACAAGGAAGAATTTTTAGAAATAGAAACACCGATTCTTACCAAAGGCACGCCAGAAGGAGCGCGTGAATTTATTGTTCCTTCCCGTCTTTACCCGGGAAAATTTTATGTTCTCCCGCAAGCGCCCCAACAATTTAAACAACTTTTAATGGTGGCAGGCTTAGAAAAATATTTTCAAATTGCCCGCTGTTTTCGCGATGAAGATACGCGTGGTGATCGGCAACCTGAATTCACCCAATTGGATATGGAAATGAGTTTTATAGAAAAAGAAGACATTATGGAATTGATTGAAAAATTAATTATTTCTTTAGTAAAAACCGTGGTCCCAAATAAAAAAATTACTACCTATCCTTTTCCTCGCCTAAATTACGATGAAATAATAAAAAAAGACAAGACCGACAAGCCCGATTTAAGAAAAAATCAAAAAGATGAAAATGAATTAGCCTTTTGTTTTATAACTAATTTTCCTCTTTTTGAATATTCAAAAAACGAAAAAAAAATTGTTTCTGTTCATCACCCCTTTACTTCCCCCCAGCTAGAATACCTTCCTCTGTTAAAAAAAGAACCATTGAAAGTTAAATCTCAGCAATACGACCTTGTTTGTAATGGTTTTGAAATAGGGGGCGGATCAATCAGAATTCACCAAAAAAATATCCAGAAACAAATATTTGAAATCCTTAAAATTAAAAAAGAAGAAATTAAAAGGCGCTTCGGTCATTTGCTTGAAGCCTTTGAATATGGTGCCCCGCCACACGGCGGCATTGCTCTCGGACTTGACCGCCTGATGATGATTTTGGCCAATGAACCGAACATTCGCGAAGTCATTCCTTTCGCCAAAACTGCCGATGCTAAAGATTTAATGATGGGTGCGCCAAGCAATTTGCCAAAAGAACAAATAGAACAAGTAAACATTGAAATTAAAAAGAAAAAATAAATATATGCGATTTTTAAAATTAGCTATCCAAAATTTTTTTCGAAATTTCTGGCTAAGCATCACCAGTATTATTATTATGCTTTTAATGTTATTTTGCTTAAGTCTCTTATATAACTTCAATGTTATTGGTCAACAAATAATGGTTTCTTTAAAAGACAAAATGGACCTGGGTGTTTATTTAAACCAAAATATTGACCAAAATAAAACTGCTCTTTTAATCTCAGAATTAGAAAATATGGAAGAAATTAAAAAATTGGATTTTTTTTCTCCGGAGCAATCATTAGAAAATTTTAAGGATAAACATCAAAACGACTCTTTAATTTTAAGGTCTTTGGAAACATTAAACGAGAATCCTTTTGGCGGACTGATAACCATAAAATTTCATAACCCGACGGATTATCAAAAAATAATTTCAGTTATTGAAAAACCCGTTTATCAATCCCTTATTCAAGAACAAAATTTTTATGACTACCAAAACCTGATTCACGATTTCAATGCTATTAGTCAAAAAATAACGCAAGCTGGAATTAGTATCAGCGTTTTATTTTCCCTAATTACCGTCTTAGTAATTTTTACAACTATTAAACTGGGAGCGCTTTCTCGGCAAAAAGAAATCAAAATTATGAGATTGGTGGGGGCTTCGGCTCACGCTATTCGTCGGCCGTTTCTGATTGAGGGCGGTTTATACGCTGGTATTTCATGGATTTTAAACATGGGAATCATTTTTTCCTTAGCTTATTTTTTCCAGCCTCGTTTACAACAATTTCTTGAATTAAATTTTAATTTATTTAATTATTTAAAAAACGCTTTTTATTTTTGGGTCGGATTACTCGCCTTTTCTTTAGTTATTTCCCTAATCGGCAGTGGCTTAGCCATTAAAAAATATTTGAAACTTTAAAAATGGATTTAAAAAATTTTAATTATATTCTTCCCGAAGAACTAATTGCTCAAACCTCCGCTAAGCCTCGAGATCATTCGAGGCTGATGATTTTAAACAAAAAAAAACAATCAATCAGTCACGACTTTTTCTTTAATTTAAAAAATTATCTGCCCAAAAATAGTATTTTGGTGGCTAATAATTCTCGGGTTCTCCCGGCCCGTCTATACGGAACTAAACCAACGGGTGGGAAAATCGAAGTTTTGCTCTTGAAAAAATTCAAGGGAAACGCTTGGCAAGCAATGATTGGCGGAAAAGCGTCTCTGGGAATGCAAATATCTTTTAATAAAAATTTAAAAGCAACTATTTTGAAAAAAGAGCATCAATTAGGAATAATGAAATTCAATCAAACAACGAAAAATTTCTTAAAAATCCTGGACAAATTAGGACAAGCCCCTACTCCTCCCTATATTAAAAGAATTTCTAATTTGAGAGAATATCAAACAATTTACGCTAAAAAAATCGGTTCAGTCGCTGCCCCGACTGCTGGTTTTCATTTTACGAAAAAATTGATTAAAAATTTAGAGAAAAACGGATTTCAATTTTCGTTTATTACCTTGCATGTCGGATTGGGAACATTTCAACCAGTCAGTGAAAAAAAAATTGAGAATCACCGCATACATCCCGAAAAAGTTCAAGTGTCCTTAAAAACAGCAAAAATTCTCAATAAAGCAAAAAAACAAAATCAAAAAATAATTGCCATCGGTACCACTAGTGGCCGAGCATTGGAATCGTTTGTTAAAAATAAAAAATTGCTCTATGGCAAAAAAGAAACAAAAATCTTTATTTATCCGGGATATAAATTCAAATTTATTGACGGTTTAATCACCAATTTTCACCTGCCTAAATCAACCCTCTTAATGATGGTTTCCGCTTTAGCCGGACAATCTTTGGTCCAAAAAGCATACCGACAAGCTATTAAAAAAAAATATCGTTTCTATTCATTTGGTGATGCTATGTTAATTATCTAAAGATTTTAAACAAAACGCAGTCCCGCGCCATCCGCAGGATTGGTGCGTAGATATTTATTTGGTGATATCATGCTAATATCATTCAAACGTTAAGTTTAAATTGACTAATTTGATAATTTTGTTATATTATCAATATAATTGAGAGAGGGGCCAGGTAGCCAAGTGGCAAAGGCAAGGGTCTGCAAAACCCTTATACAGGGGTTCGATTCCCCTCCTGGCCTTTTCCAATTTTCTCTAAAATTGTGAGCCAACAAAGACAAAACAATTTTAGTAAGAAAGTTGAGAACCCCGCCCTTATTTTACCTTTTTGAAGATAAATATCGCTAATTTTGATTTATTGTTTTAACGCTCGCAGTGCAGTAAGGTCCTTGACGAAATTAAAATGCATTGCCTCACATTATCTTGTAAAGTAAGGCGGGGCGTTGTGTTTAACACAACTAAAAATAGAAAGGCAACCCACGCTCTAATTTTACGGATTAAAACAAGGGCGGCAAACTCGCCTTTGGCGAGGTCCTATTCGGACACTTTGCCGCAAAAGTAAAAAAAGAAAAAATTATTTAAAAATAAATATATAAATGGTAAAATTAGAGCGGGGTGCTCATAAATCTAACAAATTTTTATTCACTTCGTTCTAAAAATTTGAGATTTATGGCAAAACTTATTCTTATAGACGCTCAAGCTGTTCTCCATCGCGCTTGGCACGCTTTACCCAAACTGACTGATTCTCATGGCCAAGTGATTAATGCTGTTTATGGATTTTCTTCTCTTTTATTAAAACTTATTAATGAACAAAACCCTGATTATTTGGTTGTGGCTTTTGACACTAAGGCGCCCACTTTTCGTCATCAAGAATATAAAGAATATAAAGCCGGCAGAGAAAAACAGCCAGCGGAATTCTACGACCAAATTCCTTTGAGTAAAAAAATTGTTGAAGCCTTTGGTCTTCCTATTTTTATTAAAGAAGGATTTGAGGCCGATGATTTAATCGGCGCCGTTATCCAGTCGCAAAAAAAGAAAAATCCGAAAATAGAGTCCTTGATTGTCAGTGGTGACCTTGATCTGTGTCAACTGGTTGGTCCCCGGACTTCTGTTTATTATCTCCGGCAAGGGTTGTCTCAAATAAAAATTTATGATCTTAAGGCGGTTAGAGAACGGTTTGAATTAGAACCAGAACAGTTAATTGATTTTAAGGCTTTAAGGGGCGACCCTTCCGACAATATCAAAGGAATGACGGGCATTGGTCCGAAAATCGCTTTAAAATTAATTAAAAATTTTAAAACTCTGGACAATCTTTATGAGTATTTGGAAAATTGCTTTAATAAAGGAAGAAAATGTGAAATCAAACAATCTTTAGCGGAAAAGCTCTGGCAAAATAAAGAACAAGTTCTTCGCGATAAAAGATTGGTAACAATTCAAAAAAATATTCCCGGACTGGAAGCTGAAAAAATAAAAAAAATTAATTTTGACTATAAAAAAATAAATAAAATTTTTGAAGAGTTTGGGTTTAAAAGTTTAATAAAAAGATTAATGAAAAATCATTCAAATCAATCTGTAATAAAAACAAACTTAATTACCTGCAAACAGAACAAATTATTTTAACCCCTCGCCCCTTAATCACAATGTGCCCGTAAATCGGAATATGTATAAAACCAAAAAATAATTTAAAGATTTTTTGAATAATTTAATCAATTTAAATCGCTGCAAAATCATTGCTCTATATTTGAAAGTGATTTCGCCGTAATTAAAAAGTAAGAAATGATTATTTTTCTTTACGGAAAAGACGCTTATCGTTCCAAGCAAAGACTAAATGTCTTAAGGGAAGAATTTATGAGGAAAAAAGACAAAAAGGGTCTAAATGTTTGTATTTTTGAAGCCCATGAATTATCTCTTGATGAGTTGAGAAAATCCTTTTTAAGCGCTGGTCTTTTCTCAGAAAAAAGACTGATGATTATAAAAAATATCTTATTGGCAAAAACGGCAAAAAAAGATGGGGAAAGTCGCCCCGTCCCGTCCCCTCTGCAAACAGGTGGCAACCCGCCGGAAAGGCAAAAAATTCTGTTTGAAGAAATTATTAAAATTTTAAAAAAAAACAAAAAAGATGAAGATTTCCCCGCACAGACAAAAAATGTCATTATTTTTTGGGACGAAGAGGTTAATGAAAAAAAATTAAATTCTTTTCAAAAAAAAATATTTATTCTTTTAAAAAAAGAGAGGTTTTGTGAAGAATTCAAATTATTAAATGCCGTTGAATTAAAAAAATGGATTAAAAAAAGAGTTAATAATCAAGGTTTTAAAATTGACGAACAATCTTTAACGCTATTAATTAACGCTTTTGGCAATAATCTTTGGCTGTTAAATAATGAGTTGGAAAAGCTAATGGCCTGGAAAATAACAAAAAAAGAAATTGTTTTTTCTGACCTGCAAAAATTTGTTTTCCCCGGACTGGAACAAAATATTTGGAAACTGGTTGATTCTTTGGGTCAAAAAAATAAGGCCCTGGCTTTAAAAATTCTTTCAGACCAATTTAAACAAAATGTTGATGTAGCTCAAGTTATTACCCTTCTTGCTCATCAATATAGAACAATTATCAGAATAAAATCTTATTTAGAAAAAAATCCAATAAATAATCCTTATCAGTTGGCTAAAATCTTGTCTCTTCATCCCTTTGTGTGCCAAAAAGCTGTGGCTCAAGAAAAAAATTACAACCTTAATCAATTAAAAAAGACCTATCAGCAATTACTGAAAATAGATCTTTGGCGGAAAACTAAGAATATTGACTCGGAAACTCTTTTAGATTTGTTAATTGCCAAATCCTGATTATTTTCCTAAATTATTAATTTTTTTCATTAAACGCGACTTAGTACGAGCCACGGTATTTTTTTTTAAAATGCCTTTTTGTAACATCTTGTCAAGAGATTTCTGAATTTTTAAATAAAAATCCATCATTTGCTTTTTATCTTTATCTGCAAAGGCTTTTAAAAATTTTCGTTTCAGCCAGGCGACATTCGCTTTAACGTCTTTATTGCGTTCTGTGCGTTTTTTTGTTTGACGAAGCGCTTTCTTCGCTGATTGTTTAATCGGCATAATAGTGAACTTAAAAATCAAAAATCAAAATGAAAAATAATAATATAAATAAATTTAAAATTTCTCCTAATTTTAATGCTGTTCCGTTTTTTAATTATCGTAATAATCTTCTTTTTCTTCTCTTTCTCCTTCTTCTAAAAATTCCTCCTCTTTGGAAATCAATTTATCCCATTTATCGCGGCCGTCTATTAGGATATTTAATCTAGCCTTAAAATCTTCGTTAAAATCTTTTAATAATTTTGGTTCTTCCTTAAATATTCTTAAAAGATTTTCCAATGATTCCTCTGGTAAAATGGGTAAAAAAATTAACAGATCGTTCTGATCATCTGGAGAAATTTTAGAAGAATTGATAAATTCCCCCAATTTGTCTAATACTTTTGACATTTATTTAGCTAATTCCTTCTCAATTTATAAGCCTTGTTATCTCAGTTTTTTAGGATGGCAAAAAATTCTAGGTTTGGTCTCTTGGTTGATAATCTGGGGGTTTTCTTTAACTTTCATCATGGCTTCCCGACTAGTTATAAGAATCCCCATTCTATTCCTAGTCGTATGAGGATGTCTATCCATCATTTGCAAATTCTCTTGGTCCTTTTCGTTAAAAAAAACTGCCTTTTCCGGATTATTGGTCTTTTCAAGAATTTTTCTTCTTATCTCCCTGGTAGTCTGTTCTATCGCCTGTTCAATAGCCAATTTTTCCTCCGTCTCCTCCGACCTCATTGTTGGATTTTCAAAAACATTCATATATTTATCGGCTTGATAAGTTTCCTCCAATATCGCTAATTAATTAAATGATATATTTATTATTTTTCTTTGTCAACTGTGGATTTCCTATCCGATTATGCTATAATACTAACATAAATTATAAACTTTGTCAAGAGAAATGATTTACTCGCTCCAAGGCACCATTACGGAAAAGGAAAGGGACTTCATCGTCATTGAAACGAATGGCGTTTCTTTTCAAGTTTTCGTCACCAGCTCCCTATCGGAAAAAATCAGGCTTGGACAAAACTTGAAAATTCTCACCTATCTGGAAGTAAAAGAAGACGTCCTGGCGCTTTACGGTTTTGAAAGTAAAAAAGAATTGCAATATTTTAAATATCTAGTGGCTATTTCCGGCATCGGTCCAAAATCTGCTCTTAACGTTCTTTCTTTAATCCGAATTGAAGACCTGGAGAAAGCCGTCTTAAACGAAAAATTAGATATCTTGACCAAAGTTTCAGGTATCGGTAAAAAGACTGCCCAAAGAATAATCCTGGAACTCAAAGAAAAAATAAAAAAAACCGCTAATTTATCCTCGTCCCAGGGAGAGGATGATTCTTTGCTCATTGATGCTCTCATGGCTATGGGCTACAGCCTTGCTCAGGCCAGAGAAACAATTAAAAAAGTTCCCCTGGAAGCCAAAGGAACTGATCAAAGACTCAAACAGGCATTAAAAATACTTTCTGGAAGATAGGGCTATTTTTTGATTTTTTTCTCCGCCGCTGGTTCAGTGGATTTTTTTTCTTCCATAATTGACAAAATTTTTACTTTCGTCTGCCACTGCCGGTGTCCAACATTGCGATGATAACGAACTTTTGGCTTATATTTAATCACGCTGACCTTCCTTCCTTTTTCTTCAGCCAAAACTTCACCTTCCACTTTTATTTTTAAAGCCGGTTTGCCGATTTCCACGCCGGTCTTTTTTTGGGGGTCAAAACACAAAAGAACATCTTTAAAAGATATTTTATTACCAGCCTTTTTATCTAATTTTTCAACCCGAAGCACGTCTCCTTCTTTAACCAGGTATTGCTTGCCCCCGGTCCTAATAACAGCCATTAAGCTCATAAATTTACACATAAATTACCTATTACTTACTTTTATATTTTAGCACATTCCTAAAATATTTCAAGGTTCGGCATCTTTTTAAAACGCCCTATGTCCAAAAAATACTTATCTTTTTTTATCCACCGCTCTTTCATTTCTGATTAATATATCGGCAAGTCTCTTCTCCCGTATCTCAAACGCCCTATCCGGACGATACACAAAAACCCTTAAATCTATTTTTGAAAAAGGCAACCCGAATTTTTTTGCTTTTACTTCTATCGCGGAATCTCTAGTATAAACATCTTCAGCGGTTAAAATAAGCACTTCGCCGGATTCAGGAAATTCCGACTTAAATTCTAGGGTGTCAATACTCCCGCACCATTTTATTCTGGTCCCGTTTTCCATCAAGCCTCTCCCCAGCCGACTTGAAACTGTCGTCTTCCCGGCGTCAAAACTACCCCCAATAACGGCGACGATTACACTCCCATGATTCTTTAATAAATCTAAAATTCTGGAAATGCTTTCTTTTACGCCCTCTTCAAAGGAATATTCCCTTGACTCAAATTGTTCATTTATCCGTTCAGGTTGTTTCATTTGACTCATTATAATAATCAATCCTAAAGACCATAAAATACTTTACTTCCCCTTCTTCTTCTAATCAATCGGCTTCAAGCTTAATTTTTCAATCTCCGAAATAAATAAATTTCTATAAACTCTCTGCCTTTTCCACTCTCATTTTCCCTCCCTTTTCTAAAACCACCACGTCCCGACGATTAATCTTGCCGGTCAAAAGGGATTTTGCTAAAATGTCGCTTACTCTATTCTGAATTACTCTATTTAACGGTCGAGCGCCGAAGGCCGGATCAAAACCTTCTTCAGCCAGTTCTTTAACAGCTTCTTCTGTTACTTTTAGAATAATGCCTTTTTCTTCCAGTTGTTTAGTTAATTTCTTCAAGAGCAACTTGGCAATTTGTTTTATTTCTTCCATCCCTAATGGTTTAAAAACAATCACACCATCAAAACGATTTAAAAACTCCGGACGAAAATATGGTTTTAATTTTTCCCTGATTAGAATTTCGGTAATTATTTCTACTGATGTTTGTTTATTGATTTCTTCTTGAATAAAATCCGTACCGGCGTTTGATGTCCCGATAATAATCATATTGGTAAAATCAATAGTCCGGCCCAAGGCATCAGTCAATCGACCATCGTCCATTACTTGTAAAAAAACATTTAAAATATCAGGGTGGGCCTTTTCTATTTCATCAAGCAGAAGAATAGAAGAAGGATTTAAGCGAACTTCTTCGGTTAGTAATCCTCCCTTTTCTCCTCCTGGAACGCCAATTAAACGATTAATACTTGATTTCTCTTGATATTCACTCATATCTAAACGAATCATTCTGTTTTCATCTCCAAAATATACATCTGCTACGGTCTTTGCCAATTCTGTTTTTCCTACGCCAGTTGGTCCAAGAAAAAGCAAATTAACAATCGGTTTTTTCTGGCTTCTCAACTCTGTTCTCGCTCTCCTTAGAGCCGAGGAAACCATACCAACCGCTTCATTCTGGTCAATCAAGCGCTGGTGAATCTGGTCTTCCAAATTCAATAATTTTTCCGTTTCTTTCTCCGTAATCTTATTAACCGGAATCTTTGTTCTTTCCGCTACCAAACTGGCGATATCTTCACCCTGAACAATACTTTTTTTGCCTCTTTTGTTTTTAACCGCAATTGCCGCATCTTTTATAAGATTAATGGCCTTTTGGGGCAAAAATTGCTCGTGCAAATAACGCGTTGATAAATCAACTGCTTGATTTAAGGCATTATAAGAAAAATAAATATTTTCTTTAGCCTCAATAAACGCAGCTTGCGTTTCTAAAATTTGAATGCTTATATTTTTTCCCGGCTCTTCCACGTTTATTTTTTTAAAAACTTCATCTAAAGATTGGCCTTCAATTAAACGCCGATATTCCCCTGGCGTAGAAGTGGCAAGAATAAAAAATAAATTCTGTTTTAAAATGCTAACCAAAATTTCTGAAATATCCAGTTCTCCTTCGGTTGTTTTAACTCCAATCATATTATGAATGTCTTTAACAAAAAGGATAATATTGCCTGAGCGAGCAACTTCGCTCAAAATAATCTGCAATCTTTGTTCAATTTCTCCCGGTCGCGAAGCACCGGCCACTAAACTTGGCAAATCAAGGCTAACCAGCCTTTTGTCCTGTAAAATCCGAGGGACATCCTCCGACACCATTCTTCTGGCTAAACCATTGATAATCGTGGTTTTCCCCACTCCAGGTTGACCAACTAAAATTACGCCCGTCCGGCCGCTTTCTACTGCTTGAAAAATTTGTTCTGTTTCTTCGTCTCGGTCCGTACAAATTCCCAAATAGCCACTTCGAGCCAATTGTGTTAAATCTTGACTGTGCGTATCCAGGTTTGGCGTGGCAATGGCCGTATAAGAACGATTAATCGGCCCTTTTGGTTTAAATTTTGCCTGCCGAAAAAAATGATTTTGATAAGTTCTCAATTCTTTATAGACGGCAATCCAAAGGCAAACATTTTTTATTTCATTAAAACCAACTTCAAAATCATAAAAAATCTCCTTAACCGGACCCTCAAATTCAACCAAAGCCTGTAATATTTCTAAGGATGATAGGCTATTACTTTTATTTTCTCCCGCTAAACCATAAGCCATTAAAAGAACTTTTTGTGCTTCCAGACTATAAAAAATATTTTTCTTTTTTTTCTTGGGGATTCTACTCAAAACTTTAGCTATTTTATTATTTAAGGCGTCCCATTTTAAACCTAAACGATTGATTACTGAGGCGGTTTCTAAAATTTGTAAACAACCAACCAACAAATGGATTGGTTCAATTTGCTGATGTTTTAACTTATGGGCTAATTTCCTGGCCCTTTGAACAACTTTAACGGATTCTTGAGAAAAAACATTAGCAATATCTATTTTAAATTTTCGCGCCAAACGATGAGCCTGCTCCCAAGTGTCGGGAATCTTAACGTCTGTTCTAAAAGATTTGGGCCAATTCTTCCTTTTTTTGCCTTGTTCTTTCTCTAAAATATAAATAAAAAAACAATCCGTTAAAATTGATGTCCAAAATATTAAAAGAAGTTTTTCTGATTTAAAATTTAAAATGTAAATTTGGTCTAACCCATTGATAATAAATTCCGGAGCGACTACTCCCGGAAATTCTAAGATGATTTTAGCCAAAATAAGAATGCCCCAAAGCCCCAAAAAAATCAATAAAATTTTAATAATAATTTTTAAAATTTTATTTAGAAAATTGCCTATTACTTCCGGTCGATCAAAAATTTTATCTAAAAACAAAAGATGGCCGCCGAACCAAGCATAAACTTCACGGTTATGGCAATTTGGGCATTTATTTTTCTGTGCCTGCCCCCTGCCTTTACAAATAGGACAAATGATAAACTCCATAAATACTTTATTAAATTCAAAACAAAATGATTTTTATTGTTTATTTTAGTAAAACAATAATTTGCCACATTGCAATAATCGGCAATATTATCCAAATGACTAATAAAGCGAACCGGCTGACCGTTCCCAAAACAAACAAAAAAAGACGCCAGACCAAAAGAATCAAGCGCATAAAAAAACTGATAATTCTCCCTGATTTTGAACGTTCTCCAAACATGGGCTTAAAAAGATGAGTAATCATCAGTTTTAAGGCTAAGTTACGAAATAAATTGATTGTTCCTTGTCTAAATTCAGTTATTCTTTTTTTAAGACCAAAAGAATACCACCAAATCGGAAAATAAAGAACATTAATTAATGCTTTATAAAACGTTGATTTAAAAATAGCAATAAAAAAGGACATATAAAATGTTTAACTCGCAGGGTCAGAAGCCAATTCTTTTATTTCTTTTAAAATATCTTTTACTAATATTTTTTTACGAGAAACGAAAATTATCTGATTGACGTCAATAATTAAACATCCTTGAAATAAATTTTTAAAGGGATTGCTACTCTTAACTAAAATTTTTTGAATCTGATATGATTCGTTATTAATTTCTAAGTCAACAACCCGTCCCAAACAATGACCGGATTGAGTATAAACTGGCAAATTAATTATTTGAACCGACTCCATATTAAATTGCAACTTTTTTTTTAAAAGCAATTTTTTGTTCAAAAATCGTGATTAAAACGCTAACCAACCAATAAAGCATTAAACCGCTAGGCAGGGTTAAACCAATAAAAAAAGTCATTATCGGCATCATAAATTTCATTTGTTTATTCATAATAGACATCATGTTTTCATCTTTGGCTTCTTTTTGTTTAATCATTTCTTTAACTGGCTGATTGTCGGCTAAAACTTTTATCTGTAAATATTGAAGAACACTTGTGACTAAAGCTAAAATAAAATTCGGCTTAGATAGGTTTAAAATACCAAAAGCCATAACATTTAAAGTTCCGGGATTATGAATAAAAGAATAAATGGGTAAAGAAGCGTTTGTTAGCCCAACGCGGAAAACTTGAAAAACTGCAATTAAAATAGGAAATTGAATTAATAAAGGCAAACAAGAAGAAAGGGGGTTTATTTTATTTTCTTTATAAATCATCATCATTGCCTGTGCTTGCTTGTCTTTTTGGTTGGCGTACTTTTTTTTAATTTCTTCTATCTTTGGTTGTAAATCCTTTAATGATTTTTGGGCTTTAATTGATTGGCGAGATAAAGGAAAAAGTATTAATTTGACTATCAAAGTCAAAAAAATAATAGCCACTCCTAAATCATGACCCGGAATTAAATTATAGAAAACCACCAAAAGGTTTAATAATGGTTGATAAAGAATTGTTTTAAAAAATTCAATCATATTTTCTCGCCAATGCTCAGTCAAATGCAAAATATAAATTTCAAAATGCAAAATGACAATGTAAAAATTTTTTAAATTTTAAACTTTTATGGTTCGTCCCATCCTCCCTTGGCCCAAGGATGACAACGAAAAACTCTTCCAACTGCTTTAATCCCTCCCTTTATGAGTCCGTATTTCTCAATGGCCTGATAGGCATATTCCGAACAAGTCGGCTGAAACTTACAGACACCGGGCCAAGGATGTAACAAAGAAAACGGTCCATGGTCGGGAGAAAGTGTTTTTTGATAAAGACGAATTAATTTTAAAACCAACAGCTTTAACCAAGTAAATGCCATTTTTATTGAATTAATCCTCCTTTTTTAAAAATTTTTAAAATTGCGCTTTCTATTTGTTGAAAATCTAATTCTTTAATCTTTGGTCGCGTGAGAATTAAAAAATCATACCCTAAAACAAACTGTAGTAAATATTTTTTTAAAATGGCCCTAATTCTTCTTTTGATTTTATTGCGCATTACCGCCCTTTTATCAACTTTTAAAGAAACCGTAATGCCAAAACGAGAATAATTTAGATCATTTTTAATCCATTTTAAACTGACTTCTTGACCAAAAATCATTTTCCCTTTTTGCGCTACTCTCGCAAAATCATTATTTTTAACCAAGCGATATTTCTTGGGTAACATAAAATCAAGGCGTCAATTTTTTTCTTGACCTTGCTCTTCTTTTCTTTAAAACATTTCTTCCGGCCTTGGTTTGCATTCTTTTACGAAAACCATGTGTTTTAGCTCTTTTTCTTTTTTTTGGTTGATATGTTCTTTTGGGCATAGGCGCTCCACTAAATTTAAAATTAAAAAATCAAAAATCAAAATGACGTATTAAAAAACAAAAATTTCTTTAATTTCTATTTTACGTTTCAATTTTTAAGTTTATTATATCACAAATATTTAAATTAGCCCAGTGTGTATTAATTTTGCTATCATATAGATATTGGACACCTAATCTTATGGTTTCTATGCCGTGCTTCATGTTTCAATGTTGCTGTGTTCTAATGGTTTATCTGGCGTATTCCGTAACTCTGTTTTCCCTAACAACGGTCACTTTAATTTCTCCTGGATATCTTAACTCCTCTTCAATTCTATCGGCTATTTCTCGGGCTAATTTATAAGCGCCCAAATCATCAATCTCTTGAGGAAGAACAAAAACTCTTAATTCACGCCCCGCTTGAATAGCATAAGCTCTTTCTACTCCTGAAAAACCTTTAGCTAAAACCTCTAATTCCTCCAGGCGTTTTAAATATTCTTCATAGGTGTCCCTTCTCGCCCCTGGTCTGGCCCCGGAAATAGCATCAGCAACTTTTACAATAATAGCCTCCAGTGTCGGCGGATGATCTTCATGGTGAGTAGCGATAGGAATGATGACTTCTTTGGAAAGTCCGTATTTTTCACCTAAATCTTTGCCAATTTCCGGATGAGTGCCCTGTACTTCAAAGTCAATCGCTTTTCCAATGTCATGAACCAATCCCGCTTTTTTGGCTACCGCGACATCTGCCCCCAATTCATGAGCCAACATTGCGGATAAATGAGCCACCTCTATAGAATGAATCAAAACATTTTGCCCATAACTAGTGCGATATTTTAACCGACCCAAAAGCTGAATAAGCTTTGGGTCTAATCCGGCAATTCCGGTTTGATAAAGCGCGTCTTCTCCCGCCTTTCTGATATCTTTGGCTAGTTCAATTTTTGTCTCTTCCACAATTCTTTCTATTCTTGAGGGTTGAATTCGTCCGTCACTAACCAATTTTTCCAAAACCAATTTTCCAAGCTGACGCCGGATTGGATTAAAAGCTGAAACAAAAACCGTTTCCGGGGTATCATCAACAATAATCTCCGCCCCAGTTAATTGTTCAACCACTTTAATGTTTCTCCCTTCTCTTCCAATAATTCTCCCTTTTACTTCATCAGAAGGAATGGAAATAGTGGCCGTGGTTGTTTCGGCTGTATGTGCTGAAGCGTATCTTTCTATCACACCGGTAATCAATTCTTTTGTTTTTTTCTCAATTTCATCCGCTCCATATTTTTCCAATTTTTTTATTCTTCCCAAAACATCGTCTTTCATTTTCTTTTCTATATTCTCTAAAAGAAATTGTTTTGCTTCTTCTTCGCTCATTCCTGAAATTCTTTCTAATTCTTGTTTTGCTTCTTCATAAAGTTGCTTTATTTTTTCTTTAGCGTTTTCTAGGCGATTGGCCTTTTCAGATAAATCCTTTTGTCTTGATTCTAATTCAAAAATCTTTTTTTCAAAAAGCGCCTGTCTTTTATCTAAGCGGTCTTCCAAAATATTTAACTCCCTTCTTCTTTCCATTTCCTCCTTCTTCACTTTTTCTATAAATTTTAATGATTCTTCTTTGGCTTTAAAAAATATTTCTTGTTGTTTAATTTTAGCTTTAGCCAAAATATCCTTAGCCTTAGCTTCTGCTGATTCAGTCATTTTTTGACCCATCAAACGACGGAAAAACCAACCAATCAGGGCTCCAACAATAAAACCCGTGGCAATAAAAATATAGTTTAACATAGAAACAAATTAATTAATAAAATTAATAAATAAAAGCCAAAATAATTTGGCTTTTAAAAATATATTAAAATAAAATAATTTATCTGCTGATAATTTTGTCAACCAAACCATATTTTTTTGCTTGTTCGGCTGACATATAAAAATCGCGGTCTGTATCTTTCTCTATTTTTTTTAATGATTGTCCTGTATGCTTGGCGAGGATTCTGTTGATTTGATCTCTAATGGTCAAAATGTGTTCCGCCCTAATTTTAATATCCGCCGCCGGGCCTTCTGTTCCACCCATAACTTGATGCAACATTACCTCTGCGTTGGGTAAAACCAATCGTTTGCCCTTTGCTCCGGCGGACAAAAGAACTGCTCCCATAGAAGCGGCCAAACCGACACAAATGGTCATTACATCTGGTTTAACATATTGTATAGTGTCATAAATAGCTAAACCGGCCGTTACCGATCCTCCGGGAGTATTAATATAGAGCTTAATATCTTTATTTTTATCCTCACTAGCCAAGAATAAAAGTTGAGCAATAACAATATTGGCAACATCATCGGTAATCGTATCTCCGAGAAAAATTATTCTTTCTTTTAAAAGCCGAGAATATATATCATAAGCTCGTTCTCCTTGTGTAGATTTTTCAATAACTGTTGGAACGAGATACATATATAAATTAATAATTATATTTTATTTTACTTTAATAAAGTATATCAGGATATAAATGGTTGTCAAATTTACAAAGTGGATAAACTCCTCACTAAACCCATACTCCAGATTAATAAATTTGATGTCAATATAAATTCTAGCTCATAAATCAAGGTTTAACCCAAGATGGTCTTATTTTCTAATCTTATCAAAAATCTTTTCTATTTTACTGGCCCTTTCTTCTGTTTGATCAAGAACAAATCTTATTCTTGGCAGAGGATAAATGATTAATCTACGATTCAACAGTCCCTGTAAATGGCCGATTTTTTTATTTATTTCTTTTAAAATTTGTTTAGCAAAAAAAATGGGGAAAACACTCACCCAAATTTTAGATTCTAACAAATCTTGGCTGGTTTCTACTTGAGTAATAGTAATCAAAGAACCTTCCGGGGGTTCTATTTCTTTAAGAAAAATTCTACTCATTTCCCTTTTTATTAATTCGTCAATTTTTTTTGCTCTCTCTAAAGACATTTAAAATCTAAAAATTGTAAAAGGTTCTTCGGTCAAATCAATGATAATGGAGGGTTGACCACTAAGTCTTTCGCCTTTTAATATAAAATCTGTTTGATTTTTAAATTTTTTAGCTATTTTATTAATATTCAGGTCTGGTTGAAAACCGGAAACATTGGCGCTGGTGGTGGTAATGGGCATATCTTTGCTTAATTGACGACAAATTTTTGAAGCTGGAATACGCAATCCTACTTTTTCCGAACCAGCCGTGATATTATAAGGAATTTTTTTCTTTTTCTTTAAAAGAACAGTAAAGGGACCGGGTAAAATCGTCTTTATTAATTTTTCCTGTTTTTGGTTAACCCAAGCTAAATTTTTAATTTGTTTTAAGCTGGAAACCATTATAGAAAGGGGCTTTTTAAAGTCTCTCTCCTTTATTCTGAAAATTCTCTCTACTGCTTCTCTATTAAAAATATCCGCCCCTAATCCATAAAGGGTGTCTGTCGGATAAATAATAACTCCCCCGTTTTTAAGAATTTTTCTTGCTTTTTTTATATTTTTTTCAATTGATTGGCAAACCAACATAAATTAATAACTATAATCCCAATATCTCTGAAATTTTTTGCATGGCTCGCAGACTAATTTCTACAAATTCATTTAAAGATAAATTTAATTCTTGACAGGTGGCAATCGTCTCCCGATTAACGCTTTTAGCAAATCCTTTTTCTTTGTAACGATTTAAAATGTTTTCTTTTGACAAATCTTTTATTTTTTTAGAAGGCAAAACTAAGGTAGCGGCAACAATCAAACCAGTGATGGGGTCAGCGCAAAAAAGAGCGCGAGAAATACTATCTTCTCTGGCTAAGCCGTGAATTTCATTGTGGCATTTAATCGCCCTGATAATTTCCGGTTCAAAATTATAACTCTGCAAAATTTCCGCTCCCAATAAACTGTGTTTTTGCGGATTATCTTTTGTTTGTTCGTAATCAATGTCGTGCAATAAACCAGCCAATCCCCATTTTTCTTCATTTTCCTTAAAATATTTTGCCAATTCCTTCATTACCGCCTCTACGGCTAAACAATGTTTAATTAAATTATCGTTCTTTATTTTTTTATGAATTAATTTTAAGGCCTCTTCTCTCTTCATAAATTTATTTCTAAATCCACTGGTTATTCGTAAATTTGTTTTGTTTTATAACAACTTAAAATTATTGATTATTAAATTAAATTTATAACCTAAAAAATCAGCAGCCTGACGACAATAGGTCATTCTCTCGGTAAATATCTCAAAATATTCCATAATCGGGACATATTTACGATCTATTTTAATGGTCAAAATAATTTGTTTTTTTTGCCGATTAACTTTTAAGTCCGATTTGGTGGCGGCATAGTTTACCCTATCATGAATATCGGTTTTAAGTTCATTTTTTGACAAATCTCTAACTCTTGAACGATTAACATCTGACTTATCAGCAATAACCACAATGGCGGAAATTGGATTTGTTAATTTCATGGTATATTTATCATGATTGACGATTGCCTGCATGATGTGACTTAATTCCTTGGAAGAAAAATTTTCTTCCCCGCCGGAGGTGAATCCGCCTTTAGTGGAAAAAATCTGATGGAACAAAAGCGCGCCCCAATAATGATGACGTGAACGGCCTAAAAAATTTCCCATATCATGACAAAATCCGGCGATAGCAGATATCTCCTGTCCTCTTTTACTTAATCCTATTTCTTTAGCCATCATTTGAGCTCGACGGGAAACTAAATTAGCATGTCTTAAGCCATGTTCCGTATAACCTAAAGCATCCATTGAAATTTCAGTTTGTCTAATAAATTCCAAAACCTGAGGATGATTTTTTACTTCTTTAAATTTTAACATATTTATTCAATGTTTAATTTTTCTTTAATTTTTGACAAATCAAAGCCTAAAATCATTTCTCCATCAATTTCTGTAACCGGCACAGCCATTTGTCCGGTTTTTTTGATAAAATCATCTATCATCTCTTGGTTTTTGCTTAAATCAATCTCTTCAAATTCAATTTTTTTTTCTTTTAAAAAATCCTTTAATTGATGACAATAAAGGCACGCCGGAGACGTATATACTTTTATCTTCATATAATTTTTGATTAACAAATAATATGTTATTTTATCATCTTATCATCTTCCTGAGTTTTTGTCAAAATAAAAATAGCCCCGAGGAGAATCGAACTCCTGTTACCAGGATGAAAACCTGGTGTCCTAACCACTAGACGACGGGGCCTTAATATTATTTCAAATTGAATCCTAACTTATTAAGCAAATTTTTTCTTTCTTGATAATATTTTTTTAACCTTATTTCCCTTTTCCTTGCTTCTGATTTACTATCATACTCCTCCCTATACATCATAATAAACGGTCTTCTGTTTTTATTGGATTTTGTTTTGCCGGCGTTATGCTCTTTTAATCTTTTTCCAATGTCATCAGTCATACCAATATAATAACCTGAATCCTTTAAACTTTTTAGGATATATAAATAATACATACTCCTGTTACCAGGATGCCCGCCAGGGGCAGCCTGTCCGCCTACTGGCGGAGGTCCGCCTTTGGCGGAAAAACCTGGTGTCCTAACCACTAGACGACGGGGCCAAAAATAAGAATCATTCTAACAGTTAAATATTCTAACATTTTAACAGAATTTGTCAAAGTAAAAAAATCTGTTAAAATAAGCATTGCTATGAATAACAAACAAAAATTTATTATCTTGGGTATTGAGACTTCATGCGACGAAACATCAGCCGCCCTTTTGGAATATAAGAATAATCGTTTCAAAATAATTTCCAATTTGGTTTCCTCACAGATTCCCATCCACCGAAGATACGGTGGAATCATTCCGGAAATCGCCGCCCGCGCCCATCTTAAAAATATGCCCTTAATAATCAAAAAAATTAGCCGAGAAATCAACCTAAAAAATATTGATTTAATTGCCGTTACTCGCGGTCCAGGACTAATTACCTCTTTATTAGTTGGCGTGGAAACAGCTAAAACTTTGTCTTATCTTTTTGAGAAACCTCTAATTGGCATCAATCATTTAGAGGGGCACCTTGCCGCTAATTGGCTTCCGCCAATTAGCGGAAATCCCAAATCCGAAGTCCTAAGCCCGAAACATATATTTCCTGCGGTGAGTTTGATTGTTTCCGGCGGACATACTGAACTCGGCTTAATAAAAAAAATGGGGAAGTATGAAAGAATTGGCCAAACCAGAGATGACGCGGCCGGCGAATGTTTTGACAAAGTCGCTAAATTGCTCAATCTCGGCTATCCAGGAGGCCCAGCCATTGCCGAGTATGCCCGTCAATGGAAATCTCAAATTTCAAATACCAAATTCCATATCTCCCTGCCACGACCGATGATAAAATCCAATGATTTTGATTTCAGTTTTTCCGGTCTCAAAACCGCTGTTCTTTATCTAGTTAAAAAAAATAAGAATAAAATAAAAAATAAAGACTTTATTAAAAATGTCTGTGCTGAAACGCAACAAGCAATCATTGACGTTTTAATTTATAAAACCATTAAGGCGGTAAAAAAACATCAGGCCAAAAGCATCTTTCTGTCCGGCGGAGTAGCGGCGAACCGCGAATTAAGGGAACAACTGCGGGACAGCGTGGAAAAACTGTCCCCGCAACGGAATTTTTTGGTTCCCCCGAACAATCTTTGTACTGATAACGCCGCCATGATTGCCGCCGCCGGAGTTATAAGATACGGCATGCTTTCGCTGAAACAAAAAAAGGGACTGAAGAACGGGTGGAAAGACGTAAAAATCGATCCAAACCTAAGCCTGTAGTCTTAATACGTAAATAAAAACTGAGAAACAAATTCTCAGTTTTTATTTTAACTCTATCTCAAATCTATATCTTATCTAATTGATTAAATCCACTCTTTTACCAATTTTTTTCTTTAGGGCCATCCTGTAAACTAGCTCCGCAGTGAACAGGTCCTGAATCGCCAGGCCGGTGGAGTCAAAAACCGTGACTTCCCTATTATTTTTTCTTCCCACTGATTTTCCGCTAACCACCTGTCCTAAAGAGGCAAAAATATCCTTTTCCCTGATTATTCCCCTTTTTAAAGGCACGTTTATCTCTCCGGAATGACTGGCCTGTGCCCAGTCGTCGATGAAAATCTTGCCTTTTTTCAGAATCATGGGATCCAGTTCTTCTTTTCCCTGGGCATCGGCGCCGATGGCGTTGATGTGAGTTCCGGGTTTAATCCATTCTTTCCTGATAATCGGTTTTTCCGAAGGCGTAACTGTCACTAAAATATCCTGCTCGGCCGCCTCTTTCAAAGAAACGCCCTGAACCTTCAGTTTTAAGGGCTTCAGTTGATTGGCCAACCAATTTATCTTTTTCTGGTTGATGTCGGAAACAAAAATTCTCTTTATCTTCCTGACTTGGCAAATGGCGGCGATCTGGAACAGGGCTTGGACTCCAGCTCCTGCTACGCCCAAGGTTTCAGCGTTTTTGCGAGACAGATATTTCGTCGCCACACCGCCAGCGGCGCCGGTTCGCATGCCGGTGATGTAAGTGCCATCCAGTAAAGCGACAGGCCGGCCGGTTTTGGCATCATTTAAAATAATAGCGGCCATGACTGTGGCTAATCCCTTTTTCGGATTTTCCGGATGGACGTTAACTATTTTTGTCCCCGCCATGTCCAGTTCTGGAGCGAAAGAAGGCATAACCCGCAAATCACCGTGATATTTTTTAAAATATAAATAATTTTTTGCCGGCATCTGGACTTTCTGGCGACCGTAACTGTCAAAGGCTCTTTCTACTTTCCCGATCACCTTTCTAATTTCCTCTAAAGGAATGATTTTTTTAACTTGATTCTGATTTAAAATCAAAATTTTTTTTCTCATAAAAACGAAGTTAGTCAATTAATAATCACTTTTTAAGAGAATCTCTTATCTCTTTGAGAATTTCTATTTCCTCTGGCGGCTTAACGGGTTCTTTTTCTTCTTTCTTTTTCAGTTTGCCAAAGTAATGAACGGCAATGAAAATAGAAAAAGCAATGATTATAAAATCTATAATCGTATTAATGAAAATTCCGTAATTAATCGTAATTGCCGGAGCCGTTTCTGACGCCTTTTTTAAAACAAGCATCAAGTTTGAAAAATCAATGCCTCCCAAAAGCAAGCCGATTGGCGGCATAATAACGTCCGTGACCAGGGAGCTAACTATTTTTCCAAAGGCGCCACCAATAATTACGCCGACTGCCATATCAATCACATTTCCTTTTAAAGCAAATTTTTTAAATTCTTGTAACATATTTTTTTATTATTATATTATATATCTTATTTTCCATTAAGATTGTTCCTCTTTTTGTCCGGTAAACTATTTTTGAAAAATCGCCCAAAACCTAATGCTGATAAAAATTTTAGAAAAACATTTTTCAGAAATAATCCCCTTTTAATAATAAAAAAATCTTTGAAGTGACACCATTCTCTAACATCTTCCCCTAATTTTTGGATTAACGTCAAACTGTTAACTGGCGTTTTGACTATTTTATAGTTTTTCTTATTGTTTTTTATCCAAGAAACCACATACTGTGTAGACCTCATCCATGAATCGTGAAAAAGTATGTATCCTTTATGATTTAGCAATAAATCAATGTAATAAAAATCAATAAAAATGTCATCAAATTTATGGCCTCCATCAATAAAAGCAAAATCTATTTTTACGTTCTTTTTCAGTAACCCCGGTAAAACATTGTGTGAAAAATCATTTTTAAGATTAAGATACTTTTTCAGGCCCAATTTTTCCATATTCTCCAAACCAAGATTAAAATATAGTCCTTGTGAAGGATCTATGACATAGTGAATGCTTTTAGTTGCAGAAATGATATAAGCCGTTGAACAACCGTAAGCAAATCCCACCTCAAGTGTTTTTTTTAGATTATTATCCTTAAGAAAATTGTAAATATATTCGCCCTCTGTCTCAGTGATAGAAGTTGCCTTGTCTCCGTTAGGGATTTCTAGTTGTTGATAAATTCCGGTCATAATCCAAAAAAAAATTAAAATTTATTAAGTTTTATATTAAAGGCTCTTCCTTAATTTTGTATATTTGCAATGTCTATAATATTATCATTTATAACGGGGATTTAGGGACCGCCCCCCCCCTTTCTCTCTCCGCAAACTTGCTCTAGAAGAGAATTTTAGGGCGTTTTTTAAAATTTAGAACTATTTCGACTACTCGGATTAAATAAATCTTTCGTTCTTAATAAATTTCGGCTTTGGGGGATTTTTGGATTCCTCTTTAACAAATTCTATATAATCCTGACGAAGTCCTTCTATCTCTCTTTCTCCGCTATATTCCAAAAAACGATTTCTATCAATTAAATCATCATTGTATTCCTTTTGAAAATAAACCGAAAAACTGCTCCAAAGATAATCTTCTAATTTTTTACAAAGCCCCGCCCGTAAAGCATTCAGATCAATATAGGCGCTAACCGCCCAAAAATAAGATTCTGTATTTATTAGAGAGGCATAAAATCTATCCTGAAATAAATGGCCCTTTCTTTTATATCTTCTATTAAAATATCCTGCATAATAACTATTAATGTAATGCATTATCTTGGAAACGACAACTTCGCCGACTTCTACGTATAAATGAAAATGGTTTGGAAGTAAATTATAGGAATAAAGATAAAAACCAAACATTTTTTTTGCCCTTTTCAAAATCGTCAAAAATTTCTTATAATCCTGTGGTGCTCGGAAAATACATCGTTGATTAACACCACGACAAACTATGTGATATAAAGCACCATTAGTAATAATTTTTTCCCTTGTTTTTCGGGGCATTTTATTAAATTAGTCGATATTCGACTACTTTTTAAAAATTGTCTTACAACCCGCTTCTAGTAATGATTTTAGAATGGTATTTTTAGGGGACAGTCCCCTTTTTATAAAACGACGAGGCGCGAGGAATGTGGTCGTATATGCCGTGTTGGGTGATGTAAAAAACGGTTATTTCAAATAGTGATTCAAATTAATCTCAACAAAAAAATATTTTTCTCCTCTTTTTGCAAGAAAAAATAAAATTCCATTTTTATCGAGTTCAATTGGATAAGCAAAAATCGCACAACAGCTGTTAGTTCTTATTTCATCAAAATCCCGAGAAATTTTTTGACCATTAAAGAAAAAAAATTTTTTTTCATCTTTTTCACCTACGAATCCTATATTGTCTTTATATGCAAATAAATGTGAACTTGCTTCAACTAAATATTTCTCATTGATCGTTTCATCATTATACCAAATATTTCGCTCCACAATTGGCGTATTCTTATCCTTCCACTCCTTGAGATCGTAAAAAGTGAATGCGGGTGAATTTAGTATCATGCTTGCATCTTCAATAACACTTTCCGCTCCGAAATACATTTTATGGGAAAAAATTTCTTGCTCATTTTTAAAAATAGAATAATTGTCGTCGCCTTTGATGTTTCCAATAGTATAAACGTCCTTACTAAAACCATAAGATTCTGCTGTTTGTTTAATATTAATATTATTTATTAAATCTTTTCTAAATTCAGGGTTAATTATTAAACACCAATTATCTGGACCACATTCAGCCACTTTAAATTCCGGTGGTAGATTATTTTTATATGCTTGCAAGCCAACTATTGAACAATTATCTTTTGTGCCATTTCTACATTCAATTTTGTATTGCAAGTGATACATTGGCGTTCGTCCCTGGATTTCATGATTTTGGTTATACCAAAAATTTTTTCCTTGTTTTTGAAGTCGGGTTATTTCTTTTCTGATTAGTGTGAAAATATCATCAACGGTTTCACTTGTAAGAGTTGTTTCTATTTCATGGTAAATTTGAGATTGGCTATCAACGGGAATTTTATTTTCCCTGTTTTCAATTTGAGAGGTCGTGCACCCCGCTAAAAAAAATCCCATTATCAGTAGAAAAAAATATTTCTCCATAAATGTTTAATTGGTTTTATTTATATTATAAGCGAACTTTTTTATTTTGCTTAACGTCAGGAACCTCCGAAGTTTTTTTGGAACGAAGTAAAAGAAAAATTCGGGAAAATTGCAAGCTGAACAATTTTTCTTTTATCCCTTGTTATGCAAATTTAAACTATTTAAACTAAATCGTATTGTATTACATATTTGAGAAACAACCCCTTTTGGTCCCGTAGTCGATATTCGACTATTTTTTAAAAATTGTCTTACAACCCGCTTCTAGTAATGATTTTAGGATGGTATTTTTAGGGGACAGTCCCCTTTTTATAAGTCCCCTTTTTATTGAAGGTCCCTTTTTATTGAAGTAATATTGACTTCTCGTTGCCTATTAAACGAATTTTAAGTATAATGTCTTTGCTTCTTAAGTTTACCACTCTTAAAATAACAGGCAATATTATGTCAATTACCCCAACCTATTCGGAAAAACAAACATTTGATTTAGGTAAAAAATTCGCGGAAAAACTCCAAGGCGGAGAAGTTATCGGTTTAACCGGCGATTTAGGCGCGGGAAAAACCGTATTCATTAAAGGTTTAGCAAAAGGACTGAAAATTGAACAAATTATCAACAGTCCGACATTTGTTTTGATGAAATTATACAAAATCAATTCAAAATTCAAAAATCAAAATGCAAAATTACAATGCAAAATTCAAAATTTAGTTCATGTAGACGCCTATCGTTTAAATTCTAGTCAAGAATTAATTAACGTTGGCATTGAAGATTATCTGGAAAAGAAAAATGCGATTGTTGTGATTGAATGGGGGGAAAAAGTGAAAGATATTTTGCCAAAAGACAAGATTTCTGTTAAAATAAAGTTTGGGGGGAAAAAAAATGAAAGAGTAATAAGAATAAAATAATCCGAAAAATCCAAATATACCCGAATGTCCCTAATAAAATAATTAATTATAAATTATTCGTAGCATTCGGATAAATTCGTAAATTAGAATTATTTTGTGAAAACAATGGATAAACAATACGAGCCAAAAAATTGCGAAACGAAAATTTACGAACTCTGGGAAAAGAGCGGATTTTTTAATCCAGACCGACTACCGGGCAAAAGAAGAAAAAAATATTCTATTTCCATCCCTCCGCCCAACATCACCGGTTCCCTGCATATGGGACACGCCCTGAATAACACAATTCAGGACATTTTAACCCGCTACTACCGCCTGCGGGGCAAAAAAACTCTTTGGTTGCCGGGAATTGATCATGCCGGCATTGCCACCCAAAACGTGGTAGAAAAGAAAATCTCTAAAGAAGGATTGACTCGCCATCAACTCGGCCGAGATAAATTTATAGAAAGAGTCTGGCAGTGGAAGGAAAAATATGGCAACCTAATCTTAGAACAATTAAAAAAACTTGGTTGTTCCTGTGATTGGTCTCGGAGTAGATTCACCTTGGACAAAGAATACGAACAGGCCGTACAAACCGCTTTTATCAATTATTACAAAAAAGGCTACATCTACCGGGGTCCTCGGATCGTCAACTGGTGTCCCCGTTGCGCCACGGCTATCTCCGACATTGAAGTGAAATACCAAGAAGAAAAAGGTGCCTTGTGGTATATTAAATACCCGTTGCTTGAAAATTCCAAATTCCAATTTCCAAATTCCAAACAATATCTAAATTCAAAACCTAAAATCCAAAAATTTATTACGGTAGCGACTACTCGACCAGAAACAATGCTGGGAGATGCGGCCGTGGCCGTGAATCCCAAGGAAGAAAGATATAAAAAGTTAGTCGGCCAAAAAGTTATCTTGCCAATAATGAACCGCGAGATTCCTATTGTCGCCCATCGTTTAGTTGATCTTAATTTTGGCACTGGCGCCTTAAAAATCACGCCAGCTCATGATAAAACCGACTGGCAGATTGGCAAAGAAAATAATCTAGAAATAATCAATGTTATTGGTCCTGACGGAAAAATGTCAAAAGAGGCGGGAAAATATGAAGGCCTCTCAACTCTTGAGGCCAGAAAAAAAATCATCGCCGAACTGGAAATCTTGGGTCTTTTGGAAAAAACCGAAGAATACGAGCATCAAATCTCCCTGTGTGATCGCTGTCATACTCCAGTCGAACCGCAAATTTCTACCCAATGGTTCGTTCAAATGGAAAAATTAGCCCAACCGGCGATTAAAGCGGTTAAAAACAATAAAATAAAAATTATTCCCGAACGATATAAAAAGGTATATCTTGATTGGTTAAATAACATTGAAGATTGGTGCATTTCTCGCCAGCTCTGGTGGGGACACCGTTTGCCAATTTGGCTCTGCCAAACAGCAAACAAAATTAAAAATCCCTGCCTGTCCGGCAGGCAGGAAAAATTAAAAATCAAAAACATTAATAACGATTATGTTGTTTCGGCGACTCGACCAAAAAAATGCCCATTCTGCGGACAATGCGAGATGAAACAATCGGAGGACGTATTAGACACCTGGTTTTCTTCTGCTCTTTGGCCATTCGCTACTTTGGGCTGGCCAATCGCTTGCGCTCAAAATAAAAAATCAAAAATAAAAATTAAAAAATATTGTAAACCAATTCGCGGTACCGATTTAGACAAATTTTTTCCGACTTCTCTTTTATCCACCGACCGCGGAATCCTTTATCTTTGGGTGGCGAGAATGGTTTTCTCAAGTTTGGAATTTTTAAAAAAAATACCCTTTAAAACCGTTTACATTCACGCCACTATTCTCAATCCGGAGGGCCGACGAATGAGTAAGTCGCTGGGAACGGGCATTGACCCCTTGGGCTTAATTGATAAATACGGCGCCGACGCGGTCCGCCTCGGTCTAATAATCCAAACCAACCGCGACCAGCAGGCCATCCGCTTTGATGAAAGAACGATTTTGGCGGCCAGAAATTTTGTGAATAAGCTCTGGAACATAAGTCGTTTTATTGAAATTTCAACAAAACAAATCCAAGATTCTAAATCAGAAATCCAAAACAAGTCCAAGATTCTAAACTCAAAAATCAAAACATTAACTCTATCGGACAGATGGATACTTAGCCGCTTAAATTCCGTTATTGATTCAATAACAAAAAAAATCGCCGATTATCAATTCGGCGAAGCGGGGCAAGAACTTTATGAATTTGTTTGGCATGAATTTGCCGATTGGTATTTAGAAATCAGTAAATTTCAAATGGCGGAAAAAAAATTAAAAAATAACACCATTTATTGTTTAAAATTTATAATTTATAATTTATTAAAACTCCTTCATCCTTTTATTCCTTTTGTCACTGAAGAAATCAACATTCATCTTAATAATTTGACCATAGAAAAAAATGGGGTTTTGCCAGAGAAAGCAATGGAACAATTTAGTCAGTTATTGATAGTGGCAAACTGGTCCGCCGTGAAAAGAAAATACATAAATAAAAAGATTGAATCTCAATTTGAGAAAATAAAAAAAATTGTGGCTGAAATCAGGAACTGGAAATCAGAACAGAAAATTCCTTTTAATCAGGAAGTGGAATACCAAATTCAAAAAGAAGAAAAAAATCTTTTAATCATTAAAGAGGTAAAAACCCTGGTAGAACAAATGACCAAAACAAAATTGATTTCTTAAAGAATAAAAAACAAGGATTAAATTTATTTCCTTGTTTTTTATTTATTTTCTAAAAAATTATTCCGCTACCCTAAAAATCTCTTCTATAGTGGTTGTTCCTTCTAAGGCCTTTAAAATTCCGTCTTGAACCATATTAATCATTCCTTGACTTTGGGCCAATTCTCTCATTTTATATTCTGAAAGGTCTCCTCCTAAAATAATTTTTTCAATGCTTGCATCAATAATAAAAACCTCATAAATGCCGATTCTGCCTTTATATCCTAACCCTTGACATATTTCACAGCCTTTGCCGTGATAAAATTTTAAATCATTGTTAATCTTTATTCCGGAATTCTCGGGGATTTCCGCTAAAATTTTTTTTACTTTTTCCATGTCTCCCGGCGAAATAACAATCTCTTGCTTACAATTTGGACAAATTTTTCTAACTAATCGTTGTCCAATAACCGCATTAATGGCCGGGGCTAAAAGATAAGGCTTAACGCCCATTGATAAAAAACGAGGAATGGCGCCGGCCGCATCATTGGTGTGTAAAGTAGAAACAACCATATGCCCAGTCAAGGCGGCTTGAATGGCAATCTCAGCTGTTTCCAAATCTCTGATTTCGCCCACCATCACCACATCTGGGTCTTGACGGAGGATAGAACGAAGCCCTTTGGCAAAAGTATAATCTTTTGATTTGTCAACCTGACTTTGATTAATCCCTTTCAAATGATATTCTACCGGGTCTTCTAAGGTAATAATTTTTGTCTCCGGGCTGTTTAATCTATTTAAAATCGCATATAAAGTAGTCGTTTTCCCTGACCCAGTCGGACCAGTGGTAATCACCATTCCGTTTGGTCTTTCTATCTGCTGTTTTAACTTATTATTGATTTCTTCTCTAAATCCCAATTGTTCAAAACTTAAACTAGCAACAGAAGAGCGTAAAAGTCTCATTACTACGCTTTCACCATAAGCCGTGGGAAGACAAGAAACACGAACATCAACTTTTTCTTCTGTTAAAAAAATGGTGAAACGTCCATCCTGTGGTCGGTCAACTATATTCATTTTCAATCCGGAAATTAATTTAATACGGGAAATGATTTGTGGCCAAAATTTTTTATTAATTTCCGCAACGTCAATTAGAACTCCGTCTATTCTAAATCTAACTTTTATTTCTTCTTCTTCGGCTTCAATGTGGATGTCTGAAGCCCTTGATTGAATAGAACTGGCTATAATTAAATTAACCAAATCAGTAATTTTCGCATTTTTAATCTCCTGATTTAAATCCTTAAATGTTTTTATTTTACTTTTAAAAAATTCTACATCTTTAGCGGTAATTTCCACTCCCTTAATGGCTTTACTAATTTTTGGCAAAGTGGCATAACGTTGATAAACAAAATTGAAACTATGTTCAGAAATAAGATAAAGTTCTGTTTTCAGGCCATATCCTCCCTCTATTTGTTCCCTGTATTCTGCCAGGGACGGATTATCCGGCTGAACGGAAGCCAATTTGGCCGTTTGTTCGGTCCGATAAAAACAAATTAGTTTATATTTTAAAGATTCTTCTTGAGGAATTAAACTTAAGGATTCCTGCGAAACCGGGAAATCAACCAAATTGATATATGATATGCCTATTTGTCTGGCTTGAGCGGAAATTTTTTCTTCTTTGTCCTTTAATTCAATATCAATTAATTTTTTTTGTAATTTTTCTTGGTCTTCCGACGAACTAATGTTTGGCTTTATATTTGTTGCCTTTTGACTTTGTTTTAATAAGTCATTTATATTTAACATATTTATTCAATTATTGATTTTGCTTCGTTAATCAATTTTATTATTTTTAATTCGCTAATTTTTGTTTTTCTCTTTAAGGTTTCGTTTTTAATCATTAACAAATCTTTACAAAAAATTATTTTTTGGAAAAAAAGTTTTTCTTTTGTCTGCCGATCCAATGACCTTAGAATGGTAATGGGATATATTTTTTTTTCTTCTATTAAACTTTCTAAACTATTTTCTCTTGGATATTGCCACCCCAATAGCCTCATCTTTTTACATTGAGCGTATTGAATGGCCGACTCCGAAAACTTTGTATTAGAAATTAACCAAGGGCAATCAAGTCTCTGCCCTTTATTTTCTCGCCAGGCATCATGTAAATCTAAAAATCTTGCCCAAACATATAAAGCCTCTTTTAATCCCGAGCGAATACCCGATTTATTGTGATATTTACATTCTACCATAAAAATCTTTCCTTTGCTATGTTCCTGTTGAATTAAAGAATTAATTTCTCTTGAAGGAGACCTGGCAATAATGTCTACTTCATGTTTGGTACAAATTCCCGAAAGTATGGGAGGAAACCAAGTTTGATAACCATAAGACCTTAAAAGCCTAAGAATAAATTCTTCAAAAATAAAACCAGCGGGGCCTAAATCTAAAATTGCCTTTTTTAAATTATATCGCGCCGCTGTAATTGGATTTTTTTGTCTTAATAATTTTAAAATCAATTTTAAAATCTCCCTGGTTTCCATATTTTCATAAACATGTCGCGTAACTTCATTGGTAATATCATTGGCAAGATTTTGGTCTGCCCCGGCGCGTAAACAGGTTTTTCTAATTTTTATAGGATTAAATCTAACCCTTTTGCCTGAAGCCTTAATAATATACATAATGGTCGCTTTACTTCAAACCCTAATTTCTAATTTCTAAACTCTAAATAATATTCTGAATTCTAAATTTAAAAACTAAAATTCAAAATCACTTTTTCCAAATTTCACTTTTTAGAATTTTAGGATTTGAATGTTTAAATTTGTTTAGGGCCTAGAACTTATGATTTGGGACTTCCGCGCAAAATGCGGTTTACTGATTATACAATCTTTGTTTAATCAAATCTACTTCTTGTTTAATCCGACTGTTTATTTCTATTTCTCTTTTTATTTTTTCATAGGCGTGCATAGCCGTGGTATGGTCGCGATTACCCAATTCCTTCCCAATTAAGGGAAAAGAAGCTCTTGTTTCTTCTCTCATTAAATACATAGCAACTTGTCGCGGGGCAACCAATTCTCTTTTTCTTGAAGAGCTAATCATTTCATTTAATTGAATCCCATAAAAATTTGCCACTGTTTCAATTAATTCCTTGTTTTGGATAAAACCTCTTTTTCCATGACTCTCTAAACTGACTAAAATATTTTTTACTAAAGATAAATCTATTTCTATTTGATGAAACTCTTGGTAAGCGATTAATTTATTAAGAGACCCCTCCAATTCCCTAACATTTCTTTGAACATGAGAAGCTAAATATTGAAGTATTTCCTCACTTAAATCACATTTTCTCTCTTGACATTTTACTCTCAGGATAGCTAACCTTGTTTCCATGTCTGGTGGTGTAATGTCAACAATCAACCCCCATCCTAGCCGTGAGGTCAAGCGCTCTTCAAGGGCCGGAATGTCCTTGGGCGTACGGTCAGAAGTAATCACTATTTGTCTTCCGTCTTGATAAAGACTGTTAAAGGTATGAAAAAATTCTTCTTGTGTTCTATCTTTTCCTGCCATAAATTGAATGTCATCAATCAAGAAAACATCTAATTCCCTGTAAAATTTTTTAAATTTATCAATTGTTCCGTTGCCGATAGCTTGAACAAATTCATTGGTAAATTTTTCCGCATTAGTATAAAGAATTTTTGCCTTGGGAATTTTTTCTAAAACAGCGTGTCCTATTGCCTGAAGAAGATGAGTTTTGCCCAGTCCCACGCCCCCATAAATAAAAAGCGGGTTATATTTTTTCCCCGGATTTTTAACCACTGCTTGGCAAGCGGCATAAGCCAATTCTGACCCCTTACCAACAACAAAATTTTTAAAAGTATAACAAATATTTAATCCATAACCATTAGTTTTTGCCATCCCTTTTTCTGATATTTTTTCCAAATCAATTACTATTGGTTTTTGTTCTTTAGCGGGAAAAACTTGTTCAACATTATAAAAAACTTTTTTTACCCTATTGTCTGTCGCTCCTTGTAGGGCTTCAAGAATGGCGTGATGATATTTCTTTTCCAGCCAATTTTTGGAAAAATTATTAGGAACATTAACAATAACCGTTTCTCCGCTATCTTTCAATTCCGATATACTGGTATTTTGAAACCAAGTTTTAAAATTGGCCTTGGAAATTGATAATTCTAATTCCGATAAAACAATGTCCCAAAGTTGTTTTTTATTATTTATTTCCATCATAATAAAATCTAATTAATTTATAGAATAATAATAACATTAATCGCTAAAAAAACAAATTATAAAAGGTTAATAAATTGGGGAAATTATGTGGATAAATTTAATTCATCATTTTTATCCATAGACTTATCGCTTGCAACATTACCAAAATGTGCTAAAATATTACCAGACTAAAATGTTAAAATGAATTTTTATGGCTCTACCAACACAAAAAAGATCAAAATCTCGCAAAAAAGTCAAACAATATAAAAATCGGTTAAAAAGCAAAATTCTATCTATTTGTCCTCAGTGTAAAAAACCTCTTCTTTCTCACCATGCTTGTCCGAATTGTGGCAAGTATTCAAATAGAGAAATTTTTCAACCTCGGGCGGATAAGAAAAAAAGAAAAGAAGAAATAAAAAAAGCTAAAGAAAAATAATTTAAATTTATGCCCCAAAGACATTTGGCGCGAACATTTGCTTTACAGGCGTTAGCGGAATGGGATTTTAATAAATCCATGTTAAAAATTAATCTTGAAATTGAAGAAATTATTGAACGTAATTTACGTAAAGCAGCGCCGTCCAATTTTGAAGGAAAAAATTTCTCAAAAGAATTAGTTGAGGGAGTAGTAAAAAACTTAACACAAATCAATGATTATATTAAAAAATATGCCCCTCAATGGCCATTGGAACAAATTACTTTAGTTGACCGAAACATCATTAGATTGGGGATTTTTGAATTAATTTTTTTAAAACAAACTCCGCCAAAAGTGATAATTAACGAAGCGATAGAAATTGCCAAAACATTTGGAGAAAGAACCTCGGGCAAATTCGTCAATGGAGTTTTGGGCGCTATTTACGAAGACATAAAAATTTCATCTAAAAAAATTAATTCGCCAACCGGCGAAACCAGTAATTAGTAAAAATAATTTTCCAGAAATAGAACTTTTATCCCGTCCTTAATCTCTGATTTAATTGATTGTGTCAAACTTTAAATCAAAATTAGGTTATAAAAAATGAATTTTTATAATTGCGGCGAGATTATTTTGTTAAAAATAACTCATAATTTGGATAATTATGGAAATGGAAAAATTATCTTTTCTTGAAGAAAAGCTTAAAATTAAATTTAAAGACAAAAATCTTTTAAAACAAGCATTGATTCATCGTTCTTATATTAATGAACATTCTAATTTTAGGTTGGAACATAATGAAAGGCTTGAATTTTTAGGAGACGCTGTTTTAGAATTAATTATTACTAAATTTCTTTATAATAACTTTGATTCTCCCGAAGGAGAGCTTACTTCTTTTCGCGCCAGCCTAGTTAACACAAAAAGTCTGGCTAAAATTTCCAGGAAGTTAAAAATCAATCAATATCTATACCTTAGTAAGGGGGAGGAAAAACACGGTCGATCTCGAGATGCTATTCTGGCCAATGCTTTTGAGGCTTTAATTGGAGCAATTTATTTAGACCAAGGATTGACAGTAGCGGAAAAATTTATTCATCAAAATTTAATCCCTTGTTTAAAAAAAATTTTAGAAAATAAATCATATAAAGACCCAAAAAGTATATTCCAGGAAGTTTCTCAAAGTGAATTTAAAATTACTCCTACTTATAAAATAATCAATGAATCCGGACCAGATCATGCAAAAAAATTTAAAGTTGGCGTTTTCTTAAAAGAAAAAATGATTACCTTTGGAATAGGTCGAAACAAACAGGAAGCCGAATTAAGGGCGGCAAAAAAGGCCTTACAAAAAAAATAAACGGAAAATTCTCCTTCATTGTTTAATAAATATGTATCTTAAGTGTTTAGAAATAATCGGTTTTAAATCTTTTGCTCATCGGACTGTTTTAGAATTTCTTAGTCCAAGAAAAAATGACTTTACCATTACTTCAATCGTCGGACCAAATGGTTCGGGAAAATCAAATTTAGTTGAGGCAATTCGCTGGGCCCTGGGTGAACAAAGTTTAAAAACTTTAAGGGGAAAAAAATCTCAAGATATTATTTTTTCCGGGTCTCTTCAAAAGACCCATTTAAATTTAGCCGAAGTCACACTATTTTTTAATAATGAAGACAGGGCCGCACCCATTGATTATAAGGAATTTACTATTACTCGTCGTATTTTCCGCAATGGCGAAAGTGAATATTTGATAAATAAAAGCAGGGTTCGATTGCAGGACGTTGTTATTCTTTTGGCTAAAAGTAATTTTGGTCAAAAAAGTTATAGCATTGTTGGTCAGGGTTTAGTTGATCAAATTTTGCAATCTTCGCCGGTAGAAAGAAAAAAATTTTTTGATGAAGCAACGGGAATAAAACAATACCAAATTAAAAAAGACGAAGCAGTTAGAAAAATAGAAAAAAGTCAAATAAATCTGCAACAAGCCAATATCGCCTTATCTGAGATTACCCCCCACCTTCGCTCTTTAACCAGACAAATTAATAAACTTGAAAAACGTCAAGAAATTGAAAATCAACTTATTCAATTACAAGAAAATTATTACGGATCTTCTTGGCAGGACATTAATCAACAATTTATTGTTTTAAAAGAAAAAATTGAAATGAAAGAAAAAGAACATCATTTGGTTGATAAGGAGTTAAATAATATCCAAAAAGAATCGGAAAGTTTAGTTTATGAAAAAATCGGCAATCAATATGAAAAAATTCAAGAAAAATACAAACAAGCCGTTGAGCTAAAAAATAGACAACTTGAAAAACAATCTATTGTCAATGCCCAGTTAATGTTTGAAAAAGAAAAAGAAAAAAGATGGTCGCCTAAAATTGATTTTGAAGTGGACAAAAAAATAGTTTTCTCCGATTTAAAGCAATTATCGTCTAATCAAAAAGAATTTTTAAACCATTTAGAAAATCTTTTTCATGGTCAAAATTTTGAAAAAATTAAGAAATGGGCGGAAAAAATATTTGAAAAAATAGAACAATGTTTAAAACGCTTTAATCCCGTTGAAAATGAAACTAAAAACGAAAATTTAGAAGAAAAAAAAATAAAAGAACTGGAAGAAAAAAAAGAAAAATATCAATTAGAAATTAAACGATTAGACGAGGAAACCGAAAAATTTAACAAAGAATTAAGTCAATTCAATGAAAAAGAAAGGGAGAAGCGGCAACAACTTTTAAATTGGCAAAAAAATATTCAAAATAAACAATCTCAATTAAATGAATTGATGTATAAAATTAATGAATTTAAAATAGATTTGGCGCGATTAGAAACGAAAAAAGATATGTTAGAAAATGAAATTAATCAAGAAATGGGACCCCGGAGCCGGGAAATTATTAACGCGGAAAAAAAACAATGGGAAATTACAAAAGTAGACCATCTTTCTGTCCAAATTTATAAATTAAAACATGAATTAGAATTAATTGGAAGCATTGACCCCGAAGTAACAAAAGAATATCCCCATATTCGTGAACGATATGAATTTTTAAGCACACAAACCGAGGACTTAAAACAGGGCATAAAATCATTAAATAAAATAATTCAAGAATTGGACCAAAAAATAAAAAATCAATTCAAAAATAATTTTCATCAAATTAATCAGGAATTTGACCGTTATTTTAAAATTATTTTCGGCGGGGGAAAAGCAAAAATCGTTCTTCAGGAACAAAAAACCGATGTAGAAGTGGAAGAAAACGAATCTTATAAAAATTCTCTTGCTGACGGAATTGACATCTTGGCCGTTCCTCCTGGTAAAAAAATAAAAAACGTTGAAGCGCTTTCCGGCGGAGAAAGAGCCCTTACTTCATTGGCTCTTATTTGCGCTGTCATCGCCATTAACAAGCCTCCATTTGTCGTTTTAGACGAAGTTGATGCCGCCCTGGATCAAGAAAATTCTTTTCGGTTTGCGGGCATTTTAAAAGAATTAAGAAAGAATTCTCAATTCATTGTCATTACCCACAATCAACAAACCATTGAAGGGGCAGATATTCTTTACGGGGTGACTATGGGACATGACGGGGTCTCTCGTTTCGTTTCTTTAAATTTAGGAAAAGAATAAAAAATAAAATAAAAAAAGGAAGTTAAGCTTCTCTTTTTTATTTTTAAAATTAATTCCTCTTCTTTTAAATATTATCAAAAATTATAACAAAGTTATTTTCAATTCATCTTAAATTAAAAATAAAAAAAAAGTCAATCCCGAGCCGAAGGAATAAAAACCTGTTTAAGATTTTCAAAATCTTCTAAAATTAGCCCCGTTCCTCTAATAATAGCGGTAGAGGGGTCGTCCGTAACAATAACCGGAATGTTTATTTTTTTTTGAATAATCTTATCTAATCCTCTTAGTTGAGCGCCACCACCAGAAAGAATAATGCCTCTTTCATAAATATCAGAGACCAATTCAGGCGGGGTCGCTTCTATAGTTTCGTGGATACCTTCTATAATGGTCTTAAGCGAAGGCATTATTGCTTCTCTAACTTGTTCTTCGTTAACTAAAATCTCTTTAGGCAGTCCCTTAACCAAATCGCGTCCCTTAACTTTAATTTCTTGATTTTTATTATTAAAGGCCGAACCAATTTTAATTTTTATTTCTTCGGCGGTTTGATCTCCTAAAAGGACTCCAAACTTCTCGCGAACATAACCGATAATATTTTTATTCAATAATTCACCGCCCATCTTCAAAGATTTTTTAGAGACTATCCCATTAAGAGAAATGACTGCGGCCTCAGATAATCCTCCGCCTAGTTCAACAATAAGATTGCCTATAGATTCTTGAATGGGCAATCTAACTCCAATGGCGGCCGCGACAGGTCTTTCAACTAAAAAAACTTCTCTAGCGCCGGCCTGAAGGATTACGTCTTCTAAAGATTTTTTTTCTACCTCTGTAACATCAAGAGGAATAGCGGCAACAACCCTGGGCCGAGGAACTAAAGTAAATGTATCTCGGTGAACTTTTTCAAAAATTAACTTCAACATCTTTTCTGTAACTTCAAAATCAGAAATTACGCCGTGATTTAATGGTTTAATAATTAAAATGTGATTAGGCGATTTGCCCATCATTTTTAAAGCATTATTGCCAATGGCAACGATTTGGTCATTTCTTAAATTAACGGCCACCACAGAAGCTTCATTAATTACTAATCCACGTCCTCGTACGTAAACGCGAACATTGGTTGTTCCTAAATCAATGCCAATATCTTTTGAGAATAAACCGAAAAATTTTTTTAACATAATAGTCTCCTCTTTTCAAATTCCAAATTATAAACACCAAGCGCCAAATAAATTTTAAGATTTTTTAGATTTCAAATTTTGGTCTTTAAGTGTTATTTGAAATTTGAGATTTATTGTTTAATATTTCCGCTCAGAATGCGGCCTAATAACTTTGAGCAAATAACCATCGATGTTTAGCTTGTTGACCGCAATAAATACATTTACCTTTTTGTTGTTTATTTATTTCTTTTAATTCTAAAACGCGAGTGCTTAATTTTGTTTCTTGTTTTATTTTTTCTTCACATTCTTTTCTTCCGCACCAAAAGGCCCTAAGAAACATTTTTTGTCCTCTAACCATTTCTTTAAATTCTTTATATTCATTGACCTCTTTAGTCATATCTCTTTTTATTTTGTCTGATTTAGACAACATATCTTTTTGAATTTTAACCAATAAATCATCTATTTCTTTTAAATTGTTGATTGAAATCAATCCTTGTTCAAAATTATCTCTTCTCACAAACCTTATTTTCTTTTGAGAAACCTCTTCATTTCCTATCTCCAGCCTTAAAGGAACCCCTTTTATTTCCCATTCATTTATCCGATAACCGAGTGAATATTTAAATTCCCTGTCAATCTTCACTCTTAATCCTTTGGCAACCAATTTTTCGTAAATTTTTTGACTATATTTTTCTGTTTTATCAAATTTCCCTTCTTGTTTTGAGGGAATAACCAAAATAACTAATTGCGGGTCAGCAACTTTGGGTGGGAGAATCAAGCCTGAATCATCTCCATGAATCAAAACCAAACCACCAATTGAACGAGTAGAAAGCCCCCATGAAGTCTGCCACGGATGACATTTTTCCCCCCGATTGTCTAAAAAAGTTATATTAAAAACTTTTGAAAAATTATCGCCTAAATTATGCGAAGTGGCGGCCTGTAAAGCCTTTCCATTGGGGATCACCAATTCAATTGAATAAGTGGTTTTAGCACCAGCAAATTTTTCCTGGTCGCTTTTAATGCCTATATAAGGAGATATGGCAAAATGTTCTTTATAAAAATCTTCGTACCATTTCAAAGCCTTTAAGGCCATTGAGACTGCTTCTGCTTCTGTTTGATGAACAGTGTGTCCTTCTTGCCATAAAAATTCCGTAGTTCTTAAAAAGGGATATGTTCTTTTTTCCCAACGAATTATGTTGCACCATTGATTTATTTTTAACGGCAAATCGCGATAACTATGTATCCAGTCGGCAAATGTTTTATACATAATTGTTTCTGAAGTTGGCCTTAAAACATATGGTTCTGATAATTTTTCCCCTCCGGCATGGGTAACAACCGCCAATTCCGGAGAAAATCCCTCTAAGTGTTCTTTTTCTTTTTTCAAAAGATAATAAGGAATCATCAACGGGAAATAATAATTTTTGATATCATCTTCCTTAAATTTTTGGTCAAGCGTGGCCTGAACTTTTTCCCAAAGAGCATAACCATTGGCTTTAATAATCATACTTCCCTTTACTTCTGAATAATCAGCTAAATCGGCCAAAACAACAACATTATTATACCAATCAGCCATATTCTCTGACTTCTTGGTTAGTCCCTTTTTCCGAAAACCTTTTTCTTGTTTCATGGTGTTTAAAATAATTGAATTATTTCTTTATAGGTTATGATAATTAAAATTAATAATAAAATATAAAATCCTAAATTAATTAAAATCATCTCTGTTCGGCGATTAATCGGCTTTCTTTTAATTCCCTCAATAAAAGAAAATAGTATTCTTGAACCATCCAAACCGGGGAACGGAATGATTTGAAAAGAACCAATGGCGATTGAGATTAATCCTAAAAATTGTAAAAAATAAACAATACCAATTTTTGCCACTTCACTGGTCATGGCGGCAATTCCGATTGGTCCTAACATTTTTCCGACAACTCTTTGATTAATTACAAGGCTTTTCAAAATCATCCATAGGCCGGAAAAAATTTGAGCAATAAGAGAAATTGTCGCCTGAAAACCAAGCCCGATTGACCTAAATAAAGGATAAGCAACAATCGCCGTTTGACTTAAAGAAACGCCAATAACTCCAGATGATTTGTTTAATTCTTCTAAATCATTAAAAATGTCTTCGGCCGCAACTATATTTACTTCTTTTACAAGCGTCTCCTTTTGTCGAATAATTTCTATATTTAAAGACTTATTAATATTTGATTTAATATAATCTTGAATCTCTTTTATGTTTTGAGACCGTTGGCCGTCCAAAGAAACAATAATATCCCCTATTTTCAACCCGGCGATATCGGCCGGAGAATCGGGCATTATCATATCAATTTGAATCCCAACTGGACGTAAAATTTTCCCTCCATTTACTTCTCCAATGTCTCGCGGAATGCCAATTAAAAAACAAAAAGTATAAATTAAAAAAGCGAGGAAAAAATTCATCAATACTCCACCTAAAGCGATTAAGGCCTTTTTCCACCATGGCTGACTAAAAAAACTATCAGAATCGTTATCTTCGTCCCCCAGCTCTCCTTTAATTTTATTAAAGCCACCAAAGGGGATTAAATTTATTGAATAAATTGTATTCTTCTCTGCTTGGGTTGGTATATTTTTCCCTAAAAAAAATTTTATCTTTAATTTTTTCCAAAATCCCAAAAACCCTGATTTATAAAAAACAAATCCCCCCAAACGGGGCGGATAGCCAAGTCCAAATTCTTCTACCTTAACTCTAAAAATTTTGGCGAATAAAAAATGACCAAATTCATGAAAAAAAACCAAAACGCTTAGACCAATAATGGCCAAAAAAATAGACATATCAAATTTATTAAAATTTTATATCCGTTGGCTAATTTCGCCAGTCAGCAAGAAATTAAATTTTACTGTGAATTTAAGTGCCTCGTTAAATAAACAAAAAATATAATTTATCTTTAATAAAAATAAAATAATTAATTTCTTTAAATTTTTCAAGCATCTTTCTTAATCTTTGTCTAAAAAGGCAAAAGTTTTGTTGCTGAAATTGTAATAGCCCTGTCTTTCAATTTTAAAAAAACATTTTAAATTGAAATTATTTCTTTCTCTTTTCTTTCGCCAATTAATTTCACCTCCTCTTGATAATCGCCTGCCATTTTGTCTAGTTTTTCAAAAAGGCGATATTTATCATCTTCACTTATTTCTTTAGATCTCTCGGATTTAACAATTTCTTCTTTTATTGAATCGCGAATCGCTCTTAAAGATTTTCTGGCGCTCTCAAGTTTTAAGTGTAAAATTTTAACCAAATCTTTTCTTCTTTCTTCGTTTAACGGCGGCAATGTTAAGCGAATTACTCCCTCGTTTACCATTGGTGGGGCACCAACGTCTGACTTGGATAAAGATTTTTCAATTTCTTTAATTATATTTTTGTCCCAAGGCTGGATGACAATTGTTCTCGGCTCAGGAACACTTAAAGTCGCCAATTGTTCCAAGGGGGTTTTTGTTCCATAAACTTCTATTAAAATGTGGTTTATTAATTCAGGATTAGCGCGATTGGTTCTTACGCTTTGAATATCTTTTTTTAAAAAATCAATTGTTTTAGTAAATTCTTCTTGATGTGATTCTGTTATATTCATAGATTTATTTTGAAATATTAATTAGACCTAAATAAAGTATGTTGGTGTTAATTGGATCAATTAATATTTTATTTGGGACTCTTTTGCTAGGCAAAGACTTGGTTGTCCAATTTTCTCCGCCATCAACCGATTTATAAATTGTTTTTTGAGTCGCATAATAAATAATATCTGGATTGTGAGGATTAATTGCGACAACATAAATCTTTAACCCTCGATTGGAAGAAATTAATTTATATTCTCTCCAATTTTTTCCACCGTTTTCGGTATGAAATAATCCGTTATTTTTAACCATTAATAAGGCGTCTGAAAAATTCTGATTTAAAATAATCTGTTCTGGATTTCCCGATTGATAATTCTCTTTTAAAGAAACCCATGTTATTCCTTGGTCTTCTGAACGATAAGCCTCTTTATCTTTGGCCAATAAATAAATTATTTGAACATTATAAGGATTGATTAATATCTGTTGCACTTCTCTTCCAAAATTATATAAATTTGTCCAACTAATGCCGTTATTTTCGCTTTTGATAAGTCGACCATCTGAAAGTCCGGCATAAATGAAATTATTAAACAAAGGATTAATCGCCAAAGATTTTATCTCCACTCCCGGCAATGATTCTAAATAAACATTTTCCCAAGTTCGATTAGCGTCCCTTGTTCTAAATATTTTTCCCTCAATGGCGACATAAACAACGTGTTTGGCCTTGGGGTCAACGGCGACAACATTGATTTTTCCATTTGGCAATCTTCTAACCCTCTCCCATGATTCTGCCGCGTCAAAACTTACAAAAAGACCATCCCTTCTAGTCCCTAAATAGATTGTTCCTGTATCTTGAGGGTCAAAACAAAGTTCGGTCACCTCAACATTATCTAAAATGTTATTTTCTTGTGGCAAACTTAAAAAAACCGATTTCTGTCGCCAGCGCTCCATTTCGTCAACTGATTTATAAACACCGCCATCAAATGCCCCCCTCTCTATTTTAATACAACCGCCAGTAACAAATAAAATAAATAATAAAATTGCAATTGATCTTTTTTTCATAAACAAAATTTTAAATTTTTATTAACCGAAATAAATAAAATTTTATATTTATTCCAATCTAATTTTTATTATAAATAATTAATCAACAAATTTTCAATCGCCATCCTGGGATTTACATTCATTGTTAAAAATAATCTTGTCTGATAAATTTCTTCAATTAAATCTTTTATTTTTTCAAATGAATAATTTTGGGATAAAATCTTCAATTGTTTAAAAAATTCTTGATTAATCGGCTCAAGGCCTAATTTTATTAACAAAATATCCCTAATAATAATCAAAAAATTTTCTAAGGCCTCTTTTTGAGGGGTCTCTGAATTTATAATCAAATCCGTTAATTTAAATTTATTGTCTGATTCATTAATGTTCAAAAGCGACAATATCTGGCTTGTTGTTTTTTTTATTTGCGTGATTTTTTCCGTATTTTTGGCAAGTTCAAGGGCTCGTCCCGGACGACCTAAAGACAATTTTAAAATTTCTGACAACTCTAATTGACTTAAAGAATGTTTATTTTTCAAATAAGCCATTATTTCCTTTGTTCCCGGAAAATTAAATTTTAAAGCCTGGCAACGTGAACGAAGCGTAGGGATAATATTATTAAAACTTCTACTAATTAAAATAATAATTGATTTTTTCGGCGGTTCTTCTAAGGCCTTTAAAAGGGAATTAGAAGCCTGTAAAGTAAGATTATCTGCTTCTTCTATTATAGCAATTTTATAAGGGGCTGCAAATGGGGTAGAAAAAATAAAAGACTGGATTTGACGAATCTGTTCAACTCCTATTTTCTCTTTCTTCAAAGAACCATGAAGCCAAAAAATATCGGGATGAATTTTCTGATTAATTTGTTGACAAAGATGGCATTCGCGAAATTCTTCTTTACATAAGCAGAACAAACGAGTGATAAAATGTTCCGCTACTGTTGCTTTTCCAATATTTTCAGGTCCGTAAAATAGATAAGCATGAGCTAATTGATTTTTGGCGATATTTTGCTCTAAAAAATAAATATTTTTTTGATGACCAATAATATTCATTTTAATTCCATAAATAAAAAATCCAATAAAATTATTTGATTGCCTGAAAAATTTTGTAAGTTTCAAAAGCGCATTTTTCCCAAGAAAAATCTTTAACGTTTATAAATCCTTTTTGGCGCAATTGATTAACAATATTTTCATCTCTAATCACTTTTTCCATTATTCTTGCTAAATCATTGATGTCCTGAGGATAAAAATATAAAACTGCCGATTTACCTATTTCCGGTAAACAGCTTGATTTGCTGGAGATAACAGGACAACCGCAAGCCATTGCCTCAAGAAGCGGCAAACCAAAGCCTTCGTAAAGAGAGGGAAAAATGAAAGCTACTGCTCCATTATAAAAATAAACTAAATCTTCTTCTTTAACATAACCCGGGAGAAAAAACATTTTTTTAACCAATTCTAATTCTTTTTTTATTTTCACATAACCAAAACCGCTTCTCCCGATTAAAACCATTTTAGGAACGTTTAATTTTTTTTGTTTTATTAATTTTTTATAAGCGTTAATTAACGCAATAATATTTTTTTTACTCTCAATCCTCCCCACATAAAGAAAATACGGTTTTTCAATCTTGTAATTTTGAAGAACTGAATTTATTTTTTCCAAATCTTTTTCTTGATAAAAAACTTTTTCGTTATAGCCCTCGTGAACAACCTCTATTCTATTCTCTTTCACTTTATAAAATTTAAGGACTTCTTCTTTAGTAAATCTTGAAGGAACGATTATTTTATTTGCCTGACGAGCCGCCCGCCAATAAACCAAATTAAGATAAATTCTTTGCCAAAGAGAATAGGCCTTTTTAAAACGTTTAAAACCTAAATCATGAATGGTTATTACTGATTTAATCGGACAAATAATCGGCAGACAATGAGCCGGAACAAATAAAATATCTGGTGGATTAAATAACATTTCTGTGGCCAGTCTTATCTGTGTCCATAAATATTTTACCGGCCAATGCAATATTTTACTCCGCCAATTTTCAGGCAATGTTGCTAAATCATGTTTTAATTTGTCAGAAGAATATAAAATAAATTTATCCCCTTGATTTAAAGGGATTTTTTTCAATTCTTGAATCAAATAATATGAATACCATCCAATACCTGTTTTTTGTTTTTGATTAGCCCGGGAGGCATCTATTCCAATTACCATTATTTCATGGCTAAAATACTTCTTTTGTATGATTCTAAATTGTCTAAGGCCATGCCCGTTCCTCGCGCCACTGAAAGCAATGGTTCATCGGCCAAATAAGCAGGAACGCCTATTTCTTTGGTTAATAATTTTTCAAAATTTCTCAATAAAGAACTTCCTCCGGACAAAACCATACCCTTTTCCATCACGTCAGCGGACAATTCCGGCGGCGTTTCATAAAGCACTGATTTAACCGCTATTACAATTGCTTTTAACTCGTCTTGAATTGCCTCTGTAACGTCATCGGAATCAATGGTAATGACCCGAGGCAAACCTAAAATCATATCCCTTCCCTTAATATCTAGTTTGAGTTTTTTTTCTAATGGCAACGCTGATCCTATTTTTATTTTAACTTCTTCGGCTGTTCTTTCTCCAATCGCCAAATTATATTTTTTTCTAATAAAAGTGGCAATAGCATAATCAAATTTATTTCCGGCGACTCTGACCGAAGTGCAAGAAACAATTCCTCCCAAAGAAATAACCGCCGCTTCGGTTGTTCCGCCGCCAATATCAATAATCATGTGGCCTGAAGCTGAACCAATTGGTATATTTGAGCCAATGGCGGCCGCAATCGGTTCCTTAATAATATAAGCGGCCTTGGCTCCAGCCCTCATAGTAGCGTCAACCACGGCTCTTCTTTCAGAAGAAGTACAGCCGCCGGGAACAGCTACCATCACTTCTGGACGAAAAATATTAAAACGGCCAACCACTTTACCGATGAAATACTTTAACATTGCTTCTGTGGTTTTATAATCGGCAATAACTCCGTCTTTTAATGGCTTTTTCGCCACAATTGTATCCGGCGTCCGACCTATCATCTCTTTGGCCTCATCACCAACGGCTAAAACGCTCTTATCTATAGTGGAAATGGCGACGACAGAAGGTTCATTGGTAACGATTCCCTTATTTGGCAAATAAACAAGAATATTTGTTGTTCCTAAATCAATACCTATTTTTTTATTAAACATAAACTTATATTACTGTTTATATAAAACTAACATTATCTATTCTATTTGATTTTCCAATGTTTTTTGGCGATATTTTGAATAGCGTTTAATCAAAATAGAAATCATTGTAGCTGCCGGAACGGCTAAAATCATTCCGATTGGCCCCGCCAACTTTCCGCCGATTAATAAAGCAAGAATAATGGCTAGGGGGTCAAGCCCTACGGCTCGATGCATTACATAGGGAGAAATTAAAGCATTTTCAATTTGTTGAATAGCAATATAAAAAATCAAAACGAATAGAGCCAATGTTGGCGACTGAGTAAGGGCAATTAAAACCGCCGGAATAGCCCCTAACCAAGGACCAAGATAAGGAATAACCTCTGTTAAGCCGGCTATAACCGCTAAAGTTAAAGGAAATTTTACTCCCAAAATTAACAGACCAAGATAAGCTAAAGTGCCGACAAATAAACAAAGCAAGAGCAATCCTCTAGCCCAGGCACCTATTTCTTTTTGAGTTGATTCAATAAATTTATCTAAAAAATCTTGGTATTTGCGAGGCGTTATTGAACGAATAAAAGAGCGAACTGACTCTTTTCTCACGGATAAATAAAAAGCCAAAACGAAAGACATCAAAATTGATATTATTTGTCCGGCCATTGTGCTTAAAAAAGAAAAAACGGACAAAGTGCTTAATGATGACTTATCAAGCCATTTATCAATAATTTCAAAGAATTGACTTTGTGAGTCAAGCTGAATATTAGCTTCCATTTTACTAAAAATCGTTTTTAAAAAATTTGGAATTTGGTCAATAAAAAGCCTTGTTTGTTCTCCTACGGCTGGAACAATTGCCAGGCCGATCAAAATTAAAATTAGTAAAACGCCCAAATAAATAAAAACCGCACCCATTAAGCGAGGAATTTTTTTACGTTCAAGATAATTAACAATGGGATTAATAATCGCCGCCAATAAACCGGCAATTAAAACAATCAAAATAACGTCTCTTAATAAATATAATATCCAAATTGCGGCAATAATTAAAGTTATTTTAATGATTGACCATAAATCTATTTTAATTGTCGTCACATTGTGATGATTTTTTTCTTCCATATTTTTATATCTATAATTTATATTTTAATTATATCTCCTTTTTTAAAAGACGCAAGAAAATATTTTTATCTTTAATCGGCCCAATTAATGAAATATTAATATTTTTGAAAATATCTTGAGCGACGTTTTGAATATCTTTTCTTTGAACTTTTCTCATTTTCGCCAATTTTTCTTTCGGGGTAAAAATTTTTCCGGTTAATAGTATTTGTTTGGCATACCATCCGGCTAAATTGGCCGAATCTTCTAAATAAAGTCCAGTTGACCCTTCAATATAATCCTTTGCTCTTATTAATTCCTCTTTTGTCACTCCTTTATCTTTTATTTTTTTAAGTTCTTTTAATATAACTTCCACTGCTTCCTGTGTTTTGTTTTTATCAACGCCGGCAAAAATGCCATAATTACCAATGTCTTGATAAATATCAAAATCCGCGTTAATGGCATAGGCCAACCCCCTTTTGACCCTTACTTCTGTAAATAAACGCGAACTCATATTCCCACCCAAAATAACTAACAATAATTTAAGGGCTTCTATTTTGGGATGATTGTAATGATAGGCCAAGCCGCCCAAAGCAATCTGTGTTTGTTTTAAGTCTTTAAATAAAATTTTAACTTTATCTTTAATTTTTATTTTTTTGCGATTAAAAATTTTAAAACTTCCTTGTTTTTTTGCTCCGTGATATGGGGCAAAATATTTTTTCATTAAATTTATAACTTGCAACTTGTCTACGCCCCCGGAAATGGCGACAACCATTTGATGCGGTTGATAAAAAATTTTTTTATATGCTAATAATTTTTGGCGATTCATTTTTTTAACATCGCTTAATTGTCCGCTGATTAATTGACCAAGGGGATGATTTTGATAAATAGTATTTTCAAAAAAATCATTAATATATAATAAAGGATTTTCTTGATACATTTTAATTTCTTCTAAAATTACTCCCTTTTCTTGGCAAAACTCCTTTGCCTTAAAAAGCGAATTAAAAAGCATATCTGATAAGACGTTTAAGGCCGTTTCCATTTTATTATTAACCGTTTTTATCCAATAACCCGTATGGTCTTTTCCGGTGAAGGCGTTATAATTAGCGCCAATTCCATCCAATTCTTGAGCAATAGCCAGGCTAGTCGGACGTTTTTTTGTTCCTTTAAACATCATATGCTCTATAAAATGCGAAGCTCCATGCAGTTTTAAAGATTCGTGCCGAGACCCTGCCGGCAATAAAACTAAGGCCGTAATTGTTTTGGAATTATTTTTAGGAATAATTACTAATTTTAAACCATTGGAAAGTTTTGTTTGATAATACATAGTCGCTTCGCTAAATTCAAAATGCAAAAATTAAAATGTAACCTGCCTGCCGGCAGGCAGGAATGACAATTTAAAATTCAAAATAAACTCAACTTTTAATTTTTTATTCTAATTTTTCTTTTAAATACCCGGTTAACTCTGCTATAGCCACTCTTTTCTGTTTCATTGTGTCGCGGTCCCTGATAGTCACTTTTTTGTCTTCCAAGCTTTCAAAGTCTATTGTTAAACAATATAAAGTGCCGATTTCATCTTGGCGACGATATCGCCGACCGATTGATCCAACCTCGTCATATTGAGCCGTCCAATATCTTTTAATCTCTCTAGATATGTCGCGCGCTAATTTTGTTAATTTCTCTTTTTTTGCTAAAGGTAAAATCGCAATTTTAATCGGGGCCAAATCTTTATGCAGATGCAAAACAACTTCTGTTTCTTTATTTGATTCTGTGGTGGTTGTTCGGCCACCGCCAATTTCTTCATAAGCATCTATAAAAAAGGCCAATAATGGCCGGTCCACGCCGGCCGAAGGTTCAATAACATAAGGAATAAATTTCTTCCCATTTTCATCGCGACTAAATAAATTTTCTCCTGAAAATTTGCCATGTTGTTTCAAATCAAAATCACCCCGATTAGCAATGCCCTCCAGTTCCGACCAATTAAAGGGAAATTTATATTCCACATCTGAACAGGCCTGGGCATAATGAGCTAATTCATTCTTTTTATGCTCTCTAAGTCTAAGGTTCTCTTTTTTTATTCCTAATTTTACATACCAATCTAATCTTTCTTTTAACCAATATTGATGCCATTTTTTTGCCTCTTGAGGATGAACAAAAAATTCTAATTCCATTTGTTCAAACTCTCTGGTTCGAAAAATAAAATTGCCCGGCGTGATTTCATTACGAAACGATTTGCCGATTTGGGCGATTCCAAAAGGAATTTTTGTCCTAGAAGATTGTAAAACATTATTGAAATTAACGAAAATTCCTTGAGCCGTTTCCGGTCTAAGATAAGTTTTTTGAGCCGTTGCCTGCACTGGTCCAATACTGGTGGACAACATAAGATTTGCTGAAGTCGGTTCAGAAAGCGCTTCTCCGCACAAAGGACAAGGAATAGCCGCCAGACCATCGGCTGAGGCAGCTATTCTGCCAATAAAATTTCTAAAATCCAAATCCGTCTGTTTAAATGTTTTATGAATATCACTAATCCAAGAAAGCGTTACTTCAGGTCTCAAGACAAGCGCCAAATTAGGTGCTAAATCTTTTCCCTTAGTTTTCGCCCAGTTAAAAAGATCTTTGCTTGTTTTATGCCCTGCCATATCCTTTAATAATGACTGCCACCAATCGCCGTTCCAAATAAGATCATAAATTTGATCGCCGCGAAACTGCTTTTTACAAAAAGGACAAGAATAAAATGGATCTTTAAAACCGGCGACATGACCGCTAGCTTCCCAAACTTTTGGATTGAGTAAAATCGCGCTATCAAGTCCGACTACATCTTCCCTTTCCTGGACTACTTTTTTCCACCAGGCTTTTTTAATATTATTTTTCAGTTCAACTCCTAGGGGGCCGTAATCATAACAAGAACCCAGCCCGCCGTAGATTTCCGAGGACCGAAAAATGAAACCGCGGCGCTTACACAAAGAAACTATTTTTTCCATTAAATTTTGATTCATATATAAATATTATCAAATTTTATAAAAAAATAAATGGCTATAATTCTCCCTCCTTAATCATTTTTCTTATGTTCTCCATTAAATTTAAATAAAAAGCTAAGTTATGAATGCTGGCCAATCTTAATCCTAAACATTCATTACTTATAAATAAATGTCTTAAATAAGCGCGAGAAAATTTTTGACAAGTATAACAAGAACAGTTTGAATCCAAAGGTCTAAAATCATTTTTATATTTGGCATTGATAATGTGTATCTCTTTATAAAATTTTTTGTTTAAGATTTGAGGTCCTGGATTTTGAATTCGTTTGGAGTTTAAAATTTCTGATTTCGGATTTACATAAATTAACCCATGCCGCGCATTTCTAGTAGGAATCACACAATCAAACATATCAATGCCAAGCTTAACCGCCTGAACAATTTGTTCTGGTTTGCCCATCCCCATTAAATAGCGCGGTTTATCTTTATCTAATCCCGGCTCAATAATTTTAATCATTTGATAGGCCTTTTCAATCGGCTCGCCCACGGCTAATCCGCCCACTGCATAGCCGTCAAAACCAATATTGGTAATCTCTTTAGCGCTTTTTAATCGCAAATCCGGAAAAATAGAACCCTGAATAATACCAAAAAATAATTGTTTTTTTTTGTTTTTAAAGTATAACTTTTTGCATTCTTTTGCCCAAAGGGTTGTCCTTTTAACCGCTAATTCAGCTTTTTGGTAATTAACAGGATAGCCAACGCATTCATCTAAAACCATTGCTATGTCTGACCCTAAATCTTTTTGGACTTCCATCGCTAATTTTGGAGTTAATAAAATTTTCTGTCCGTCAATTTCTGAACGAAACTCTACTCCTTGGTCTTTTATTTTTCTGTTTTTAGCTAAAGAAAAAACCTGATACCCGCCACTATCTGTCAAAATCGGCTTTGACCAATTCATAAATTTATGCAAACCTCCGGCCTTTTTGATTATTTTTCTTCCGGGCCGAATAAACAAATGATAAGTATTGGAAAGTATAATCTGGGTTTTTAAATTATTTAATTCTTCTGGGTCTAAACATTTCACCGCTCCACGGGTGGCAATGGGCATAAAAACAGGGGTATCAATTGTCCCATGAATGGTTTTCAGCCGACCCAATCTCGCTCTGGATGATTTTGATTTTTTCAAAAGCTTAAACATAATCCTTAAAAATGTAAAATATAAACATCAAACATCAAAATGGCAATTTTAAAAATAAAAATTCTGGGTTTTTCATTTTGATTTTTAAGTTTTAAATTTTTATTCAAGACGCCAATAAAAAAATTCCTTCAAAATTTTATCTGCCATTAAAAAATTTTTGTATTCAAAGTCCTGATTAATCAAACTGTCAAAATCGCGATAAAGCAATTTTTGTAAAATATTTAGAACTTCTTGACTAATTTTAGTCCCTTTTGTTTCTGTGTCTAATTCTAATTTATGTTTTAAGCAAATTATTCCTCCCTTCTTCGGACTAAAAATAATTTCTTTTCCCTTAGGAATTTTGTTGCAAAACAAACATTTTTTTATTTCAGGACAATAACCCAAAAACGCCAAAAATTTAATTAAAAAGGCATTGCTGATAAACATGGTTTTCTGTTCTGATAAATAATTGATTTTTTCCAAAAATTTTAATATTAACGAAAAAATTTTCTGGTCAGATTGAGTTTTAATCAATTGATCTATTCTTCTAAACAAATTATTGACTTGTATCGTTTTTCTGTTGCTTTTAAATATCCCTTTAAATGATTTTTTCACCGCGCCGCCAATCAAATGAAAATTATTTCGCCCGGAAACGACCACTAAGTCCAATAAAGCGAATGGTTCAGCAACGATCGGGGCCAATTTGGAATTGATTTTTCGTCCACCGCGCATTAAAATTTCAACTTTCCCCTCCTCTTGACTATAAAAAAAAATTATTTGATCATTTTCTCGGTAATTTTCTTTTTTAAAAACGATTCCGGACAAATGTCGTGTATTTGACATATTGATTTAAAAAATTATTCTTCTTTTTCTTCTACCGTTCCTCTGTTCTTGCCCCAAAAATCTTCGCTTAAATTTGTATCCAAAAAATCATCTTGAAGTAATACTGATTCATGAGTAAATCCGTCTTGACCAGTAAAAAAAATATTTTCTGTTAAAGGAATTATTTTGTTCAATTGATCAAATTTTGGAACCACTTCAACTTCAAACCCTGCCTCCAGCAAGGAATAGGGACCTCCTTGATATATGTCTATAAATGGAATATCCCAGCCAACCCCTCTGTTCTTTTCTTCATAAAGAATTAATCCGTGGCTAGTTTTTGTTTTTCCCGTCCAACTGACATTGACTGGCAGTTTTGTTTTAACTGTAACATTTTTTAAAGGATTAGTTGTATTTTTTATCCCCCAAAATATCCAGAAATATGTTTTTTCGCCCACTTGAGGAGGGAGCGGTCCGCCGCCGATAATAACATGTTCTTCGTCATAATAACGAGCAGAAGATTCTAAAATTACATTTGTTTCTAATAATAGATTTATTTTATTTCCGAAAACACTCCATGATGTTTCGTCGCCTCCTAATTTCCCCCGAGCAATAACCTGTAATTCTATACTTGCTTGAGAATAATTATTTTTTGCGGCTTCTAAAGAATTTTTTATTGGCAAATCAAAAACAATGACCCCCTCTTCTCCTGGTTTGATTTGTTTAAAAACGGGAATTGTTCCTGAGTTCCAGCCACTATTTTCATTGGGTGAATATGTTATTGAATCGGAAATTGTATTCTTTAAAACTTTTTCGGAAATAAATTCAGGAGAATCTTGCGCCGCCCCCTGATAATAATGCCAATCTGTCTGGTAAAGTTGACCAGTATTAAGATATTGACCTCCGGTTAATTTTAAATCTAAAATTAAATCTTGAATGCTTTGTTGGCTTTGATTTTTAAAAATCAATTCTATTGGGACAACGTCTCCCCAGGTTACTATTTGATTGTCCTTAACTGAATTATTAGCTTCTAAAAAAACATTAAATTCAAACTTTTCCAAAAAAACTTTTTTTTCTTTTTCGGTCTGTAAAAAAAATTTATCTTCGTAAAAAACGCCCGCCTGTAAATTAAAATCCAACTCATTGATAGACGGGTTAGTTAAAAAACCTTCAAATTCAAGTCCTTTTTGATTTTTGATGTTCAAGTCCTCAATTTTCCATTTAAACCACCTTTGTGAATCATTTATTTCCCATTTGACCAAATCGTCATTCGCCGGGATTGATTTAATGTCCTTTAAAACAAAGTTTTTTGGCCAATTTAAAGTTAATTCTGTCTTTGGCAATATTTCTTGGCTGATATTTTCCAATGAAATCGTTGACTTTATTGATTGGCCAAAAGAAGACTGTTCAGGCATCTGCCAAGTCAAAAGAATTGACGGCTTAAGCATAACTGATGAAGATAAACTTTTTTGAAAACTTGAAGAAAAACCGGATAAATAAAAATTTAAATTACCAGTAAACATTTGGTCTTGTTCGCTCTGTCCAAATAATCGTCCTGTTATTTTTATCTCTTTTAATTCTCCTTTTTCTATTTTATCCAAAGACCAAAGACATCCTTGATTTAAAGATTGGTCACAGGCTGGTGAACTTGAATTCAAAACAAACCCTTGGGGAAATTTCAATATCACCTCTGCCCTTTCTAAATCGCGTTTTTCTTGATTTTTAATAAAAATAAAAAAAGTGTTTTCTTCTCCCGCCTCTTGTTCTGCGTGCCGATAAAACCAAAATTTAACGTCTTGGTCTTCGCTCTCTCTTTCTTTCTGATTGAAATAAAAAAGACTGATTAAACTAATTATTAAAATTAAAAATAAAGAAATAAAAATTAAATTCAAAAAACTCAGACCTCTTTTTGGCCAATGTTTCATCGTTTTTATTTATAAAATTAAGACCCTATTTCTTTGGTTGCTGTTCAATACTCAGCACTACTTGAGAATCTGATTTTAATTTTTGAATGAATAAAATCTGTTGACGACTGATTTGTAATTCGCTTTCTGGTTGATGAATTTCGTCACTAACATTAACTAAAGAAATTTGAGGCTGGACTTCTTCCCGCTCTTCGGCGGAAACTTGTTGAACCTGAAGATAGTAAACATCTTTTAGAACCAACGTCTGGGAGCTCTGTTTAATTACATGGCCAAAATAGCTGCGGCCATTAGTTAAAAAGACAGCATACCAATCTCCGCCCCTGGGAGAAACAAAAATAGTAAAAATTAAAAAAGCAACAATCATCACGATAATAATAATTCCTACAATCAACATAATAATGCTTTTTTTACTATTGGCTTTTTTTCTTTCTTGAATTTCTATTGTTTTTATTGCTTCTGTCATTTTAATAAAAATTAATTTTAATTAATTATTTTTTTAACCTTTATTTAAGAATTCATTGTAAATAAATTTTTATAAACATTTAATGTTTCCCTGGCGCATTTATCCCAAGAAAAATCTTTGGCTCTCTTGCTCCCCTTTTCTTTCAATTTTTTATTCAAATTTTTGTTAGTCAAAATATCATTTATGGCTTGGGCTATTTGCGCTACATTATAAGGGTCAACCAAAAAAGCGGCTTTCTGGGAAATTTCCGGCAAAGAAGAAACATTACTGGTAATTACGGGAATTCTTTTCGCCATGGCTTCAATAATCGGCAGACCAAATCCTTCATAAAGAGAAGGGAAAATGAACGCCGTGGCGCCGCTAAAAAGACGGCCCAAATCATTTGAGGGAATATAGCCGGGGACAATAATGTCTTTTTTGTATTTTGATTTTTTAATTCTTTTTCTTATATTTTCCGACTCTTGTCCTTTCCCTCCCGCCAAAACCAACTGATAGGCAGATAAATCTTTTTTTAATGCGACCCCCCGCACTAATCCGTTTCGCCAGCGCTCATAAGCGCCGATTAATCTAATAATATTTTTTCTTTTTTCAAATGTCCCCAAAAAAAGTAAATAATTATCGCCAATTTTATACTTCTTTTTTATTTTATTTATTTCTATTGATTTCCTTTTTTTAAAAAAACGTTGGTCCAGTCCATGATAGATCACTTTTATTTTTTGTTTGTCCAAATGAAAAATTTCTTCTAAATCCTTGGCTGTTGCCTTAGAAACGGCAATTATTCTGTCCGTTTTTTTAAGAACATCAGGAATCGTTTTGCCGAAAATTTTTGACTCCTGTCCATTGAATAACTCTGGGAGCTTATATCCGAACAAATCGTGAACCGTCACCACGCTTGACCCCTTGTAAAAAAGGGGCAAGGAAGGTGTTGGCGAATGGAAAACATCTAATTTTTCTCTCGCTAAAGCGGCATTAATTAAAAAATAAGTGTAATCATTCGGTAATAGTTTTTTATATTGCTTAAAGGGAAAAAATTTAATTAAAACATTTTTTTGCCTGAATTTGTCAAGCCTTTTTCTTTGAACCGAACGATCAAAAAATAAAAAATAAGTGTTTTTTTTGTCTATTTTTAATAAGTGCCTAACTAATTGATATGTATAATGACCAAGCCCCGCTCCTTCACCCTTTTCTGGATTTAAAATTGTTCGGCAATCAATTCCAATTCTCATTTTATTTTTATTAATTTAATAACTAGACATTATCATTTTACCATATTTGAAAACAATCGCAATAGTGCTACAATATATAGGATTATTAATTTAATAAAAAAATGAAAGTTGTAGCTAATAACAAAAAAGCTTATTTTGACTACGAAGTTATTCAAACCATGGAGGCCGGAATTGTTTTGTCCGGACCAGAGGTTAAATCAATAAAAAACGGCCGAGTGAATCTTGTCGGCAGTTATGTTTATGTTGATAACAATAATGTCCCCTTGCTTATTAATGCCCACGTTGACTTTTATCCTCCGGCGGCGCAAATACAAAAAAATTACAACCCCACCCAAACCAGAAAACTCCTTTTACATAAAAAAGAAATTTCTTCATTAGCCGGCAAACTTAAAATTAAGGGGTTATCTTTAATTCCTTTAAAAATTTACGTTGAACATCAAATTATTAAAGTGCAAATCGGTCTGGTTAAAGGGAAAAAAAAGTGGGACAAAAGAGAATCAATAAAAAAACGGGAAATAAAAAGAAAAATTGAACAATCTTTAAAATACTAACAATAATTTTTATATAGGCCTTGGGGGTAAAATTTTAATTACTCCTTTTTTCTTTTTTTTGAAAACCGTATGACAGACATCATGAATATTCTTTTCGTTGTTTAAAAATTCTTGATAAACTTTCTTAATTATCGGATTCTCGTGCGCCAATCTTATTTCTTTTTTTCGGTCAATTTGATACAATCCTTCAGCGCGATTTTTTCTAACCATTGCATCAATGGGTAAAGGCTGGCCTCCGCCACCAACACATCCTCCGGGACAAGCCATTACTTCAAGATAATCATAAAAATGGAGATTTTTCTTAAGTTTCATTAAAATTTTACTTACCTCTCCTGTTCCATTAATAACTGCCACTTTTAAAATTTTTTTACCGATTTTAATTTTTGCTTCTTTTACTCCTTTCATTCCCCGCACTTGTTTAAATTCTACTTTCATTCTTTTTTTACCTGTTATTATTTTCTGAACCGTTCTTAAGGCAGATTCCATAACTCCACCAGTCGCTCCATAAATCACCCCGGCGCCAGAAGGAATACCAAAAGGCATATCTAATTCAACTGGCTTAATTCTTTTAAAATCAATTTTTCTTTTTTTGAATAAATGTATTAATTCCCTGGTAGTTAAAACATAATCAACGGGCTTTAAGCCGTTTATTTTGAGCTCGTCTCTGGTAATCTCGTATTTTTTAGCAATACAGGGCATAATGGAAACAATGATAATATTTTTTGGGTCTATTTTTTGTTTTTCTGCCCAATAAGTTTTAATCAGTCCTCCTAAAATAATATGAGGAGAACGAACCGTGGTTAAGCAAGGAATAAATTCGGGAAAATAAAACTCAATAAATTTAACCCAAGCCGGGCAACAAGAAGTAAATATGGGTAATTTTCTTTTCTTCCGCAAAGCTTCAACTAATTCATTCGCTTCTTCTATGGTGGTAAAATCCGCGCCTACACTCACGTCAAAAACATTCTTTGCTCCTAATTTTTTTATACCCGCCACTAATTTATTGGTAACAATATTGCCGACCGGCAAGCCAAACCCTTCGCCAATGCTTGTTCTAATGGAGGGAGCAAATTGTACAACTATTGTTTTACTTTTATCCAAAAATGGTTTTTCCACATCTTCAAATTCACCCACGCCTTCAAAACTCCCGGCCGGACAATGAACAAGGCATTGTCCGCAATAAATGCAGTCTTTATTTTTATCCCGACTGGGAATAATCCTTGTTTCTAAAAATTTTTTTTCTAATTTAAGAAACCCTACGCCCTGATTTTGACAAATTTCCACACAGTTACGGCAATCAATACATTTTGCGCTTTCAAAAATAAAAGCCGGCCCGATTTGATATATTGGATAATCTTTTTTTCTATCCGGAAAACGATTTATTTTTATTTTATATTTCTTGGCCAACTCTAAAAGTTGACATTGATAAGACCAAACGCAATCGTGACATTCTTCCGCGTGCTGAGCGAAAAGAAGTTCTAAATTAATTTTTCGCGCTCTTTCAATTTCCGGAGAATCAGTAATAATTTTCATTTTGGGTTGCGCTTTGAGCGAACAGGCCGTCAATAACTCTTTTTTGTTTTTTTCTTTTACCAAACAAAGCCGGCAACTTTCCAGTGGTTCCAGGTCCGAATGATAACATAAAGCGGGAATCTCTATCTTATTTTCCTTTGCAATTTCTAAAATTGTCTGGTTAGCCTGTGCCCAATAATTCTTCCCGTTAATATTTATTTTGAATTTTTTAACCATTGATAATTTTTTTTATTAAACTTTTAAAAGGCAAACTTATGTTTTTGCCCAATGGGCAAAAACTTGTTTTTTCAAGAATAAAGACCAAATCATTAAAAATCTTATTATCAAATTTACTTGGAGTTAAAATTTCTTTGAGACGATAGACTCCTTCGCGACAACTCATACATTTGTCACAATTCTCTTGACGGAAAAAATCAATCCATTTGTTCATTAAAATAAAAGGGTCTGTTTTATTAAAAGAATAAACAATAATCCCTCCCAGTCCTCTTGTTTTTTGTTTTAATTCATTTTCTAATAATATCTCCCCCGTTGTCCCTCCGACTTGAACAAAAAATTTAAAGCGGGGCCAATTTCCAGTCATTTTTAAAATCGTTTCTATGGTCAAATCCTCTGACAATTCATAAACACCAGAATTTTTAATTTCTCCGCCTAATGAATAAAATCTTGTTTTTTTATATCTCCCGTCAACAATTTGAGGGACGAAATAAAACGTTTCTATGTTGTTAATTAAGGTTGGTAAATTAAAAAGTCCGTCAGTCGTTGGGTATGGGGGCTTTTTCCGCGGCTCTAAACTTTTGCCTTCAATTGCCCTGATTAAAACCGTCTCTTCTCCACTGATATATCCGCCGGGTTTTTTGAATAATTTTGTGGAAAGTTTTCTGCGTTTAATTATTTTTTCTAATAATTGTTTATATTTTTGAAAATAATCTTTCCGCAAATAAATATAAGATTCCTTACTTTTAATAACTTTAAGGGCAATTTCTATGCCCTTAATAACTTCTTCTGGATAATTTCTTAGAATAAATCCATCTTTAAAAATATTCGGGTCTCCTTCAGCTGCATTACAAATTACATATTTTTTTGTTCCGGGGGCGTTTTTAACCATCTCCCATTTTAAACCAGTAAGAAAACCAGAGCCGCTACGACCCCTTAATCCTGATTTTTTTATTTTTTCAATTATATCCAACATAAATTGTTTTTTGTTTCCGTAATACATATTAAAAATAATACAAAAAAAATAGGATAAGGTCAATCTTTCAAAATTTATTTTTTTATGTTATAAATAATTATGTTTTATTTTAATTTTTAAGTTTATCAAAATGAATTTTATTTATGAAAACATAAATTATAAAATAGACTCTTCGGGTATTGTCCCCAGCGGCGGAGATATTGATGAGATTAACAAAACTATTCTTATTGACCGAGGTATTCCTGAAAAATTTCATCAGGGTATTGCTGTTCACGAAATTGAAGAAAGAAAACTCCTAATGAAAGGGCATAGTTATGTTTATTCCCACAACGAAGCGCAAAAAAAAGAATTAGAATTTTATAAAAAAACCTGTGGCGAGGAAAATGCATTAAATCTGCTGGAAGAAGAAGAACTTGTTGTTTTAAGTGTTTGTTCGCGCCGAACTACGCCAAAAAAAAGTAAAATAATTTTAACCGAATCGGAAAATGCCAATCAATCGCCAATAAAACCGATTATTGAAATAAAAAACATTAAGGAAGCGTTATTTGAAAATAAGCGTTATATTATTGATAATTCGGAAAAACTAATTGGCGCCTTGGTTGACGTTTATGAAAAAGGCGGGATTGTTTATATTGACCGAGATGTTCCGGAGAGATTTCATGAAAGTTTGACCCTTAATGAATTAGTGACGAGAAAAAATTTAAAAAATGGAATGGGCTGGACAATGGCTCACTTAGAAGGAAATAAAACCGAAAAAGAATTTTTAGGCATTAAATATGGTCCAATGGATGGACAAAATATATTTAACGATGAAATAAAATTTCAAAACTGGAAATATAGTAATGAAAAAAAAGAACTAAAAGAACAAGGCGGGCATAAAGTTATTTATGAAAAAGGGGAAATTCTATCAAAATAAAAAATATATTATTAAATATATTTAAAATCGGGGTGCCGGGAATTGAACCCGAATCACAGGACCCCCAGCCCTGCATAATAGCCTTTATACTACACCCCGCTAAAATTATAAAGACAAACTAAGAAGAATTTTCTCTTTTTTTAAATGTTTTTAAACATTTAGTGCAAATTTTTATCCTCTTGCCAGAAATCTGTTTTGTTTGTAAGTTTATATATTGTCTCCTTTTGGTGGCCACATTAGAATGAGATCTGGAAATTTTTGTTTGTGGACCACGGCCGCAAATTAAACAACGTTTTGCCATAAAATTTAATTTAATCCCAATAGTATCCATTTAATCGAATCTACGGAATAAACATATTATTAATTAATATTAACAGAAAAAAAATATTTAGCAAGTATGAAATTTTTTATTTATATTGTTATTGTTCTTTCCGCGGTTATTCATGAATATGCGCACGGTTGGACCGCTTATCAACTAGGAGATTCAACCGCCAAAGAAGAGGGTCGCTTAACGCTTAATCCATTGGCGCATATGGATTTATGGGGAACAGTAGTCGTCCCTCTTTTTCTTTTGTTTACTTCTGGTATTTTTATCGGTTGGGCCAAACCTGTCCCTTATAACCCATATCGACTTCGCGACTTAAAATACGGCTCTTTGAAAGTAGCCCTATCCGGCCCAATGACTAACCTTTTGTTAGCCGTTGTTTTGGGATTGATTTTAAGGTTTGGGGGAAGAATTTTAACAAACTATAATTATAATTTGCCCTTTTTCCTCGGTTTTGTGATTTATATTAATATTTTTTTGGCCCTATTTAATCTTCTCCCCTTTTCTCCTTTAGACGGGTCAAAAATATTTGCCGACCTATTCCCTCAACAATGGTTTCATTTTATGAAGCTCGGTATAATCGGAGTTTTTATCGCTTTAATTTTTGCTTTCACATTTCTCCCGCCCGTCGCTAATTTTGTTTTCCGCCTCATCGTCGGACAAAATTTCATACTTTAATGCTTTAATATTTTTGTCATAAATTCGTCTTATTTATTGACAATTTTTTTTATTATGATAAAATACAATAATAAATCAGAATGCAAATATCAAAAATTAAAGTTATTAGATTTGGAAAATAGTCCCGAAGGGACACCTAAATTTTACATTTTACATTTTGCATCTTACATTTAGCAAAGCGCCTATGCCAACAATTAACCAACTGGTTCATAAAAAAAGAAAAAAAACGAGTAAAAAATCAAAAACGCCTGCTTTGCAGACAACCTTTAATGTTCTAAAGAGGAGAAGAAAACATATTCCTCAGGGCCGTCCATTTTTACGTGGCGTTTGTTTAAAAGTTACTACTCAAACCCCAAAAAAACCTAACTCTGCTCTACGTAAAATTGCTCGGGTTAGACTTTCTAATGGAATAGAAGTAACCGCCTATATTCCCGGCATTGGACATAATCTTCAAGAACATTCAGTAGTTCTTTTAAGGGGTGGAAGGGTTAAAGACCTGCCTGGAGTTCGTTACCATATTATTCGTGGCGTTTATGATACCAGTGGAGTAGAAAAAAGAAATCAAGGTCGCAGCCGTTACGGAGCAAAAAAACAAAAAGTTCAAAAAACAAAAGAATAAAAAATATGCGCGGAAAACCATTTCCTAAAAGAAAAATTAAACTTGACCCCAAATATCAAAATACTAATGTTTCCAAATTCATTAATTATATTATGAAAAAAGGGGGGAAAAATACAGCAACTAAAATTGTTTATCAATCTTTTAGTCTTATTAAAGAAAAAACAAAAAAAGACCCAATTGAAATTTTTAATAAAGCGCTTGAAAGTGTCTCTCCTCAAATTGAAGTGAGGTCTCGTCGCGTCGGAGGAGCTAATTATCAGATTCCTTTTCCCACTAACGAATCTCGTCGTTTTACCCTTGCCTCTCGTTGGATTATTGACGCAGCGAGAAAAAGAAAGGGTAAATCAATGGCGGAAAAATTAACTCAAGAATTTTTAGAAGCTTGTGAAAATCAAGGCGCAGCCATTAAAAAGAAAGAAGATGTTCATCGCATGGCCGAAGCCAATAAAGCTTTTGCTCATTTTGCCAGATATTAAACTATGGTTGAAGAATTCTCATTAGAAAAAACTCGCAACATCGGTATCATTGCCCATATTGACGCCGGTAAAACAACTGTTTCCGAGCGTATTTTATATTATACGGGGAAAAAACACAAAATTGGAGAAGTTCATGAGGGTCAAGCGGAAATGGATTGGATGACTCAAGAAAGGGAAAGAGGAGTGACCATTACTTCTGCCGCTACGACCGTTTTTTGGACGCCTCAAGGCGGGGAGAAAACTCGCATTAACCTTATTGATACCCCTGGACACATTGACTTCACCGCCGAGGTCCAACGCTCTTTAAGAGTTTTAGATGGGGGCGTAGTTGTTTTTGATGGCGTTGCCGGAGTGGAACCACAATCAGAAACTGTTTATCACCAAGCGGAAAAATTTAAAGTTCCTTTAATTGCTTTTATTAATAAAATGGATAGAATGGGCGCTAATTTCTATACTGATATTGATTCTATTCATGAAAGATTAACAACCCATGCTTACCCGATTCAATTGCCGATTGGCGCTGAATCTGATTTTAAAGGCATTATTGATTTATTTCATCGCAAAGCTTTTATTTATTTAGATGAAATGGGCAAAGAAATAAAAGAAGAAGAAATTCCAACTGATTTAAAAAATCAAGCAGAAAAATTCAGACACAATCTCATTGAGGCCATTGTTGAACATGACGAAAAACTAATGAGTGAATATTTGGCCGGTCAAGAACCGGAAATCAGTGAATTAAAAAAAGTTTTACGCCAACTGGTTATTCAGGGAAAAATGATGCCTATTTTATGCGGTTCGGCTCTTAAAAATAAAGGAGTTCAACTGTTATTGGATGCTATTTGCGAATATCTTCCTTCTCCTTTGGAAGTCCCTCCGGTTGAAGGTTTTGTCCCTGGAAGCGAAGAAAAACAAATAAAACATGCCGATTTTAAAGAGCCCTTAGCGGCCCTGGCCTTTAAAATAGCAACTGATCCTTATGTTGGTCGTTTGTGTTATCTAAGAGTATACTCTGGCATCTTAAAAGCCGGTTCATATATTTTAAACGCCACAACAAAAAACAAGGAAAGGGTGGGAAGAATTGTGCAAATGCACGCCAATCAAAGGCAAGAAATTCAAGAAATCCGCGCTGGAGATATTGCCGCCATTGTGGGAATCAAAAATACTACTACTGGCGATACTATTTGTGACCCAGATCATCCTATTATTTTAGAATCTATTGAGTTTCCCGAGCCGGTAATTTCTGTGGCCATTGAACCAAAAAGCAAACCTGATCAAGAAAAAATGGGATTAGCAATCAGTAAATTAACAGAAGAAGACCCCACTTTTAAGGTAAGAACCGATGAAGAAACCGGTCAAACGATTATTTCTGGCATGGGTGAACTTCACCTGGAAATAATCGTTGATCGCTTAAATCGCGAATTTAATGTTAATGCCAACGTTGGTCAACCTCGCGTCGCCTATAAAGAAACTATTGATTCTTTGATAGAAAGCGAAGGCAAATACATTCATCAATCCGGGGGGCGTGGTCAATATGGACATTGCTGGCTCAGATTAGAACCGTTAGAGAGGGGAAAAGGATTTGAATTTGTTGATGAAATCAAAGGCGGAGTTATCCCCAGAGAATACATTCCTGCAATTAAAAAAGGCATTATTGAAGCTATGGATTCCGGCGTATTAGCCGGTTATCCGTTGGTTGACATGAGAGTTGCTGTTTATGATGGGTCTTTTCATGAAGTTGACTCTTCTGAGGCGGCCTTTAAAGTGGCGGCTAGCCGAGCCGTTCGCGATGGAGTTCAAAGAGCCAATCCAATTCTTTTAGAACCAATAATGAAGGTAGAAGTTGTCGTCCCAGAAAAATTTTTAGGAGAAGTGATTGGCGATCTTAACTCCCGAAGGGCACAAGTCCAGGGAACTAAAAATCGCGGACAAATAAAATTAATTGATGCTTTTGTTCCTTTGGGAGAAATGTTTGGCTACACCACGGCCTTGCGATCAGTTACAGAGGGTCGAGGCAGTTCCACGATGGAATTTTCTCATTATGCGCCAGTACCGCGAAACATTCAAGAAAATATTATTGGAAACAAAAAATAAAAACTTGATTTTATTTTTAAAAAATCTATAATTGAAATACATTGGGGGTGAACGGCATCGATGGAAAATTTAAATGTTAAAAATTGCTTTTTGTCCCGGGAAGACGTAAAATTTCCCAAAAAAACAATTGCCAACAAAGAGTTAGCATACGCTGTCGCTTAAATAAGCCATAGCCGCTGAAGTTGAAAATTTCTACTATTCAACCTTTGGTGTCATTCTTGTAGAATCGACGTTTTGACCTCCTGCGTCAAAATGTTTAAAAAAAGCGGGATAAGGTTATAAGATTTTGTCTGATTTTAATCTTTAAACCAAATAAACAAAGCAGACTATAAGAGTAGATATTTTTAACAGTGTTTTCTAGACGGGAGTTCGATTCTCCCCACCTCCACCAAATAAAATTAAAAAATAATAAATTTAAACATAAACTTTGAAATATTATCGTCTCAACAATCAAATTACCTCTCCTCAGGTTTGTTTAATTGATGAAAGTGGAAAATTCTTGGGCAATGTAAAAACTGATGAAGCTATAGAAATGGCTAAAGAAAAACATTTGGATTTAATTGAAATTAGCCCCAAGTCTAATCCGCCAGTGGCAAAAATTACTGATTTCGGACAATTTAAATATGATTTAAAAAAGAAAGACCGTCAGCAAAAGAAACAGCAAAAAATAGGAATAATCAAAGGAATCCGCTTAACACCTCGCATCGGCAGGCATGACCTTGAAATTCAAATTGAAAAGGCAAAGAAATTTTTAAATCAAAAACAAAAAATAAGAATTGAAATGATTCTTAAGGGCAGGGAAAAGGCTCATTTTGACCTGGCAGAAAAAAAGATTAAAGAATTTATTGAACAGCTTAAAGAGGTAAAAACTGAACAAGAACTAAAAAGGCAAGGAGGCACTCTAACGGCCGTTATCGCTCCTAAATAAAATTATTATGAATAAAACTCGTAAATCAATTGCTAAGAGATTAATAAAAACCGGTGGCGGAAAAATTTTGCATCGAACTTGCGGACAAAATCATTTTAATAGTCGAGAATCGGGAAAAACGACGAAAAATAAACGTAAAAACAGAGAATTAAGTAAAAATTTTAGAAAAACCATTAAACAATTGTAATATATGCCCAGAGTAAAAAGAGGCAAATCTCATTTAAAAAAAAGAAAAAACCTTTTAAAAAAGGTAAAAGGTTATCGCTGGGGAAGAAAAAGTAAGATCAAATTAGCAAAAACCGCTTTTCGAAAAGCTGGCGCTTATGCTTATCGCGATCGGCGGACAAAAAAAAGAAATCGCCGCAGTCTTTGGCAAATTAAAATTAACGCTGCTTGCCGTGAAAATGGATTAAGTTATTCAAAATTTATTAATCTTCTTAAAACTAATAAAATAGAATTGGATAGAAAAATTTTAGCTGACTTGGCAGAAAAGCATCCGCAAATATTTTCTGAGATAGTTAAGTCCGTAAAAACAGATTAATTGGTCCGTTGGTGTAGAGGCCCAACACATCTGCCTGTCACGCAGAAGATCACGGGTTCGAATCCCGTACGGACCGCCACTATCCTACTCCCTTTGGGCTTCGGAATGGCAAGCCATTGTTTAAAATAGAGTTATTCGTTCTATTTTTTTATTTAACACTTACAAAAAGTTTTCCACAGTCCAAAATTGACAAAATCACTATTTATGTTATAAATAAATAGTGCTTGTGGGCGAAAGCCCCGTTCAGCTAATTATCCATAAGCTGAAAAACAGGCACTTTTTTTATTTATTCTTCATTAATGCCCCGAGTTGCTAATCTTCTTATTCTATCTAAAGAATTGCCCTTTAAATCCATTGCTGGCATTATACTCCAGAATATTATTTTTCCATCTCCCACCCTTCTAATAACAACCTTGATTCTTATCATATTTTCCTCTTTACCAACTATAGCAATAAAGCCCCAATATTCTCTAATCTTATTTATTACCAACTCGGATTTATTTTTCTTTTCTTTTATAGGAATAAAATCTTTTCTATATTCTTGTACTGTTCCGGATTTCTGAATTATTTTTATTGCCGCAGGTAAAAAGCTAAATTTAAAAATTTGCTCATTTTTGTCTCTTTCCCGGCGAGCAGAATATCTTAAATGGTGAAAACCATCGGAATTAAATGTAACCTTACAATCAAAATAAGGGCAATAAATTTCTTTATTTTTAGAAAAAATCTCTTTAGACTTTCGAAAAAATTCTTGATATTTATTTTCGTTTTCCATAAAAAATTAGTTAACATTATATTACAATATTAACTAATATTTTGGCATAAATCAACTAAAATAATAATAATTATTAATTTAAAAAGATATCCACAGATAGAGCTACCGTAATTATTAAAATATGTTATAATAAATTCATAAATCAAAAGCCTCCAAACAATCTGGAGACTCTTGATAAGTGAAAATTAATTTTCACTTTGTGCGTTTTTTGGTGAATCGTTTTCAGAACGGTTCACTTTGTTTTGGAAAAAATTTCTATTATTTCCTGTTTCAAAGCAGAAAGCTCGTTTGTCATAATCTCTGGCATAAATACGAGTACCGTCTTTCAACGTAATCCACGCTCTAAAAATGAGCATATGATTTTTGTTTATCCGGCATTTAAAATCGTCCGGCTAAATGTTTAAAAAACCATAGATTTTAATTGAATAAACAAAATCCACCAAAGGCAACTTCTCTGCCTCGAACCAGTGATTACAGAAAAATTAATGTAATACGAAGTTCGTCGGCAAATGTTAGGGTCTCCGACAAACCATAAAAAGTTTGGCAAAGAAGCTCCCTTTGATGGACCACCGTGGAGTTACTTGGTGTAGTAGTTGCCCCCTTGACCCTAATCAAGGTATAAATTTAATAACAAAAGAACAATTATTCTTATATTTAATAGTAATGTTCCCCTCTTTATATTAGACGATAAAAACTGAATTTTGTTACACTATTTTCAACCAAAAATTAACTCATTTTAATTAAAAACCATTTAATCTTTAAATTTTTTGATTCACATTAGAACTTACAAACGAGGAAATGCCGAGATTTACTGTTATTTCCTCCCAATCAAGAATTCTGAAATCGTCCCGTAAACCCCGCCATTATCCTACTCCCCTTGGGCTTCGGAATGGTAAATCATAAAATATTGCCAAAAATAATTAGGTATTCCGTAGCTTAAAAAGCGAAGGATACTCGTCCGGACCGCCACTTCCTTAAAATAGAGTTATCTGCTCTATCTTTTTATTTATTTCTTATAAAAAGTTATACACAGGTTAAGTATTGTAATTTCTTGTTCTTGTGGTATTATTATACCACAAAGGTCCTTATATTAATAAAAACTAAAAAAATTATGAAAAATAACAATTTACAAAAATTTGGTCAAAAATTAAAAGAATTACGAATTAACAAAGGTTTAACTCTTAGAAAAATGTGTAAAAAGGTAGGTTATGACCCCAGTAATTGGAGTAAAATAGAAAGAGGCAGAATCCCTCCCCCTTCTAATGAAAAAATACTAAATAAATGGGCTGAAGCATTGGGATTGATAAATTCTATAGAAATTAAAAAATTTATAAGCGATGCGCAAATAGCACAAGGATTAATCCCGTCCGATATTATGAAAGAAGAAGATATTACAGAATATCTACCAGCTTTTTTTAGGTCCATAAAAAAAGAAAAAATGACCAAAAAAGATATAGAAGAATTAATAAAATTAATCAGAAAAAGTTAAATGGAAATTCCGTACCTTGATGACGAAAAAATTAAAAAAATAGCGGATAGTTTTAGGGTTAAATTTTCTGACAATTCAATTCCTGTAGAAATGGAAGAGATTATAGAATTGAGACTAAAAATGTATATTGCTCTATCGCCGGGGCTAAAATATCTCCAAGGAATAGATATGATAATAATGTCTAACTTCAAATCTATTTATGTTGACGAAAATATTTATTCTGACGAAACTCAAAAAAATAGATTAAGATTCTCTTACGCCCACGAAATAGGACATTTCGTTTTACACAAAGATATTTACAAAAAATTTGGGATAAAAGATTGGAAAAATTTTTACAACATCCAAAAAAAGAATCTTATCAAAAAAACATTAAAAGAATTGACAAACAAGCTGATATTTTTGCGGGATATCTTCTTATGCCAGAAGATAGATTGGAAATTGAAAAAAATCAAATATTAGAATCATTAGATATAGAATTATTATCTAAAATAAAATCTATGCCGAAAGAAACACTAAATCAATTATTAGCTTCGCAGTTATCAATTATTTTTGGCGTTTCTCAGATGGCTATGTTTATAGCATTAAAAAAACTTGAAAACAAAAAATAATTACTTAATTTTTAAAAGCCATCTCAAACATATTTAAATATTATTTAATTCCGAGAATAATTTTTTAATAAACCAAAATTTACTGTCACTTCCCCTCAATTCATAGTTCTGAAATCGTCCCGTAGACCTTGCCAGTAAAAACGTTCGGAATTCATAAAACAGCATGAATTTTTTTATTTTCCTTGCAATAAAAATTTCAAAGATTAAAACCTCTCTCTTGAGGGGTTCTTTTTTATAACCGCTTTATACAAATGCCCCCACCAGGAATCGAACCTGGGTCTTATCCTCCGCAAGGACACACTCTATCCATTGAGCTATGAGGGCATTAAAATCTTATATTTTTAACCAATGATTTATTCTATCAATAATGTTTTCTTCTCCTCTTTCCGCGTCTTCCTCTAAATATTCTTTTAATATTTTTCTGACTTCTAAAGGATTCTGCTTCTCCAAAGAAACAGAAATATCCGGAATTAAGGCCTTCTTTAAATCAAAATAAAGTCTTTTCGTCTCCGGCGGTCGATAAGCCAAGTGAAAATTTTTTATTTCTGTCCATTCATAAAATTTTGAACTAATCATTATTCCGTCTTCAAAAATTTTAAATTCAACATTAAGAGGAATTCTTTTTAAGTTAAGAAATATTACTAATCCTGATAAAAATAAAATTATTGCAAACAAAAAATTGGAAGTAAAAATAGCATAAATTATAAAAAATAATAACAGCGAACCGCTTATAACATGCCAAGATTTTCCTCTTTGATATTGCGGGTATTCAGGAAAATCCCATGATAAAAGAATTTGACCATAATTCTTTATTTCTTCTTCAATCATAATTGATTTATTAAATTAATTAAATATTTGAAAGAATCCTAAATAAATAAGCCCTGTTTTTTCTATGCCTGCTTTTTTAATTCTTCTGTTTTAGATAAATTAAGCGAAGTATTAGTGAAAAATGAAGACCGCGAGTGAATTTTAGGCCCCGCCGTCGCAATCTTCTAATGGACTACCTCCGGCGAAGCCCGCTATGGCGAGCAAGGGACAGAGGGGGCGATATTTCCTCCATCGGGCAGACATGTTTCTCGTCCTCCTGCCTTATGCCGCCAAACAATTTAACTAAATTATTTGGCGGAGAGGGCGAGATTCGAACTCGCGAGAGCATTTCTGCTCTAATAGTTTTCAAGACTATCCCGTTCAACCGCTCCGGCACCTCTCCATTTTAATTCTACTCTTAATGTTTTTTGCTAATTTAATTAAAAAATCTATTTGACTTACCCATTTTTAATAAAATTTCTACACCTTTTCTATAAAATTAAATAAATATTATTTAACGAAAAAACAGTAAACTGCGCTCGCTTATTTAATTCGCTGTTTTCTTCTGTATAAAACATTGAGCAATAAAGCGTTAGTGGGTTTTAATGGAGGAGAAGGCGGGGCGGTTCAACAGGCTCGCCGTCTTATCAACAATCTCACGGCTCTTGCTTAATTTTTAAAAGTCCCGAATTTATTGAAAAACGGAGAGGGCGGGATTTCCGCCAGCGGGCGGATAAACTTCTTATCCCTCTATTTTATACCGCCAAACAATCAACTAGATTGTTTGGCGGGACACTCGGGTTAAGTACCCCAAAATGTTGATATTATAGAGGTATTATAGCGCTTTTTTGGCTTTCTGAATAGAGGCAAATTTAAAGCACGTGGGTCGGGGTCTGTATTTTGCAAATGGGACAAATGGGACACTTTTTGCGGATGTCGTCCCGAGTCTCATTTGTGGTAATATCTCCCTAATCAAAAACTTTTTTTGGGAATTTTAGGCCTCTGGTGGGAATCTTCGCCATTTTCCCTTCCTTTCCGATACCATATGTTCTACAAGTATACTCTGGGCTTCGTCTGAACTTCTTATAGCATTTCGATCTGTTGGCTCAGCTTCTTTTGCAAATCTTATAATTTTTTCTGTAATAACTTTATCTGTTTCTAGATTAATCCTGTCTGTATCATCAAATTTTCGGGATTTCATGTTCCTCCATGTGGATGGCATATATTTGTCCCACATACGAGTCACCAGAAAAGAAGTGTCATCAGGAGGAATAGAAGCAAAACTTACAACGCCTCTACTTTTTACGTCTTCAGGAAATGCAGAATAGTGTTGATCTAGTTTTGATAAATCATCTTTAAAGTCACTACCTTTTATAAATGATTGATCGGGCCTCAAGAAAAAAGATGAGATGCCAATATGAATTTTATCATTTGAAACAAAAATTTTACAAAAAGGTAAATAGTATAAATAAGCGATATCGACTTTGTGAGTTTGCGGGTGGCGAAAACTCGAAAAAAGATTAGAGTTAATCCCTAAATAGAAAAATAAATCGACCGACAATACATATGTAAAATAAGGCGCAAATTCTTTGATTGGTTTACTACCATCATCCTTCCATCTTTGTAAAATCTCTTTTTGAGCTTCGGGCGAGAAATCGATAAGAGAGAGGCCGAGAATCAAAATATCTTTTTTGTCTAATTCATCAATAATGCGGTCTACTTGTATCTTTAATTCGCTAAGAGATTTTGGTACACCAAACAAGCCTAAAAATCGCTGGGATATTTTATGACTTTCTACCTGGGTCATACTTTTTAAGCCCCTTCTCCATCTTTTAGCGATTTTTTGTTCAATCTCTAAAATTGATGCTCTTGCCATCGATGGAAAGCTTCAACTTCCAGTGGTTCCTTAAAC
>JAQTOB010000002.1 GCA_028713575.1 Patescibacteria group bacterium
TTTAAGCGCGGGTTGGTTGGTTTTTTTAATTTTTTTCCTTCTCTTTTGCCTTTTAATAAATAATCGCAATGTTATTTATCTGACCCTGATAATCTCAGTTTCTTTTTTCTTTTTTTTCTTTTTACCTAAGGAACAAACGATTTTTTGTTTGTATTTGACAGGAGCATTAATTTTTCTTTTATTAATAGTTATTGGCGCGGAATTAATGTTAAAAGAGAAAGAACAGCGATTAAAAATTTCCTTAAGAAAGACCTGGAAAAGAGGATTGCCTTTGATTATTACTGCCTTATCTTTAATTATCGCCTTGGTTTACTATTTCAATCCCTTGATAAGAATTGGGCAGGAAAAAATAGAGATTCCAACTAAATTTTTTGGTTTAATTTTAAAACCAACGTCTGGATTAGTGAGTAGAATAATCCCTTTTTATGATCCGGAAATGACGGTTGACCAAATTTTATCCGCCGCGCTGGTATTGCAGGGTGGAGAAGGGATTTCTTCGCAGGATATTCCGGCGGACTTACTGGAAAAGATCAGCCCAGGAGAAAATGGATTCGACGTCAATATTCTGCTTCAGGATCCGGAGATAATGAGTCTGGTACAGCAGGCTGGGCAGGGAATAGATGAAAACCTACTGGCGGAACAAAGAAAACAGTTATCCGAATCTTTAGGCGTGAAACTGGCAGGGGACGAAACCATGGACGTAGTTTTGGCCAATATCGTCAATACTCGGATAAATAGTTTTGTCGGACCGAATACTCGGGTAATTTCTTTAGCCATAGCCATCGCTCTGTTCTTTTTATTGAAGCTGGTAGGCAAGCTGCTCGGAATCGTGGCCGTTATTCTTTCCCGCATGATTTTTTCGCTTTTAAGGATTTTTAAAATAGCGAAAATACAACAAGAAATGAAGTTAGGTGAAGTGATAAAATTTTAGTATTATATTATTATATAATGATGTTTGATAGAATCGGCATTTGGCCGGTTTTTCGCTTGCTCTTTTATGAATAATTTAGTATAATTTGAGTAATAAAATTCATTAATTTATTTTATGATTAAAAAAGAAGAAAAAATTAAGAAAACAACTAAAAAGCCCGCTAAAAAGACGGTTAAAAGAACAGCCAAAAAGCCGGCTAAAAAAGAAACAATAAAAACAGTTAAAACAGTTAAAAAGGAAGTTGAAGTTAAAGCGGTGAAACAGAAACCAAATACTATTTTTGCGACGGGTAAAAGAAAAAGCGCCATTGCGCAAATTCAATTTTCTCCCCAAGGGAAAGGGAAAATTTTTATTAATAAAAAAGAAAGTAATAAATATTTTTCCCCTTTTTCTCTGCAGGAGTTGATTTTATCTCCTTTAAAATTATTGAAAAAAGAGAAAGATTTTGATTTTAAAATAAAAGTAACGGGCGGAGGAGTTCACGGTCAAGCGGAAGCGGTTCGTTTAGGAATCAGTCGAGCATTGATTTTATTAAATCCGAGCTGGCGGAAAGAATTGAAAATGGCCGGTTTTTTGCGTCGCGACCCTAGGGTTAAGGAAAGAAAAAAACCAGGACTAAAAAGAGCTCGTCGCGCACCGCAGTGGGCAAAAAGATAAAAGTTTTAAGAGTTTTCTCAAAAATTTCAATCCGCCAGCTGGCGGAGCAGAAATTTTTGTCAGAAAACCTTTACCCCGCCCCCAACAGTTTTAAAATATAACAGTTTTTCGTGACTTAGTCTTTAAATCTTTATTTTTATTTTAATAAAAGCATTTTTTAAAAAATGACTTCATGTTATATTTTAGAAAAACAAAACTGTTGGGGGCGGGGTGCTCAAATTTATAGCGAAATTTTTATCGCTACGCTCTAAAATTTAGATAACTTTGGCATGGTTTCCACAGCCAAGAATACATTTTATTTATTGATTGCTTATATCTATCAAAAATTGATAGCGCTCTTTTACTTTATTGTTTTAGCTAGATATTTAGGCGCGGATGGATTTGGTAAATATACTTTTGCCCTTTCCTTTACCGCGCTTTTTTCTGTGATTATAGACTTCGGGATGTACTCGGTTTTAACCAGGGAAATTGCCCGCGACAAAGAAAAGACAAAAAAATATTTTGGCAACATCCTAACTTTTAGCTTAGTATCGGGAATTTTTGTTTTAATTTTAGTTTGTTTCTTAATTAACGTTTTACATTATCCATTAGTAACAAAAAGATTGGTTTATTTCTCAGGTCTGATTATTTTTTTAGACACCCTGGCCCTGTCCTTTTATTTTGTTTTTCGCGGACATTTAAACACCAAATACGAAGCCCTAGGGGTTATTATTCACAAAACAGTTATGTTCCTTGCTGGACTGTTTTTGATTTTTATCAAAGCCAAATTATTTTTAATGCTTTTGCCCCTTTTATTGGCTAGTTGTTTTTACTTGACTAATGCGGTTTTTTGGCTGAAAAGAAAATTAAACATTTGGCCGGTTCCCAGATTTGACAAAGAAACTCTAAAATCATTACTTAAACTTTCCTGGCCGTTTTTTATCGCCGCTTTATTTGCCAAGCTTTATGCCACTAGTGATACGATTTTACTTTCATATTTAGCCGATGACCAAGCCGTAGGCTGGTACAATGCGGCGCAAAAATTAACCAACGCTTTTATGCTCTTAATCGCCGGTTCTTTAAGTTCAGCCCTTTATCCGTCTTTGAGTTATTATTTCGTTCGTTCTAAAGAAGAAATGGGCAGGGTCTTTACCCAAGCGATTTTTTATTTGATGTTGATTACTATTCCTTTGGTTTTTGGACTTTTAATTTTAGCCAAACCTATAATTCTTTTTATTTACGGGACCGGTTATACTCCCGCCGTTACCACTTTGATTCTTTTAGCCTATTCAATTCCCTTTATGTTTTTGGACTTTATTATGGTCTCTCTTTTAAACGCCGGTGAAAAGCAAAAAATCAATACCCTGATTCATGGTTTGGGGGCGGGATTGTTTCTTATATTGAATTTAATTTTAATTCCTCTTTTTTCCCAAAATGGCGCGGCTTTGGCGGTTTTTTTAGGGATGGCAATAATTTTTATTTTAGAGGTTTATTGGTCTAAAAAGATAGTTAGAATAGAAAAAAAATATTTATTTAAAAAAATCATTTATATTTTTCTTTCCAGCGTCTTGATGGGGATTCCTTTGTTTCTATTGAGGGACAGAATTCATCTTGTTTTTTCCGTTATTTTTGGGATTTTAGTCTACTTTGTTTTTGCTTTTGCTTTTCATTTAATTCAGAAAAAAGAAATGGTATTTCTTAAAGAATTTTTGCTCTTTAAGAAGGGAACTGAAAATGGAACTGAAAATGTCAAAAAAAGTTTGGGAACTTAGTTCCCAAACTTTTTGTTCCCAAACTTTTCTAAAAGTATTATAATGTATATATAGAAATCCGACCTCAATAGATAATCTATGAATAAAAAATTGATAGGGCTCGACTTCGTCAAGCCAGTTAAACCAGGTCGCACCTGGGTGCCAGGTGAGACCTGGTAAGTTTTTACTAAAGTCATTTTTACGGGCTTAACCTGTATTAAAATATTGATATGTCTGGAAAATTAGAGATAATCATGTTCAATATGTCCGGTTATTCGGAATGGCAAAAGGGGATAGCTAATCGGAATTATCACCTTTTCCGTAAGTTATTGGAAAATGATGCTGTCGGCCGGATTATTTGCGTTGATTTTTTGCCCTTTACCTTTAAAAGGGCGATTAGAAATTATTGGCAAAATATTTTTAAGGGAGAAAAAGGAGAAGTGATTTTTCGCGATTTAACCACTCGGGTGATTAGAATCCCTCATTCACAAACTGAAGTTTATGTTTTTTCTACCATTGATTCCATTTTTTCTTCCGCCATGGTTATTAAAAAAATAAACAAAGTTTTAAGTAAAATATTCCAGTTATCCAATTACCCAACAACCCGATTGCCAAGAGTAATTTGGTCCTGCTTTCCTATGTTTGTTGATTATTTTTCCGCCAAAGGCGGATCCGCCTCTGGCGGAGAGAATTTACCTCACGATTTAACAGTTTTTGATGCCGTGGATAATTGGATTGAACATCCGTCTTTTATAAAACAAAAAGAAAAATTAAATAAAAATTATCAAATAATCGCGGGAAAAAGCGATTTAATTTTTACGGTTTCGGAAAATCTATTGGGATTTTTTAAAAATTTTGGACGAGAGAAAGATGTTTATTGGATTGCTAATGGCGTAGACGTTGTTCACTTTATGGAGAAATCAACAACGAAGCCAGAAGATTTAAAGAATATTCCCCGGCCAATTATCGGTTATGTGGGGATTATTCAGCAAAGATTAGACATAGATTTGTTAGAATATTTGGCGGAGAAAAATCCAGAAAAATCATTTGTTTTAATCGGACCGCTTTGGCCGGTTTATTTTCAAAAGATAAGAAAGCCGGCAATAGAAATTCAAAGGCTAAAAAAATACAAAAATATTTATCTTTTGGGTCAAAAAAATTATTTGCAAACGCCGGATTACATCAAAAATTTTGATTTAGCTATTAGTCCGCATCGTTTGAATAATTTTGTTAAATATACCAATTCACTTAAAGTTTTAGAATATTTAGCTTGCGGTCAGCCCGTGGTTAGCACTCCGCCCTCAGGAGTAGAGAGGTTTTCTCATTTGGTTTATATCGCCCAAGATTATCAGGATTTTAATAAAAAAATGGAAATGGCTTTAAGAGAAAATAATGAAGAATTGAAAAATCAAAGAATCAGTCAAATGAAAAATCAGGATTGGAGTTTTAAAATAGAAGAAATGATTAAATTGATTAAGGAAAAATTATTATGACTCTTTCCATAATTATTGTTAGCTGGAACGTTAAGGCCCTTTTAGAAAGGTGTCTGGATTCCGTTTTCCGTAATTTAAATGATTTAGAAGCGGAAATTTTAGTTGTGGATAATAATTCTCAGGATGGGAGCCAAGAATATTTAAAGAGTAGACAAAGTTATAATTTGAAAATTATTTTAAATAACAGAAATTTTGGATTTAGCCAAGCCAATAATCAAGCCCTAAAACAGGCAAAAGGGGAGTATATTTTATTTCTTAATCCAGATACGGAAATTATAGATGATGTTTGTCGGCAGGCAATCCAACTTTTACAACAAAACAAAGACTGGGGATTAATTGGTTGTCAGTTAATTGGTCCGGACAATAGAATTCAGTCCTCAGTAAGAACTTTCCCCAGCGTCGGGAATCAACTGATTCTTCTTTTAAAGCTCCAGTATTTGCTGCCCGGCCTTAGGACATTGAAAAGATATTTTCGTCAGGATTTCAATTATGACCAGATTGCTGAGGTTGACCAGGTGGCAGGAGCATTTATGATGACAAAAAAAGAAGTTTTGGAACAGATAGGGAGTTTTGATGAGCGCTTCCATTTGTGGTTTGAAGACGTTGATTTTTGCTATCGGTTAAAACAAGTTGGTTATAAAATTATTTACTATCCTCGGAGAAAAGTAATTCATTATGGCGGACAGAGTTTTAATCAACTTTTATCCAAAGAGAGACAAAAAATTTATAACCACAGTTTACGGCTTTATTTTAAAAAACATTTTCCTCCTTTTTATTATTGGCCCATTATTTTAGTTCAGCCATTAAGTTTATTTTTGGCTCGGTTAAGCGAAGTTTTTTCTGTTACAAAAAAAGAACAAATAAAAAAAAGATTAAAAGTCAACTAGTTTTAAAATGAAAGAGGATAATTTAAAATTAAATTTAGGAATAATGATTTTTTGTTTTTTTCTTTTTCATTTGTTTTCTTTTTTGGCTTATCAACATCCTTGGTTAAATAGCTTATTTTTTTGGTTAATTATTATTTTAGCGATTATTTTTAGTTTATATAGATTAGAATATGGATTTTTATTTCTGATTTTTGAATTTTTTTCCGGTCATGAAGGCCATTTATTTGAATTTGTCGGACTTTCTTTAAGGTGGGCTTTATTTTTAGTGATTATTTTTATTTGGTTTGTTCGGCGATTCAATCAGGAGAAGAAAAATTTTTTTCGACGCCTTATTCAACCAAAAATATCTTTATTTTTTTCAATTTTTTTACTGATTGTTTTTTTGTCTTTTATTCAGGGGTTGGTTCAAAATGACCCAGTTTTGGCGATTAAAGATTTTATTAATTATTCATATTTTTTCTTGATTTTTCCTTTAATGGATGTTGTTAAGAACAGGTGGTTTCAGGAAAAAACTTTCAAGATCGGTAAAGCGGCGACCATTGGCATTACCTTAGTAACGATTTTTGTTTTTGTTCTTTTCGTTTCAGGTTTAGTTAATGTCCATGGTCATTTTTATTGGTGGTGGCGAGGCACGGTAATCGGTAAGGCCACAGATACGGGTACTGGATTTTTCCGCATTGTCAGTTCGGCGCATCTTTTAATGGTGCCAATTTTTTTGCTTTATCTGAGTTTTTTGTTCGTGCCGGAAATTAAAAAAAAGAAAACCTGGTTTTGGCTGGCTTTTTTGTCCAGTGTGGTTCTTCTGATTAATTTTTCCCGCGCTTATTTTCTTGGCATTGTCATTGGCTTATTTTTTTTAGGCAGGAGTTTACCTTGGAGACGCTGGCTATGTTTTTCTCTAACTACGATTTTGGTATTATTTTTTGAGTTTTTTATTATTTTTGGTTTGGCCACCGGCGAATGGGGGAATCAAGGCGCGTTATTTTTCGGGAAGAGAATCCAAACCGTGGTGACGCCCGGCGAAGAGGTGAGTTCTTTAAGCCGGATGAACATCCTGCCCCAGTTGCTGAGTCGGTTGGAAAAAGAACCGATATTTAGCCAGGGGCTGGGCACTACTGTTTCCTATTTTGATCCGGTTACGCAGATGCAGAAATCCACTTTTCATTTAGACTGGGGTTATCTGGAGATGTGGTTAGAACTAGGCTTTTTCGGTTTGTTGTTTTATTTTTTTCTTTTATTTAATATTTTTTATCAGGGATGGCGAAAATTGAAAGAACTGACCCAAATTTGGGGGAAAAGGCTAATTATCGGCTTGCTAGCCGGTTTGGCGAGTCTGATGGTTGCCACCTTGACCGGTCCATTTTTGTTTCATCCCTTGGGAATATTTTACGTGGTTTCAACCGCGGCCATAATTAACATTTTAAAAAATGAAAACTCGGCTTAAACTCATTATTCAAATCGTTACCTGGAATAGTGAAAAATTTTTAAAGGACTGTTTGGATTCAATTTTTTACCAGACTTTTAAAAATTTTTCTTTACTCATAATTGATAACGGCTCAACTGATAGGACTTTGGATATCGTCAAAAATTATTCTCAGGAGAAAATTAAAGAAAAATTTGGTCGGAATAATAAGTTATTTGTTTTTTATAATAATAAGAACATAGGTTACAGTCGGGCTCATAATCAGGGCTTTCATCTTCAGAAATCGGAATTTGTTTTAATTTTAAATCCAGACGTTATTCTTGAACCTGATTTTTTGAATCAGATAATAAAAGTGGCGAGTAAAGAAAAAAGAACCGGCAGTTTTGGCGGCAAGCTTTTAAAAATTAAGAGCGGGGATTGTGAGTGCGAAGAAAAAATTAAAACAGATATTCTTGATAGCACAGGTATGAGATTGTTTAAGAATTATCACTTTATTGAACGCGGACAAGGAGAAAAGGACCAAGGTCAATATGACAAACAGACAAATGTTTTTGGCATTACCGGCGCTTGTGTTTTATACCGCCGCGTCGCCTTAGAAGACGTTAAAATTTTTAAAATAAATATTGCCCGTCTTCGTTCTCATCAGGTTCGGGCTACGGCGGGCGCTCAATTTTCTAATCAAATCAAAAATTTAGAGGGAATTGGCGAATATTTTGACGAAGATTTTTTTGCCTATCAGGAAGATGTGGACTTGGCTTGGCGTTTGCAGATAGCCGGCTGGTTGTCCCTTTACGTGCCGAAGGCCAGAGCTTATCATTACCGAGGAACGGGACTAAAAGAAAGGCCGAATTTAAGAGAAATCATTAAAGGCCATCTTAGCCGTCCGGCACAAGTAGAGTTTTTTTCCTATCGCAACCATTTATGGCTGCTTTTAAAAAATCTTCAGACAAGGAATTTTTTTTCCGGTTTTTTCTGGATTTTTCTTTATCAACTGGGGAAAGAAACTTATTTGTTTTTTACCAAGCCAAAGGTTTTGTTTAAGGGAGGAATTAGTTTTTTTCTTGGATGTGGAAAAATGTTAAAAAAGAGAAGAATGATTATGAAACAGGCTAGGGTTTTGCCTAAAGAAATCAAGGCCTGGATACAAAAATCACATTTTTATCATTAATATGGAATTATCAATCATTATCCTTAATTACAATCATAAAAATCTTTTAAAAAATTGCTTAAAAAGTTTGCAAGAAGCGAGTATTAAATCGTCTTATGAATTGATTATTACAGATAATGGCTCAAATGATCAGAGTCAGGAATTTTTATCCCAATTAAAAAAGGGGAATTCTGAAATCAAAGTTATTTTTAATTCTAAAAACTTGGGTTATAGTCGGGCGAATAATCAGGCCATTAAATTGGCACAAGGGAAATATATTTTAATTTTAAATCCTGATATTATTGTTTTCCCTCAATCAATTGATAAATTGAAAGAATTTTTACAAGAAAATTCCCAGGTCGGCGTAGTGGGTCCGCAGCTGCTCAATCCGGATAAAAGCATTCAGTATTCTTGTTGCCGTTTTCCTAATTTATTGACACCTTTATTGCGAAGAACCTTTTTAGGCTGCCGGCCTTGGTTTAAAAAGGAATTAGGCCATTATTTAATGTTTGATTTTGACCATCAACAAACCCGAGAAGTTGATTGGCTCATCGGCGCTTCTTTAATGATAAAAAAGGAGGTTTTTGAGAAAGTTGGTTTATTTGACGAGCGCTATTTTGCTTATTTTGAAGACGTGGATTTTTGTCGCCGGGTCCGGGAAGCCGGCTTTAAAGTTATTTATTTCCCTCAAACGCAGATGATTCACTTTCATCAACGGCTTTCAGCCGATGGCTCGTTTATCCATTCCTTGTTTTCTAAAGCGACGTGGATTCACATTAAAAGCGCCTTAAAGTATTTTTGGAAGTGGCGAAAAAATAAAAAAGTGTTATAATTATTTTGATAAATATTCGGGGGTCGTCTAATGGCAGGACATCAGGTTTTGGTCCTGAGAATTGGGGTTCGAGTCCCTGCCCCCGAGCCATAAACCAGAACGAAGTTCGGTTTAGAATATATTAGAATATATATAAAAAAATACACAGGGGAAAAAAATACACAGGTTCAACCTGTGTATTTCTAACCTATGCATTTCTGATTTTAAAAGGTATGATATAATTAAAATATGGGTTGGATATAAAAAAATACACAGGTTGAACCTGTGTATTTTTAATTTATGCATCTCTAATTTTTGACTTTTTGACCAGGGGACTGTCCCCAAAAGACGTCCTTCTACAATCCCCATTTTTGACCAGGGGACTGTCCCCAAAAGACGTCCTTCTACAATCCCCATTAGTGCTGGATTTTGGAACGATTTTTAAAAAATAGTCGAATATCGACTACTCTATATGAAATGAAAAAAGGCGTCAGGAACCTTTTAATGAGTAATCTTTTATAATATAATTAAAATATGGGTTGGATATAAAAAAATACACAGGTTGAACCTGTGTATTTTTAATTTTTTAAAAATAGTCGAATATCGACTACTCTATATTTAAGAAAGAAGTTGTTTATTATTTTGTTTGCCGCCTTTTTTATTTTTTCTGAGGTGGTATAATAAAACTGGATTAATAATTATTAATATTAATATTATGAAAATAAAATTAATGACAAAAAATATTATTATTTTAGTGGTTATTTTGGCAGTAATTTTTCTTTTAATGATGTTTAAAACGAAGGAGGATAGAAAAGAATTTGACTTGAATGAAATAGCCAGTTTTGAAGAATGCGTGAATGCCGGTTATCCAATAATGGAATCATATCCTCGGCAATGTATAACGTCGGATGGTCAGATTTATGTTGAAGAACTGCCCGTTTCCGGAGATTTTATTGTCGGTGGCGATGCGGATGAGCATGGCTGTATTGGTTCAGCCGGTTATTCTTGGTGTGAACCGAAAAATAAATGTCTGAGGATTTGGGAAGAAGCGTGTTATGAAAGCGCAGGACAAGAGATTCAATATATTTTAGCTGGAAAATATGACCGCCCGGTCAATGAAGTAAGAATAAATATTTTAAAAGAAAAAGATGATTTTGTCAGCGGTAGTATTTTATTCGGTCAAGGCGGACCAGGAGAAGGGGGAATGTTTTTAGCGAAAAAAATAAATAATATTTGGCAACTTTTGTATGATGGCAACGGCAGTGTGGATTGTGAAAATTTAAGAACAGAACATGAATTTCCCGAAGAGATATTAAGACCGAATTTTTGCGATTAATTATAATTAAGAATATTATTTATGAGTTATCTTGAAAATAGTTTAATAGATGACGAGCAATTAATTTATCGCGCCAGGTTACATTGGATAATTTTTCTTTTGCCTGCTGTATTTTCTTTGATTGTTTTTATGCTTTTTATTACCGATGACATTTCTAACAATGAAACATCTTTACTTTTTGCAGTTATTGTTTTGTGGCTATATTCTTTTATTTATTTTAAGACCTCGGAATTCGGGATAACAAACAAAAGAGTACTGTTTAAAACGGGTTTTATTAGGAGAAATTCTTTAGAATTTTTTTTAACTCAAGTGGAAGCAATTGAAATCAATCAAGGAATTTTTGGCCGTTTGTTAAATTATGGCGCAGTTATTGTCAAAGGAAGCGGTGGCAGTGCTAATTCTTTTTTTAGAATTGACAATCCTTTAGAATTTAGAAAAAAGACTCAAGAACAAATTATTTTGTCTCAAGAGAAAAAATAAAAAAGATTTTAAAAGTTTGGGAACTTAGTTCCCAAGCTTTGTTATTATCAAACAAGTAAAATTTTAGTATAATAAAGACATGACCAAAGAAAAAATAAAAAGTATTATTTATGCTATTTCTGTTTTATCTGGAACAATTATCGGCGTGGCCTTGTTTTCGCTTCCATATTTAACTTTGCAAGTCGGCTGGTTAACCATGCTTTTGTATTTTATTATTCTCGGCGGTTTGATAGTTTTATTGCACGTTTTATTTGGCGAATTAGTGTTGCAAACTCCGGACCAAAAAAGATTTCCCGGCATTGCCGAATATTATTGGGGAAAGAGGGGAAAATATTTAACATTAACCACTCATTTAATTTGTTTGGTTTGTACGATTCTCGCCTATATCCTTGTGGGTGGCGGATTTTTATATGAGTTATTATCAATTATAATTCCTAATATTTCCTTACCCTTGGCTATTTTGATTTTTTGGGCCTTGGGCGCTTTAATTATATTTTTGGGATCGTCTGCCCTTAATAAAATTCAGCTTGTTGGCATAATCAGCTTTATTTTTGTTATGTTGGGCTTGGCCTGGCTGGGAAGAGCAGAGATCTCAATGGCTAATGTTTTTGCTCGTAACGGAGATAATATAAATTGGTTTATGCCCTATGGCATTTTAATTTTTGCTTTATGGGGGATGACTTTAATTCCCCAGATAGAAGACATTTTAGGGAAAAACAAGCAGTATATGACCCGTGTTGTTATAGCTTCAATAATCCTGCCTATTATTGTTTATATTCTTTTTACGGCCCTTGTCTTAGGTATCAGCGGAACAGGAACCGAACCTTTAGCTTTAACCAGTTTAAGTAATCAATTGGGAAAAGGCGCTTATTCTTTAATTTTGTTTTTCGGGCTAATTACCACCTTCACTTCTTTTATCGCCATTGGCTTGATTATGGCGCAAGTTTTTGAATTTGACCTTAAGATTAGAAAAATAAAATCTTGGACAATGACCGTTTCTTTGCCTCTATTGCTTTATTTTGCCGGTATTAAGAATTTTTTAGAATTGATTATTTTTCTTGGCGCTGTTTTACTGGCGATTGACGGAATAAACATGCTTTTAATGTATCGCCATGGTTTGCCGCAAGCCAAGCTTTGGAAACGTTTTGCAAGCCTTATTCTAATTATTATGCTTATGGGCGGGATTGTTTATGAAATTGCCTCTTTAATAAACTGAACAAATATTGACAAAACATAATTTTTTTGTTATAATCTAAATATTAAAGATTAGAAATTCATTAAAAATTAAAAAAGGAGGACACTATGATTATTGTCCTTAAAAAAATGAATATTGCCATTTCGATGAAAAGGTGGGAGGCAATATTCTGGGGGACTATAGGGTTCGCCGTTGGAGGATTTCTCTCAGCGTTCTTTATCTTCCCCGTCCCTGTATTAGAGATTATTGTGAAAATCACTTTGATTTTTGCAATAATAGGAGGCGTTGTAATTTTCTATAGAACTCGCCACTCTAGTTAAGGCCACAATGAAATTTTAAATAGGGCCCCCAAATAGGACCCTATTTTTTGAAACAAAGTTAAAGCCCTGTTTGATAACAGGGCTTTGTAGATAGATACGCCGAGTGTTCAGGAAGAGAGCGGCAATAATACTCTTCCTGATTTATTGGCCGGGAGGAAACGGCCCAAAGACACCCGGCGTTTAATTTTGGGAGACATTTATTAGGGATAAGAACTAATAAATGCCCCCTTCTATTTTATATAAACTCCTTTATATTTAAAAATTAAACTTAAATTAAAATTATTATAACACATTTTTTTAAAAAAGCAAGACCTTGTTGAAAAATAAATAAAAATACTATATAATATGATAATAGAATTTTAAAATGAAAAACATAAAATTTAAAGATTTAAAAAGAAAATATCAACTGCTTTTAAATGAGGCAGAAAAGGCCGCCTCTAAGGCGTACGCGCCATATAGCCGTTTTCAAGTAGGTGCTGCTTTGCTTACGCAAAAAGGGCTGATAATCGGCGGGGCGAATGTGGAAAATGCGAGCTATGGTCTATGTATTTGCGCCGAGAGGGCGGCTTTAATTAACGCCAATACTCAAGGAGAGCGTCGTTTTAAAGCGTTGGCGATGATTGCTCGGGGCGGAGCGGATGGTAAAAAAATAATTAGCCCCTGTGGCGCTTGTCGTCAAATGTTGTTTGAATTTTCCGAGAATTCTGGAATTGACCTTGAAATACTGATGTCAAATTTTAATAAAAGTAAAATCGTTATTGCCAAAATCTCCGAGTTATTGCCCTTGGCTTACGGACCAAATGATTTAGGTATTAAGATTTGATTTCCATGATTGATACGCATGCGCATTTAAATTTTGAAGATTTTAAAGACGATTACCAAGAGGTCATTAAAGATAATTTTAAAAATGGTTTAATGGCGCTTATTAATGTCGGCTCAAACTTGGAGACCAGTCAGAAGGCGATAAAGATTACTAAAGAATTTACAGGTTGTTATGCCGCCTTAGGTTTGCACCCCATTCACGTTGAGGACGAAGAATTTAATGAAGAAAAATACAAGGAATTGATTGAAAAGAATAAGGAAAAAGTCAAAGCCATTGGGGAAACTGGTCTTGATTTTTATCATTCACAAAACAACAAGGAAAAACAAAGATCCTTATTTTTGAAACATATTTCCCTAGCTAACTTGTCTGATTTGCCGATTATTATTCATTCCCGAGGAAGCAAAGGAAATCCAAGAGATGCTTATTTGGAGTTATTAGAAATTATTAAAGGGCTGCCAACCTCACGCTCAAGTGCGGTTAGGGGAGTGATTCATTGTTTTTCCGCCAATAGGGAGATTGTCCAGGAATTTTTAAAACTTGGTTTTTACGTGGGCTTTGACGGGCCTATTACTTTTAAAAATGCCGACCCATTGGTCTTGGAAGCGGTAAAAGAAACACCCCTAAACAAGATTTTACTAGAAACCGATTCTCCCTACTTGACTCCGGAACCATACCGTGGTCAGAGAAATCAACCGGTTTATATTCGCTTCGTTGCTCAAAAAATTGCGGAATTGAAAAATATTTCCCTTGAAGAAGTAATCAGCCAAACAACTAAAAATGCGCAGAAATTGTTTGACATAAAATTATGATCTGCGGACTTGTCTTCGGCTCGTTGACATTTGTTTCCTTGATTTTACATCATGGGACACATCTTTCCGGCTGGTTTTACGTCGGCAACATGGGGACATGTTTAATCTTCGCCCTTAATCAGAACGAGGCTTTTTCAACGGACGATGATTGTTAAATTATTTATTAAAAGCCCGATATTTATAATATCAGGCTTTAACTATACAGGGTTCGACAAATAATGCGTTCTGTGTTAAAATATTGCTTATGGCGGAAAATGATTCATTAAGTAAAATTTTAAAAGGATTAAATCCCGAGCAAAAAAAGGCAGTCTGTCACGGTCCTGGTCCTTTGATGATTGTTGCTGGCGCCGGCACGGGTAAAACTACGGTTATCACCAGAAGAATCGCTTGGCTTGTCTTGAGCGGCCTGGCGAAGACCGATGAAATTTTGGCTTTAACCTTTACGGAAAAAGCGGCCCAAGAAATGGAAGAAAGGGCAGACAAGCTTCTTCCTTACGGATACGTGGATTTATGGATTTCCACCTTTCATTCTTTTTGCGAAAGAATTTTACAAGAGCATGCCTTAGATATAGGTTTGCCTTTAAATTTTAAACTGCTTAATGAGGCTCAGCAGTGTTTTTTAATTCAAGAGAATTTTAATCAATTTAATCTTGATTATTATCGGCCTTTGGGCAATCCGACCAGATTTATCCAAAGCCTGGTTAAACATTTTTCTCGAGCTAAAGATGAATTAATTAGCCCGGAAGATTATTTGGAATATGTAGAAAATTTAAAGACGAATGAAGACATGACTATGTCCGGTGGACAATTAACCCAAGAAATCAGTCGTTTAAAAGAATTGGCTGAAGCTTATCATGTTTATCAACAATTACTTTTAAAGAACAATGCTTTGGATTTTGGAGATTTAATCAATTATACCCTGCGTCTTTTTGAAAAAAGACCGCAGATTTTGGAAAAATATAAAAACCAGTTCAAATATATTTTAGTGGATGAATTTCAGGATACCAATTGGGCCCAGTATAAATTATTACAAACACTAACCAAAGCCAATGATAATCTAACCGTGGTACTTGATGATGACCAAGCAATCTATTTATGGCGCGGCGCTTCATACAACAATGCTTTGCAGTTTAAAAAAGATTATCCAAAAGCTAAGCAAATAGTTTTGGTGAGCAATTACCGTTCTTGTCAGAATATTTTAGATTTAGCGTATAATTTTATTCAACAGAACAATCCGGAAAGGTTGGAAGCGCAAGAGAAAGAAATGGTTAAAAAACTCAAAGCTAAAAATCAAGGTGAAGGAGAAATCGTTCATTGGCGCGTTAAAGATCAAGAAGAAGAAGCCAGGATTGTGGTGGAGAAAATAATTGATTTGAAAAAAAGAGACCAGGAAGCGAGCTGGAATGATTTTGCCGTTTTAGTTCGGGCAAATAGTCAAGCGGAGATTTTTGTTCAAGCTTTAAATATGGCTAATGTTCCTCATCAATTTTTAGCCCGGTCGGGCCTATTTTCCAAGTCAATAATTTTGGACATTCTTTCTTACTTGAAATTGCTTGACAATTATCACGAAAGTCCGGCAATTTATCGCGTACTTATTTCCCCGATTTTTCAAAATAAAATTAAGGGCGAGGATTTAGCGAATTTAACGAATTTTGCTTATAAGAAGTCCTGGTCGCTTTACGAAGCAATGCAAAAAGCCAGCATTATTCCTAAACTTTCTTCATCAACCATTGGACAATTAAATATTTTTTTATCTTTAATTCAAAAACATACAGAATTGTCTAAAAGCGAAAATGTTAGTAAAGTAATCTACGCTTTCTTAGAAGATTCCGGATATTTAAAAATTTTAGCCAAGCAAGAAGATAGAAGCGAGAAAAAAAATAGAGAAAAGGTTTTTTGGTTAAATCAGTTCTTTAAAAAAGTGGAAAATTTTGAAGCAGTTAATTTTGATAAATCAATTAATAATTTTAATCGGATGATGGACTTAATGATCAGTACCGGTGATACGGGCAGCATGGATTCTGGATTAGAAGAAGGACCAGAGGCGGTTAAAGTGAGCACAGTACATAGCATCAAAGGATTGGAATTTAAATATGTTTTTATCGTTAATCTGGTTGATAAAAGATTCCCGACCATTGAACGCCATGAAGCCATTGAATTACCTAAAGAATTAATCAAAGAAATTATCCCTCAAGGAGATATTCATTTGCAAGAAGAAAGAAGGCTTTTTTATGTAGCTTTAACCCGAGCTAAATATGGCTTATATTTGACTTCAGCCGAGGATTATGGAGGAAAAACCGTAAAAAAACCATCAAGATTTTTATATGAGATTAGTTTAATTAATGAAAAAGAAACAGAAAAGAGAAATAAAAAAGAGATTTTAGCCAAGCCATTAGATGAATTTCAAAAAGAAAAGCCAACGGTTTTGCCGGCGCGATTTAGTTTTTCTCAGTTAATCGCTTTTGATACTTGTCCTCTGCAATATAAATTTGCTTTTATTTTAAACATTCCCCGGAAAGGAAGATATGTTTTTAGTTTTGGCAAGAGCTTACACAAGACTCTTTATCAATTTTCTCAGATTTGGCGGGAAAACCAAAAAACAAAACAAAAAAATTTATTTGACAAAAAAACGGGAAAAGAAAAAATTTTGCCATTTGAATATTTATTGAAAATTTATGAACAATGCTGGATTGACGAATGGTATCAAAACAAAGAACACCAAGAAAAATACAAAGAAAAAGGAAAACAAGTTTTAAAAATGTTTTATGAAGATTTATTTAATACCAATCCCAAGATAAGATATTTGGAGAAAGAATTTAATTTTAAAATAGGGGGATATATTATAAAGGGTTTTATTGATCGCGTAGACGAAAATAACGGCGGATTGGAAATTATTGATTATAAAACCGGACAGGGGGGAAGTAAAAATCTTGATTTGGAAAAGAAACAACAACTTTATATTTATCAATTGGCGGCGCAAAAACTGCCAACAGCTTTTAATAAGCCAATTCAACAACTTACTTTTTATTATTTAGAAACAGGAGAAAAAGTTTCTTTTTTGGGGAAAGAAGAAGATTTAAAAAAAATTGAAGAGAAAATAATTAAAACTATTAATAAAATAAAACAGGGAGATTTTTCTCCTCGGCCCAGCCGACTTTGTCGTTTCTGCGACTTTTTCCCCATTTGCCAGTATCGTCAGGAATAAGAACCTTGTCAATCAGTATTCAAATGTTATAATGTTTTAATATTATTATAATTACTACGAAATATAAAATCGTACGAAAACGAAAAAAATAAATTAATAATATAAGCATAAAATTAGATTTCGTATTTTCGTAATTTTTTCGCAATTTCGTAGGAAGAGCGAAGCGCTTATGACTTTAAAAAAATATCTTAATCTAATGATGGTTTTGACCGCTATTTGCTGGCTGTCCTGGCTTGTGGTCTTGTTTTTTATTAATCCCGAAGAAACCGGTTTAATGGGGTTTATTTTATTTTATTTTAGCTTATTTTTGGCGATTTTGGGCACGACTTCTATTTTGGGATTTATTATTCGCGCCCGCTTTAATCAAGGACCTGTTTTTAAACAAGTGGAAGTTTCTTTTCGTCAAGGGATTTGGCTTGGAATGTTGGCTATTGGACTGTTGCTTTTAAAAGAAACAGAACTTTTGCGTTGGTGGAATGGAATTTTTCTTTTTTTGTTTTTAACTTTTTTAGAATTTTTCTTTTTATCTTCGCGTAAAAGATTTAAAGGTGCGGTATGATAGAAAAAATAAGACAATTAAAAGATAAGGCGATTCAGGAGATAAAGCAATCAAAAGGACCAATAGAAATGGAAAAAATCTGGCGTAAGTATTTGGGTCGCCAAGGCGGAGAATTAACCAGGATTTTACGTGGCTTGAAGGATTTATCAATTAATGAACGGCCGAAAATCGGCAGTTTTGCCAATCAGACAAAAAAGGAAATAGAGGATTTTTTAAACGAGAAAAAACAAAATCAAGGAAATTTTTCAGAAAAGAACAAAGAAAATTCTAATTATCTTTTACCCGGGAAGAAAATAGACTATGGACATCTTCATCCTTTGACGCAAATTCGCTATGAGATAGCGGACATTTTTTCTTCTTTAGGTTTTGAAATTTTAGAAGGACCAGAAGTAGAAACAGATTATTATAATTTTGAAGCTTTAAATATTCCGGCCGGCCATCCGGCTCGGGATATGTGGGACACTTTTTATCTTAAATCAGAAGAAAGAAAAAATAAAAATAAATGGTTGTTGCGAACTCATACTTCAACCATGCAGGTGAGGGTGATGGAAAAAAATAAGCCACCGCTGAAAATCTGCGTTATTGGTCGATGTTTTCGTCATGAAGCCACAGACGCCTCACATGAACATACCCTTCATCAAGTGGAGGGATTTATTGTAGACAAAGAGATTACCGTGGCTAATTTAATTTATGTTTTAAAAAACTTTTTAAATGCTTTGTTCAACCGGGAAGTTAAAATCAGATTAAGGCCTAGTTATTTTCCTTTTACCGAGCCGAGTTTTGAGGTTGATTTTGCTTGTCTAAATTGCCAGGGTAAAGGATGTCCGGTTTGCAAACATACAGGCTGGGTGGAAATTTTAGGGTCAGGCATGATTCATCCTAAAGTTTTTCAATATGCCGGCTATCCCAAAGGAAAATATACTGGGTTTGCCTTTGGTATGGGCTTAGATAGGTTAGCCATGATGAAATACCAGATAGACGACATCCGTTTATTCCATTCAGGTGATTTACGATTTATTAATCAATTCTAATTTCATTTATGAAATTATCGTATAACTGGTTAAAAGAATTTTTACCCAAATTGAAAAACCCTTTTGAATTAGGAAGAATTTTAAGCATAAAAGTGGCGGAAGTGGAAAAAGTTTTTGAAGCGGGGAAAGAGTTTGATAAAATAGTAGTGGCAAAAATTTTAGAAGTTAAATATCACCCCCAAGCAGATAAATTAAAAATTGTTTTAGTGGATACGGGTAAAGAAAAATTAGAAATCGTTTGTGGCGCATCAAATATTAAACCAGGACAAAAAGTGCCCTTGGCATTAGAGGGGGCTTATTTGCCCGCCGGCGTAGGCAGGTTAAATGGAATGGAAATAAAAACCGCTGTGATTAGGGGAGTAGAATCAAAAGGTATGCTTTGCGCTGAAGATGAATTGGGACTGGGGCCTGATCATCAGGGTATTTTAATTTTAGATTCTAAAGCAAAGGTTGGCCAACCTTTAAGTGAATATTTGGGATTAAATGATTTTATTTTGGAAATAGAAAAAAAATCATTAACTCATAGGCCAGATTTGTTTAATCATTTGGGTTTTTGCCGAGAAATGGCAGCAATTTTGAATTTAAAGATAAAAGAGAATAAACAGAAATTAAAAATTAGTAAATCAAATAAATCGCCATTACAAATTAAAATTTTAGACCAAAAACTTTGCCCGCGTTATATGGCCGTGGTAATGGAAGGAATAAAAGTTGAGCCTTCGCCAGACTGGCTTCAGCATAGATTAAGAAATTTAGGGGTCAGCTCCATTAATAATATAGTTGACATCACCAATTATGTTTTAATGGAACATGGTCAACCCCTGCATGCTTTTGACGCTGATTTAATTAAAGATAATAAAATTATAGTTCGTCAGGCAAAAGAGGGAGAGAAAATTATTGCTTTAGACGATAAAGAATATGAATTATCAGAAGAAGATTTAGTGATTGCCGATAGTCAAAAGCCCATTGCTTTAGCCGGCATTATTGGCGGAAGAAATTCAGCCATTAATCAGAATACGCAACGGATTGTCATTGAATCAGCTAATTTTAACAATGTTAGAGTAAGAAGAACTTCTTGGCGTTTGGGCTTGCGGACAGAAGCGGTCATCAGATTTGAAAAAGAATTGCCCTTGATTTTTAGTGAAAATGGTTTAAATCGAGCCATTGAATTGATTCAAAAATTAACCAAAGGAAAAGTGGTCAGCAAATTATATGATTTAAAGAGTCCAGGGGCGCAGGTAATACTAAAACAAAAAAAAGAAATTGTTTTTAGTCCAGAAAAGGCTAGGAAATTTATTGGTGAAGAAATAGAAGATGAAACTATGAAAAATTTTTTGCAAAATTTGGGGATGGAAGTAAAAAGGGGAAAAAATCAATGGCTTGTGAGAGTGCCGTTTTATCGTCAAGATTTAAATATCTTTGAAGATTTAATTGAAGAGATTGTGAGGATTTACGGTTCAGACAAAATTATTCCTCAACCGGTTTTTGGCGAATTGCGTTCGTTACGCCAAAAGCAAGAATTTGTTTTGGAAAAAGAAATAAAAAATGTTTTAATCGGACTTGGTTTTAGCGAAGTATACAGTTACATTTTTTACAACACTTCTTGTGTTATTGACCAGGAAAGACATTTATCAATTGAGAATCCGCTGAATAAAGATCAGAAATTTTTAAGAACCACCCTTTTGCCCATGCTTTTGGAAAAGGCGGAAAAAAATATCAATTATTATTCTCAATTTAAAATTTTTGAGGTCGGTCATGTTTTTTATAAAGAAAAAGAAAATTATTTTGAAAAAAAGAATTTGGCAGGGATTATTACTTATTTAGAAAAAGAAAAAGACGAGTTTAACCATTTAGAAGAAGAGCCGATTTTTCAAACAATGGGTTTATTGGAAACATTTTTTAATAATATCGGATTAGAGGTTAAATACGAGAAAGCTGATAGCCAATTTTTAAAAAATTCTTTTAATGGTTATTGGTTGGCGGCAAAAGATTCATATAAAATTAGGATACAGAATAAAACAGTTGGCGTCTTGGGGGAAAATAAGGTCCAAGAAAAAGAACATAAATTAGAAAATGATTTAATGGTTTTGTTTGAAGTTGATTTGACAGAATTAATGAAACTTAATTTTTCAGAAAAGAAATTCAAGCCCATTCCTCAATATCCGGCGGTAAAAAGAAACCTTTCTTTTATTTTAAATAAAAATAATTTTAATTGGTTTGAGATTTCTACGGAAATATTTAAAATAGACCCTTTAATTAAAAATGTGGATTTTTCCGAATTTGTTGATGCTAAATGTTTTAAGGATGGAAGTTGCAATTTATGTTTTTCTATTACTTATCAATCTTGGAAAAAAACTTTAAAAGCAGAAGAGGTGAATATTGTTGAAAAAAAAATTATTGATTTGATGAAAGAAAAATTTAACGCTCACTTAAGGAATTTCTAACAGCGCTTGGTGCAGAAATCATAAACCCTAAATAAATTCATATTTTATATTTAGATATTCGGATTTTGATATTATTTAGAGTTTAGAAATTAGAATTTATAAATTTAAACGAAATAATTATGGCATATGATATTTTAACCATTGGCGGAATAATGCGAGACGTTATTTTTTTAACCAAAGAAGGTTTGATTATTGAAAATCCGCAAAATCCTTTATGTCAGCGTCTGCTTGGTTTTGAATTGGGCGCGAAAATTTATGTTAATCAAGTTCATTTTGAAGCCGGCGGCGGAGCGAGTAATACCGCGGTTGGATTTTCCAGGCTTGGTTTAAAAACAGCGATTATGGGTCGGGTTGGTCAAGACAGAGAAGGGGAAGAATTGATTAAGGGTTTAAAGAAGGAAAAAGTGGATACACGCTGGATTCAAATAGATAAAAAATTTAGCACCGGTTTTGCCGCTATTCTTGCTTTAAGCCATCGGAAGAGGGCTCATGCTATCTTTGCTTATCGTGGCAGTAATGATAATTTGGTTTTAAAAATAAACAAAGAAGAAGTAAAAAAAGCGAAATGGATTTATCTTTCATCATTAAGTTCGCCAATTTGGGAAAAGTTCCTCAAAGATGCCTTTTCTCTTAAAACTGGAAAAATAAAACTTGCCTGGAATCCTTCCAATGTGCAATTAAAAGCCGGATGGAAAAGTTTAGATAAGTATTTGAGAAAAACAGATGTTTTAATACTTAATGACGACGAGGCAAGGGAATTAGTTTTATCAAAAACAAGAATTAAAAATTTAAGCAATAAAAATTTACTTCAACATCTTTTTCAGATGGGTCCCCAGATTTCTATTATTACTGCCGGCAAAAAAGGAGCTTACGCTTATAATGGGAAAATGTATTATCAAAAGCCGGCGCCAGCCAAAGTTATTCACGCCACGGGCGCGGGTGATTCTTTTTCTGCCGGGTTTATTTCCAGCTTATTTTATTGTCCCCAAGACATACAAAGGGCTTTAAAATGGGGAGTGACCAATAGCGCTTCGGTTATTGACCATGTTGGAGCGCAAAAAGGATTATTGAATAAAAACCAAATTATTAAATTAAGTAAAAATGTTTAAGGTTCCCGTAGAAATATCCGCTCGCCATGTTCATTTGAGTCAAGAACACTTAACGATTCTTTTTGGCTCTGATTATCAATTAAATAAATTGAAAGATATTTCCCAGCCGGGGGAATTTTCATGCCAAGAGACTTTGATTTTAAAAACCGATAAAGCAGAAATAAAAAACGTAAGGATTGTCGGTCCCTTAAGAAAACAAACACAGGCAGAAATATCTTTAACCGATGCCAGAAATTTAGGGATAAGGCCGCCGATTAGGATTTCTGGAGACTTGACCGGGTCGGAAAAATGTTCTTTAATCGGACCGGCCGGAATGATTGATTTAACAGAAGGCGTGATAGTGGCCCAACGCCATTTACATTTAGACCCAGTTTCCGCCCAAGAAAACAAATTAAAAAATAAAGAGATAGTTTCTGTTTTGGTTAATTCTAAAAATAGAGCAATTACTTTTCATCAAGTTATGGTCAGGGTTTCGCCTAATTTTAAGAATAGTTTTCATTTAGATACAGACGAAGGCAATGCCGCCGGCCTTAGAGGAGGGGAACAAGGAATTGTTATTAAAAATGAATTTCATAAAGATGAATATTAAAAAACCCAAAATAGCCGTAGTTATTGTTACTTATAACGGTCGGAAATATATTTCCGATTGTTTTAATAGTTTAAAAAAACAAACCCTGCCGGTTAGTGACATTATTTGTGTTGACAATGCTTCCCGGGATGAGACAATTGAATACTTGGAAAAAAAATTTCCCGAATCCAATTTAATCAAAAACAAAAAAAACCAGGGATTTGCCCAAGCCAATAATCAGGGGATACAGATGGCCTTACAGAATAATCCTGATTATGTTTTTCTTTTAAACCAGGATACAATTTGCCGCAAAGATTGTTTAGAAAAGTTAGCGGAACAGGCGGAAAAGGAAAAAGAAAATATTTTTGCTTGGCAACCCTTAATTTTCTGCTGGCCACAAAAGGATTTAATTCAAACCGCCGGAGACAAAATTCATTACCTGGGTTTTGGTTTTTGCGGTGATTACAAAAAGTCAGTTAATCAATTATCAGTTATCAAGAATCAATTGCCTGACATCACTTATGCTTCCGGCGCGGCGATGTTCATCAATGCTTCCGCCTTAAAAAAAGTAGGTTTTTTAGACAAGGACCTGTTTTTATACCACGAAGATTTAGATTTATGCCTGCGGGCGAGATTTTTGGGTTATGAGATAAAATTAGCGCCGACGGCAATTATTTACCATAAATATACCGAAGGAATTCCTAAGCATCGTTGGTATTGGTCGGAAAGGAATCGTTTGTTGACCTTATTAAAGTTCTATAAATTGCCGACCTTAATTTTAATTTTTCCCGCTTGGTTGTTTATGGAAATTGGCGTCTGGGGATTCAGTTTATTGACCGGTTGGTTTCATTTAAAACTTAAGAGCTATTTTACTTGTCTTTGGCAGATTCCTAAAACCCTGATTAAAAGAAGAAAATTGCAAAAAATGAGAAAAATAAAAGACCGGCAGTTAGCGGAATTTTTGGAAGCAGAGTTCAGTTTTGCCGGTTTTGATAATCCAATTATTAAGAAGATTGTTAATCCTATTTTAGGAATTTATTGGAAAATAGTTAAAAAAATAATTTTTTGGTAATTTATCAACTTCTTGCAGGTCGCACCTGCAAGAAGTTTTTTATTCCCTTATTTTCTCGGCCAGTTTTTTTAGTTCGTCGGAATCGGCTTGAGGGCCAAGAAGGGTACTCAAATATCCGGGATAATTTTCAAAAAACACTTTTTCTTTTGCCTCCATACTGATAAATTTTTTACCCAAGCCATGCAGGGGATAAAGTTTTAAATGGGCGTGATTAACCCCCATGCCTTCCATTACCAAAGCGGTCCTTTGTGTTTTCAGTTTTTTGTCCAACAGTTTAGCCACTTCTTTTCCCGCCTGCATAAATCTTTGGTAAATATCATCAGGCATTTCAAAGGCGTAAGAATTATAATGTTTCTTAGGCATCACCAGGGTCATACCTTTGGTGTTGGGAGAGATGTCCAAAATGGCCAGAAATTCGTCATTTTCCCAGATTTTATGGCTAGGAATTTCTCCGTTAATGATTTTACAAAAGATACATTCTGACATATTTTTTTAAGTAAAATTATTTAAGATGGTTTATATTTTAGCATAAAATAAAAACAAGACAATCATTTTAAAGCAATGTTAGACGACGGAATTTATTATTTTTTAAAATATAGCAAGACCTTTTATGTTTTACAAGAGAAGCATTTTTAAAGAAGTCGTTTTTTAAATATTTAAAAAAGAAATTTTCAGGGAAAAAGAAAAAACACTGGATTATTTAATCCAATGTTTTTTTTAAAATTTTTATTTGATTTGAACCCAAGACCGCTCTGGTACATGGTCATTGGGTTGATAACTCACCTCAACCAGCTCCACTTTTTCCCCCACCTTAAGATATCTCGGTGGGTTTACAATGACAAGGAATGGTATTCCGTCATTGTTTTTGACCTCAACGAATCCCAGATTATTGATAATCCGGACCGGGGTCGTTATAATGAAGATGTCATCAGGATTCCAGGCGGTAATACTGGGATTATCTCCTGGCATTGTTTTTACAACCGATTTTAGACACGGTTGTAATAAGAATATTACAATTAATACTATTGTCATTAGTATAATTGTAATAACCTCTGCTTTTATAACCCCGATAAACTTTAAAAATTTTTTCATTTTTCCTCCTTTGATTTTAATTTACTGTCTATATCTTATCACAAAATTTCCCCCTTGTCAATCCCGTGTACAAGATGAGTATATAGGTAACGCTTTTATTAGTCTGGGGTCTGACCCCTAAATTATGCCCCTAAAATAGTGATTAATAAAGCGTTTTAGAAAAAAAATTGAGATTTGTAACGATTTTGATTGATTTTATTTGATTCATTATACCACTCACCAAAAATAAAAATAAAAAAAAAAGACCAGGTAGCCTTTTAATTAATATAGATTAAAGGGATTAGACGTTTTTATTTTTTCTAATCCCTTAATATAGCCACTATAAGTGGCAAAATATAAATAATTAACACCACGATTATCGTGATGACAATTTTCTGCCGTGGCGATATTTCTTTCATTTTTCCCTCCTTTAATTTTAATTTATTGTCTATATCTTATCACAAAATTGCCTTTTTGTCAAGATATGATAGAATTATAAGAAACTCGTATACTATTAATAAACCATTTTATTTTTATGAGAGTAGTTCATCTTGTTTCTACTTTTCCTCCTTATAAAGGGGGAATGGGCAATGTTTGTCTGGCACAAGCCAAAAATCTTGCTTCTTTTGGTCATCAAGTTTCCGTTTATACTCCCCTAGAGACTTCTTTGGAGATTTTGGAGACCAGGTCTCCAAAGAAGTGGATTTTGGAGACCAGGTCTCCAAAATCTAGGTCTCCAAAATCTATTTCGGACGCGGGATTTGCAGTGAGATATCTCAAACCCCTGTTTAAATACGGCAACGCCGCTTTTGTGCCCGGTATTATCAAGAGTTTGAAAAATTTTGACCTTATTCATTTACACTGGCCGTTTTTAGGCGGAAGCGAAATTCTTCTTTTATGGCGTTTGTTTAGGAAAAAACCAAAATTGATAGTTCAGTATCATATGGATTTAATCGCTCCGGGATTGAGGGGCTTAATTTTTAAATTAAACTTTTTTTTATTTGCGCCTTTAATGGTCAAACTGGCGGATAAAATTTTAGTTTCTTCACAGGATTATTTAGAACATTCTGATTTAAAAAGACATTGGTTGAAAAATAAGGAAAAATTTATAATTAGTCCTTTCGGCGTTGACCAACAAAGATTTTTCCCGCAAGAAAAAAAAGGTGAATTACTGGAACAATACGGCCTAAAAAACAAGAAGATTATTTTATCAGTCGGCGGTTTAGACAGAGCTCATTATTTTAAAGGCGTTAGATTATTAATTATGGCCTTAACTGAACTAAAGGACAAAATGCCTGATTTATACTTATTGCTGGTCGGGGAAGGAAATTTACGGCCGGAGTATGAAAAATTAGCCAGTGATCTGGGAATAAAAAAAAGAGTAATTTTTAGCGGCCGGGTTGAAGATAATCAATTACCAGATTATTACAATTTAAGCGATGTTTTTGTTTTTCCTTCTTTTAGTCGGTCCGAGGCGTTTGGCTTGGTTTCTTTGGAAGCGATGGCTTGCGCCAAACCGGTTATTCTTTCCGATTTGCCCGGAGTCAGAACTTTAGCAAAAGACAACGGATTAATATCTAAAGTTAACGACATAGATGATTTAAAGGAAAAAATTATTTCTATTTTTTCTTGTTCGGAAAAATTGAAAGCAATGGGGGAGAATGGGCTACGAATGGTTAAGGGCAAATATCATTGGCTGTCCATTGTTAAGGAGATAGAGAAAATTTATGTTCAAGCAGTTGCTTCGTAGAATTGAAAAAAATAAAAATATTTTTATTATAATTAGCCTTTTAGCAGTTATCTTTTGGTATTTGAATTTTTCTACCAACAGGCAGGGGCCCGCCCTTAGTGGATGGTTTTATTTTTTAAATATTTTTTGTTTTCTGGTTTATTTCTTTCTCAATTCCTTTTGGTTGGGTAAAATCCTTCGGCGTTATGGCTGGGAAAGAGAGCTTTATTTTATTTTTGGGGCTTTTTGCTTGTTGTTTTTAATCGCTTTTGGCATGGCCGTGCCCATTGTCATTTATCGAGTAACTCCGGTTTATTTATTAATCTGGTTGCTGTTGCTGACCGGATTAATTTCTTTTGTCCTAGAAAAGACAAATAAAAAGCCGACAGTAAATAAGGAAATGGAGAAAACGGGAAATAGATTTGCTTTTAAACCTCTTTATCTTCTCCTGTTCGTTTTATTGGCTGGTTGTTTGTTTTTTCTTTTTTACAGCCGAACCGGGGAATACGTTGATTCTCCTTGGAAAATAATTCATCCGCTTTATCTTTATGCCTGGTTAGGAGTGATTTTTATTCTTGGCTGGTTGGCTTTTACCAAGATTAAAATAAAACATTTTCTTTTTCTGGTTATCCTTGCTTCATTGGTTTTTCATGCTTATTTAATAATTCCCTATAAAGCGGGATTTGGCGGAGACAAATGGCGGCATATTGGGGCGGAACAATGGCTGGCTGAAGGGAAAATTTATGAACCGGTCCTTTTGGGAAAAAATGTTTCCCGAATTCCTTTAGGACCATTTCAGGTCCCGGAAGTGTTAGTGGCCGGCAATAAAACTTCTTATGCCAATATGTGGGGTTTAACCATTGCTTTATCCTGGCTGACGGGCATAAATATTTTTTATTTAGATTTAATTTTAGGCTTTTTACTTTTTTCTATTTTTTTGCCGTTTTTGCTTTTGAAACTCGGGTTGTTTTTTTCTCAAAAAAAAGAATTTCTATTTTTATTAATGTTGATGCCTTTTTGTTTTTATCCTTTTCAGGTTTACGGCAGTATTACCGTGCCCATGACTTTTTCTTTTCTACCTTTCCTTTTTAGTCTTATATTTATTGCTCAGTATCTGAAACAGAAGGAACATTCGAAAAAATTGTTTTGGTTTTTAGTTCTTTTTATTCCTTTCCTCTATTTTGGCTACCTAGTCTATCTGATTTTGTTTTTGGAAATGTTCGTGCTGGCGATTTTGATCAAAAACATGAAGGAAAATAAAAAGGTTTCTATTCCTCTGCTGGTATTTTTCTTCTTGATTTTATTGCTGCTAATTCCGGGCATGGAAACGTACAACCAGTATTCATGGCTAAAGAACGAAACACCGGTCAAGATCCATGTCGGGGAAATGTTCAGGAACTTTCCTTTAAAACTGATTATTTCCCAACCGGTTTTCCCCCGGGTTTACGGGTTTGAGCAAGATAACTGGCTTTATGCCATGACCGACCGGGAATTGTCGCGTTCGGCACTTCTTGACCTTCTGCCCTGGGCCCTGATACTGACGCCCTTGGTCTGGCTTTTCACTGTTTTCGGATTCTGGCGTTTTAGAAAATCAAGGACGCCCGGATTAGGCCTGCTATTTTTTTTCATCTTGGCGGTCGTTTTGGTTAATCAGATGATTTCTTCATATCTGATGGACGGGAATCATCTACTGACCAAGCGCTTGGTGATGTTTACTTCTTTCATGTTCTTTATGCCTTTATGCTGGGGGGTCTGTTGCTTTAAGGGAAAGATCAGGCGGAAATTTTCTTCCTCTTTGGTTCTCTTCTTTCTCGCCATATTCATTTCCTTATTGTCGGTTACGGTTTACGCTTCGGGTCCGCGGTTCCAGGTGGTTACGCAGGATGAGTATCAGGCGGCTCAATATCTTTGGCAAAATATGGAAAAATCACCACAGGGGAAATACTGCGTCTTGGCCAATACTTGGCCTTTACTGGCCTTAGAAGGCGTATCAGGACGGCAAATCGTTACCGGCGGCTTTCCTTATTATTATGAATACCGGCAACCGGAGAGGACTCAGCTGTTTGAGAATATGAACAGTAATCCTTCCGTCCGTTATCTGGAAAAGTCTTTGGAAATAACCGGGGCCGATGAATGCTATTTTATGACTGAAGAAAGATGGGTCTATTTTGACAAAAGAGAACAGATTATTGAACAATTGGACGAGATACTGGGTCAACATGAGAGTCTGGGTAAGGTAATGATTTGGAAATACAAACCATAGCATTAAAACATTAAAACAAATTATTTTTACGTTTTCGTATTTTTATGTTTTAATAAAATAGCCATTTATGCATAAAAAAATTCTAATTATCTATCGCTTGATTTTGATTTTTGGAGTTTTAATACTCTTTGCTTGGCTTTTGCAAAAGAACATAGTCATGAAAGGGGATTTGTCTTTAAGTAAGGATTTTTGTTTTTCTTCCCGTTTTATATCCAATCTTTATCCCGAAGACCGGGCCGGGATTTTAGAAAAAGATGAAGCGAAAAATTGTTTTCAAAGAATTTTTGTGGAGCCGGCATATTTCAAGGTAAAGATTCCTCGGACTTTTGATACTGCCAGAGTGACGGTTATTTATGCTAATCCGAATCAAGCTGAAATTAAACTTGGCTTGCTTAAAAAAAGAGAGTATCCTTTAGATTGGCGTTTCAGTTTGAAAGACCTTCAGGTTATTAGTTGGGAAGAGGACCAGGGAGGAAATGTTTGGTTGACCGCAGAAGCGGACTTTACGGTAGGAGAAGAACATCTTAACGATCATGCTTTGGAATTTTTCTTTTCATCGCCCGGATTAATTGGTCATCGTTATCAGATAAAAGTTAAGAAAATAGAAGTTGAATTGGTCCGGTCAGCCAGTAATTGGTCTGATTTTTTTCGCGATGTCAAAAATTATCTTATAAACAAAACAAAAAATGTCAGAGCAAAATTCAAATAATAGAATCTTCAAAAAGTACGGGGTTAATATTTATTATTTTTTTCGGGATTTGTTTTTCACTAGTCTGTGCTTGCTTTTATTTTTATTAATTATTGAAGACCTTCAGCCGGGCTTTGTCAGTTTTTGGCTGGAAATGAAATATGTCCTAGGCATTGTTCTGGTGACGGGGATATTAGCCCTTCTGGCGGCAAGGGAAAACGGAAGGAGAGAATAACAGGGACTAAGGTAAGGTTAGGATTCATGGACAAAGCACAACTTCTTGCAGGTCCGACCTGCAAGAAGTCTGCGAGAAGTGCTGCGAGAAGTGCTGAATCATTAATATTTACAAAATGAAAAAAGTGAAAAATGCTATTATTTTTTGTCCTGAGAAATTAGAGAAAATAAAAAGATTGATATGGGTCAAAGAAACGGAAAAATTTCATATTTTATGTGATTTTAGCCAAACCGGATATTTTTATGTTAAAATATTTAGTATATTTAGTATTAAGGAATATATAGATATCCCTAAAGATAAATATTTTTTAAATGATAATATAAATAAAATATATGTTTAAAAATTTTTTGAAAAATTTTGATAATCCGCAAGAAGAATTGATTAATCAGAAAGAATCAATTAATCCAATTAAATCAGAGCATTTAAGAGAGGGGATTAAACCAATTATGGCTTGCGTTGGGACGCCCGATGATTTTCCTGAGCCAATCAAAAAAGTGATGTCTAAAGAAAATAAATTAGTTAATGTAAATTTTTATGAAAATTTTATAGGATTAAGTTTAAAGAGATTCAAAAACGCCGGAGAATATTCTTATGTTATATCTAATATAAATAATAAAAATAAATTTTCCGAGTGTTTTTTAAACTGTACAGGATTAATAGTCGCTGGTTTTAGTAAAAAAACAAATGAAAATATTTCTTTCGTCAGCCATCAAAATCCTGGCTTTTTTTTAGAAAGTGAAAACAATAAAAAGAAATTTTCCAAAGACCTTAGGCAAAGGCTATTAAAATTAAAAGATAAAAGTTTAGACAAAACCATTGATGCGGTGATTGTTGGCGGAAATTATTTTAGCCAACAGGGAAAAGTTAATGAGTTTGGGGAGGATTATTTTGCTTCAATCAAATTATTGTCAGAAGAAGTATTAAAAATTTTAGGATTTGAGCCAGTGGTTATAATTGGACCCAAAATAATTGATAGAAATCATGGCGATGAAGATATTTTTTACGACAATAAAAATAGGCAGCTTTATATCGTCAGGTTATCTGTTGACAACAAAACAGCAAAAAGTTTCATCCCAAGTGATTTAGAAGAACAAAGTAAAAATTGGGACAAAGATAAATTTTAACAAAGTGATTATTATAACCTTTACGAAGTCGCTTTGTTTGATATAATAAAAATATGAATCCTATTATATTTTTAGGAGTTTCTATTTAAGGTTTAGGAAAATTAATTTATTTAATTTTTAACAGAATGAACATTTTTTTTATTGTTTTAATCGTTATCGTTTTACTCGGATTTTCAGGCGTGTTTTATTTCTTATTTCGGGCATTTGACAATAAAAAAGCCAATGAGGGACAGGGGATGATGATGTTGCAGAATCAGATCGGTGAAATTAGGCAAAGTATTCAGTCTCAGTATCAGCAAAGCCTTAATCTTACTAAAGATTTAACAGAAAAACTGGGCAAATTAGACCAAACCAATCAACAGATTGTTGGTTTTGCCGACCAGTTACAGGGATTACAGGATATTTTGAAAAATCCCAAACAAAGAGGCGTTTTGGGGGAATATTTTTTGGAATCGGTGTTAAAGAATGTTTTGCCGCCGAAGATTTATAAAATGCAATATAGCTTGGGGAAAGACGAGGAAACAGAAAAAGAATTAATCGTAGACGCGGTAATTTTTATTAAAGAAAAAATCATTCCTATTGATTCCAAATTCTCTTTGGAAAATTATAATCGTTTACTAAACGAACACAATCCGGAGCAGCAAAAACAGTTGGAAAAAATTTTTAAGCAGGATTTAAAAAACAGGATTGATGAAACCTCCAAATACATTAAGCCAGAAAAAAATACTTTTGACTTTGCTTTTATGTTTATTCCTTCTGAAGCTATTTATTATGATTTATTAATCAATCAAGTTGGCCCGATTAAAAGCGTTACTAATAACTTGATTGAATACGCGGTAAAGGAAAAAAGAGTAATTATTGTTTCTCCTACCACTTTTTTAGCTTATTTGCAAATGGTATTACAGGGTTTAAAATCATTACAAATTGAAGAATCGGCAAAACAGATTAAAAAAAATATTGAGATACTTAGCCAACATTTGCTTAGATACGATATTTATTTTAAAAAATTAGGGAATCATTTAGAAACTACAGTCAACAGCTATAACATTGCTTATAAAGAACTGGGGAAAATTGACAAAGATGTGGTTAAGATAACCGGCGGGGGAAAAAAAATTGAACCGCTGTCTTTAGATAGACCAAAAGTGATTGAGGAATAATTATGAACAAAAAATATTTATTTATAAAAGCCATTTCCGTGCTTATCGGCACTATTATCGGAGCGGGAATTTTTGGCTTACCCTATGCTTTTGCCCAAGGCGGGTTTTTACTCGGCTTATTTTATTTATTGCTTTTAACAGGATTATTTTTAATTGCTAAACTTTGTTATACAGAAATTATTCTTCGCACAAATGATAATTTAGAAATGGCTGGTTATGTGGAACGTTATTCGGGTCGCTTAGGCAAAATAATTATTACGCTTTGTTTAATCTTTGGGACTTATGGCGCTTTAACCGCCTATACCATTGGGGTGGGAGAATTTCTTTATTCTTTACTTAATCCTATTTTAGGCGGAACGCAAGTATTTTGGTCTATTATTTTTTGGGTCCTGGCCAGCATTTTAATTTTTATCGGCATCGGCATTATCAGCCGCATAGAAGTTTTTATGGTTTTCGTTTTAATTTTTATTATTTTTTTTGTTTTTTTAAAATGTTTTCCTTATTTTAATTTTCAAAATTTAAAGTATGTTAATTTAGATTGGCGAATAATTTTTTTCCCCTATGGTCCGATTCTTTTCGCCCTGGGAGGAGCTTCGGCTATTCCAACCATGAGACGGATTTTAAAAGATAAAACTTATCTTTTAAAAAGGGCCGTGATAATTGGATTTTTTATTCCCGTAATCATATATTTGATTTTTGCCTTTATTGTAGTCGGAGTGAGCGGGAAACAAACTTCGGAAACTGCTTTAATCGGCCTGACTAATTTTACAGACGGCAATCTTTTATTAATTGGTGGAGTTTTTGGCATCTTTGCCATGACAACTTCTTTTTTGGCATTAGGACATTTTTTAAAAGAATTGTTTCATCGCGATTATCATTTGCCTAAAATTGTTGCCGGATTGTCAGTAGTAAGCGTTCCTTTGATTTTTTTCCTTATAGGTATGAGAAGCTTTATTACTGTCATTAGTTTTGCCGGCGGCGTTCTTTCTGGTATGCAAGGGATAATTTTGATTGTCACTTATTATCGGGCAAAGAAAAAGGGCGATCGCCAGCCGGAATTTAGTTTTAATTTACCTCGTTTGCTGGCTTATTTTATTTATTTTTTATTTATTTTCGGTATTGTATATCAATTTATTTATGTCTGATAAATTAATTTTAGTTTTAAACGCCGGTAGTACTTCCTTTAAGTACAAATTATTTAATGAACAATTAAAAACGATTAAAGAAGATAATTATACGCACTTAGACGGAAAGACCAATAGTCATTTAGAGGTTTTTCGCAAGATTCTTAGAGAAATCGGGGATTTGACTGATATTAAAATTGTAGGCCATCGGATTGTGCACGGTGGCGGAAAATTTTTTCAACCAACATTGATTGATGATAATAATTTTCAAGAATTAAAGTCATTCAATCATTTAGCGCCTTTGCACAATCCTTATAATTTGCAAATTTTAGAATCTTCCCGCGTCTATTTGTCTCATGCTCCGCAATTAGCTGTTTTTGATACGGCTTTTTTTATTTCTCTTCCTTTTAAAGCCAAAATTTATGCCCTGCCTCTGGAGTATTATGAAAAACATCATTTACAACGTTTTGGGTTTCATGGTATTTCGCATCAATCAGCGGCCGAACAGGCAAGAGAAAAATTAAAAAGAAAATTAAATACTCTTAATTTAATTATTTGTCATTTAGGCGGCGGTTGTAGTGTGACGGCGGTTAAAAACGGTCAAGCCATTGATACAAGCATGGGGTTTACCCCTATGGACGGATTAGTCATGATGACTAGGTCGGGCAATATTGATCCGGGCATAATTCTTTATTTACATGAAAATTTTAACATGCCTTTTTCGGAAATCAATTATTTATTAAATAATCAGTCAGGCATAAAAGGTTTGTTTGGCAATTCCGATTTTAAAAAACTTTTAAAAGCGGTTAAAAGGGGAAACAAAAAAGCCAAACTGGCTTTTGATATTTTTGTTTATCATGTTCAAAAATATATTGGCGCTTATGCCGCGATTTTAGGAAAAATCGACGCTTTGGTTTTTACTGGCGCTATTGGTAACGGCGACCCTTATACTCGCAAAAAAATTTGCCAATTGGAAATGTTGAGAAAAATTAAAATTTTAAATTTTAAGGCCGACGAAGAAAAGGTCATTGCTCAAGAATGTCAAAAATTATTAATTTGATATAAAAATTAGTTTATGAATAGTTTTAATAAAATTGAAGCAAGCATTCCAGATGAAGATGTTTTTGGATGGATAGAATCCTTAAAAAGAGGAGGAATGAGCGAAGAGGAAATAGATTTGATTTTAGAAAGACTCAATTATTATTATCGGAAGGCGAAAAATCATTTATCAGTTGAAGAAGAATTAGAAATAATAAACAAGGAACATTTTGCCAAGCACGGCCGACCTTTAGATAGTGAACAAAAAGAATATTTTAGAAAAGGATTAAAAACAAAGAGGGGAGAAAAGTAATTTTGCTCTTTAAAAATTTATTTTAATAAATCCGGTTTTTACCGGATTTTTATTTTGTTCCATTCTGAATTCTAATTTTCCTAAATTTTTTATGGTAAGATACTCGCCGCACTCGGATTTATTTAGTCGCTATTTTGCGGCGGTTAATAATTAATAAATTTTAAACAATAAATTGTTAATAAATTTAGATGGCAAAATTAAAATGAAAGATTTTATTATTTTGATAAAAATTATTGCAGTTTTAATTTATAATTTTTGAAAATAGTGAAAAAAGTTATCCACAGGGCAAAGATTGTTTTGTGGGAAAAAATGGTTTATAATACATCTGTTGTGTATATCTGTGGATAAAAGTGGGGATAAATAAAGATATCTGTGGATAACTCTCAAATAATATTTTTATATGTTTATCGGCGAATACCATTATTCAATAGATGATAAAAATAGATTAGGTCTGCCTGTTAAATTTAGACTTGATCTTTTTAAAGGCGCAGTAGTCACGCGGGGTTTGGATGCTTGCCTTTTTTTATTTCCCAAAAAAGAATGGGAAAAATTGGCAGCTAAGTTGGCAGAAATGCCAATCAGCCAATCAAAGCCGCGGGCTTTTGCCCGCTTGATGTTGGCCGGCGCCATGGACGTGGAATTGGATAAACAGGGTAGAATTAATTTGCCTGATTATTTACGCAGTTATGCTGATTTGGGTAAAAAAGTAGTGGTGGCCGGTTTATACAATCGTTTGGAAATTTGGGACGAAAAGAAATGGGAAGAATACAAGAAAACATCAGAGGAAGACAGCTCAGAAATTGCCGAAACATTAGGAGAGTTGGGAGTATAATAGAAATGGAAAATATAAAAATCAAAACATAAAATGATAACACGAGACACAAAAAATAAAATAATAGAATCAGATATAATTTTTAATTTTGATTTTTAGGTTTTAAATTATCTATGCATATTCCAGTTCTTTTAAAAGAAGTTATTGAATATTTTAATCCCAGTCCGGGCAAGAATTTTATTGACGCAACTATTGGCGGCGGGGGACATGCCAAAGAAATTTTAAAAAAAACATTTCCAGATGGGAAATTACTTGGATTAGACGCTAGTCCGGAAGCAATTGAAGACATTAAAGCTCAGACAAAGGAAAGCGATTTAAAAAGACTTATTTTAATTAATGATAATTTTTCTCATTTAAAAGAGATTGTTCAAGAAAATAATTTTCAACCAGTTAATGGAGTTTTATTTGACTTAGGATTATCAAGTAATTTATTAGCAAGTAGCGGTCGGGGATTCAGTTTTATGGCGCATGAATTTTTAGACATGCGGTATAATCCGCAAGGCCAATCTTTAACGGCGGATAAAATTATTAACAATTACGATAAAAATGATTTAGAAATGTTTTTTCGGGATTATGGCGGAGAAAGGTTTGCTGGTCGCATCGCTCAGGCCATTGTTAAGGAAAGAAAAAACGGGAAAATTACTATGACCAGCCAATTAGTAATGATTATAAGAAAAGCTTTAGGCCGCCGTTTTCATGTCAAAAGTTTAGCCAGGGTTTTCCAGGCCTTAAGAATTAAGATTAATTACGAGATGGAAAATATTCAATTGGGCTTTAATGACGCGGTTGACATTTTGACATCGGGCGGAAGAATTATTGTTCTTACTTATCATTCAGGTGAAGACCAAATTGTAAAAAATCTTTTTAAACAAGAACCAAGAATAAAAATAATAAATAAAAAAACCATTAAACCCTCTCAAGAAGAAATTAAAAATAATATTCGGGCGCGGAGCGCCAAAATGAGAGTAGGGGAGAAAATTTAAAACATTATGACTCTTGCTCAAAAATTTTTCCGAACAATTTTCGGAGAAAAACAAAAAACAAAATACATCGTTTTTAATTGTTCCGCTTTATTGGTTTTTATTTTAATTGTTGTTTTTTATTTAATTCAAGTTAATACCGGCATTTCTTATCGTTTAGAAATGGAAAAAACAAACAAAGAAATAAGATCTTTAAAAATTGAAAACGAAGAACTTTTAAAACAAACGACCGTAGTCGGTTCTATGGCTAATGTTCACCAATTGGCGCAAGGACTAAAAATGGTTAAAGTCGACCAAACGGATTATTTATTTATGTCAGAAGAGGTTTTTGCCAGAAAATAATTTTATATATGATATGAATAGAAGGATAAAAATACTAATAATGTTAGTATTTCTTTTAGGATTTTGCGTGGTTGGTCGACTTTTTGAATTGCAAGTTTTGGGCCATAATTTTTTGGGTGAAACGATTTACCGCCGACAAATAACAAAGAAAATAATTCCGGCGGAACGGGGAAAAATTTTTACTCACGACGGGAAAGATTTTTATTCCGTGGCCATTAATGTTAATACTTATAATTTAATTGCGTCACCGAATGAAGTTTCACAATCAAAAATAACGCCCGCGCAATGGTTGGGGAAAATCGTTTCTTATTTGGATATTTCCGAACCAACGTCTGTTTCAGAAGAAGTATTTTTAATTCAAGAGAACGAAGAAACAAATAAATTAAAAAATGTTTTGATTAGAATTTCCAGCAAAAATGATTATTATGAATTATTAAAAAAGGGATTAACCACTAAGGAAATGGAAGAAATTCAAGATTTGAATTTACCGGGTATAAGTTTTGAAACAGTTCCTCGGCGTTATTATCCAGAAGAAAACGTTTTTAGTCATTTAATTGGTTTTGTTAATTTGCCACAAGATTGCGAGCAGGGAATATGTCAAGGTGGTACTGGCCAATATGGCTTGGAAAAATTTTTTGATAAAGAACTTGCTGGTCAATCTGGATGGCAAAACATAGAAAATAGCGGCGGCTTGCCTGATTATACTAAAGACACCATTAAGCCGGCAAAAAAGGGGATTGATTTAGTTTTAACCATTGATCGCACCATTCAATTTTTTACTTGTCAACTTCTTGGAAAAGCAATTAAAGAATATGAAGCTACAGAAGGATCAATTGTGGTTTTAGAAATCAAAACAGGAAGAATTTTAGCTCTTTGTAATAAGCCGGATTTTAATCCTAATAATTATTCTGAAGTAAAAAATTATTCTTTATTTAAAAATCCGGTTGTTAATTCGTCTTTTGAGCCAGGCTCAATTTTTAAAGTTATTACCATGGCGAGCGGATTAGACAGTGGGGTGGTAATTCCGGAAACAACTTTTCTTGATTTGGGAATGATTGATATAGATGGAGATGTTATCCATAATGTTGACGACAGAAGCTTTGGTTATCAAGATATGACCGGGATTTTGGAAAAATCAATTAATACGGGCGCAGTTTTTGTAGCACAAAAGTTAGGTCGTCCTAATTTTCGTAACTATTTGAAAAAATTTGGTTTTGGTAGCCTGACTAAAATTGAGTTGCCGGATGAAATGATTGGCGACATTAGTAATTTAGATCAAAAACAAAAAATATACTTAGCGACCGCTTCTTTTGGTCAAGGAATTACAGTTACGCCCATACAAATGGTTAACGCCATTGCCGCCATTGCCAATAAAGGCAAATTGATGAAGCCTTATTTAATTGAGGCAATAATTAAAGATGGACAAAAAATTATTCAAGAGCCGGAATTTATTCGTCAGGTAATTTCTCCATCCGTTGCCTCCTCTTTAACCGCGATGATGGTTTCGGTTTGTGAAAAAGGCTATGGAAAGGGAGCACAAGTAAAGGATTATTATGTAGCCGGAAAAACAGGAACGGCACAAATCCCCCAAAAAGGAGGCGGTTATTCTGACGAGACAATCCATTCTTTTGTTGGCTTTGCGCCGGCGACTGATCCAAAGTTTGCGGTTTTAATTAAATTTGACAAACCTCAAAAAGGACGTTTTGCCGAATCAACCGCGGTTCCGGTATTCGCGCAATTGACGGAGTTCATTTTGGATTATTACCACATCCCGCCAGACAAAAAACATTAGAATATTGGAGCATGAGAGCATAAGAATAGAAGAATAAAAATAATAATAAAATTTAATTTTTTATTTTACTTTTAACGAAGATTTTATGTTATTAAAAATTTTACAAAAAATTTTAGCTTTTATGGCCAAAAAAATAATTAAACGGCACAAACCGTTAGTAATTGGTATTACCGGAAGCGTGGGCAAATCTTCTGCCAAGCAGATGATTTCTTTGATTTTGAAAGACCAAATGGATATTCGTGAAAGTAAGGGTAATTATAATAATGAAATTGGTGTGCCTTTAACCATTATTGGCATAAGCAAATCGCCAGGGAAAAATGTTTTGGGTTGGTTTAGAGTTTTTATTTTCGCTTTAATTAAAATTATTTTTAAAAAAAGATTTTATCCAAAAATTTTGGTTTTGGAAATGGCTGCGGATAGACCGGGCGATATTGAATATTTACTTAAAATAGCCGCTTGCAACATTGGAGTAATAACCGCTATTTCTTCGGCTCATATAGAATTTTTTGAGAGTTTAGAAAACATAGCTAAAGAAAAAAGTTCGCTCATTTCTAATTTACCAGAAAACGGTTGGGCAATTTTAAACATGGACGATAAAAGGGTGGCAGGCCTTAGAAATGCGGCCAAGGCGCAGGTTTTAACTTATGGTTTTGATTCTCAGGCCGATTTGCGGGGATTGGGATTGGAAATAGACCAGACTTTAAAACCAGAAGGACCAATAATAAATGGTTTGCAATTTAAAGTAAGTTATCGGGGCAATGTGATACCGGTTTTTTTGCCAAAAGCAATTTCTTTTAGCCAAGCTTATTCCGCTTTAGCCGGCCTGGCCGTTGGCTTGGCCTTAGGTTTTAATTTAATTGATTTAGTTCAATCTTTTGAAAAACATAAAAATTTACCCGGTCGTATGAATTTAATTTCTGGAATTAATAAAAGTTTAATCATTGATGATACCTATAACTCTTCGCCCCGAGCCGTAGAAGCGGCGTTAGAAACCCTGAACAAGATAGAAATTAACTCACAAGCAAGTAGATGGGTGATACTTGGCGATATGTTGGAATTAGGAGAAATTAGCCAAAAGGCCCATTATCAAATCGGCGAAAAAATTAATAAAGAAAAAATTGATTATTTAATAGTTGTGGGGAAGGAAGCGGGAGCCATTGCTCAGGGTGCCAGAGAGAACGGTTTTATAAATGAAAATGTTTTTATTTTTGAAAATTCCATGGCCGTGACAAAGTTTTTAAAATCAAGGATTAAAACCGGCGATGTGATTTTAATCAAAGGTTCGCAAAAGATGCGTTTAGAAAGATTGGTCAAGGAAATAATGTTGCAGCCAAGAATGGCAAAAAAATGTTTGGTCCGCCAGAGCCATTATTGGCTTAAAAATTAAAACTTGTTATTTTTTAATATAACAAGAGATAGACAAAAGCAATAAGCCCCGGAAACGATTTCCGGGGCGCTTATTTATTTTAATTTTTTAATCAGGTAAGTATTTTTGAGACGATAGCCGAGACGGCGGTAGTATTGGCGCACACCGATGCCGGAGATGACCGCCATTTTTTTATACCCTTGTTTTTTGGCGATTTTTTCCGCCTCAATCATTAACTTTTTTCCAAAACCCAAATGCTGAATCGCTTTTTTATTTTTTTTATTTACTTCTACTGATTGACCATAAGTGTGCAACTCTCTGATTAAAGCGGTATTTTTTAAAACCGGAAAAATTTGGTCGCTGTTTTTTGATAAACGTAAACGACAAAAGGCAATCAATTTACTCTCTTTCTTGTTTTCAAATGATAAGAAAATTTCTTTCCCTTCTGAAGCGACATATTCTCGTCTAATTAATTTAAAACTTGAAATTTTAAATTTTAAATCTTTTATTTCCCGACAACGAATACATTGACAGGGCTTTTTCAATTCTTTCATTTTTTTCTGGACAAATTCCCTAAGATTTGATATTTTACTGCCACCCTGTATTTGCCAAGCCGGGATATCACGAATTAAGCGATTAATTCGCGTGTAAGGAGGAACAATTAATTTAATTTTTATTAAAAGATTGATTAATTGTTGGTCAGAATATGGTTTATATTTTTCTTTTTTCCAAAGTTGATATAGAAAAGACCCTTTGGTGACCACGCAAGGATAAATTTTAAGCATGTCCGGATGAAAATTTGAATTAGTAAAAACTTTTTTAAATTTTTTGAAATCATTTTGCAATGAAGAGCCGTAAAGACCGGGCATTAAATGATAACATATTTTAAACCCTGCGTTTTTCAGTAATTTTGTTGCCGCAATAATTTCTTCAATCCCGTGTCCTCTTTTGTTTTTTTTCAAGATTTTGTCGTCAATAATTTGAACCCCCAATTCAACTCGGGTACACCCAAGTTTTCTCATTCTTTTAATTTCTTTTAATGTTATATAATCAGGCCGAGTTTCTAAAGTAAGGCCAATTATTCGGTGTTTGGCTTTTTCATTTATTTTTTGTGCTGTTTCCAGGTTTTTACTGATTAATCCATTGGCCGCGTCAAAACATTTTTTAATAAACCAGGTTTGGTATTTCGGGGGCAAATAAGACCAAGTACCGCCAATGACAATCAATTCTATTTTATCAACCGGATGACCGCCTCTTTTTAGCATCTCAATTCTTTTTTTTACTTGAAGAAAAGGATTATATTTTAATGTTTTCGCCCTTTCTACCGCCGGTTCTCCGGATAAATAACTTTTAGGAATGCCTTTTTCTAAAGGGCAGTAAAGGCAATGCCCGGGACAGGGCCAAGGTTTGGTTAAAACCGCGACCACGGCCACGCCGGATAAAGAACGAATGGGTCTTTTTTTTAGTATTTTTTCTAAAAATTCATTGTTTTTTATTTTTTTGTTTTTTTTCAATTTTTGATAAAAACTTAAAATATCAACATTGCTTGGCGGGTCAATTTTATATTTAGCGCAAAATTTTTGTTTTTCTTTTATTAAATCGTCAAAAGAATTAATTTTTTTCAAAATTAATTTTTTAATTAAGAGAAACATTGATTTTTCTTTACAATTCATTATTAAATGATAACATTTTATTTAAAAATCAAAAGACCATGTTGTCTTGTCATAAAATTCTGTTATTATTAGCCCATGAGACAAAAAAATGTTCAAATGGTTTTAGAAGATAATAAAAATAATTGGGATGAAATAGCCGATAAATTTTCCCAAACCCGTCATCATCTTTGGTTTGAATTTGCAGATTTTAAGGATTATATTAAAAAAGGGGACAAGGTTCTGGATTTAGGCTGCGGCAACGGCCGATTAATTGAATTATTTGATAAAGATATTGATTATTTAGGCGTTGACCAGTCGCAAAAATTGATTGAAGCGGCAAAAAAGAGATTTCCTTCGGGTAAATTTTTTGTCGCCGACGCCCTTAATTTGCCGTTTAAAAAAAAATTTGATGTTATTTTTTCTATTGCTTTTTTTCACCATATTCCTTCCCAAGATTTACGCTTAAAAATTTTAAAAGATTGTTATAGTTTTTTAGCACCAAAAGGAGTTTTTATTTGTTTAGTTTGGAACCTTTTTCAGCCGCGGTTAATTTGGAAATACAATCTTGGTAAAATCATTTTTGGTTTTAAAAATGTTTTAATTCCTTTTAAAATCAAAGAGCAAAAAATAAAAAGATATTATTACGCTTTTACTAAAGGAGAATTAAAAAAATCTTTTAAGAAAACCGGTTTTAAAATTATAAAATGTTATTATGTTAGAAAGGGTCGGTTGGCCAGTCGGTTGAACGGATATAATTTAATTTTAATCGCCAAAAAAGATGATTAAAAATAATATTTTTAAAGCTTATGACATTAGGGGAGTTTATCCCGCGGAGATTAATGAGGAAGTCGCTTTTAAAGTTGGCGTTTCTTTAGCTAAATTCTTAAGAAAGAAGTTGAAAAAAAATAATCTTCGGATTGTGGTCGGCCGTGATTGCCGCTTGTCTTCACCCTCCCTTTTTCAGGCACTCTGTCAAGGAATATTTAAGGAAAAAGCAACAGTAATTGATATTGGTTTAGTTTCCACCGACACCCTTTATTTTGCTCTCAGTTATTTTAAATATGACGGCGGCGCAATGATTACCGCTTCACATAATCCCAGAGAATACAATGGTTTTAAAATGCAGATACGCGGCCAGAAATTTATTTATCAAGAATGGGGAATGGAGGAAATAAAGAGATTAGTTAATAAAACAAAAATATCAGAAAAAGAAATAAAAGGAAAAATTATTAAAAAAAATGTTATTCCCTTTTACGTTAAACACATTTTGAAATTAATTGACCTCAAAAATATAAAAAAATTAAAAGTTGTGGTTGATGCCGGCAATGGTATGGGCGGCCGAAACATCAAAGAGATTGCAAAAAAAATACCAATTACCTTATTTCCTTTATATTTTGAACCAGACGGTAATTTTTCTTCTCGTCATCCCGATCCAATAATTAAAAAAAATCTTAAGGACTGCCAAAAAATGGTGATTAAAAGAAAGGCTAATTTTGGTTTGGCCTTTGATGCCGACGCTGACCGGACAATTTTTTTTGACGAACGCGGAGAAATTATTAGAGGCGATATGATTATTGCTTTATTCTCTCAATATTTTTTGAAAAAATATCCCGGAGCGAAAATTGTTTATAATTTAATCTGTTCTCGGGCAGTAGAAGAAATTATTAAAGAAGCCGGTGGTTATCCGCTTAAAGTCAGGACAGGCCATGTTTTTATAAAGGAAAAAATGTTAAAGAAGAAAGCCGTCTTCGGCGGCGAGAAATCAGGCCATTTATTCTTTCCTGATGTTTTTTATTCTGAATGCGGCGGCCTAGTTTTTTTGATCATGATTAAGATTCTTTCCGAAACAGGGAAAACTCTTTCTGAATTAATAAAACCATTTAATAGATATTATCAAATTAATATTAATTTAAAAATAAAAAATAAAGAAAAAATAATTAAAAAATTAAAGAGTTTTTATCAAAAAGAAAAAAGGAATCAAGTTGACGGCTTAACCATAAAATCAAATGATTGGTGGTTTAATGTAAGGCCCTCCAATACTGAACCATGTTTAAGATTTGTTATTGAGGCAAAAAATAAAAAAATTGCTCAAAAAGAGTTTAAGCAGATAAAAGAAATCGTTAAAAAAGTTTAACTTTAAGATTAGGATAGGCCCATGTTTTTTTTAACTTCTCTCATGGTTTGAGAAGCGATTTCCTTGGCTCGTTTGGCTCCTTCAAGGAGCGTTTTTTTTATTTCCTTTTCTTTTAATTTTTTTCTTCTTTCTTGAATCGGTTTTAGCTCCTTAAATATATTTTCAGCTAAAAGTTTTTTACATTCCAGGCAGCCGATTTTAGCCTGAGTGCACCCTTCCACCACGTAATCCAAATCTTTTTTATCAGAAACCAATTGATGGAGGGTATAAAGATTGCATTTCTCCGGCGTGCCGGGGTCGGTTTTTCTTTTTCTGGCCGGGTCGGTCATTGCCGTGGACAATTTGCGGTAGATCGTTTCCTTTGAGTCGGATAAGGCGATGTAGCTTTCCGGGCCGTATGATTTGCTCATTTTTTTGGTTGGGTCAGTCAAACTCATTAATCGAGACCCCTTTGTTAAGAGCGATTTTGGTGAAGGGAATGTTTCACCGAATTTTTTATTAAAACATCTAGCGATTTCTCTAGTTAATTCCACATGTTGTCGTTGGTCGTCTCCAACTGGCACGACTTGGGCTTTATAAAGAAGAATGTCAGCCGCCATCAGGACCGGATAATTAAAGAGTCCTGCATTAACATTTTCAGTGTTTTGTTTTGACTTTTCTTTAAACTGAGTCATTCTTTTTAAATCGCCGAGCGAGGTGATGGTGCTTAATATCCAGGCCAATTCAGTATGCTCGGCCACGGCTGACTGGACGAAGATGATTGATTTTTTCGGGTCAAGCCCGCAGGCCAAATAATCCCCGGCTAAATCCAGAATCCTTTGTGGCATTTTTTTTGGTTCATAGGAAATAGTAATGGCGTGATAATCAACAATACAAAATAAACCGGAATACTCTTCTTGCAGTTTAATCCAGTTTTTAATGGCCCCAAAATAATTGCCGATATGGAGCAGTCCGGTTGGTTGAATGCCGCTGAAAAGTCTCTTTTTCATATTATTTTAATTATATTTAAATAATAATAATTTTATAAAAGAGGATGCCAGAGGTGGGACTCGAACCCACAAGCCCTTCGGCATACGGCCCTGAACCGTACGTGTTTACCAAATTTCACCACTCTGGCTCTTAAATTATGAGTATCTGTTTTGCCAATGGATTTATCAAATGCCATTGCGGTTCGTAAATCAATCAAATAATTTTATCTCGTTATTTTGTTAAGTTGTCTTCTGGTTTTAATATACCAGTTTTCAATATTATTAAAACGGTCAGCGGGGTGAGTAATAAAATTAATTTCAATGCCCTTTATTTTTTGGTCAACTAAATATCCGTGGATTTGATTATAAAGAAAAATGGCCGGGACATTATCCACAATTATTTCTTGAAATTCATGATAATATTTTCTTTTTTCTTCTTGATTTTGTGCTAAAGAAGATTTTTCTAAAAGCTCATCACTGCGACGATAATTAAAGGCCGTTAAATTAAGACCCGGGGGATAAATTTGCGAAGAATGCCAAAGAAAAAATGGATCAGGGTTATAGTTTTCTAGTACTCCGTAGAGAAAGGCTTGAAAATTTCTGTTTTTAATAATTTCTTTTATTTGCTCCGGCGGCACTATGATCAATTTAACCTTTAGTCCTATGTTTTGCCATGATTTTTGAATCAGTTGAGCGGTTTTTACAAAATCAGGCTGATCAACTGTAGTTAAAGAAATCTCTAGAATTTTATTATTTTTCTCATAAAAATCTGTGTTTTTTCTCCAACCAGCCATAGTTAATAAATTTTCCGCCGTTGTTGGCTCGTAGTTATAAGTTTTTATTTCCGGATTGTAATAGGCAGAATAAGGAAGAATTGGCCCGTGGATAACAATGCCTTGTTCATTGAATACCTGGCTGAAGATTTCTTGTTTAGGGGTTAGATAAGCCAGGGCTTTTCTAACGGATTTTTCCTGTAAATAATTTATTTTTTCTTCAATTGGGAAATCTCTAAGATTAAGAAAGACGGCGGTGTAATAAGGCAAATTAAATTGATAATATTTAAAATTTCCGACAAACGATAAATCTTGATTTAATTGTTTAGATGAATAATTAAGGCCTTCTATTTCCTGATTTTTTAACATCTCCAGGGCTTGATCAAAGTCGGAGTAAAAACTAAAGACCAGATCTTTAATAAAAGGAGATTGGTCGTAAAATTTTTCATTAATGATTAAATCATATAATTTAATTTTGTTTTCTAAGTTTCGCGCTAAAGAAGCAAATTTATAAGGACCAGTTCCAACTGGTTTCAAGTTAAATTCTGACTGGGTAAAATTTTCCGGCTTGATTTTTCCCCATATATGTTCAGGCAAAATACCAAAGGTTAAATTTGACCAAAAAGTTATGGAAGAATTTTCCGCGGCAACCTGAAAGCAATTTTCATCAATTTGGTTAATTTGAATATTCTTTATTTTTTCTAAAAGGGGGCTTTTAAAAACCGGATTTTTAATTAAAGAAAAAGTAAAAAGAATATCTTCTATGTCTAATTTTTCCCCGTCATGCCAATAGACATTTTCTTTTAAACAAAAAATATGTTCTTTTTGTTCAGGGTTGAAAACAAAGCTTTTTACTAAATCAGGCTGTAGCTCTGAGTTTTGATTGAGTTTTAATAAACCGGAAAAAATTAAATTAACAAGAGTTAAATCAGTTTCATCCACGGCTAAAACAGGATTGATGAATTTTGGCTGACCGACTAAGCCCTCTATGTATCTCCCTCCTTTCTGAGGAACAATTTCCGAATGAGCGAAATAAAAACGACCAATCAATAAAACCAAACAAACAATAATTATTAAAGAAAATAACTTAATCAGTTTTTTTTCTTTTTGTGAAAGAACCTGATTAAGATATTTTAGTTGTTTCCAAGTGGGAATTATTTTATGTTTTTCTTTTTTTGTTTTTTGAAAAAAAGAAAACTTTTTTAATAATTGTTTAAACATTTTATTATTGAGCGACGAATAAACGGAAAACCCCTAATCCCATAAAAGTAATTACTAAAATAATCGTCGCCGAGAAAATTATTTTTTCCAATCCCCTTTTTGTATGATAACCTTCGCCGCTGCCGCCGAAAGCCGAAGATAAACCGCTTCCCCTTTGTTGTAAAAGAACAGAAACGATTAAAAGAACGGAAATAATGATTTGGATAATATTTAGTATTTTTGTCATATGTTTTTATTTAGCAGATAAATATACGTTTTTTAACAAATAAATCACGGTTAAAGGTCCAATTCCTCCGGGCACGGGCGAAAGATAATGTGTTTTTAAATGAATTTGAGAGTCAACGTCGCCGACTGATTTCCCTTTTTTACCAGAGGCAGACCGATTATAGCCAACATCAATAATAACTGCATTTTTTTTTATCATAAAGGGCTTAAGAAAATTAGGTTTCCCTAAAGCAACAATTAAAAAGTCCGCATTTTTAATTTTATTTTTTTTGAAATTTTTTAAATCAATGATTTCAACAATTAGTTTCTTTTTTTCCAAAATATTTTTTAAAGGATAAGTAAAAACAGGATTTTTTCCCAAAATGACAAATTTTTTATTTTTGAGTGGCCTTTCACTTTGTTGAATTAGTTTTAGGACGGCTTGATAAACCGGAGAAATAAATTTTGTTTTTGGTCCAAATCCATCAACATCTTTTTGAGGAGAGATATTTTCTACCAAGACATCAGGATTAAATTTTTTTGGCAAGGGCATTTGAACAATCAAGCCGTGAAAATTTTTGTTTTGATTTATTTTTTTTATAACCGCAATTATTTTTTTTTGCGCAATTGAAGCAGGGAAACGAAAAAGCTTAAATTTCATTCCCAGTCGTTCAGCTGCTTTCTGTTTCAGCTTAACATAAATTAAAGAACCTGAGTTTTTTCCAATTAGAATAACAGCCAGGCCTGGTTTTTGTGGGCATTTTTTTATTTTATTTTTTAGCCCTTTTTCAATTTTTTTGGCCGTGTCTTTGCCGTATAACATTTTATATCTTTAATTTAGAATAGAGGGGGTGACTTCGCGCCAATTCTTTTACTTGTCGCGCGGTTTTTTTGAGAATTACCGGATTTTCCGGGTTGTAAACAACTTGACTGATTAATTGGCCGATGATTTTCATTTCTTTTTCTTTAAATCCGCGTGTGGTCAGGGCTGGCGTTCCTAACCTGATTCCCGAGGGATTAAAAGGCGTCCGCTGGTCATAAGGAATCATATTTTTATTAACATAAATACCAACCGCTTCTAAAGATTTCTCCGCTTGTTTGCCCGTTACTCCAGTTTTAGTTAAATCAACCAGAATTAAATGATTGTCTGTGCCGCCAGAAATAAGAGTTAAATTATTATCCTTTAACGATTGAGCTAAAGTTTTGGCGTTTTTTACAATCTGTCGGGCGTATTTTTTAAAACTCGGCAAAGAGGCTTCTTTTAATGCCACGGCAATAGCGGCGGTAGTGTGATTATGGGGTCCGCCCTGAAAACCGGGAAAAACGGTTTTATCAATCATTTCCGCGTATTCTTTTTTACACATAATCATGGCACCCCGCGGTCCGCGCAAAGTTTTATGAGTAGTGGTAGTAACGATGTCAATAAAAGGAAAAGGATTAGGATGAACGCCGCCGATAATCAGGCCGGCCAGATGGGCAATGTCCGCCATGCTAACAGCCTTGACTTTTTTGGCAATCTCGGCGAATTTTTTGAATTTAATTATCCGCGGATAAGCCGTAGCCCCGCAAATAATAATTTTCGGACGATATTTTTTCGCCAGTTTTTCCACTTCTTTATAGTCTATCAGATGATTTTTTGGATTGACGCCGTACTGAACAAAATTAAAGATGCGACCGGAAAGATTAACTTTATGCCCGTGAGTCAGATGGCCGCCATGCGCCAAGTTCATGCCCATAATGGTGTCGCCGGGCTGTAACAAGGAAAAATAAATTTCTAAATTAGCCGGAGAACCAGAATATGGTTGGACATTGACGTGTTCGGCATAAAACAGCTTTTTAGCCCTTTCTATCGCCAATGTTTCTATTTCATCAATGAACTGATTACCCCCGTAATATCTTTTCCCGACATAGCCCTCTGAATACTTATTGGTGAGAGGGGACCCTAGGGCTTCTAAAACTGCTTCAGAAACGAAATTTTCAGAGGGAATCAATTCCAAGCCCTGTCTTTGGCGGTTTATTTCTTTTGCCAATGATTTCGCGATTTGGGGGTCTGTTTTTTTTAACATGGTTAAATTATATCTCAAACAGTTATTTTGTCAATTAATATTGACAAAGTTTGAATTTTATGGCATATTTATTATATATTTTAAGAAAAGGAGGAAAAATGGGCACAAGAAAAAAAAATGAGGATGGCCTCTTGGTAGAGGCGTCCTCGCAAAAGCCCTATTCAAAGGGCTTTGACGATCGCATCAATGAAAGATGCGACTCAACGCCTCCTGAAGGCGTTGATTATTGGTGGTGGAAAATCCACTACCAACATGGGCAAGAGGATGCCCAGAAAATTTTGGACGAGTAACTCATCTCGTCCAAAAAAAAGCTTCTGACCTCAGAAGCTTTTTTTATTTTCTTTTTTTTGCTATACTATAATTTATACCAAGAAGCCGCTATCGTCTAGTGGTTAGGACACATGGTTCTCAGCCATGAAACCAGGGTTCGACTCCCTGTAGCGGTATTTATTGCCTTAATTTATATTTAATTTATAATATAAGTATTATTCATAAACATAAACATATGCCTCATGAAATAAAAGAACATCCGATTTCTTCAGAGATTCCTCAACCAGAGTCTTCTTTAGAAACCCCGTCTTCTTTAGAAAAAAAAGAACAAGAATCAAAATTTATTGAACCGGCGAAAACGGATGAGATTTTAAAAAAAATAAAAAAAGCTTTACCGGGGATTAAAACCAAACTAACCACTACTATTGTCAAAGAAAAAAGCCAAACAGTGAAAGAAATAGAAAATATTTTATCCGAAGACATGAATGAGATTTATCAGAATTTGTCGCCAGACATTAAGCAGGAATTTAAAAGAAGGGGCGAAGAGACGGCGTTTAAAATAGAACAATTGATTTGTCAGGTTAAAATCGCGGTTTATAAAATAGTGGATTTAATTAAACAATGGCTATTAATTGTGCCGGGGGTGAATAAATTCTTTTTAGAACAAGAAACAAAAATAAAAACAGATAAAATTTTAGCTTTATCGGAAAAGGAAAAAAAGAATAAAGTTTAATTAATATAATATGGGGTTAGATATTTATTCAAATATTTTGTATTGGCGCGAGCGAGGATTTTTTAATCTTAAATTTTGGCTCCCTTTTTTTGTTTTAATATTATTTTTAATTTTATTCTTCTTTTTAAAAAAATATTTAAGAAGGTCGGCTCAATATAAGTTTTCTTTTCAGCGCGCCATTCTTTTAGTCACGGTGCCTAAGATAAAAATGGATAAAGAAGAAAAAGAGAAAACCCCCAAAGAAATGTTGCAACCAATAGAAAATTTTTTTGATAACATTGGCGGATTAAAAGCACAAAAAGGATTTAAAACTTGGTTTTTAGGCCGTTCAGACCATTTTTCTTTTGAAATACTTTCAGACAAGCAGGGTATTATTTCTTTTTATGTGGTCGTGCCGCGAAATTTGCAAACGTTTTTTGAACAACAAGTTCACGCGCAATATCCAGCGGCGCAAATAGAAGAAGTAGATGACTATAATGTTTTTTTACCCCACGGAGAAGTTGTTTGCGCCAGTCTTACCTTAAGAACTTATTCCATGTTCCCAATTAAAACCTATAATAAGACAGAAACTGATCCTTTAAATGCCATTACTAATTCTTTGAGCCGAATTGCGGAGGAAGATTCAGCCGCGATTCAAATTATGGTTCGTTCGGCTCAGTCAGGTTGGCGTCAACCCGGCATCAAAGTTGCCCTAGAAATGCAACAAGGCAAAAAATTATCAGAGGCGCTAAAAAATATGAGCGGAGGTTTATCAAAATTTTTTAGTTTTTTAACCGATTTTATTTTTCCCAAATCGCAAAAAAAACAAGATAAAGAATTAGATAAGCCGCATCAACTTTCACCCATGGAACAAGAAGTCGTTAAGACCATTGAAGAAAAGGCGAGCAAGGCCGGAATGGATGTAAATATTAGAATTGTGGTTTCTGCCCGCGATAAAGGATTGGCTGAAAGCTATTTAGATAACATTGTTAATGCTTTTGCCCAATATACGGGTTATGAATACGGCAATGGATTTAAAAAAGCAAAAATGAATAAAAACGAGATTATTAGGAATTTTATCTACCGGAATTTTAATGAGAATATAAGTTTTGTTTTAAACACAGAAGAAATGGCCAGTATTTATCATTTTCCATTGCCGACAACAGAAACGCCAAATATTCGTTGGTTAATGGCGAAAAAAGCGCCGGCGCCGATTAACATTCCGCACGAAGGCTTGTTTTTAGGTTACAATATCTATCGCGGTCAAAAGACAGCCATTAAAATTAAAAGAGAGGACCGTCGTCGACATATGTATGTTATTGGTATGACCGGTACAGGCAAATCTTGGTTTGCCGAAGGCTTGGCTATGCAAGATATTGCCAATGGCGAGGGTATCTGCTTTATTGACCCGCATGGAGACGCTATTGGTCATATTTTAGAAAGAATTCCCAAGAATAGAGCCGAAGACGTAATTCTTTTTGACCCGGGCGACTTAACTCGGCCATTAGGATTGAATATGTTAGAATATGATTTTTCAGAACAAAAAACTTTTGTCATTAATGAAATCATGAATATTTTTGACAAGCTTTACGATTTGCGCGCAACCGGTGGTCCGATTTTTGAACAATATTTTAAAAACGCTTGTCATTTGGTTATGGATGATATAGCTTCAGGTTCTACTTTATTGGAAATTCCTAAAGTTTTAGCTGATGATGAATTTAGAAGATATAAGCTTTCCAAATGCAAAACCTTAATGGTTAAAGAATTTTGGGAAAAACAAGCTTTAAAGGCGGGGGGTGAAGCTTCTTTACAAAATATGGTTCCTTATATTACTAGTAAATTGACACCGTTTTTGACTAATGAATTTATGCAACCTATTATTTCCCAGCAAAAAAGCAGTTTGAATTTTAGAGAGGCCATGGATAATAAAAAAATAATTTTAGCTAAATTATCTAAAGGTAAAATTGGTGATACCAATGCCTATTTGTTGGGAATGATTATTGTTGGCAAGATTTTAATGTCTGCTTTGAGTCGTGGAGATATGCCGGAAGAAAAAAGAAATGATTTTTATTTATACATTGATGAATTTCAAAACTTTTTAACCGAAAGTATGCAGGTCATTTTATCCGAAGCGAGAAAATACCGTTTATGTTTGAATATTATTCACCAGTACATCGGCCAGTTGGTTAAAAATAGTGATACTAAATTTAAGGACTCCATTTTTGGCAACGTGGGGACAAAAATAGCCTTTCGTATCGGCGTGGACGATGCTGAAGATTTGACTAAAGAATTTGCCCCGGTTTTTAATGAATACGACTTTTTAAATATGCCTCAATATAGCGCTTTTGTAAAACTTTTGATTGACAATGCCAATCCGCCGGGTTTTAATATTTCTACGGTTCCTTTTGACCAAATCCCCGGAGTGCCACCGGCTAATCCGGAAATCGCAAAAATTATTAAGGAATTATCTCAATTAAAATACGGCAAAACTTTACCCATGATTGAACGGGAAATAAGTCAAAGAAGTCAAATTATTAATCAATTAAAGCAAACAACAGATGGTAATTTATCGCAAATATAGGCCAAAAACTTTTAAGGAAGTAATTGGTCAAGAAAACATTGTGCAAATTTTAGAAAACGAAATTAAAAGTGATAAAGTTGCTCATGCTTATCTTTTTACCGGACCTCGCGGTTTAGGTAAAACCACTTTATCAAGATTAATGGCCAAAGCAGTTAATTGTTTAAATAGAAAAAACGGAGAATCAGAACCATGTAATAAATGCGACCATTGTCAAAGCATCAACAATAATCGTTTTATAGATTTGATTGAACTTGATGCCGCTTCACAAACGGGGGTGGATAATGTGCGAGAAAACATTATTGCTTATTCAAGAATTCCTCCGGCTCAAGGCAAATACAAAGTTTTTGTCATTGATGAATGCCACATGCTTTCTTTGTCCGCCTTTAATGCCTTGTTAAAAATATTAGAAGAGCCGCCTAAATATGTTATTTTTATTCTTGCTACTACAGAAATTCATAAATTGCCAGAAACCATTATTTCTCGATGCCAGAGATTTGATTTTAACAAAGTGAGCATGGAAAAAATTGTGCAAAGAATGGAAACAATTATGAAGCAAGAGAAAATAAAAGTGGATAAAAAAGTTCTTCAAAATATCGCTAGTCGTTCTGAAGGTTGTGTCAGGGATGCGGAAAGTCTTTTAGGTCAATTAATGTTTTTAAATGATAAAAATATTACCGAAAAAGAGGCCAGTCTGATTTTGCCTTTGGCTCAGACCGATGCTATTGTCAAATTTTTGCAATTTATTTTTAAAAAAGACAAAACCGAAGCGGTTAAATTAATTAATGAACTTTTAGAACAGGGGATAAACTTGGACCAATTTGTCGTTGATTTAATAGAATTTTTAAGAAAGATTATGCTGATTAAAATCAAGGCGGTTAATAAAGATTATTGGCTCCAAGATGAAAATTTTCAAAAAAAAGCAGACGAAATGGCGGGAAAAACAGAATTAAAAACCTTAATTTCTGCCCTTGATGTCTTTATCAAAACCAAAATTCAACTGGGTTACAGCGAAATTCCGCAGTTGCCTCTGGAACTGGCTGTTTTAAAAATTTGCGAAGAAGCACAGCCTAAATAATAAATAAAAACAAGCCATGGCCCACAACGGGCGACGCCTGTTTTTAGTAGATACTATGAATAATAGTATCTGAATATAGAATAACAATTTGACACAAAAGGTCAAGCGCTAATCTGTGGGGAACTAAAACTAGTTAACTTTCCATGAAAACAAACGTTGACGAAAAACAAATTAAAGGATTATTAACTCGAGGAGTTAATGAAGTAATTGATTTTAGTCATTTAAGAAAACGTTTGTTATCGGGAGAAAAATTAAGAATCAAATTAGGCATTGACCCTACCAGCCCTCATATTCATTTAGGAAGGGCGGTTTCTCTTCTTAAATTAAGAGATTTTCAAAATCTTGGGCACAAGGTGGTATTTATTATTGGCGATTTTACTGGTGTTGTTGGCGACACTTCTGACAAAGAAAGCGAACGCCCCATGCTTTTTAAAAAACAGGTGGAAGAGAATATGAAAACGTATATCAGGCAAGCTGGGAAAATTTTAGACATGGAAAAAACCGAAATTTGTCATAATTCTACGTGGCTAAAAAAACTTGGCTATGAAGAAATAGGAAAACAGGCGAATCAGTTTTCTTTAGCTGAGTTCATCAATCGGGAAAACATTAAAAAGCGACTAAACTTGGGGACCAGGGTTTCTTTAAGAGAACTTCTTTATCCTTTAATGCAGGGATATGACAGCGTTGAAGTGAAAGCTGACGTGGAGCTCGGGGGAACAGACCAGAGATTTAATTTGCTGGCAGGTCGGACCTTGCAGGAATATTATGGTCAAAAACCTCAGGACGTAATGATGACTAATCTTATTTTAGGTACGGACGGCAGAAAAATGAGTTCCAGTTGGGGTAATACTATCAATATTGTGGACAAACCAAGTGAAATGTTCGGTAAAATAATGAGTTTAACCGATGATTTAATCATAACCTATTTTGAACACTGCACCCGGGTTGATATGGATAAGGTGAAAAAATATAGCGAAGAATTGAAGGCCGGTAAAAATCCCAAAGATGTCAAAATGGATTTAGCTTATGAGATTACCAAGATATACTGGGGAGAAAAAAAATCAGAAGAAGCCAAAGATTATTTCATCACTGTTTTTCAAAAAAAGGGAATTCCGCAAGAAATATCGAAAATGAAATTGGCGAACAAAAATATTCTTGAGATTTTGGTTTTAAGTAAATTGGCAAAAAGTAAAAGCGATGCCAGAAGGCTAATAGGTCAAAAAGGCGTAACAGTTGATGGAAAAACAATAGAATCAACAGAAGAAACAGTTAAAAAGGGTAGCATTATCCAAAAAGGAAAAAGATATTTTGTAAAAATCATTTAGATGCCGGGTCGTCTAACTTGCCCCGCCAATTTTATGTCATATCTTTATATTTTAAAAAATAGATTAGGCAGGCATTATATCGGGATTACTAAATTAGAACCAAGAGAAAGATTAAAACGACATAATCAAGGAGACGTTTATTCAACAAAATCCGGGAGGTCCTGGAAAATAATTTGTCTAGAAAAATTTGAAACTCTTAAAGAAGCAAGAGAAATGGAAAAAATGATAAAGAGATGGAAAGGCGGAAATGCATTTAAAAAGTTTCTCTGCAAAACTGCCGGGTCGTCTAATGGCAGGACAACGGATTCTGGCTCCGTTTATCTTGGTTCGAATCCAAGCCCGGCAGTTTTGCAGAAAAACAAGATATAAATTTGGCGGGGTGAACAGGACAACGGATTCTGGCTTCGTTTATCTTGGTTCGACTTGTCCCGTTAAAGGCGGGAATCCAATCTTGGCAGCCATCCTTCGCCAAGGCTACGAAATGGCTAAAACTATGTTGTTGTATTTGTTGCTTTGAATTTTAGGTAGTCCGGAACTTTAGTGAAGGATACCAAGCCCGGCAGTTTTTTATTGCTTCCGTTCCTCAAAACCTTCAGCCCGCTATATAAATAGCGACGAAGACACTGATGCTGAGGGAAGCGCCGACGAACGAGAGTGAAGAGGGACTGAGCTTAACAGAGCGAATGTAATTAACTTAAGAAAGGGGTCTGTCCCCAAAAAATGCCTTTCTAAAATCCTTATCAGTGTTGGATTTTAAGACGATTTTTAAAAAATAGTCGAATATCGACTACTTTAGAAAAATTAAATTCACCAAAATGGGACCGCCTTTGGAAAATGGCATACAGGGGCCGGACATAGATTTTTTAAAAGTCAGACCCCTTAAAGGGAAGATTGAGGAGGTTTAACATCTGATGTGATGGTGAGTACCTACGAGGTGAGACCTCGTAGGGGTGATGAAAAATTCCCGTTTTTGTTTTTTGGCCCAATTTCGCCTCTATCTTTTACAGGGTCGCCACTTTTTATTGAGGTATATAAAAATACGAAATTATTTAAATAATTTGCGGATTAAAAAATTTAATTTTATGAAAACAATCAAATGGTTTGCTCGAATAATCGCATTATGTATTCTGGTGTTCGCTTTGCCGTTTTATTTTGGCTACGGTAATCCATTGCCGTTTGCTAATCCGAATTATTCTTTGTGGGAGAATGTTGCACTATCTATGATGCCACTGGTTTTTATCGGTTTAGCCTTGGGCTGGAAGTATCCAAAAATCGCAGGCTGGCTTATTATTAGTGCAATTGCAATTGGTTTTATCGTTGGACTTTTAACAGAAGCAAACCTCAGTATCAATCTGGCAGTTCCTATCATTCCAGGAATTTTGTATTTAATAGATGGGTATAAAAAAAATGAATAAATATATTAAGATAATACTTTCTATTCTGGCGGTATTATTCGGGTTATTTTTAATTGTATTTGGCGGATACGATGACAGTCCTGGAGCACAAGGACTTGGACTTATATTAGTTATTACTACAGTCATTATCGTAATTAGAAGCAGAAAGAAAAACAACAATCCACTATGATTTTTGAGCATTCATCAAAAAACAAAAAGGTATTATTGTTTATTTTTATAACTATTTTAATGATAGGTGTTTTTTTGTCTTTATATTCGTCAGTCATCTTTCAAGAAGGCAATCCTTGGCCACAAATCAAAGGAATGGTTCAATTAAAATTTGGCGATAGTGATATTGTGAAGTTGTCGGGTTCAGATAATAAATTTATGACCGAAAGTAAAAACGGGACCATGATACATAATTTCATGAAAACCAAAGGATACGAATTTACCGAGCAAATGGGTTCAGGTTACTTCTTCAAATCTTCTACAGGACAAAGCGCCATTGCCACTCATAAATATTACACTCGTTATTATTCGCTTTGGACTATTACCGAAAATAACAATTTCCAAACTGACAACGATCTGTGGGCGATGACTACCGATAACAACGGAGCAACCTTTCAATATCCAAAAGAGTTATTGGCCAAATATATTAGTATTGTAGAGTGGCCGCCGACAGTTAAGGTGGAATTTGGCAGTTTCTCTTGCGTTGAGACGCCACAAGAAAAAAGCAGTATGCTTGAAATAACCAGTCAGAGATTGGTTGATGATAGAATTTACTGCGTTAATGTTAAAAATGAGGGAGCGGCGGGAAGTGTTTATTCTTCCTATGTTTATACGACTCCCAGGAGAGGAAAACTGGTTTCGGTTAGCTTTGTCTTGCGCTATACGAATTGTGCCAATTATGACGAGGAGCAGAGTCAGGCCTGTACAAGCGAGCGCGAGGCTTTTGATTTTGATGCGACAGTGGATCGCATAGTCCAGACTGTTAAATGGGATTCAGCTTTAAGTGAAGACACCTTATTTAATCAAATAGCTAAATGTTTGGTATCAAGTCGGTCGGAAGATCAGGAAAAATGCGATGAATTTTTGAAACAGATTAGCGATTTTGATTCCTGCGTAATGGCTGGTTTCTCCATAATGAAATCAAACCCTCTCCAGTGCGCCACGCCAGACGGCCGAATCTTTATTCAAAAGTGAAATAAGTAATTTTTCGGTATAATAGACTCAAGAAAGGGGTCTGTCCCCAAAAAATGCCCTTCTAGAATCCTTATCAGTGTTGGATTTTAAGACGATTTTTAAAAAATAGTCGAATATTGACTACTTTAGAAAAATTAAATTCACCAAAATGGGACCGCCTTTGGAAAATGGCATACAGGGGTCGGACATAGATTTTTTAAAAGTCAGACCCCTTAAAGGGAAAATTGGGGAGGTTTGACCTCAGTAATATAGGGACGTGACAGGGTTCGGCCCAGCAAATTATTGTAAAATAATATACATGAACAAAATAACGCTCCATAATCAATGGGTTGTCAAAGCTCCCATAAATGATGTATTCAGAATAATGACCGACTTTGAAAAATTTCCGAAGAATTTTCCAAAGGTTGCTGAATCAATACAGATTAATAAACGGGAAGGAAATTATTTGGGAATGGACGCAACCGTAAAATCATTCGGCAAAAGGTTTCAAGTAAAGATGAAAACTCAAATCCTCCCAGGGAAGGGCTTTATCTCAGATAATGACAGTTATCAGTTTGGGACTTCCGGACATGAAGAGCTGCTGCTTTCCGAACACGTTGAAGGAACTTTAATTGACTATACCTATCAGGTCACCATTCATAAAAAATGGCTGAGTATAATCGCTGTACCTCTGCTGCGCTGGTATTCAATGAAATACTGGGAAAAGGCGGTTATTGATCAGCTTAAAAAGACCCTTGAGAAATAATTGAAAGTAGGAGTATGCAGGGGTTCAATTCCTACATTTTTTCTTGACAAATTTTTATTTTTATCGTATAATATAATTGTTAGATTAAAAGATTCCTAAAAGGGGAGTTTTTTAATTCAAGGTCGATCTTTAACAAGTTAAAGCAAAAAAGAGGCACGCCTATGGCTTTATTTTTTATTGGCATTTTGGAGATGATTATTGTCACCACCTGGACTAAAGTCGTAACCCGGACGAAGATTATCGCAAGCGGAATAGTTACCTTAATCAACATTTTGATTTGGTATTATGTTTTAGAGACAATTGTTAACGATATTAACAATTGGCGTTTAGTTCTCTTGTATGCTTTTGGTTGTGCTCTGGGTACGATGTTGACGACTTTTTATTTCGCCAACAGAGAAAAAACAGGGCAAGCGGAAAAGAAGCTAGAATAACATTATTTTAGTCTTTGTGCTTATGACACCAGAAGATTCATTGCCGAATAGTCGCAAGACAATCGGTAACTAAAAATCGCTTTTATTATATGTAAAGCGATTTTAGTTTTAAATAAAATGTGTTATAATGTTAAAAATTTTAATAATATGTCAAAAAAAATTGTTGATTTCGTAAAAATCGCCTGGTATGGTAAACATTTTGGCGAAGAACCTCCTTTGGTTGGAAAAAGGGGAGCAGGCGCCATATTTTTTACTGGTTGCAATTTAAGATGCATTTATTGCCAAAATTTTCAAATTTCTCAACAAGGTTTAGGCAAAAGGTATAATCTTAAAGAATTTATTGACATAATGCTAAAATTACAAAAGGAAAGGGCCCTGAATATAGACTTAGTTACGCCGACCATCTGGCGTAAACAAATAAAACAAGCGGTTATTTTAGCCAAAAAAAAGGGATTGAAGATTCCGATTGTTTGGAATTCAAACGCTTATGAAGAAGTTGATGATTTAAAAGAAATGGAGGGATTGGTGGATATTTATTTGCCGGACTTTAAATATAGCGATGATAATTTGGCTTTTAAATATTCCGGAGCAAAGAATTATGTTACTAAAGCAACGGCGTCAATCAAAGAAATGCAGCGCCAAGTTGGCAACTTAAAAACATTTAAGGGCATAGCGGAAAAAGGGATAATCGTTAGGCATTTAATTTTGCCAAATCAGGCAAAGAATAGTTTGAATGTTTTAAAAATCATCAAAAAAATTGATAAAGATATTATGGTGAGCTTGATGACGCAATACGAACCGGTTCACAAGGCGAAGGATTTTTCAGAAATAAACAGAACAATAAATAAAAAAGAATTCAATGAAGTTTTAAATTACTTTTTATTTTTGAATTTTAAGAACGCCTGGATTCAAGAGCGGGGAAGCCACCATATTTTTTTGCCTGATTTTAATAAAAAAAATCCTTTTTAAAAAACAAATTTTATGTTATAATAATTTTTTATGATTAAAAATATATGAATACTTTAATTTGGATAATTATTTCCGCTTTTATTATTAGCTTAACAGCTTGGGTCGGTTTAATTACTTTAATTTTAAAAGAAGAAAAATTAAAAAAAATTCTTTTACCCTTAGTGGCTTTTTCCGCCGGCTCTTTAATCGGTGGCGCTTTTTTACACTTGATTCCTGAAGCCCTGGAAAGAGAAGGTTCTGAAAATGTCTTTTTTTGGCTTTTAATCGGATTTTTAATTTTCTTTTTAATGGAACAATTTTTGCATTGGCATCATTGCCACCGAGTTCCTTCTGAACATAAAAAGCCGGTAACTTATTTAATTCTTATTTCTGACGGCATTCATAATTTTATTGACGGCATGATTATTGCCGGCTCTTTTTTAATTAATGTAAAGATGGGGATTATTACTTGGTTGATTTGCTTAGGTCATGAAATTCCCCAGGAAATAGGGGAATTTGGTATTTTACTCCATGGCGGATGGAAAAAATATAAAGCCCTGTTATTCAATTTTGTTTCCGCCTTAATGATTATTCCCGGCGGGCTTTTCGTTTATTTTATTTCTCAAGAAATCAATACGACTTTCTTGCTTTCTTTCGCTGCTGGCAATTTTATTTACATTGCAGCTTCTGATTTAATCCCAGAAATAAAAACAGGAGAAAATTTAAAAAAAAGTTTAAAACACTTTTTCTTTTTCATCCTTGGTATTTTATTTATTTTTTTAATTGGCATGATTGAATAGAGGCCAATTTTCCTTTATTAAAAGTTATTTAATTAATAATAATTTAATATTATGAATAATGAATTTGAAAACAAAATTTTTGAAGACTTAACCCAAGAACAAATGTTTTCTAAAGCGAAAAAAGTTATTCAAAGAGAAGAAATAAAACCCCGTGATTTTAAGGACCTTTATGGCGAAGATAATGTACAAATTGACGAACAATACGTGGAAAGAATGGAAAGAATATTTAAACAAGAAGAAAAACCGGAACAAAAAAAAATAAATCAGTTGGCGACTATTTTTGAAGCAGTTATTTACGAACATGGTGAATTAAGCGATTGGTTCGGACCAGACGCTTATATGATTAAATCTTCCCGTTATGATGACATAAAAAACGGCGTAGACAGTGTAATAGAGTTTAGAGAAGATGAGCGCGCAGCCTCCCATTTGGCTTTGGCCGTTGATGTCACTTTTAGTTCGGATACACAAAATAAATTTAAAAGAATAAAAAAAGAAATTGATAACGGCCAATTGGCTAAAGTTAAATATTTTTGCTCAGAACATTTGAGTATTAGAGGAGAGTTAAGCCATTTGCCTCGTGTAATAATCGGCGCCGGGGCTAAAACCGTCAATGAATTAGGAGAATTGTGGATAGAAGAAAAAAACAAAAAATTAGGCAATCATCATATTCAATTTCAGATTTTAGAAGAGATATTAATGCAAATGAAAGCTTTTGCCAAATATGCCAAAACAAAGAAACAAAACGAAATCGCGGATACTTATGAAAAAACAGCTAAAATGATTGAAAAGATATATCAAAATAAAAAAGAGAATTTAAAAGACGATGGAGAAAGGGATGAGATTTTTTATCATCTTAAGGATTTGGTAAATTTCTTTGACCTTTTTTCTGATTAATATATGGATTTTTCCGACCAGCAATTAATAGTTGATTATCTAAAGGGTGATGAAGAATCTTTTAAGATTTTGATTAAACGATATCTTAAACCGATTTATAATTTTGTTTATCAATACGTTAATGACCCACAGGAAGCGCAAGACATTACTCAGGAAGTGTTTGTCAGGGTCTGGCGTTATTTGAAAAAATTTAATCAAAAAAAAAATTTTAAAACCTGGCTTTTTCAAATTGCTAAAAATGTTTCTATAGATTTTTATCGAAAGGCTCGCTTTCATGGAGGAGAAAGAAAAAATATTTCCTTTAGTGATTTTGAAAACGAAAAAGGGGAAAATATTTTAACAGAAACCATTCCTGACCCCGGACCTTTGCCCGATGAAATTTTAGAAAGAAGCGATATAGGTCAGCAACTGGCGAAAGCGACAAAAAAACTGTCGTTAAATTATAAAAACGTCATTTGTCTTTATTATTATCATCATTTTACTTTTCAAGAAATTGCCGAAATTTTATCTGCGCCGTTGAATACAGTGAAGAGCCAGCATCGCCGAGCCCTATCCATCCTCAAAAAGATTTTAGAAAAAGATTTTAATTAATGTTATATTATTTAAAAAGGATGCACCAAAATGCTTCTTTTTATCGTATAAATAATAAGAGATAATTTTAAAATTTATGTTAAATAATTACGAAAAATTATTTGGTCATTTAAACTCTCAAGAGCCTCCGGTTAACATTTTTGACCGGATTATTTTGTTGATTCAACAAGAAAAAGAAAGAAAGCGCACGAAAAAGATATTATTTATTTTTTCAATTCTTTTCGTAATTTCTTTAATCATTACTCCTTTATCATTCAATATCTTCATTAATCAGATTAAGGATTCGGGAATTACATATTTTTTTTCCACTGCCTTTAACGACTTGGATGTCTTTATTGCTTTGTGGCAAGATTTTTCTTTAGCCATTTTAGAATCCCTGCCACTGATGGGTTTGTTGACTTTTGTTTTTAGCTTGGCCGTTTTTCTTTTTACCTTTAGGTTATTTTTCCGCAGAAAAAAACTTTTAATTGATTATTTATTTTCTCATCAACATTTACATAACATTATTTAATTAAATTAACAACAATAATATGAACGAAGAAAAACAAAATGAAGAAAAACAAAATGAAAAAAAGGGAAACGACATTTTTAAATGGATAATTGTTGGTCTAGTTGTTTTTCTGGCGATAATTATGATTTTTGTCCTCGGGATGTTTGTCGGCGCCAACAGAGCAAAATTTTCCTATAAATGGGCGGAAAATTATCATAAAAATTTTAGTGGACCGCGACAAGGATTTTTTAATGATTGGCGTCGTCCTCCTATTTTTCCCGATAATTTTATAGAAGGTCACGGTATTTTCGGTGAAATTATCAAGATTAACGACAATGGCTTTGTTATTAAGGACCGAGGTGACATTGAAAAGGTGGTTTTAACTGACGAGAAGACAATTATTAAAGACAAGATGAAAAATGTAGGAAAGGACGAATTAAAAGTGGGTGTCAGGGCGGTCGTCATTGGTTCCCCGGATGAACAAGGACAGATTCAAGCAAAATTAATCCGGGTTTTTAATGAGGAAATGACGGAAAAAATGTCCCGAAAACAGTTTTCTTTGTTTAAACAAGAATAATTTTGGTTATAAAAATTATGATTAAAAAAATATTAAAGGCGATATTTAAACATAAATTTATCACCCTAATAATTTTTTTTCTTATCGTTGGTGGAATTTATGTTTATTATAAAAAAAACGCCAAAAAAGAAACGGCTTTACAATATACTATTTCTTCAATAAAAAAAGGTTCTTTGATTATTTCCGTTTCTGGCAGTGGCCAGGTTTCCGCTTCTAATCAGGTAGAAATAAAACCAAGGGTTTCCGGAGATTTGGTTAGTTTAAGGGTGGAAAATGGGCAAGAAGTCAAAGCCGGCGAATTATTAATGCAAATAGATACGACCAGCGCTCAAAAAGAGGTAAGGGACGCGGAAACCGACCTGGAAACCGCCAAACTTGACCTGGAAGAATTGCTAAAACCGACCGATGAATATACTTTAATGCAGGCGGAAAATTCCTTGATTGACGCGAAAGACAGTTTGACAAAATTAAAATTCACCCAACAAGCGGAATATGACGACCTTTTAAACACTATAAAGAAAGCTGAGGACGATCTGGAAAAAAGCTACGAAGATGCCTTTAATTCCATCGCCAACACCTTTCTTGATTTGCCGACCATCATTACCGGAGTGAGAGATATTTTATACAGTGAAGAAATAGTTGACGCCGAAACATATTTATCCCAAACCTGGAACAAAGCGGCCTTATTGAATTCTATGGATACTCGGGATTATGATAAATATCAAAAAATGGAAGACTTTATTGAACCGGCGGAAACGGCCTATGCTTCTGCCAGAGAAAAATACGACGAAAATTTTGAAAATTATAAAAACACCAGTCGTTATTCAGAGAAGGAGGACATAGAAAATTTGTTAATAGAAATTATTAACACTGTTAAATTAATTTCAGAAACAATAAAAAGAGAAGCCAATATGTTGGATTATTGGGTTGATTATCGCTCACAAAAAAATTTAAAGATTTATAGCATAGTGAGTGATTATCAATCTGATTTAAATTCTTATACTTCAAAAACGAATAGCCATTTATCAGGCCTTTTGTCTAATCAAAGAAGTATTGAAGATTGCAAAAAAACTAAGAGCGAAGCAGAAAGAGATTTGCTGGAAATGGAGCAAAATAATCCCTTAAATTTGGCAGCAACGGAAAGAAACGTTAAAGAAAAGGAAGAAGCTCTGTCCAAGTTAAAAGAAGAACCTGATGAACTTGAGGTGAGGGCAAAGAAAATCACCATTCAGCAAAAAGAAGATTTATTAGCCGATGCCCGGGAATCTCTATTTAATCATTACATTCGCGCTCCTTTTGACGGCATAGTGACAGATATAAATGTAAAAAGAGGGGAATCGGTTTCTTCTTCCACAGCTCTTTTTACTTTGATTACCAAGGAAAAATTGGCGGAAATTACCCTTAATGAAATTGATATTGCCAAAGTGATGGTTGGTCAGCCGGCAACGATTGTTCTTGACGCTTTGGATGATTTGGCGGTAGCGGGAATTGTGGCGGAAATTGACACCATTGGAACAATTTCTTCAGGGGTTGTCACTTATGATGTTAGAATTTCTCTTGATTCACAAGACGAGAGAATTAAGCCGGGAATGAGCCTTTCTGCAGAAATCATTACTACGCAGAAAGATGATGTATTATTGGTATTGAGTTCGGCAATAAAGCAGGGAAGAGACGGGTTGTATGTTCAGACAGTTGAATTAATTTCTGATAAATTAGTTTCTAATAAACCGGAAAATAGAAGTATAATTTTAAATGCTGATTTAATCCAAAATTTATCAAATCAGCCAGTTCAAATTGGCTTAAGCAATGATACAATGACGGAAATTTTAGATGGACTTGAAGAAAATGATAATGTAATAATTCAAACTATTTCGTCATCTAATGCCAGTAATAATAATCAAATGCGAACCGGAACAGGAATTATGATTCCAGGCATGACTGGCGGCCAAATGAGACAATTTACTCGTTAAAATAATGATTGAACTTTTAAATATCACCAAGATATACAAAACCGTTTCCGTGGAAACAAAAGCGCTTAAAAACGTTTCTTTTAACGTTAAAGACGGGGAGTTTATCGCCATTATGGGGCCGTCAGGTTCCGGCAAATCAACTTTAATGCATATTTTAGGATGTTTGGATGTGCCGACTAGCGGGAAATATCTTTTAGATGGTCGCGATGTTTCTCAACTTTTTGATGATGAATTAGCAGAGGTTAGAAAAAATAAAATCGGTTTTGTTTTTCAATCTTTTAATCTTTTGCCGCGGGCAACAGTAATTCGCAATGTGGTTTTACCCCTTGTTTACTCAAATGTTCCTAAAATAGAAAGAGAAAAAAGGGCCAAAGAAGCGTTATTTAATGCCGGGCTCGAAGAATCCCATTTTAATCATCTCTCTAATCAGCTTTCCGGCGGGCAAATGCAAAGAGTAGCAATCGCGCGCGCTTTAGTTAACAATCCCTTTTTGATTTTAGCCGACGAACCGACTGGAAACCTTGATAGTAAAACCGGAGAAATTGTTTTGGAAGCTTTTCAAAAACTTAATTTTAAGCAAAAACGCACGGTTATTATTATCACCCACGAGTTTTATGTGGCAGAACATGCCAGGAGAATTATTCATATTCGTGATGGTTCAATCATTAAGGATGAAATCAATCATCATCAGAGAATTATAAAATTGTAATTATGAAGTTATCAGATTTATTAAGAGAAACCTATTCCGCCATCTCAATGAATAAGGTAAGGTCTGGACTTACTATTTTAGGTATTGTTATCGGCATTGGTTCAGTCGTGGCGATGATTTCCATTGGTCAAGGAGCACAAGGCGAAATTGAGGCCAATATTGAAAGTATTGGGTCAAATTTGATAATGATTATGCCGGGAATGCAGGCCGGAGTGGGGACCCAGGTCCGTTCCGGTTGGGGCGCGGCGCAAACATTAACCCAGGAAGACGCGGAAGCGATTTTAGAAAATATTTCCTTAGTGGCGGCAGTATCTCCGGAAATTTCAAAAAGATACCAAGTAACGGCCAAGGGAACCAACACTAACACCTCGGTTATTGGCGTAACATCTTCTTATCCGGCAGTGAAAAACAGGGAGTTAGAGATTGGTTCGTTTATTTCCGACCAGCAACTTAAAAATCTTTCAAAAGTTGCGGTGTTGGGACCGACCACTCGCGATGATTTATTTGGTGAAGGAGTATATCCCTTGGGCCAAAAAATCAGAATAAACAAGGTGGATTTTATTGTTATTGGGGTGGTTAAGTCAAAAGGCGGCACCGGTTTCGGCAGTCAAGATGACATGATTTTTATTCCTCTTTCTACTGCCCAAAGATTTCTTTCCGGAGACAAATATGTGACGACCATTAATGCTCAAATAAAAGATCAGAATTTAATGACTTTGGCCCAACAGCAAATTACCTTTCTTTTATTGGAACGCCATAATATTTTTGACCCGCAAATGGCTGATTTCAGTATTTTAAATCAATCGGATATTGTGGAAGCCGCTTCTTCAGTGACCAATACTTTTACCATTCTTTTAGCCGCTATCGCCGGCATTTCTTTAATTGTTGGCGGTATCGGCATTATGAATATGATGCTAACCACTGTAACGGAAAGAACCAGAGAAATAGGATTACGAAAATCCGTAGGCGCAAAAAATAAGGATATTAGCTCTCAATTTTTGACCGAAGCCATTATTCTTACTTTTATTGGCGGAGTTATTGGTGTTATTCTTGGTTGGCTTATTTCTTTTGTTATGACAAAATTTTTTGATATTACCACTGTTATTTCTGTTTTTTCAATTCTTTTGGCCTTCAGCGTTTCCGCTGCCATTGGTATAATTTTTGGTTATTATCCCGCGCATCGCGCCTCTTTACTTAATCCTATTGAAGCTTTAAGATACGAATAAATTTATTTTAAATCAAAACCTTAATGCCCGGTTAACATTAACCGGACTTTTGCTTATTAACAAAATAATAAAAATATAGTATTATTAAAATAGGTAAAAAAAATAATTATGACAAGACAACATCAAATTTATAAGTGCGAAATTTGCGGAAACATTGTAGAAGTACTGCACAGTGGCGCCGGACAATTAGTCTGTTGCGGTCAAGCCATGAAATTAATTGAAGAAAAAGACAAGGATGAAGGAAAAGAAAAGCATTTGCCAGTTATGGAAATATTGCCGGCCGACGATTGCAAAGTAAGCGATGGAGTTAAAATTAAAATTGGAGAAATTCCTCATCCCATGGAAGAAAATCATCATATTGAATGGGTGGAAATAAAAACAAATGATAATAAAACGGGTAAAAAATTTTTAAATCCCGGAGATGTTCCGGAAATAAATTTTCATACCCGGGCAAAAATTCTAGAAATAAGAGTTTATTGCAATATCCATGGACTTTGGAAATTATTGATTGCATAAAAAATGTTTGAACAATTTATTTCGCAATTTTTTTTAATTAAAATCGGCGCGATTCAGGCGTATTTACTTTGGTTTTTATTAGGGTCTTTCACAGTTGCCACTCTTTCTGATTTGAAACACATGTCTGCACAGCGAGAATTTTTAGAGATTTGGGTTTTGTTCATTGTCGCCATGTTGGCCACAGATTTTTATTATCAGGTTTATTTAACTGATAATTTAATTTATCTTTTGATAAAATGGGGCTTGATAATTATTTTTTTGCCTGTTTATTTTCATTATATCCGTCATGTCGCCTGGGGAGATGTTTTTGCTAAAATGTCAGCTTGTTCTCTGCTTTCTCCTCTTTTAATTATAATTTTTATTGTTTTAATCAGAATAATAGATTTTATTACCCGGCCTCTTTGGAAAAAACGGGGAAACAACAGATTTTATCCTTTTATGCCGGTTATATTTTTTACCACTTTAATTCTCATTATTGCTTCTATTTTTATTTTTAATTAATTTGAAGCGTAATTTATATAAAAAATAAAAAATATTTGTATTAATTCTTTGAGACAAAATAAATAATAAACTAAAAACTATTTTTAATTATGTTTAAAGAGAATTTCTCAAATCGCGAGTTAGACAATCAAATTGACCCTGAAAAAAAAGAAGGGTTATTTGATTCTTTTCTTCAAAAACCGCCTCAAGAACAAATAAAAATTTTAGATGATGGCTTAGAAGAAATAAAAAGAATTCATGAATTAGAAAAAAGAGGGTTATTAGTTGAGAAAAAAAGACCAAAAGTTATTGAAAAATCACCGCTAAAAAGATTCTATCATAAAATCATTAAAAAATAATTTATGTCTTTATCTATCGGCATTGTCGGTTTGCCTAATGTCGGCAAATCCACTTTGTTTCAGACCATTACTAAAAAACAAGTTGATGTTGCCAATTATCCCTTTTGCACTATTGACCCTAATATTGGCGTGGTGACAGTACCGGACAAAAGAGTTGACCAATTAGTAGAACTTGAAAAATCAGCCAAAAAAATTTATACCACTATTGAATTTGTTGATATTGCTGGTTTAATTAAGGGGGCGAGTCAAGGAGAAGGACTGGGCAATCAATTTTTGGCCAACATCCGTGAAACTGACGCCTTGGTTTATGTTTTGCGTTTTTTTAATAACGAAAATATCGTCAACACACAAAAAGAAATAAATCCATTAAAAGAAAAAGAAATCTTAGATTTAGAACTTATTCTGAAAGACTTGGAAACCATTAACAAAAGATGGGAAAAATTAAAGAAAGAGGCGAGGTCCGGTGACAAAAAGATTGTTAAAGAATTAGAAATTATTACTAAAGCGAAAAAAATTTTAGAACAAGAAAAAACTTTATTTAGCCAGGTTTGGGAAAACGAAGAAATAAATTTTTTAAAGACCTGCCAGTTTTTAACTTTTAAACCTTGTCTTTATTTATTGAACGGAGAAGAAAAAGGGGGAAATGATAATTTTATCCAAGAATTTAAAAAAAATAATTGGCCATTTTTAATCATTGATATTTTATCCGAATTGGAAGCCATAGATTTTTCTTTAGAAGAAAGAGAATCTTTTGGTTTATCTAGGGATTCGGAATTAGACATTTTAATAAAAAAAACTTATCAAATGCTTGATTTAATAACTTTTTTTACTACTGGCGCGGACGAAACCCGGGCTTGGACCTTGAAAAAAGGGGGAAAAGCGCCACAAGCCGGCGGAGTTATTCATACTGATTTTGAAAATTATTTTATTAAAGCCGAGGTTATTAATTGGCAAACATTAATCAACGCCGGTGGTTTTAGTCAGGCTAAAATTAAGGGATTATTAAGAACCGAAGGAAAAGAATATGTAGTTCAAGATGGCGATGTAATTGAAATAAAATCAAACGTTTAAAAAATTTATTTTATTATTACGAAAAAAACGAAAAAAATTATTATTATTTGCCTCATTGTTTTGACCTTATTGTTTCTTTTTGTTTTTTTAAGAAGCAATGAAGATGCTTGGATTTGCGAAAATGGAATTTGGGTTAAACACGGCAATCCTTCAGTCAAAAAACCAAATAAGCCATGCGGTGTCATTGAGGAAAAAATAAAAATTGAGCAACCCCAAATAAATGAAATTATTGCCAGTCCTTTGGAAATAAAGGGAAAAGCTAGAGGATTTTGGTTTTTTGAGGCCTCTTTTCCCATTGAACTAAGGGATGAGAACAAAAATCTAATCGCGCAAAGTTTAGGAGAGGCTCAGACCGATTGGATGACTGATAATTTTGTTCCTTTTGAATCAACAATGGAATTTTCCGTGCCAGAAACAGAAAAAGGCGTTTTAATTTTTAAAAAAGACAATCCTTCAGGTTTACTTGAAAACGATGAACAATTAGAAATTCCCGTGATTTTTAGCAAACCAATAACAGAAATGATAAAAATAAAAGTATATTTTAATAACAGCAATCTTGACCCAGAAATATCTTGTAATAGGGTTTTCCCCACGGAAAGAGAAGTGGTCAAAACATCAACCTTGGCCAGAGCGACTCTAAATGAATTATTAAAGGGCGTTTCCGAAGAAGAAAAAATTCAAGGGTTTTTTACCAGCATCAACTCAGATGTGATAATTCAAAAATTGACTATTGAAGACGGCGTGGCTAAAGTAGATTTTAATGAACAAATGGAATATCAAGTGGGCGGTTCATGCCGGGTTTCAGCCATTCGGGCGCAAATTACCGAGACCTTAAAACAATTTCCCAGCGTTAAAGAAGTGATTATTTCCGTAAATGGCCGAATTGAAGATATTTTGCAGCCCTAAAATTCTGAATTTGATAAAATAATATGATATTTTTTTATTATGACCGCATTAAACAACAGCCCATTGGCCGATCGGATAAGACCCCTGTCTTTTAATGATTTTTTGGGCCAAGAAGAAATTATCGGACCAAAAACTCTTTTAAGAAGAGCGATTGAAATTGACCAATTGCCGTCTATGATTTTTTGGGGACCGCCGGGTAGCGGTAAAACTACTCTGGCTTTTATTATTGCTCAACAAACTAAGTCTGATTTTCATCAATTAAGCGCGGTTAACACCGGCTTAAAACAATTAAGAGAAATTATTAAAACAGCGGAAAATAATAAAAAGAACGACAAAAAAACAATTCTTTTTATTGATGAAATTCATCGTTGGAATAAGGCGCAACAAGACGCGCTTTTGCCTTACGTAGAAAAAGGAGTGATTATTTTAATCGGCGCGACCACGGAAAATCCAAGTTTTGAAATAATCGGCGCTCTTTTATCTCGTTGCCGAGTTTTTGTTTTAAAACAATTAAACCAGGAACAGTTGGTTAAGATTATAAAATCGGCATTAAAAGATAAAAAAAAAGGATTAGGGATGTTTAAAATAAAAATGGACGAAAAAACAATAAATCTTTTGTCCCAAATGAGCAATGGCGACGCGCGGACCGCTTTGAATGTTTTAGAATATGCGGTTTTTTCTCAAAATACTTTAGAAAAAAAGATAATTGAAATTAATTTGGAAACAATTAAACAAGCTTTTCAAAAATCATATCTTTTTTATGACAAAAACGGAGAAGAACATTATAATATCATTTCCGCTTTACATAAATCAATGAGGGGGTCGGATGCCAACGCCAGTCTTTATTGGCTGGCGCGAATGATTGAAGCCGGCGAGGACCCTTTATATATCGCCCGACGTTTAATTCGTTTTGCTTCAGAAGACATTGGGCTATCTAATTCCAAGGCCCTGGAGCAGGCTGTAGCCGCTTATCAGGCCTGTCATTTTATCGGCCTGCCAGAATGTAATATAATTTTGGCCCAGACCGTGGTTTATATGGCTAAGTGTAAAAAATCAAATGATTTATATGTTGCTTACGAAAAGGCGGCAAATGACGTAAAAACTTACGGCAATTTGCCCGTGCCCTTGCATATCCGCAACGCCCCGACAAAATTAATGAAAAAATTAGGTTATGGTAAGGGGTATAAATACAGTCCGGATTATGATTATGAAGAAAAACAAGAATATCTGCCGGATAAATTAAAAAACAGAAAATATTTAAAATGATATTACCAGAATCAATTAAATTAAAAAAAGAATTGAAAAGAGTGGCTAATCCAAAGCGGGCAAAAACATCCCAACGATTTTTTAAAACAGGGAGAGGAGAGTATGGAGAAGGGGATGTATTTCTGGGAATCAATACTCCTCAACAAAGGAAAATAGCCGCGAAATATAATAATCTTAGTTTAACAGAAATAAAAAAACTTTTAAAAGAAAAAATTCATGAATGCCGTTTTATCGCTTTAGTCATTTTGATTAAAAAATATCAAAAGGTTGAACAAAAAGAAAAAAAACAAATTTTTGAATTTTATTTAAATAATTCTAAAAAAATAAATAATTGGGACTTAGTTGATATTTCTGCGCCAAAAATTATCGGCGATTATCTTTTAGATAAAAAAAACAAAAAAATTCTTTATCAGTTAGCCAAATCAAATAATCTTTGGCAAAAAAGAATCGCTATTTTGGCCACATTTTCTTTTATTAAAAATAATGAATTTGAACATACTTTTAAAATCAGTAAACTTTTATTTAATGACCAACATGATTTAATTCATAAAGCAATTGGTTGGATGTTAAGAGAAGTGGGGAATAAAAATCAAAAACAAGAAGAATTATTTTTAAAAAAATATTCAAAACAAATGCCGCGAACGGCCTTGCGATACGCAATTGAAAAATTTGACGAAAAAAAAAGAAAAGAATATTTAGAACCGTAATCTTTAATCTTTGAAAAATTGTATTCTTAGATTTTTTATTTTGACTTTTTTATAAATTTTACTTGCATAAAAATTATTTATGCAGTATAATATCAATGATTATATAAATAAAAATTATGAATAGAAAAAAATCCAGAAAAATCGCTAAAATTTTAAAACAAAGAGGCGTCAAAAAGCTGTCCAAGGCGCAAAAAACAAAACTTAAAAATCAATTTAAATAAAGTCGTATTAATTAATATACATTATTTAAAGTTTATGAAAAAAATCAGAATTTTCGGCTTAGTTTTAATTCTTGGTTTAATTTTGGTTTTAAACGCCGCCTGCGTTCAAAAATCAGAGACAGAAGTAAATCAAGAAGAATTAATGCCCGAAGGCGAATCAATGGAAACTGAATATGAATTAATGCCCGAAGGCGAATCAATGGAAACTGAATCTTTGACAGAACCTTCAATGGAAATGAACTTAGAATCAGAAGAAGTTTCCGAATAATTCATATCCTTATTATTCAAAATAATCCCATTAGAATTTTTTTAATGGGATTATTTTTAAAATAAATCATCTTTTATTTTAATTGTTTTTATGATATAATAAAGGACATGAAAAAAATAAGAATTAATTTAACGACTAAATTTATTATTCTATTTTTAACCGTTTCTTTGGCTCCTTTATTGATTGCCATTTATGTTAGTTATGACAGTTCAAGAAAGGTTTTGGAAGAAAAAACCGCTTATTATTTTTACGGGATTATTGATAACAAAATAAATCAAATAGAATCATATTTTTTAAATCGAAAAAATGAAATTGCCAATCTGATTAAAATTCCGACTATTATTGAAGCAGTAGAAAAATTTAATGAAGTTAAAAAAAAGAACGGAATAAATTCTTCAGCTTATAAAAAAATTGACGACGAAATAAGACCGATTTTAACCTATTTTAAAGAATCATTAGATTACCATGACTTGATATTAATCTCAATTGACGGGCAATTACTTTTTTCAATTGAACAACAAATAAATGACCTTTTTTTAAAAAACGAAGAATTAAAAATTCTTTTTAATAAATCAAAGGCATTGCTGACAACAGAAATGTCTTCTTTTAAATATGACGAAACAAAGCAAAAACTTTATGCTTTTATTATTACGCCAATAATTCAGGAAAGCAATTTAATCGGTTTTGGAATTTTTAAAATAGATCATGAGGGCATTTATAATATTATTCAGGATTATGCCGGCTTGGGTATCAGTGGCGAAATAATCTTAGCCTTTAATCATAATAATAATGCTGTTTTTATCGCCCCTTTAAGACAAGAGCCTGGAGCTCCTTTTACAAAACAAATTGCTTTTAATTCTGATAAGCAAATTGACATTCAAAAGGCCTTGCAGGGATTGAGGGGCTGGGATATTACCGTTGATTATAAATCAGAAAAAACTTTAGCCGCTTGGAGCTATTTACCGGCTTTTCATTGGGGAATGACCGCAAAAATGGATTTATCGGAAATTTTAGAAATGGCAGAAGATTTAAAAAATAGACTTTTAATCATTGCTTTAATTCTTTTAATAATGACAATTTTGATTACAATTTTAATGGTTTTTTCCGTTTCCAAGCCAATTAAAAAACTTACTTCTGTCGTTGCAGATATTTCTCAGGGAAATTTATCGGCTCGCGTTTTTATAAATTCCAATGATGAAATTGAAGATTTAGCCGTATCATTTAACCAAATGACTGATAATTTATTAAAAACGCAAAATGATTTAAAAAATAAAAGCAATCAATTAACCATTAATTTAAAAAATTTAAACGAGGAAAAAGAAAAAGTTGTTCAAGCAAAAGAAAAATTAGACACCATTCTTTACGGCATTGGTGAAGGGGTGTTTGTTCTTAATAAAGAAAAAAAAATAAACATTTTTAATCGCGAAGCGCAAAATATTTCTGGTTTTACGTCTGAAAAAATAACCGGAAGAAAATATAATCAATATTTAAAATTTGTAATTGAAGATAAAAATAAAAATGTTATTGATAGTGATTTTATTCAAAAAATTTTAAATCCTGAGAAAATCATAAATTTTCCAAATGGATCTTTTCTAATCAACAAAAACGGCAAAAAAATACCAATTCAGGGAAGCATTGCTCCGCTTAAAAATAACTTCAATGAATTAATCGCTTATGTAATTGTTTTTCGGGATATAACCAAAGAAAAAGAAATAGACCAGGCAAAAACAGAATTTGTTTCTTTAGCTTCTCATCAATTAAGAACGCCCTTGTCTGCCATTAATTGGTATTCGGAAATGCTTTTAGACGAAGAGATAGGAAAAATAAATGAAAATCAAAAAAAATATTTAAAATCTCTTTCTGAAGCGAGTAAACGTATGGTGGAATTGGTTAATTCTTTATTAAATGTTTCCCGTATTGAGTTAGGAACCTTTGTTATTAATCCAGAACCGACTAATTTTTTAGAAATTGCCGACAGTGTCATTAAAGAGCAAGGTCAGCAAATTAAAGAGAAAAAATTAAGACTTGAAAAAAAATATGATTTAAATTTGCCAATTGTCAACGCAGACCCAAAGCTTTTAAGAATGATTTTTCAGAATTTAATTTCCAATTCCGTCAAATATACGCCGGAAGGAGGAAATATTGACATTATTGTTAAAAAACAAGAGAAAAATATTTTGATTAATGTTATTGATTCGGGATATGGAATCCCCAAAAACCAACAAGGGAAAATTTTTACTAAATTATTTCGCGCGGATAATGTTTTAGAAAAAGATACCGATGGCAATGGTCTCGGCTTGTATATTGCCAAATCCGTGACAGAACAATCGGGTGGAAGGATTTGGTTTGAATCAGAAGAAAATAAAGGCACATCCTTTTTTGTCACCATTCCTTTTGAGGGTATGCGGAAAAAGAGAGGTAATAAAATTTTAATTAATAATTAAAATATATTCGTATGACTACCTTAGCAAGAAAAAAAATTCTTATTGTAGAGGATGAAATTTCCTTGCGTCAGGCTTTATTTGATAAATTTACAAGGGAAAATTTTCAGGCCTTAGAGGCAAAAAACGGAGAAGAAGGATTAGAGGTCGCCCTTAAAGAACGTCCGGATATAATCCTTTTAGACATTATAATGCCCAAGGTTGACGGTTTAACCATGCTAAAAAGTTTACGCCGAGATGAATGGGGAAAAGATGTTCCAGTCATTATTTTGACTAATCTTAATGATGCAGAAAATGTTTTCCACGCCGTAGAAAATAATGTTTATGATTTTTTAGTAAAAAGCGATTGGCGATTAAATGAATTGGTGGAACGAGTTAAAAATAAATTGCAGATTTCTTAAACAATTTTTATTTTTAAATATGAAATTGAAATCAGTCCTTGGTTTAAATATTTCTGACCAAAAAATAGAAATTTTATCCTTGTCTTCTTGGTCAAAAATTAAAAATTTTGGCGAAATTATTTTAGAACAGGATATTGTCAAGGGTGGCTTTATTTTAAATAAAGAAAAATTAATCAAAAAACTTGAAGAGCTTATTAGTAAAACGAAAATTGAATCAAAGCAAGCAATCGTCTCCTTGCCGGATTCAAAAATTTTCGTTCATGTTTTTCAAGTGGAAAAAAATTTAAAAGGAAAAAAATTAAGAGAAAAAATTATTACTGAAGCAACAAAAATATTTTCTTTAAAACCAGAAAATGTTTATTGGAGTTATCAAATAACTTCTATTGATTCAAAAATGAAAGAAGTTCTTTACACAGCGGTTTTTAAAAATATAATTGATGATTATTTAGAAGTTTTATCAGAAATAAAACTTAAGCCCGTTGTTTTTGAACCGGAATCATTGGCCTTGGGCAGAATTTTGTTAGAAGATTCACAAAACGCTGTCATTATTAATTTAACGGAAAGAACAACAAATATCAGTATTTTTTATCAACAAAAATTAAAACGGTCCTTAACTAAATTAACAGGTGAAAATAATTTTATCCAAGATATCAGCGATGAATTAAAAATATCTTCTTCTGAAGCGAAAGACCTTGAAAAAATTGGCTGGAAAGAAAAACAAATAGCAGTTATTTTAGAAAAAGGATTAGAGGAATTAATTAGAGAAATAAAAAATATTTTAGATTATAATTTTGATTTAATTGAGGAAATAATTTTAACCGGCCGTTTTTCTTCAATTTTTGGCCTTGATTCTTATTTATCGTCTGTTTTTAAAAAAAATGTTGTTTTTAAAAATTCAATAAATAAAAAATTGAAATTGGAAAATGATTCTTCTTATCATGTTGTTATTGGTCTGGCTACAAGGGGTTTAAATAAAAAAACAAACAAAGAAATAAATTTACTGCCTGATAAAATTAAAATAAAAAATTTGATTAATAAACCAAAAAGAAACAAAATTCAAGTTCTAAGATATGCTTTTCTTTTTTTGTTTTTAATTTTTGGCGCCGGTCTGATTATAAATTATGTCATTTCTCTAAAACAAACACCAAAAAACACAGAAAAAATTATCCCCTTAGAAAAACAATTGACTTTAAATGAAGCCGAGACAGAAAAAGAAATTGCCGGAGAAACAGAAGAAATTGCCGGAGAAACAGAAGAAATAAAAGAACCAAAAGAAAATGAAATCAAGAAAGAAAAAATAGATGAGACAGACGAACCGATTATTTCTCAAATATCAGTTAAAGAAGACGTTGATGTTTTAAACGTTAGAAGCGGACCGGGGACAAATTATGCCATTGTAACAAAAATTCACGCCGAAGAAATTTATTCACTTTTAGAAGAAAACGAAAATTGGTGTAAAATAAAAATAAATGACCAAGCGGAAGGGTGGGTTTTCGCTGATTATATTATTAAAAAATAAATATATGAAATTAAAATCATTTACTTTTATTCAAGTTTTAATCGGCTTGGGGATAGTTGCCATTTTTGCCGCCATTATCATAGTGATTATCAGTCCGGCTCAACAATTTTCCCGCATCAGAGATTCTCAACGCTGGAGCGATATTAATCTTATTTTAAACGCCATTAATCAGCGAATTGTTGACAATAAAGGAAGCTTTAATGAAGGGGGAGTCTGTGACTCTTTGCCGACTATAGAAAAATTAATTACCAGCATTGATAATGAAAATAATATTGACCTCTGTGCTTGCTTAGTGCCCGACTATTTATCCCTTATGCCATACGATCCATTAATAAATGACGGTTATACGGATTGCCATAATTATAACAGCGGTTATACGATTTTTAAAAATGAAATTGGTAAGATTACGATTGCGTCTCCTAGTGCGGAATTGAATATCATTAGTATTACGCGTTAAAAAAGTTATTATTTTATCATGAATATTAAGCCGGGAATTTTCGCCTTTTATAAGCCCAAAAAAATTTCTTCTTTTAAATTTTTGGAAAAAATAAAAAAAAATTCCAGTATTAAAAAAATTGGACATGCCGGCACTTTAGATCCTTTAGCTTGCGGTGTTTTAGTGGTTGGTTTGGGTGGAGAAAATTGTAAAAAATTGAATGAAATAGTTAAAAAAGAAAAAGAATATATTGCAATTATAAAATTGGGAATGAACAGCGTTACAGATGACGAAGAAGGAGAAAAAACAAAAATTTCGCTAAGCCAAAAGCCCGATTTGGAAAAAATTAAAAATACTTTAAACAAATTTAAAGGAGAAATAAAGCAAAAACCTCCTATTTTTAGCGCCATTAAAATCAAGGGTTTACCTGCTTATAAATTGGCACGACAAGGAAAAAAAGTTAAAATAAGGGCCAGAACAGTTGAATTAAAAGATTTTAAAATCTTAAAATATCATTGGCCCTATTTAAAAATAAAAATTATTACTGGTTCCGGATTTTATGTCCGTTCTTTGGCAAAAGATTTGGGCAGAAAATTAAAAACGGGCGCTTATTTAAAAGACTTAGAGAGAATTAGGGTAGGGGATTTTTCAAAAAATAAATGCTTGAAGATATAACGCTTTCAATCATTATTCCTCTCCATAATGAAGGAAGGTTATAAAAGCAAAGCAAAAATTAATAAAAACTTTTCAAAAATTGATATTTTAGGTACAATATCTTCATATAAACTAAACAATAAAATAGTAAAATCAGTTAATCGCTGTTTTTATTTTAACCATTGAGACATGTTTTCTAAAGGAAAAAAAGAAATTAAAATCAGAAAGATTCTATCTCTTCTTATTATTTCATTAATTATTATTTTTGTCCCCGTTCTAATCAGTGGTTTATATAATAAAAAAGAGGCGAATGTTAACGAAATCTCGTTGATAAAGGAAGATTTTTTTTCTTATCATCTTAATGAACATATTATTAATTCCGGAGAGGTTTTTGTTAAATTAAACACGGCCTTAAATTTAAATAGTCAACAATTGCAAGAATTATTAGAAATTTCAAAAAATGTTTATAATCTGTCGCAAATCAAGGTCGGCAACGGCATTAAGGCGTTTTTTGACCCCAATAATAATGAATTTCAAAAACTGGAATATGAAATTGATAAAGATAATATTTTAGTGATTGAAAAACAAGAAAACGGCCAATTAAAAGCTGAAAAAAGAACAATTGAATATGAAGTTAAGTTGGATAAAATAGACGGCAAAGTAGAAAACAGTCTTTATCAAGCTGGCCAAAAAGCGGGATTAAAAGATAAAACCATTATGGAGATGGCCGATATTTTCGCCTGGGACATTGATTTTGGCATAGAAGTGAGAGAAGGTGATGAATTTGAAGTTTTATATGAAAAAAAGTTTTTTGACGGAAAAGAGGTTTATGTGGGCAAAATTTTAATGGCTAAATATAAAAATAATAACAAGGATTATTGGGCCATTTATTACAAGGATGCGGAAAACAGAGAAGATTATTATGATTTAGAGGGCAATTGTTTAAGAAAACAATTTTTAAGGGCGCCGGTTAATTATAAATACATCAGTTCTGGTTACAGTTTAAGCCGTTTTCACCCGGTTTGGGGCGTTTACACCACTCATCAGGCAATTGATTATGCCGCGCCTTGTGGCACGCCAGTATCCGCCTCCGGGGCAGGAACAGTTATTTTTGTGGGATGGAAAAACAATGTCTATGGACGAACAATTGAAATTCGTCATAACGGCGTTTATACCACTCGTTATGCTCATCTTTCCGGTTATGCCAAGGGAATCAAATATGGGACAAAAGTGGTTCAAGGACAAATTATTGGTTTTGTCGGCACTTCAGGAACTTCTACGGGCTGCCATTTAGATTACGCCATGAAAAAATACAACAGTTTTGTCAACCCATTAACGCAAAATTTTGAACGCTCCGAACCTATTAAGGAAATCCATAGAGAAAATTTTAATATTTATAAAGAGGCCTTATTAAGATTATTTAATTCCGGATAAAAACTATTGCTAAATAAAAAAATAAATGTATAATAATATTATTAATTAATAATAATTTAATACTATGGAAGCTTATTGTGTTAAATGTAAAGCCAAAAGGGAAATGAAAGACGCCAAAGAAGTCTCAATGAAAGGGAAGGGCGATGTTAAACGCAGAGCCATGACTGGCACTTGTCCCGTGTGCGGAACAAAAATGTTCCGAATTTTAGGCAAAGCCTAAACTAATTAAACGATTTTTATCGTTATTTTTTTATTACTTTTTAATTAAAAGGTAATGTTTTTGTTGTTTTATGATTATTGGTAATCAATGGCCTAAAAAAAGCGTTGGTCGAAAAATGATTTTTAAAGTACCCATAATTAGGTCCGGGCAAACATTAGAACAAGCCCGAGACATTCTTTTTTCCCAAAAAGATATAGAAACCATAAATTATTTTTATGTCGTTGATGAAGAAAAAAAATTATTGGGAATTTTTTCTATTAAAGAAATTTATCATTTGCCAAAAGAAACAAAAGTTGAAAAAATAATGGAAAAGGCGGTAATAAAAATCAATCCGGAAACAGATCAAGAACAAGCCGCTTATTTAGCCATAAAAAATAATATTAAATCAGTACCCATTATTGATAAAAACAACGTTCTTTTGGGTATTTTGCCCAGTGATCAAATACTTAAAATTATTTATAAAGAAACACAAAAAGACATTTTGCAATTAGGAGGAATTTCTCGCGCAGAAATTAATTTAGAAGAAGATTTTTCATTATCAAAAATATCTTTTTTAAAATCAGTTTTAAAATCATTTACACATCGTATTCCCTGGCTTTTGCTTGGATTAATTGGCGGATTATTAATCGCTAAAATCATCGGATTCTTCACAACTTCATTAGAAAAGAATATTCTTTTAGCCGCTTTTATTCCATTAATTGTTTATATCAGCGGAGCGGCGGGCACACAAATACAAACTTTAATTATCAGGGAATTGGCTTTATCGCCAAAATTATTATTTAAAAAATATTTTTTAAAACAATTAGTAACAACAGTTTTAGTCGCCATAGTGTGCGGATTTTTGCTTTCCCTGATCACTTTTGTGATATATCAAAAAATTTCTTTAGGAATTATTTTGGGAATTTCAATATTTTTTGCCATTTCTTCCGCTATTTTTAGCGGTCTAATTATTCCTTACATATTTAATAAAATAAAAATTGACCCGGCCATTGCCAGCGGACCCTTAGGAACAATAATTCAAGATACCTTAAGCGTGGTTATTTATTTCAGTGTGGCCAATTTTTTATTGTAAATAATATGAAAAAGAAAACCATTGGCGTTCTTTTTGGCGGTCGTTCATTTGAACATGAAGTTTCTTTAGTTTCAGCTCGCTCAGTGATTAGGGCTTTGGATAAAAACAAATATAAGATTGTTTTAATCGGCGTTGATAAAAAGGGCCACTGGTTAAAAGGACAAATGGCAAAAAAATTGTTAAAAGGAGAAGCAACAAATAAGGGAGAATTTGTTCCCGGTTTTCTTTCTTCAATTGATATTTTTTTTCCTGTATTACACGGACCGTTCGGCGAAGATGGTTCAATTCAGGGTTTTTTAGAGACCATAAACAAGCCCTATGTCGGCGCCGGCATTCTTGGTTCTGCTCTGGGGATTGATAAAATCATGCAAAAAATTATTTGGCAAAAATATAAATTGCCAATTGTTGATTTTATTTGGTTTTTTAAAAACGAGTGGCAAAAAAATCAAATATTATTAATTAAAAAAATCAAAGAAAAAATAAAATTTCCCTGTTTTGTTAAGCCGGCAAATGCCGGTTCAAGCGTGGGAATTTCCAAAGCGCATAATCAAAAAAATTTGATTAAAGCAATAAATTTAGCCGGCAAATATGACCAAAAAATTTTAATTGAAAAAGCAGTGAAAAAAGTAAGGGAAATTGAAATAAGTATTTTAGGCAATGAATTTCCAATCGCTTCTTGCCCCGGAGAAATAATTCCCAGTAATGAATTTTACGATTATGAAGCAAAATATATTAACGGAAAATCAAAAATCATTATTCCGGCTAAAATAAACAAAGAAATAAAAGAAAAAATAAAAAAAATAGCGATTTTAGCTTATAAAACAATTGATTGTCGGGGCTTGGGACGCGTAGATTTTCTTTTAGATAAAAAAAGAATTTATTTGAATGAAATTAATACTATCCCGGGATTTACCTCCATTAGCATGTATCCTAAATTATGGAACGTTTCCGGACTGTCTTATTCAAGTCTTTTAGATAAATTAATTGATTTGGGATTTAAATATTTTAAAGAAAAACAAAAGATTTATTATTCTTATCAACCTAAACATCAATGGCATGTCTGACAAATACAGAAAAACCTTTAATCATCATTCTTCTCATTTCCATAAAAAAAATGAGGGGAGATTAAGACAATCAAGACAATATATTTTAAAGAAAAAAAAATCAAAGATTAAATTTTTTCTTTTGGCTTTTTTGATAACTTTATTTTTTTTATCAATTGTTTATTTCTTTTTTCTTTCCAAATTTTTTAGAATTAAAAATATTGAAATCAATAGAACAGAAGATAATCATTTAATTTCCAACGAAGAAATAAAGCAAATTGTTTGTTCTATTGCTTTAATTGCCGAAACATCTTCTGAAGATAGGGGATTCTTAAAATTTCAAGATAATATTTTTCTTTTTAAAAAGAAATTTTTGGAAGAAATGTTAGAAAGAGATTCAAGAATTAAAAGTTTTGTTATAAAAAAAGACTTAAAAAATACTTTATTAATTGAGATTGCGGAAGCAAGGCCAATCGCTTTATTAATCAGTTCTATTAATAATAAAAAATACTATTTAAATCCAGAGGGTAAAATAATTTATGTTAATTCTTCTGATTTTACGACGCCAGAAGAACAAAATTTACCAATTTTTTATGACCAAACAGACATTAATTATGACGAAAAAGACATTAATGCAGATAATCAAGAATATATAGGGCTTTTTAGGGCTATTTTGGGCCTTATAGGCGGTTTAAGCGAGCAAAATGGCATTATGACCAAAACAGTTAAAATCTTGGAAAAAACAGGCATTTTTGAGGTAGAAATAACCACTAATGAAGAATGGAGGATTCTAATAAACTCTGAAGTTGATTTTGACAGACAAAAGGAAAGCTTAAGCCTTATTCTTCAAAATGAAATAAATGATCGTTATAATTTAGAACAAATTGATTTAAGATTTGATGAGAATATTTTTTATACATTAAAAAAATAATATAATCAAATAATAATATAGAAAAAGGGTTTATGGCCCTTTTTCTTGTTTATATAAATATGTGGCGTAAAAGGGATATTGTGCGAACCATAATAAGCTTTATTTCCCCTTGGGCGGCCCTTAATATTAAGGATTGACAATGTCTTGAAAACGCATATCTTCTGTCTTTTCTTTACTCATTTTTTGAATATCTTCTATAAAAAATCCTTGATTTTGCTTTTGTGATATCTCTGACCAAACATCCAAATATTGTTTTATAAATACAACAGCTACGGCAAAAAAAATCAACAAAAATATGATTAAGGAAAAAAAGGAAACCGTTGGATTAATTTCTTTTTGCCACCATTTTTTATCCTTAATTTCCATAATCAATTAATAATTAATCAATTTTATTTATTGCCATGATTATTTTCTTCTTTTTGCGGCAAGGGAGGGACGGCAAAAGTACCCGCTAAAATAAAAATTAAACCAAAAACAATCATTCCTCCGGATATGTATAACTCTTTAATGATTAAGGCATGAGGGGAAAGAATAAATTCCTCTGGCGCTTCCTGTGGAATAGTAAAATAATTATAAAGACTGATCGCAAGAATGGTAATGCCGACAATCGTTAATAAGGCCCCCAGCCAAGTTAATTGACTCTTTACTCCTCCTTCTTTTAAATAAATTTTAAATGATTTCATTTTATTTTATTTTAAAGCTATTAATTAAGTATTTAAATTATAATGGAATATATTTAAATTACAAGAGATGGTCCTCCGGATTAACGGGCAGGCCGTTTAATCTTATTTCAAAATGCAAATGAGGACCAGTAGAAAAACTTCCCGCCCCTGGTGTTCCCGGTAATCCTCCGCTCAAAGCAATTACCGTTCCTCGTTTGACATACTCTCCTTCCTGCACTAATATTTTGCTTACGTGGCCATAAAGACTGGAAAAAGAATCATTATGAATAATCATAATATAACTGTAGCCCAAACCGCCGTGTTTTGCCCTGGCTACATAACCAGAAGCCGCCGCTCTTATTGATGTCCCCTGTTTTGCTCTCAAATCAAGGCCTGAATGTTCGCCAATCCAATTTTTATAAGGATAATCAGGGTCATGAAAACGACAAGTAATACCTTCTGTCGGCACGGGCCAAGAAAAAACAATTGTCCCCTCTTTTTCTAAAAACTCGGCCTTTTTTTCTTTTTCTTCGGCAATTTTTTCCCTTACTTCTTTTTCTAAAAAATTAATTTCGTTTTCTATTTGTTTTTGTTCAGTAATTGTTTCAGCTAAAAGACTTTGGAATTTCCACTCCACTCCCCTGGTTTCGTCCAGGATTGTTTCTTTGGTTTGTTTATTTGCCAATAATTTACTTTTTTCATTGTTAAGTTGCGATTTTAAATCAACCAATGTTTGGAGCTGGACCCTTAAGTCTTTTTCCTGAATTTCTAATCCTTCTTTAATTAATTCTATTCTTTTTAAAGATTGGGCCAATTCTCCCTGTAAAGTGGATAAATAACGAACATGATTAAAAACTTCAGAAAGAGAATTTTTAAGAAAAATCATTTCTAATAAATTCTTTTGATCGTATTGGTTGATTGCTTTTAATAATCCTTTTATATCGTCTTTTAATATTTTTTCTTCTTGTTTTTTTTCTAAAATTTTAAATTGGATTTTTTTAACAGAAAGATTAGCAGAAGAAATCTCCATTTCTTTTTCTTGTATTTCTATTTCTCTTTTCACCATTTGATCAGTTAAAATAGAAATTTGATTTTTTAAATTAACGGCTTCATTTCTTTTAATTTCTATTTTTTCTTGATATATTTTTTTTTGTGTTTCTAAATCATTAATAATTTTTTGTTGTTCTTCTATTTTTTTTTGAATATCTTCTATTTCTTGAGAATAATCATCAGCCAAAACAAAAACAGGCTGAAAAAATAAAAATAAAGTAAAGAAAAAAAATAATAATGATTTTTTCATTGCCTTGCCCTTTTTATCTTATTAATCGCCAAATCAATTCTTTTTAGAGTTTTTTCTTGGCCCATAATTTCCGCCATAGCTTCCGGAGGAGGTGAAGATTTTTGCCCGCTTAAACAAACCCGTAAAGGCCAAAATATTTCACCGGTTCCTTTTTCTTTGGCTAAAATATTTAATTTTTTAAGAATGATTTTCGCCTTAAATTGAAAACAGGGAATTTTTTTTAAAAGAAATTTAATTTTTATTAAATTATCTTCCGTTTCTTTTGAACTTGTTTTTCCCCAAAATAAAAGACCAGGCTCATACTCCAAATCATCAAGAAAGAAAAAATTCGCTAAATCCCCTATTTGATTAAGTCTTTTCAGTCTTTCCTGTTCCAAAAAAATAATCTTTTTTATTTTTTTACGATTAATCGGAAAACCAAGTTGATTTAAATAAGGAATACATAATTTAACTAATTTATTAATCGGCATTTGTCTAAGATAATAACCATTCAGCCAATCTAATTTTTCCCGATTAAAAATAGCGCCTGATTTTTGAATTTTTTCCAAGGAAAACTCTTTAATTAATTGCTTTAAATTAAAAATTTCTTGATTATTCCCGGGATTCCAGCCCAAAAGAGCTAAGAAATTGATTAAAGTTTTAGATAAATATCCTTGGGCTAAATAATCTTCTGCCGCCACATCGCCCTGGCGTTTTGATAATTTTGAGTGGTCAGGGTTGAGTAATAATGGTAAATGAGCAAATTCAGGAATAGACCAATTAAAAGCTCGATAAATCAGAATGTGTTTGGGTGTAGAGGACAACCATTCTTCCCCTCTAATCACATGAGTAATTCCCATAAAATGGTCGTCAACAACATTGGCTAAATGATAAGTCGGCCAGCCGTCTGATTTTAATAAAATTTGGTCATCAATATTCTTTAAATCAAATTCTACATCATTTCGGATTAAATCTCTAAATTTAATACTCCCTTGGTTTGGCACTTTTAACCTTATCACATAGGGTTGCCCTGAGCGAAGTCGAAGAGATATTTCTTCTTCATTCAAATTTCGACATCTGCGGTCATATCGCGGAGCTAATTTATCGGCAATTTGTTTTTGTTTCATTTTTTCTAAAATATCAGGTGAACAAAAACAATAATAAGCGTGGCCATCGTCAACCAATTTTTGCGCCAGGCCTTGATAATTACCCATTTTTTGCGATTGAATAAAAGGACCCTTATCCCATGGTAAACCGATTTTCTTTAAGGTTTCAATCAGGCTTTCCGTAGCGCCTTCAACATAGCGTTGGCGATCCGTATCTTCAATTCTTAAAATAATTTCTCCTTTATTTTTTTTAGCAAAAAGCCAATTGTATAAATAAGTGCGCAAACCGCCGATATGCAAATAGCCGGTCGGGCTGGGGGCAAATCTTACTTTAATTTTATTCTTTTTCATATTTTAACATTATTTTTTATTTTGTGCTTTCAATTGTTTGCCAAATTTTTTCAAATTTTTCTTTTTTAATTTTTATCCGCCAAAATATTCTTAACCAAAGATAAAGGCGAAGAAAATAAAGTAAAAGAAGTTGGAAATACTCTCTAAACGTTTGAGGATAGGTAAAAAATAATTTGAATCCGAAAAAAATTTCTTGGAAAATATTTCTTTCTTTTTGACTTTGTTTTTGCACATAACCGCCAGTGGAACGAGTTTTTTGCCTTAACCAGTCCTGAAGATTATCTGGATATTTCACGTAAACTTCGGCCGTCGGTGCATAATTAACTTGATAACCCTTTTTTCTAATTATTTGAGTAATGATTCCATCTTCAGCTAAAACATTTTTCGGTATTTTTCCAATAACATTGCGAATGGCGTATAAATAACCGGAACAAGGAAATAAGCCGCCTTTTAGTCGCCACTGATGCGCGGCTTGGGTCAAAAAATGAGACCAAAACCCGAATAAAGTATTTCGTGAATTTATGCTAATCGGCCGTCCGCTTACTGCTCCTATTTTATCATTTTTAAAAGATTTTAACAAATCATTTAAAACATTTTCTTTGATTAAAACATCGCCATCGGTTAAAATTAAAATTTCTCCTTTTGCCTTTTCAAATCCTAAATTAAGAGCCGAAGGCTTTCCTTTTCCTTTGTCTTTTAAATATTTAATTTGCGGATATTGAAAAAAATTTTTAACAATTTTTTTAGTTCCTTTATCCGGTCCAATTACTAAAATCTCATATTCTTCTTTTAAGTTTTGATTTAAAACCGAATAAATTGCCCGAGACAATGTTTTCTCTTCTTGATAAGTGGTAATAATAATAGAAATCATAATTTATCTGTTTAAATCCTAAATTCTAAAACTGGAAATTTTTTAATAATCGTATAAATCGGACCGCTTATTTTTAGTTCGCTTTTCATTAAATCAATTGAGGTAATAAAAAATTCTTTTTCTTCTATTTTTTGATTTAAAAAAGAATCAGATATGCTAATAGATGTTTTTGCCCGACCGAACGTTAAATGCATTTGCCAGGGTCTTTGGTCTATTTTAAGTCCGATTTTTTTTAATTCTTGACCAATGTTTTTTTGCAAATCAAATATTTTATGTTCCTCAACTTCTCGGCACTTAAAAAACAATATCCGCGAGAAATGCCCAATTTGCCCGATTTTTAACCTAATTTTGTCCGAAATAACCATTTTTCTTAAAATATCTTTGACTTTTTCTATTTCCCTGTTCTCCAATTCGCCCAAAAAATGCAAAGTTAGATGAAGATTTTCTTTTTTTACCCATTTTATCCCAATTTTTATTTCCTTTTTAATTTCTTTTATTCTTTTTTCTAAAATCTCTTTTACTTCCATGGGCAAATTAACAGCAATAAAACTTCGTATTTTCATAAAATTATTATAACATTTTCTAAAATTAAAAGTAGTCTGAGATTAAACTCTAGACTACTTAATTTTGAGGCCCTGGCTGGACTTTCACCAGCGACCCTCCTTTTTTCAACAAAACAACAATTAAGATATAGTTCCAAGATTTTGAAAAAAAATCCTAATCGTTTTGGTATCATATTACAAGGCGCTCTTAATTAGCCGGCTCCTTTTTCCGAACAACTAAGTTGGGAAAAGGCACAAAAACGAACTAAGCTATCAGGGCCATTTGTTTATAATTTTTTCTTTTTTTATGTTTTTGAAGAACAAATATATTTTAAATTTTTCTTCATTTGTCAAGTTCTCTTTTTTTGTGTAAAATATGAAATATGAAAGAGGCGTTACTTTATAAAAAACTGAATAACAATGATGTCAAATGCCTTGTTTGTCATCATCAATGTCTGATTTCTCAGGGACAAAGAGGATTATGCGGAGTCAGGGAAAATCAAGGGGGCAAGTTATACAGTTTAGTTTATAATAAAATTATTGCTTTTCACCTTGACCCGATTGAAAAAAAACCGCTTTTCCATTTTTTACCTAACACTTATTCTTTATCTGTTGCCACTATGGGTTGTAATTTTTTTTGCCTTCATTGCCAAAATTATGATATTTCTCAAGGACTAAGAAAAAACAAAAAAATTATGGGTGAAAAAATAAGCCCGAAAAAAACCGTAAGTTTGGCTCTACAATACAAAGTTCCCAGTATTTCCTATACTTATACTGAACCGACGATTTTTCTTGAATACGCCTTAGAAACAATGAAACTGGCAAAAAAACAAGGGCTAAAAAACGTCTGGGTCAGCAACGGTTATTTTTCATCTCAAACCTTAAAACTTATCACCCCTTATCTTGACGCCATTAACATTGACCTAAAATTTTTTGATTCTAATTTTTATCAAAAAATCTGCGGAGGCAAACTAAAACCCATTTTAAATAATTTAAAATTATTGAAAAAATCAAAAATTTGGCTGGAAATAACCACTTTGTTGATTCCCGGATATACCGACAAAAACAAACAATTGGAAGAAATCGCTCTGTTTATAAAAAAAGAATTAGGAGAAGATGTCCCTTGGCATATTTCCGCTTTTTATCCTGTTTATAAAATGAATAATATATCCCCTACTCCTTTGAGGTTGATTGAAAAGGCCGTGGACATTGGGCAAAAAACCGGATTAAAATATGTTTACGCCGGCAATTTGAACATTAATGAAGATACTTTTTGTCCTCAATGTCAAAAAAAAGTGATTGAACGAAAAAATTATAACATAAAAATTCATCTTAAAAACGATTTTTGCTCTCAATGTGGAAATAAAATTCCCGGCATATTTTAAAATTAATTCTTCTAAAAGAATTGACGATTAAATGTTTTTTTTATATAATATAGTAGATAAATCCCATAAAAATCTTTGTGTTAAAAGATTTTTAATCGGAATATCAAAAAATCAATTTATCATATTTTTTATAACAAAATGAATAATTTTACCCTTAAGGCCCAAGAGGCCTTGCAAAATGCCCATAATTTGGCGATGGAGAACGACCAACAACAAGTTGATGTTTCTCATTTGCTTTTAGCCTTAGTTGAACAAGAGGAAGGCGTTGTTTTGTCTTTATTTAAAAAATTAGAAATTAACATTGAACAATTTAAAGGAAAATTGATTAAAATAATTCAATCTTTACCCCAAATCAAAAATCTTTCACCGGGCGCGTTGGCAGAAGTCTATATCACTCCCCTATTACAAAAAACAATTTTACAAGCCACTAAAGAGGCGGTTCGTTTAAAGGACGAATATGTAAGTACAGAACATTTGCTTTTATCCTTATTAATTATTCCTTCAAATATAAAAAATCTTTTAAAGGAATTTGGCTTGGATTATGAAAAAATTTTAAAAGTTTTGGCAGAAATAAGGGGTAATGAAAGAATAACAGAAAGAGAACCGGAAGATAAATACCAAGTTTTAGAAAAATATACCATTAATCTGACCAAAATGGCTCGTCAGGAAAAACTTGATCCAATTATCGGACGGGAAGAAGAAATTAGAAGGATTATTCAGGTCCTTTGTCGCCGAACCAAAAATAATCCTGTTTTAATCGGCGAAGCCGGAGTGGGGAAAACCGCTATTGTTGAAGGATTAGCTCAAAGAATCGTTGACGAAGATGTTCCTGAATCGTTAAAGGCAAAGGAATTGATTTCTCTTGATTTGGGAAGTTTAATTGCCGGCACAAAATTCAGAGGAGAATTTGAGAATCGCTTGAAAGCGGTTTTAAAAGAAATAAAAAGGTCTGGTAATTATATACTTTTTATTGATGAATTGCACACTTTAGTCGGCGCAGGTAGCGCTGAAGGGTCAATTGACGCTTCAAATATGCTAAAACCGGCTTTAGCGCGAGGAGAATTACACTGCATTGGCGCCACCACTTTAAAAGAATATCAAAAATACGTAGAAAAAGACGCGGCCTTGGAGCGCCGTTTTCAACCGGTCTATGTAACAGAGCCGTCGGTAAAAGATACAATTGCCATTCTTCGTGGCATCAAAGAAAAATATGAAGTCCATCATGGCATTAGAATCACAGACGAAGCCTTAATTGCCGCGGCCAATCTTTCAAAAAGATACATTACTGATCGTTTTTTGCCGGATAAAGCGGTTGACTTAATGGATGAAGCCGCTTCGGCTTTACGGATGGAAATTGAAAGCCAACCGGAAGAATTAGATAAAATGAAAAGAAAAATGAAAAAATTAGAAATAGAAGTTACGGTTTTTAAAAAAGAAAAAAATGAAAAACAATTACAAAAATATAAAAAAGAAATGGCTGATTTAAAAGAAAAAATTCAGGATTTTACTTTGCGCTGGAAAACGGAAAAAGATATTATTGCGGAAATCCATAAATTAAAAGGTGAAATTGATAGATTCAAACAAGAAGCAGAAATTGCCGAGAGGGAGGCTAATTTGCAGAAAGTGGCAGAAATCAAACATGGACAAATCCCGGAATGGGAAAGAAAAATTGCCCTTAATCAAAAAAAATTGGCCAAAATTCAAAAAGATTACCGCATTTTAAGAGAAGAAATTGGAGCAGAAGAGATTGCTCGCGTCGTTTCTCTTTGGACCGGTATTCCTACTATGAAAATGCTGGAAGAAGAAAGTAAAAAATTAGTTAGGATGGAACAGGAAATACATCAAAGACTAATTAATCAAGAAAAAGCCGTACAGGCCGTAGCCAATGCCATTCGGCGTTCACGTGCTGGTATTGCTGAAGAAAATCGACCCATTGGCTCATTTATTTTTCTCGGCCCCAGCGGGGTAGGAAAAACAGAATTGGCAAAATCCTTAGCAGAATTTCTTTTTAATGCAGAATCCTCTTTGGTGCAATTAGACATGTCGGAATACATGGAAAAACATACAGTTTCAAAAATGATTGGCTCACCGCCGGGTTATGTGGGATACGAAGAAGGCGGTCAATTAACGGAAATTATCAGGCGTCGGCCATACAGCGTGATTCTTTTTGATGAAATTGAAAAATCTCATCCAGAGGTTTTTAACATTCTTTTACAAATTTTAGATAACGGACGATTAACCGACGCAAAGGGCCGAATCGTTAATTTTAAAAATACGGTAATCATTATGACCTCAAATCTCGGCAGCGATCTGATGAAGGATCATGCGCAAAAAGCAAGTTTTGGTTTTATTTCAGCTGAAGAAAAAAATGGGGCGCAAGAAATTATTGAAGAAAAAATTCATCAAGTTTTAAAGGAAACTTTTAAACCAGAATTTCTAAATCGTATTGATGAAATTATAATTTTTAAGCCCTTAAATAAAAATGATATTAAACAAATTATTGAACTTCAATTAAAAAAAATTTTTGAAAGGTTAAAAGAAAAAAAAATAAATTTAAAAGTTAGTGAAAGAGTTAAAAATTTTATTGCGGAAATCGGTTTTGACCCTCTCTACGGCGCTCGACCGCTAAAGAGAGTTATTCAGCAACATATTCTTAATCCCTTATCTTTAAAAATCGTCAGCGGGGAAATAAAGTCATCTAAAACATTTAGGGTGGAAATAAAAAATAAAAAAATTATTATTATTTAACATGAATCCCGTTCTTTTCAAATCTCAAAATATTTCTAAAAAACAAATTTCTTTCAGTTGTTCCAAATTTAAATATAATTTTTTAAATCATAAAAAAGGCGGGATAAGATTTAGGTTGTTTTTAGTCTCCTTTTTAATGTTGATTATTTTTCAACTTGATAATTGCCTTGCCCAAGAAATAATTTTTGACCCAGAATACATTATTTCTGACCACCAATTAACTGACCATCAATCAATGGACTTTGACCAAGTTCAAAAATTTTTAAATCAAGCAAATGGGGCTTTAAAAGATTATCGCGCCGTAGATGTAGATGGCCGAGAAAAAAGTGCGGCAGAAATAATTTATCGCGCCAGTCAAGAATATAAAATTAATCCTCAAGTATTAATTACTTTGTTGCAAAGAGAAAAAAGTTTAATTACAAAAAAATCACCAACCAATGATGACTATAATTGGGCAACCGGATTTACTTGTTATGATTATGCCTCCCCTGTCTCCCGTTTTAGAGGATTTGCCCGCCAAGTAGACCGCGCTGCTTGGCGTTTTCGTTATTACCTTGAACACCCTTGGCAATTCCAATTTAGAGTCGGTATTACCACTAAAACCTTAAGCAATTCAAAAGATAGAACATTAATTAATAAATTCGGCCGTTTTATAATTCCCAAAAATATGGCCACCGCTAGTTTATACATTTATGCTCCTCATCTTTACGATAATTGGCTTTTTTGGCAAATCTGGCAAAATTGGTTTGCAGACAAGCAACAAGAATATCCGGAAGGAAGTTTATTGAGAATAAAAAACGAAAAGGGAGTTTGGCTTATCCAAAACGGCCAACGAAAACCGTTTTACTCCAAAACAGTTTTTCTTTTAAGTTATAAATTTGAAAACGTTAAAGACATTGAAGCGGAAAATTTACAAAAATATCCCATAGGAGCGGCCGTGAGTTTTCCAAATTATTCTTTAGTTAAATCTAAAAATGAAATTTTTATGTTAATAGATAATATTAAAAGGCCAATTTCTGAAAAAATGTTTAAAAATATAGGCTTTCATCCGGAAGAAGTGATTTTGGTTGAAGACTCTGATTTATCTTCTTATCAAGAAGGCAATCCTGTTCTTTCGCCATATCCTAGCGGAGCCCTTTTACAGGACAATAATACCAATGCAGTTTATTATGTAAAAGACAATTTTAAATATCCCATTATTGATATCAGTATTTTGCAGGCCAATTATCCTTACAGTCATATTATTAAAGTCAATCCAATGGAATTGGCTGATTTTGAAACAAAAGAACAAATCAAATTCAGAGACGGCACTCTAATTAAATCTTTTAATTTGCCAACAGTCTATATTATTATTCAGGGGAAACGCTTGCCAATTATTTCGGCCGAAGTTTTTGAAGCCCTTGGCTATCAATGGGATAATATTATTCAGGTTGACGAATCAATTTTAAACACTTATTCTTTAGGTGAATCCTTAAACATTTAATATGATTTGTTTCGCTTCTATTGTCCCCCACTCTCCTTTGCTTATTCCAAATATAAATCGGGACAATTTAATAAAAAATAAAAAAACCATTGAAGCCCTGAATAATCTTGCTGATGATTTAGCAAAAATCAAACCGGAAATCTTAGTAATGATTTCATCACACGGGCCAATTTTAGAAGACGCCTTCTCCTTAAATCTTTCTCCTCAATATTCCGGCGAATTTAAAACATTTGGCGATTTAACCAATAAAATTGAATTAGACGGCAACATGGAGTTGAATTATAAAATAAAAGAATTTTTTGAAACCGATTCCCCCGATATCCCATTAATAATGGTAACTGAGCCAAATCTGGATTACAGTTTTTCCGTTCCTTTATATTATTTTACAAAAAAATATAAAAATTTTTCTCTTGTTCCAATTGGTTCTTCCAAATTAGACATTCAAAAACATTTTGATTTTGGCAAAAAATTAAAAGAAGAATTAATTTTAAATAATAAAAAAATCGGCCTTGTTGTTTCTGCTAATTTTTGTTATTGCTCAGAGGAATCCGGAGAAAAAAATGTTTTCTTAGGTAAAAAATTTGACCAAAATTTGATTAAATTGATTCAAAACGAACAAATAGGTCAATTTTTAAACTTAGACCAAAAATTAGTGAAAAAATTCCAGGAAATAAGTTTACCGGCGATTCTGATTCTTTTAGGAATCTTAAAAGATTTAAAATATAAAACAGAAATTCTCTCTTATGAAATTCCTTTTGGTAGCGGTCAAGCAGTAATAAATTTTAATTTTAATAAATAATAAATAATTTAATTAAATCTATGTCTATTTATTTATGGATTATCATTATCGCTTTGGTTCTTTTAATTCTTTGGTTGGTCGGTGTTTATAACAATTTAATCCGTTGGCGAAATCGCGTCAAAGAATCTTGGTCGGATATTGATGTTCAATTAAAACGTCGCTATAACCTTATCCCGAATTTAGTTAATGCGGTTAAGGGCTATGCGGCTCATGAAAAAGAAGTTTTTACCAATGTTACTGAGGCCCGGACAAAAGCAATGGGAGCAACGACGCCTGAAAGAAAATCTGACGCGGAAAAGGGATTAAATGGCGCATTAAAAACATTATTTGCAGTAGCGGAAAATTACCCCCAACTTCGCGCTTCAGAAAATTTTCAAAAACTTCAAGATGAATTAACCGATACGGAAAACAAAATTCAAGCGGCAAGAAGATTTTATAACGGAAATGTTCGAGATTTTAACACTAAACAAGAAATTTTCCCCGCCAATTTGATTGTTTCGGCTTTAGGTTTTAAAAAAGCCGAATTTTTTGAATTAGAAGAAAAAGAAGCGAAAAATGTACCTACATTAAATTTCTAAAAATCTTAATTAAAAATATATGAATAAAAAATTAATTAAAACAATTATCATATTGTTAATAATTATCGTTGTAATATATATATTTTTTTCAATAAAATCAAAAAGGGAAGAAATTTATCATGTGGGCATTTTATCAGGACTGGATTATGTTGCTGAAATGTCAGATGGTTTTAAATCCAAAATGGCAGAATTGGGCTATTTTGAGGGGGAAAATATTGTTTATGATTTACAAAAAACAAACTTTGACATAACCGCTTACCAAAATATTCTTAAAAAATTTATAAAGAACAAAGTTGATTTAATTTTTGTTTTTCCAACCGAGGCCTCTTTGGAGGCAAAGACCGCCACTCAAGAAACCAATATCCCTGTTCTTTTTAGTTTTGCCAACATAGAAGACGTTGATTTGATAGAAAATATTCGTCATCCGGGAGGAAATATCACCGGAGTTCGTTATCCCGGACCTGACCTTGCTGTCAAACGTTTTGAGGTTATGAAAGAGCTGGTTCCTCGGGCTAAACAAATATTAATCCCTTATCAACGGGATTATCCGATTGTTGCCAGTCAATTAAAAGTTTTGTCCCCGGTGGCTGAAGCCGCAAATATAACTTTAATTGAATTGCCGGCTGATAATGCCATTGAATTGCAAAATTTATTAGAAAAATATATCTCCTCTGGCATTGACTTTGACGCTATTATGGCTTTGGCCGAACCCCTTTTTGTTACTCCTGACGCTTTTACAGTGATTGCCAAATTTGCGTATAAATATAAAATTCCTTTTGGTGGCGCCTATATGATGATAGATAATTACGGATCAATTTTTGGAGTAAATATTAATATTTTTGAAACCGGAGAACAGGCCGCAATTTTAGCTGACAAAATTCTTAAAGGCACGCCAGCCGGGACCATTCCTGTAATTTCTTCTGAAAGTTTTTTCCAAATTAATTACAATGTGGCGCAAGAATTAGATGTTATTGTTCCCGAAGGATTATTAAACACGGCAGATGAAATAATTCATTAAAATGTCTTCTGTTAAAACAAAAAAATTTAGAAGTTTGCTTGTTACTTTAACCATTGTTTTTTTGTTATTAGGCCTTATAATTTTTTTGGTTTCTACGGGGTTTGAAATATACTTTAATATAGAGTCCCAGGGAAGGATGGTAAATGACCAGCAACATCTTATTGCACAAAATGCGGCCGATGCCGTCAAGAATTTTATTGAAAACAAATTCAATTTATTAGAAACTACTGTTAAAATAGGAAATCTGTCAGTTATTGAAAAAGAAGAATATAAATTAATTTTAACAAAATTAATAGGATTTGAATCTTCTTTCCGGCAATTAGCTCTTTTGGACGCACAAGGAAAAGAGCTGAGCACGGTCTCTCGCCTCTCCTCTCAATTAACCCCTGTTATTGACGAATTCAAAAAACAGATTGGAGAGGACCTTTTTGTTCAAATAGATAAGGGAGAAAAATATATTAGCCAAGTATATATTGACCCGACAACCGGCGAACCGATGATAATAATGGCAACGCCGGTTAAAAATGTTTTAGGCGATTTAAAAGGAACATTAATCGCAGAGTTAAATTTAAAATTCATCTGGGATTTGATGGATGAAATTAAAATTGGCAAAAACGGCTTAGCTTATGTGGTTGACAAACAAGGCGATTTAATCGCCTTTAAAGACATTTCTCGCGTTTTACAAAATGAAAACCTCGCTCACTTAAAAGAAGTAAATGAATTTATAAAAAAAGAAAATTCTTTAAATCAAGATGAAGCGGAAATTTTAAGAGGTATTGACGGCAATTTAGCAGTTACTAACCATATTGGTCTTAATTTTCCCGATTGGGCAATAATTGTTGAACTGCCTGTTTCTGAGGCATATAGCAACACTATCAGGACAATAAAATTATCAGGATTACTCACAATTTTAGGCATTATTTTAATTACCATAATCAGCATTTCTCTTTCAAAAAAAATTACAGACCCAATAATAAAATTAAAAAATGCGGCCAATGAGATTAGTGGGGGCAATTTAAAAATGAAAATAAACATTGAGTCCAATAATGAAATCGGTGAATTGGCTAAAAATTTTAATCAAATGACCGCAGAATTATATTCTTACACGCAAAATCTTGAAAAAAAAGTGGCGGAAAAGACTTTTGAATTAAAAAAAGAAAAAGAAAATGTTGAACGAAAAGTTGAGGAACGAACACGCGAACTTAAGGAAGAACAAGCAAGATTTTTAGCTTCCGTTTACAGCCTATCTCTGGGATTTGTTCTTTTTAACAAACAACACCAAATCATGTTGAAAAATGACGCCGCAAAAAATATTCTTAAATTATACGGCGACGACCTTAATGTAGAAATAATTACTAAAACTTTAGAAAATAAAGTTAATATTAAGAAAAGGGCTGAAGAATGCATGGAAAAAGGGAAAACCATTGAATTAAGCGAAGTGGAGCATGGCGAGTTTTTCATTCATTTATTATTTGTTCCCATTGTTATGATTAAGGATTCCAATGAAGTAATTGGCTATGTGCTTTTAATAGAAGATGTAACGCGGGAAAGAAAAATAGACCGAGCAAAAAGTGAATTTGTTTCTCTTGCTTCTCATCAATTAAGAACGCCATTGGCGGGCATTAAATGGTTCATTGAACTCTTAATGAAAGGCAAGGGAGGGAAAATGGATAAAAAGGCTTTGGATTATTTACAACAAATATATATTAGCAATGAAAGAATGATTAAATTGGTTCGTGACTTATTGGATATTTCTCGCATTGAAACCGGTAAAAAATTTGAAATAAACAAGCAAAAAATCAAAATTAAAGATATTTTGGAATCGTCATTAAAAGAAACTTTTTCTTTAGCTAAAAAAAGAAAAATAAAAATTATAAAAAATGATTTAGGCGACAATTTTGAATTATGGGTTGACCCCGATAAATTAAAACAAGTTTTAGATAATTTAATTACTAATGCCATTAAATATAATAAAGAAAACGGAAATATAGAAATTAATTGCCAAAAAGAAAAAGATAAGATAATATTTTCAATAAAAGATAATGGTGTTGGCATTCCCAAAAATCAACAAAAAAGAATTTTTGAAAAATTTTTTCGTGCAGATAATGCTATTTTTAAAGAAACCGACGGCAATGGTCTCGGTCTTTATATTGCCAAAGCCATTGTTGAGGCTCATGGCGGGAAAATTTGGTTTAAATCAAAAGAAAATAAAGGCGCAACTTTTTATTTCTCTTTAGCAATATAAAAGACAAAAAAAACGACGCCCCATAATATTAAGTTTAATTATTAATTTATGTCTAAAGAAAAGAAAAAAATTTTAATTATTGAGGACGACAAAATATTATCAAACGCAATTTCCATCGCTTTAATTGATGCCGGGTTTGAAGTGATTGCCGCTTTTAACGGTGAAGAAGGATTAGAAAAAGTAAAGCAAGAAAATCCAAATTTAATTCTTTTGGATTTAATAATGCCCAAAAAATCAGGGGAAGATGTTTTAAAACAAATTCGCAAAGAAAATGAAGTCCCTATTTTAATCTCCACGGCAAAAGAAGACCCGGAAACAGTCGCCCGATGTTTGGAAAACGGCGCCACTGGTTATTTTGTTAAGTCGGCCTGCACCCTGGATGATATTATCAGAAAAATAAAAGAATCTTTTGAACAATAAATATTTTTGTTAAATTAAATAACTAATATTAAAATTATTTTATTTTAATTATGTTTAGAGAAAAGAAAAAAGTTTTAATCATTGAAGATGAAAAAATCCTGTTATATGCTCTTAAAGAACAATTGCAAAGAGAAAATTTTGAATTAATATTTGCCTCTGACGGAGAGGAGGGATTGAAGTCTGTTTTGGACAATAAACCCGATTTAGTGCTGTTGGATTTAGTAATGCCGAAAAAAAACGGCTTAGAAGTATTAAAAGAAATGAAAAAAAATAAAAATCCGGAAATTCAAAACATTCCGGTAATAATCCTTTCTAGTTTAGGACAAGAATCTGAAATTAGAGAAGGACTAAAAACAGGGGCGGAAGAATTTTTAGTGAAAACCGAATTCTCTATGCAAGAAATTACGGAAAAAGTCAAAAAATTATTAAACAAATAAATTATTTCATTACTTAAATCCCCAATGTTCCAACGCTTCTTTTAATTCTAAATGGTCGCGAGCATAAATCTTTAAAGGAATTTTTTTTATAGTCGCCTCTATGGCCTGTTTGGCGGCGCGGGCGCCAGCCAAACTTCCCCGTGGATGTCCGTGAATACCGCCACCAAAATTAATGATTAAATCATGTCCTAAAATTTTCATTAATTTATCAGTTAAACCGGGATGCAAACCGCCGGAGGCAATGGGTAAAACAGGCCTAAGCTTCCCCCAATTTTCTCTTAATTTATTAAATTCTCGCCAATCTTCTTTCAATAATTCATTAATTTTAATGACTTCTTCTTCCTCTCCTTCCATTTTCCCCACCACGGTTCCGGTATGAAATTGGTCTACCCCGGCCAAGCGAGCTAAATTTGCCAAAACTAACATGGAAATGCCGTGTTTTTTATTTCGCGTAAAAGTTGAATGCCCAGCGCGATGACCATGAATGATTAGGCCTAAATCCGCATTTCTTAAAGATTGAACTCCGGCCCAACCGGCAGTAATAACATCTATCATCACACATTGCCCCCCTATTTTTTTAACAAAAGCCGATCTTTTTAGCATTATTTCCGTTGGAGCCGTCACGTTAAAAACATAAATTTTCTTTTTGCCCGTCTGTTTTTCAACTTGTTTTTTAAGAAGTAAAACTTTTTTTACCCTGTCAGTAAATCTATTAAAAGATAAATCCGTCAGGTTTTCGTCATCTTTTATTACGTCAACTCCATTTTTAAAAATCTGGGCGGCCAATTCGGCATTTTGAGACGAGGTTAAACCTAATTTCGGTTTTATAATACAACCAATTAAAGGCCGATTGTAAATGCCCGTTATTTTTCTAATGCCACTTATTCCCCATTTCGGCCCGGGATATTTATTGATGTATTTTTCAGGAAACTCTATGTCTTCTAATCTTAGATTTTTTACCGCCTTCATGCTGAAAATATTGCCGGCAATGCTGGAAAGAAGTTGTGGAATGCTTGCCGGTTCAAACAAGGCCAAAGGATAAGCGATTTTGAAAATGCCTGTTTTCACGTTGACATAAAAAATACGCGCGGCCAATCTTTTTAAAATATCTGATGATAATGTATTTATTTTCGTCCAGGTGCCAATAGAAGATTCTTCTGCTGTTTTAATGGCCAATTCCTTCAAGGATAATCTTGATTCTCCGTAAAAAGTGGCAACAATTTCATTCTGATAATTTGGCTTATAATTTAATTTTAAATAATCGTTTTTTGTCATACAAATTGTTAATATGATTATTTATATTTTTAAATTACTCTGTTTATAATGCAACTGGTAGAAAATATCTTTTTTTCTTATCTAAAAATTCTTCTAATGTCCAGTAAGGTTGGGAATATTTTTCCGTTATTCCTTTTGTAATTTTAGTAATGACAATAATGTCCGGTCTGAGGTCTTCCCGTAAAGCAAGGCGTTCTCTTCTTGACCCAGATTTGTCCAAAAAACATAATCCACGCCCTTGATTCCGTCAACCGCTTCTACTCTCTATCTTTGATTGTTGATCGGCCTCTTACTCCCCCTTTCCCTCTTGGTTAAATAATCTAATTAAATAAAAATAATAATTATGTCGGATAATTTTTTAAATTGTTTGATGGTATAAATATGCCCGGGATGAATAATATCAAAAACGCCCTTTTTTATTAAAATCTTTTTATTTCTTTAGTGGAAATAATCATAAAAAAGGGTAAATTTTTTTAAGGTGTTTTTTGATTTCCTGGGGTTTGATAATTCCCGCCTCGCAAATGATTCCCTTAATGAATTTTGCCGGAACAATATCAAAAGCGAAATTTATGATTTTTAAACCATTAGGGGCGTTAAGCCAAATCTCTTTTGGCGGACGTTTTTCAA
>JAQTOB010000003.1:0-72349 GCA_028713575.1 Patescibacteria group bacterium
TGGTTTATTTGTTTTTTGATTTTTTCCTCACCTAAAACAATTCTCTCCATTTCTGGCTGGGAAATGTCGGCAGAAACCATTATCTTGGCCCTGACTTTGCCATTAATTTGAACAATTATTTCTTTTTTCTCTGTTTTAATTAACTGTGGGTCAAATGACGGCCAAAATTCTTTAAAAATGCTAACGGCCTTAGGATTTATTTTTTGCCATTGTTCTTCGCTAAAAAACGGCGCAAAGGGAGATAATAAAATCAAGAATTTTTCTAAAACTTCTTTGGACACCATTTTTATCCTTATCTCATTTATAAAAGACATTAAACAGGCAACCGCGGTATTAAATTTCATCTGATCAATATCTCTGGTCACCTTTTGAATGGTTTGATGCCAAAGGGGCGTCTTGCTAATTTTTAAATCCTTGTTTTCATCCTTTTCCTTTAACCAATCATTGACATAAGATTCTATTTTATCTAAAAATTTTTTTACACCCATTAAAGCATTATCATTCCAAGCCATGGTTCCGTCAAAGGGTCCAATAAACATCAAATATAATCTTAAAATATCAGGCCCATGTCGGTTAAATTTTTTAATAACCTCTTCGGGAATAATGACATTATTTTTTGATTTGCTCATTCGTTGGCTGTCAGGTCCAAGAATTACGCCATGGGAAACCCTTTTAATATACGGCTCGGGATATTCTTTTGGGACGGCATTGATATCCCATAAAAATTGGTAAATAAAACGGGAATAAAGTAAATGAAGGGTATTATGTTCGTCGCCACCAATATAAACATCAACCGGCAACCAATGGCTCAAAATATTTTTATTCTTAAAAAAAATGTTTTGAAAATTTCTAATTTTAAATTTCAAATTTCTAAACAATTTCAACTTTGATTTTTCATCTAAATCAGTTTTTAATTTATCCGCAAAACAATAGGCAAGAAAATACCAATCCGAGCCGGCCCAATTCGGCATGGTGTCTGTTTCTCTTTCCGCCGGACCGTCGCATTTGGGACAGGTTGTTTTTATCCATTTCTCCATTTTAACCAAAGGGCTTTCTCCCGTATCTGTGGGCTCATAATGCTCTACTCGCGGCAATTCTATCGGCAAATCTTTTTCATTAACTGGTTGCCAACCGCATTTTTTGCAATAAACCATGGGGATAGGTTCTCCCCAATAATGCTGACGGGAAAAAATCCAATCCCTTAAATGATAATTTTGCATTTTCTTGCCAATTTTTTTATTTGTCAACCATTCTATCATATAATCAAAAGCTTTGGCCGGAGTTAATCCATTAATTGGCGGAGAATTGACGATTTTGCCATTATCTACATCAGTATAAGCGGCTTGGTCAAAATCCCATTCATTTCCCGGCACAATAACCGGAATTATTTTTAATCCAAATTTTTTAGCAAACTCCCAATCTCTTTGGTCATGGGCCGGGACCGCCATAATTGCCCCGGTCCCGTAACTGGCTAAAACAAAATCGGAAATCCAAATTGGAATTCTCTCGTTATTCGTCGGATTAACGGCAAATAAGCCGGAAAATACGCCTGTTTTTTCTTTATTTAATTCCGTTCTTTCCATGTCCGACTTTTTCTTTGTTTTTTCCAAATAATTTTTAATTTCATCAATATTTTTGATTTTTATGTTTTTATTTTTAATTTTGAGAAGCGAAGCGACGAGCGGATGCTCTGGCGCCAAAACCATAAAAGTGGCTCCCCATAAAGTATCGGGTCGGGTAGTAAATATCCTTAAATCTTGGTTAAGTCCTTTTATTTTAAAAATTACCTCAGCTCCTTCACTTTTGCCGATCCAATTAATCTGGGCGGTTTTGACTTTTTCAATAAATTTTGTCTGTTCTAAACCATTAATGAGCCGGTCAGCATAATCGGTGATTTTAACTATCCATTGGCTTAAGCTCCTTCTATTAACCTCAGCGCCGCATCTTTCACATTTGCCGTCAACGACTTCTTCATTGGCCAGACCGATTTTACAGCTCGGACACCAATTAATGGGCATTTCTTTTTTATAAGCTAATCCTTTTTTAAATAATTGAACAAATATCCATTGGGTCCACTTATAATACTTGGGGTCTGTGGTATTTATTTCTCGGCTCCAATCAAAAGAAAATCCCAATATTTTCATTTGTTTTTTAAAAAACTCTGTATTTTCTTTGGTAATAATTCGGGGATTTTTCTTTTTTTTAATAGCATAATTCTCCGTGGGCAAACCAAAAGCATCCCAACCCATGGGGAAAAGCACTTCATAGCCGGCCATTCTTTTAAAGCGAGCATAAACATCCGCGCCGGTAAAAGAAAAGGCGTGTCCGACATGCAGGCCAGATCCGGAAGGATAAGGAAATTCAACTAAAACATATATTTTCTGCTTGTCTGAATTTTCTTGAGCCAAATAAATTCCCTCTTCGTCCCAAATCTTCCAAGTTTTCTCAATTTCTTTAAAATTTTGGCCATTTTCCTCTTGTTGATAACCCATACTTGACTTTTAAAATAATAATGTTAATATATAAAAGTTATATAATTGTTATAACCTCTCTAATGTAGCATAAATTTTCATTTATGCAAGATAAAAATTATTATTCAATGGCGAAAAACATTGTTTTAAGCATTATTTATTTTTTCCGTTTTTTTCTTCCGGGACAAAAACGGATTTTCTCCTTTAAAAAATTCACTTTGGCTGGAATTTTAATTCTAACAGCCATTTTTTCTTTTTCGCAAATAAATAAAAAACCAATAAATAAAGTAGAATTAAGTGAAGAAATTATTGTTGAAACCGGCTTGCCAATCCAAGCTGAAGAAATAGAGCACGACTTTCAAATCGCGGCTTGGCGAGAACCAGATGATATTTTGGGGTTAAGCGAGGAGTCGGAAATCGCCTTAATTTTCGGGGGGAGCGTCTTGGTGGCGCCGGAAACGGAAATTAATGAAAAAGACATTTATCGCCAAACTCGCACCGAGATTGAAACATATATTGTTCAACCGGGAGACACGATCAGCACTATTGCCGAAACATTTGGTCTCAATTGGAACACTATTTTTTGGGCCAATAATTTAAACTACTGGTCAGTAATCAAACCCGGAAATGAATTAAAAATTCTACCGGTAAACGGATTAACTCATACAGTAAAAAGGGGAGAAAATATTTCTTCTATTGCCAGCAAATATAAATCCTCGGTTGAAAAAATCATAGAAATTAATAATTTAAGCGAAGAATTGGCGGTTCAGCCGGGTATGATTTTAATTGTTCCTGACGGCACTCCGCCGCCTGCCCCGACTAAACCAAAATATGTATCTCCAAGTCCTCAATTAGTACAACAAAATTATTCTAATTATTGGGACTGGAGAAAAAATACTGATTGCCATTTATTTGTTTCCCGACAGTGCACTGATTGGGCTGCCTTTAAGTGGGCCAGCGAACAAGGTCAATGCGTGCCATCTTGGAGCCATGCTCGATATTGGTTTAAAAACGCGCAAAAAGACGGCTATGAAACCGGAAACCAGCCAAAACAAGGGGCAATTATGGCCCTAACCTGCACCAGCTGGATTTGCGGTTATTATGGACATGTGGCTTATGTGGAAGATTTTGACGAAAATACTGTCACTATTTCCGAAATGAACGGTTTAAAACGTTTAGAGCAATCAACTCGCTCTTTTAAAAATATCACTAATCAATGGCAGGGCGGTTGGAAAATTCTTGGTTATATTTATCCAAAAAACAAATAAAATAATGTTATTTAAAAAAATTATAAAAAATATATAATAATGGGCGACCATCTGTGGTCGCCCATTTTAAATTATGTTAAATTGAAATAAATTGTTCTCCTAATACTCCCACTGACTTCTAACTTTAAAGCCCCATTCTTTGGGAACATCTCCGTGAAAATCAGAACCAATGGTGATTTCCAGGTCATTTTCTTTGGCAACTTTTTGCCAGTGTTCCATCTCACTCCAAGAATGATGTGAGGAAATTGCCTCTAGTCCGTCAAGTCCCATTTTTTTAAACTCAACAATCAGGCCATCGTCTCGCCAAGAAAGATGCTGTCCAGGATGAGCCAAAACCGTCCAGCCGCCGGCTTTTTTAATTAATTTAATCGCTTGGATAAAGGGGAGTGTTGTTTCCGAACAAATTAAATGTCCATCTTTTCCCACAAAATATTTAGCGATAATTTCGGTAATGGGAATAATTTTACCGGGAAACCAATTAAAATCTTTTTTTATCCTCTTCCAATTTTGAGGATTTTTTTGAAAAGGCCCGGCCAAATGAATCAATCCTTGATATGAAGAAATAGTGTTAAAAACCTCTTTTTCATTTAATTTCCATCCGTCCATCTGAAGAATTTTAATCGCTTTTTTAATCCGGGGAATCCGTTGCCTCTGGAGTTCTTTTAGAGAAAAGCTCAAATTTTTATCACTTAAATTGAAATCATAGCCCAAAAGATGAAAAGATCTGCCCTGATAATCGGTGTAAATCTCCACCCCGGCAATGGCTTTTAGCCCCGCCTTTTTTGTTAAAATTAAAAATTCATCTACGCCGTCAATCGTGTTATGGTCTGTTAGGGCAACTTTTTGAAATTTCTTTTCCTTTAATTTTTTGACCAATTCCTTAGGAGAGTAAATTCCATCGGAATAATATGAATGAAAATGTAAGTCCGTTTTTATCATTTTGATTTTAGTTCTAAAATTTTTTTTCTGGCCTCTGACAATAAAGTGGCCATCCCCCTTTTTTTATATTCCTCGTTGGTTTCCACAAAACTTAAAACAGCCGCCATTTCCAGTATCTTCTGGGCTTCAAAATAAAGCAAGCGGTATTGCTGATTTTTATTTATATGGCCGCCAAAATATGATCTTAAAAATTTTTTTCTAATTTTTATCCCCGCTGAAGAATAGGGAGCATAATAACGAAACATTGAGTCATTCTGAGCCAAAAATCCGCCCACATCTTCCAAGGGGTCTCCCCTAAAAGCATAACAAAAATCTATGAAAAAAAAGTTGTCTTGATGACAAACAATGTTCCCCCAATGAAAGTCTGAGTGAACTAAACTAAAATTTGATGGTGTTAAAAAAAATTCTTCGTGTTTTTTTCTCAAATCCCATAATTCTTTTAAGAGAAGATAAAATTCGGAATAAATTTCCGGCGCGCATTTTCTGACCAAAAAAAACCAATGCCTCCGTTCTTTTTTTTCTTGTTTAATGTCTTTAATTGGCAAAAATGAAAGTCCTTTTTTAAGATGATGAATTTTTTTTAAGAAAATCGCAGCTGAAGAAATTATTTTTAAAAGTGGCTTTATTTTTTTCTGAGATAAAAGCGTTTCTGAAGAAATCCCCGTCGTTTCTAAATAAAATAAAATGTTTAAGGGCTGATAATAATAAATAAATAAAGGGATGTTGTCTCCGAGCCTGTTTTTGTTTAAAAATTTAAGAACGTTTCCGTCTCGCCGAGGCGAATCCTGAAATTTATGGGTCCTGGCTCTGATTATTTTTTCTCCAAAATCAGTAAATAATGTATATTTAAGGGTCATGTTTCTGAATTTTCCTCGAAAATTTCTAACCAAATCAATTTTTATGTCCTTTAATTCTTCTTTTTTGTTTAAAAAAAAATTTTTTCTTTTTTCAAAAAACAAAAGCATATACCTATAATCCAGGACCTTTTTAATGTTTCCTGTTTTAGGAATTTTGATAAAAATCATAAATGCCTTGCCTCTCATTTAGTCTTTTAATAAAGCGTCAAAACTAAATAAGGGAAATAAACTTTTTAATCTTGCCCAAATAAAGGGCTTCTCTAAGGGCAATGCCAATTCTATAAATACATATAAAGACTACGAATTCGCAGCATTTGTATGGTTAATTCGCATTAATTTGTATCGCTACTTTTTCTTATTTTTTCCTCTGTCTTGATATTTTAAATTTAAAACCGGGTTTACTCTTTTTATAAGAAATGATGGTTGTTTTTTCGCCACGATTATTTTTTTTAAAAAACACCTGTCGCCAATCTTTGCTCTCCACCAGAACAGATAAGTCTGCCGACTGGTGGAAGATGTCTTTTTCCAATAATCTTAAAATTTTAAAAACCAGGCTTTGATTTTTAACGATTATCTTTACTTTTCCCCGACGATGATGATAAAAACACTGTCCTGGTTGATGATAAATCTCCGTCCGGGAAAACTTCATCAAACTCATTTCATCCCAACCGTGTTCTCCTAAACAATACTCTATTTCTTTTGAGGGAATTTCGCAGAAATAAAAATTGTCATCTTTGTCCCAAGAAAAACCCAGGGGTCGTTCGCTTTGGTTTTGATTTTTTAATGTTTTTTTTATTTCTTCAAAAAGCTGTTTCGGTTGTTTTTTAATAAAATTATTTTTTTGCCAGTCAATAAAATGTTTCTGGGCAAAAAAAGAAAATTCTTCCGGCGCGTGTTCCCAATAATCTTTAAGTGAGGGCAATTGACGAACCTGACGCAGGTCGTCAACTACATGTAAAACATCATGGACATCCATACCGCTTTTTAATTTATAAATCGCGTCGCGCCATTTAATGGCTTTTTCAAATTCTTGACTGACAACTGCTTTCTTCATCTCGTCTTCAAATTCCAATATCATGGAATTAAATTGGCCGGCCAATACTCTTTTTTTATAAGGAACGGACTTCCATGTTTTCATAGCCCGACGATAAGCCCGCCTGATTTTTCCGCTCCGTTGCCAATCAAAAGCAATACCAATTATTTGTTGATAATAATTTTCCGCCTGTTCTCTTATTTTTAAAGAAACGTTCGGTATAGAAAAAACAACCTGTTTCAGGGCGTGAGCTCCTTGTTCTATCATTTCTAATGACCACCACGGTTTGGCCGAGGCCCACCAATACTGATCAGATTGTATGGCCTTGTCCATTTTGTCTCTTATTTTTTCATATCCCGATATTTGATGGTCAATTTTGTTAATTAAGCCAAAAACAAAATAAGTGAATTTCCATTGAAATTGGTGAATGGGATTTTGGGGATGCGACCAAAGAGTAAATGAATGTTCCTTTTTTTTGTCCAGCCAGAAGTCCTGTTCTTCAGAAGACCAAGTGCTGTCCCTTGGCTCAATAATTTCAGAAACGCCAAATTTTTCAATCAAGTCAGAAACAAAAACTTGCGGTATTTTTTTATTTTTATATATACTAAAAAGAAATTCTTCTAATCCCGGCCGATGATGACCAAATGTTTCCGCGTCCATTACAGTCAATAAATAACGGTCTTTCTTAATTTCTTCCTTTCCCGCTTCTTGTATAAAAGATTCAAAATGGCGAACAATGGCCGAAAGAATCAAAACGCTTATTCTTTTGTCTCTGAAAATTATTTTAAAATCATTTAAATCTTTGATTGAATATATTTTTTTAAAATCAGGCTTTGTTGGGGCGGCCAATTCTTCAGCGATTATCCAATCAAACCCCGCCTCTTTTGCCGTTTGCGCCACCTTTTTACTGTAAGCGAGCTCGGGAGAAAAAAATCCTTGCGGTTGCCAGGCATCGCCAAAATATTTTTTATTGGTTCTGTTATTTAATTCTATTTGTCTTTTAATTTCCTCCTTTGGTAAAAGAGGAAGAAAGGGATGATATTTTACTCCGCCCGTAAATTGAACCTGTCCTCTTTTTGCCAGCATCTCTATTTGTTTGATAACATCTTGATATCCGTTTTTGAACAAGGTTTCGGTTAAACCAGCGTTTATGTTAATTGTTAGTTTTGCCTTCTTGTTTAAAAGCAATCCTTTTAAAATTTTTCTATAACTTTCCTCAACAATCCTCTCTAAAATATCCTTTTGTTGATTATATGGTTGATAAAAATGCAAAAAATTGGCCCAATGCATAAAATTATTCATTTTATTGTTTTTTTGATTTCTGTCGCCTTTAAAATCTCTTTTAATAAAAATTTTATTTTCTTCTTTTTATCTGATTTTAAATTTTTCTCCAAAAGTTTGAATATTTTTGAAAAATATTCCGCGCCAAGAAAAATCATACTTGGACCCCACCATGGTCGATTTGATGCCCACCAACAAGGGTCAGAAAACAGGGCTTTATCTAAAGTTTCTCTGGCCTCCACATAATTATTATCTTTAACAGATTGATAAACCAATTTTAAAATCAATTTTGTAAGTTGTTTAAAATTTTTGTGAATTTGATTTTTAGGGTCTGACCATAAAGGATAAAAATTGTTATTTTTAATATCCATTAATTCCGTTGCCCAACTGGATTTTAAAGGACTTACTTTCTCCGTCTGGCCCGTTTTCAATAATCCCAGATACTGGGAATAATTAATCATAACAATTCGGGAATCAAGGGCTATTTCTTTCCAAATATCAATTAAATAATTTTGATGATGTCCAAGATTTTCTCCATCAAAAGCCGTTATTAAAAACTTATTTTTTCTGCCGTTTCTTCCGGCTGCTGAAAAAAATTTGTCAACTGAATCAAGCCAATCGCCAAAAAACGTCGCACTCAGTCCGCGATTTCGGAAAACAATTTTAATTTCTTTGTTAAGAAATATTTTTAATTTATAAATTTTATCAAAACTTACTTTGCCAAAATTTCCTTGATAGGCTATCTCGTCTAAAGCAATCCATTGATATCCTTTTTGCCTGATAACTTTTGCCGCCCTTTTACTATAGGCCATTTCTGGAAGGAAAAATCCTTGTGGTCGCCAAACAGCGCCAAAATATTTTTTGTTTATTTTTTCGTTCAAATCAATTTGTCTAATTATTTCTTTCTTGGGTAAAAATGGCAAAATTGGATGATAAGCGGCAGACCCCGTTAATTCTATTTGTCCATTTTCTGCCAATTTTTTGATTCTGATTATAATGTCCTGATGGCCAGAAGCACTCAATTGTTCGGTTAAAGACGCGCAGATATTCAAACTTATTTTTATTTTTTGACAAGATTCTAAAATATTTAGAATTCTATTATAAGATTCAAAAACAACCTCATCAATGATTTTCTTTTTTTGTCCTGGCGGTTGATAAATGTGCAAAAGATTGGCCCAATACATAAATGTTTCGTTAAATTAAAATTTTAAAATGAAAGGTAAAAAATTATTTTTACTTTTCTTTTATTGTTTTTGCTTTTTCGTTTTTAGTTCTCATCTTCTTAATCGCTTTTCTATATAAAACCACGTATTTTTTGGCCGGCAATGTCCAAGAATAAGACTCTTTCATACTTCGACGAACCAAGTTCCGCCAAGCGGCCTCTCTTTTATGGTTTTCTAAAGCTCGAGCAATGGCAAATAACAAATCATAAGAATTATAAGAACGAAAAACAAAACCATTCCCTCGCCCCGTGGCCGAATTATAATCGCTAACCGTGTCTAAAAGACCGCCCACGGCATGAACAATGGGAATGGAGCCATAACGCAAACTGATTAACTGAGAAATGCCGCACGGCTCAAAACGGGAAGGCATTAAATAAATATCTGAAGCCGCATATATTTTACGGGCAATGTCTTCTCTAAAAGGAGAAATAAATAATAATTTTTTAGGGAACGCCTTTTGACTCTTCCTTAAAATTTCCCTGTATTTGCCGCCACCGCTACCAACCACAACAATCTGTAAATCTTTTTTTAAAAGATGGTCCAAGAGATTGATTATCAGTTCAAACCCTTTTTGCTCCGTTAGTCTATTTGCCAAACCAATTATAGGAATTTTGGCATTCACTTCCAAATTATATTTTTTTTGAAAGATAAGTTTATTTTCTATTTTTTTTTCCAAAACATTTATATCATAATGGACATAAATATTCGGGTCAAATTGAGGATTAAAAATGGCATAATCTATGCCGTTAATTATACCATAAATATCTTTTTCTCGTTTTTTAAAATGCTTCTCCATTTGGCAACCATATTCTTCGGTCATTATCTCCTGGGCATACCGCAGACTGACAGTATTGATAATATCCGCATTTAAAACCGCTCTTTTTACAAAATTAATCCATTCTGTTTTCTTGAGATTTTCCGGTGGCAAATTTCTTCCGTTATCTTTTTTATTGATAGGAATTTTCCACCAATCCTTTGGTCCTTGAAAAAGTAAATTATGAATGGTAAATAAAGTGGCGACATTTTTGAATTTTTCTTCCTTTTTATATTTTATTTTTAAATAATTTGGGATTAAACCGGTATGCCAGTCATGGCAATGAATCACTTGCGGTTCAAATTTTAAATTTTTAATCAATTCTATGGCTGCTAAATTAAAAAGTAAAAATCTTAAACCATTATCTGGATAATTATACATTTCCGACCCTCTTTTGTGGCGAGACCCAAATAGCCTTTGTTGACAAATAAAAAATACCGGGTATTTGTCCGGACAAATGGCCTTTTTAAAACCAAATTTATATTCTTGACCGTCGAAATTCAATGATAAATGAATGTTTAAATTTTCTACTGTCCATTTGTCCTCTTTTATAAAGCCGTAATAAGGAGTAATCGCCATTACTTGATGTCCCAACCGCTTTAAAGCTCGGGGCAAAGAACGGGTAACATCGGCTAGCCCGCCGCTTTTTGAATAAGGAGAAATTTCTGAACTAACATGGACAATTTTTAAAGCTCTCATAAATTAAAATTTTTTGTTTGAGCACAAGTAATGGCAATTGCCAAAGCATCGGCAACATCGTCTGGCTGGGGTATTTTTTCAAGGCATAAAATTGATTTTACCATTTTTTGTATCTGTTCTTTTGAAGCTCGACCATAACCTGTTAAGGCCTGTTTTACTTGAAGCGGGGTATATTCTTTAATTGTTATATCGTTTTGCGCCGCCAAGAGCGCGGCAATTCCCCTGCTTTCGCTGACTTTCATGGCTGTTTTGGCGTTTTTGGCGAAAAAAATGGTTTCAATCGCTATGATGTTTGGTTTATATTTTTTAATCAACAAATCTATTTCTTGATATATTTGTAAAATTCTTTGGCTAAAAATTTTCTGAGAAGAAGTTCTGACGCATCCATAATCGGAAACAAAAAATTTATTTTTCTTAAAAACAAGAATTGCATAGCCAACAATAGCAATGCCGGGGTCAATACCTAAAATAATCATAAAAACATAAAAATATTAAAACATTAAAACAAACAACTCTTATTCTAATCCATTTTTTAATTCATTAATAGTTTTTTATTCTCTTGTTCTTGTGTTTTAATAAGACTATTCTATATTAGTATAATAACTATTAATGTCTTGGTCTTCATCTAATTCAATAAAAATATTGTCTATTTTAGATTGAGTTGATTCGTCTACTTTTATTGGGTCTTTGGCAAACCATTCTATTTCTGCCGATTCTATGCTAATGGCGTTATCTTCTATATGTTTTTTTATCCGCTCAAGGTCTTCCAATTTTATATAAATAACCAATCCTTCTTCCTCGTTTTTAATATCTTCGGCGCCAAAATCAATCATCTTCAATTCTAAGTCTTCCGGGCTTCCTTTTATTTCTTCCTTAAGAATCCTAATGACCCCCTTTTTCTCAAACATCCAAAGAACTGAATTTTGCCCCCCTAAATTTCCGCCATATTTATTAAAAATCCTTCTTAGACTGGAAACTGTCCTGTTTTTATTGTCAGTTAGAGCTTCTATTAAAATAGTGGTCCCGTTTGGTCCAAAGGCCTCATAAATAACTTCTTCTATTTGCTCGCCAGCCAACTCGCCAGTTCCTCTTTTAATCGCTCGTTCAATGTTGTCTTTTGGCAAATTGGCCTTTTTTGCCCTCTCAATTGCCAGGCGCAATTTAAAATTAGTTTCCATGTCCTTACCTCCTTGTCTGGCCGCAATAGTAATGGCATGTCCCAATTTAGTAAAAATGGCGCTTTTCTTTGCGTCCAGCGCTCCTTTAAAATGCTTAAGTTTTGCCCATTTTGAGTGTCCGCTCATACTGTTTATAAATTAACAACCATATTATATCAAAATTAATTGTTTTAAACAATAGACAATCATAAATCTTTGTGTTAAATTTAATAACATGATGATTCTTGATAATTTATCAAAAATTAAAAAGTTAGACAAATCAAACATGGCCGGATTTATTGCTGAATTCCCTCAAAAATGCCAACAAGCTTATAAAGAAGCGCAAAAAATCAGCCTGTCAAAAGAATATAAAAACGTCAAAAACGTGATTATTTGCGCTCTGGGAGGTTCGGCAATTAGCGGAGAATTAAGTAAGGGCCTGTCTGATCAACTAAAAAAACCAATTATTATTAATCGTAGTGAAAATTTGCCCAATTCAACAGACAAAGATTCTTTGGTTGTTTTAATAAGTTATTCCGGGAACACTCAAGAGGTTCTCCTTTGTGGCCAAGAGGCTAAACAAAGAAAAAGTAAAATTTTTATTATTACTCAAGGCGGGAAATTAAAAATTTTTGGGAAACAAAATAATTTCCCCATGTTTAATTTTGCCTATCCCGCTCCACCTCGAGCTGGCTTGGCTTATCTCTTAATGCCCTTGTTGGTTATTTTTGAAAAAATTGGATTGATTAAAAAAAATTCTTTAAAAATAAATAAAAAATTGCAAAATTTTTGTCAAAATTTGAACCCTCAAACGTTAACGAAAAAAAATCTTGCCAAATATTTGGCCTACGCAATGTTTGATCGTTTGCCCATCATTATCGCTCCGCCTGAATTAGTCAGTGTGGCCTATCGATGGAAAACACAAATGGCTGAAAATGCAAAATCTTTCTTATTTTTTGAGGCCAAGCCAGAAATATTCCATAATTTCATTGAAAGCGTATTTCCAAAAAGATTAAACGATGAATTTATTTTTTTAATTTTCAATGACATCAAAAAAAATTATTTAAATAAAAAATCTTCAAAAATACTTGAAAATTTTTTAAAAGAAAAATTTTGTTGGGAAAAAGTGCCGTTCTTTGGACAAGACGCCCTAACTCAAACATTTTCTTTGATTTTGCTGGGGGACTGGATTAGTTTTTATCTTGCCCTGCTTAATGAAGTTGACCCTTCGCCGGTTAGACAAATAAAAAAATTTAAAAAACATTTAAATGAATAATTTTTTAACATATAATTTAAAAAATTGGGATTGGTTAAAATATTTTTTTATTTTTTCTTTTAGCTTTATTGTTTTTCTTTATTTACTCGTTCCTCCGGGTATCTTATGTCCAGACGGCTTTTTCCATACTAAAATGGCTTTATTGTTGAAAGAGCAAGGAGTGATAAAAAATTTCCCCTGGACTCAATTCACCACTTATAAAGACCTTTTTGTTGACCATCATTTTCTTTACCACTTATTTCTCGTTCCCTTCTTAAGTTTGCCCTCTCCTCAAAATATGGATATTTTTTCCCTGGAAACAGATTTTTTAATTAAAGCTAAATTGGCTACCGCATTTTTAGCCAGCCTGACATTTTTAATCCTTTATTGGTTTTGCCGACGAATGAAAATAAAAGGGTCTTTAATTTGGACGATGACAGGATTTTTAATCCCCGCTTTTCTTTTCCGCCTTTCTTTAATCAGAGCACCGGGAATTTCTATTATAATATTATTGTTAAGTTTTTATTTCATTCTAAAAAATAAATATTCCCCGCTTTTTCTTTTATCTTTTATTTATGTTTGGACCTACGGCGCCTGGCCACTGCTGATAATAGTAATTTTTTTGTATTGCTTCGCCGGGGCGTGCCAAAAATTAAACAACCAAAGAAATGAAATATACCAGAAAATCAAAAATCAAAAATCAAAATGTAAAATTAAAATTCAAAATTCAAAAATTTTTAAAATTTATATTGTCATTTTGCATTTTATATTTTGCATTTTGCATTTTATACGCTCTATTTTTTCTAAAAACAACATAAAACTCATTATTGCCTGTATGGGGGGGATATTCGTTGGTCTTGTCGTCAATCCTTATTTCCCAAAAACCTTCCCTTTTTATTGGCTACAAACATTTAAAATCGCTTTTTTAAATTATCAAAGTAAAATCGGCGTCGGCGCCGAATGGTATCCTCCTAATTTAAAAACTTTTTTTATTAATGTTCTCCCTGTTTTTATCCCCTGGATAATCTCCTGGGCTTGGTTTGCTTTTAAAATAAAAAAACATAAAAAATCTTCCTGGTTTTTCGGTTTTATTTCCTTGTTTTTCTTTTTTTACACCCTAAAATCTTTTCGCAATATTGAATATTTTATTCCCTTCTCCATTGTTTTTAATGGTCTTATTTTCTCTCAAATTATTAAAAAAATAAATTGGCAAGATATTAAAAATAATTTTAAGGCCTGTTTTAATGGACCAAATAATATTTTTTATTTTATCGCCGGACTTTTTTTAATTGTCTGTGTTAGCATTTCATTTGGTTTTTATTTAAATTCAAGCATTAAAAATCTTCATCAAGAATATCAAAGAAACGGCCGACCGTTAAATCATTTACAAATGGCCTCTACTTGGTTAAAAAATCATGCCAATCCCGAAGAAATAGTTTTTCAAAGCAATTGGGGAATTTTCCCACAATTGTTTTATTTTAATTCGCAAAACTATTACATTAATGGTTTGGACCAAACATTTATGTATGAATATAGCAAAGAATTATATCAGGATTGGTTTGATTTAGTTGCTTACAAAACAGGTCCGGAAAAAGCGGCTAAAATTTTGAAAGAAAATTTCAAGGCTAGCTATGTTTTGGCAGACAAAAATGATGAACGTTTTGTCAAGCTAATTAAAAAATCAATCGGATTAATAGAAGTATATCAAGATGAACAAGCGATAATTTACCGAATAAATTATGTCAATTAAAGCTCCAAATTATAAAACAATTGCTGTTTTGCCGGCCTATAATGCGGAAAAAACATTAGAAAAAACCTTGGCAGACATTGATCAAAATTGGATTGATAAAATCATTTTGGTTGATGACGCCAGCACGGATAAAACCGTGGAAATTGCGAAAAATTGCGGGATAGAAACATTTAAACACGAAAAAAATCTCGGTTATGGCGGAAATCAAAAAACTTGTTATAAGAAGGCGCTGGAAAGAGGGGCGGACATTGTGATTATGATTCATCCTGACCACCAATACGACCCCACCTACATCCCTCAAATTGTTCTTCCAATTATCCGCGGTCAGGCTGACGCGGTTTTTGGTTCTCGCATGATGGTTAAAGGTTGGGCGCGGGAAGGGGGAATGCCCGGGTGGAAATACTGGGCCAATATATTTTTAACCAAAATAGAAAATTTAATTTTAAGACTTCATTTGACTGAATACCATTCCGGCTTTCGCGCTTACCGGAAAGAAATTTTACAAACCATTCCTTTTAATCTAAATTCTAATGATTTTGTTTTTGATACGGAAATTATTATCCAAATTAAAATCCATAAATTCCGAATTATGGAAATTCCCATTACCACCCGTTATTTCAAAGATGCCTCTTCTGTTGGTTTAAAAAAAAGCGTTGTCTATGGCTTGTCTATTTTGAATCGCCTGATTAAATATATTCTGAGTAAAATCAAAATAAGAAAAGAGCTTCGGTTCCGATTAAAAACGTAAAATGCAAATCTCAAAGTATGACCCGCCCGCGCAGGCAAGAATAAAAATGTAAAATTTTAATTTTGTCCGTCAGTTGACGGATTACTCTTTGATACCTAAATTTTAAATCAGGAACGGATGAGTGTTTTATAAAAAACTTTACTTCCTATATGACTATTAAAAATTTAATTAAAAATATTTCTTGGAAGGACTGGCTGTTTCTGATTGGGATGGCTTTTTTAGTGATTTTAGCCACCACTGTTCCTTATTTTTATGGTTATTCCAAAGCAAATGAAAATACTTATTTTTTGGCCATTCCGTCTTTAAACGAATTTGATTATCCAAATTATTTTTCTTACATTGAGCAAGTCCGACAAGGACATTTTTTATTTGAAGATTATTATACGACTGAAGCGCAACCGCGCGTTATCCTGAATTTATTTTTTCTTGCCCTCGGCCTAATTGCCAAATTCTCTCACTTGTCCGCCATAGCTATCTTCCATCTTGTCCGCGTTTTCCTGATTCCTATTTTTATCTTTGTTTTTTATCTTTTCCTAAAATTTTTGTTCCAAGAAAAAATCAAACAAAAAATATGTTTAATTTTAATTTGTTTTTCCAGCGGCTGGGGATTTATTCTTTATTCCTTATCTTCTATTTATAAACAATCAATGGATTTGTGGGTTCCTGAAGCCGTTACTTTTCTCAGTTTTTATACTAACCCGCTTTTTATTTTTTCTTTGACTTTAATTGTTCTGATTTTCTTTTTAATGCTTTTGTCCGCTGTTAATAAGAATTATCGCTATGCCATTGCGGCCGGGCTGGTTGGTTTAATTCTTTTCCAAATTCATCCTTATCATTTGCCGACTGTTTTTTCTGTTTTAATCGTTTTTTGGCTAATAATTTGTCTGCGCGAAAAAAAAATAAATTGGTTATTTTTTAAATACGGTTTAATTTTCTTTTTTCTTTCTCTCCCTCCTGTTTTGTATTATTATTGGCTTTCTTCTTCTCATTGGCTAACAGTCCATCGCATCAGTCAGGCAACCCCTGCTGGCCTCACTCCTCCTTTCTGGCCATTTCTTATTAGTTATGGTTTACTTTGGCCATTGGCCTTTGTTGGTATTTATCCTGTTGTTAAAAATAAAAAAAAATATATTTCTGTTTTTCTCCCCGTTTGGCTAATTACTCATATTATTCTGGTTTATTTGCCTTTTCCCCTGCAAAGAAAATTAACAGAAGGTCTTCATTTAGTCCTTTGTTTAATGGCCACAGAGGGAATTTTCTTTATTTGGCAAAAAATAAAAGAAAAAAAAATCTTTAAATTTTTTAAAAATAAATTCTTATTTTATGTTTTATTTTTGTTTTTCTTTTCTCTTTCAAATGTCTTTATTCTAAGCAAAGACATATTCCTTTTTTCTGACCCTGGCTTTTCCTTGCCCAAAAAAGCAATGGAGCCAATGCTTTGGTTAAAAAATAATTCATCAGAAGATGCAAAAGTTTTAAGCGTCAAAAATTTATATCTTCACAATTTAATTCCTGCTTTTAGTGTCAGAAAAGTTTTTGCCGGCCATAGTTTTGAAACCGCTTATTATCAAAACAAAATTAAAGAAATTGATTGGTTTTTTAATACCAATATTAACGATGACGAAAAAGAAAAATTTTTAAAAAAAAATGGCTTGAATTATATTTTATTTTATAAAAACGGCAATTATTCTTTTAGGCCGAATGAAAAAAAATATTTAAAATTGGTCTTTGAAAACGAATTAATCAATATTTATCAAAATCAATAAAAACAAAAGCGTGATTCATTAAATCGCGCTTCTGTTAAAATGTATCAATTTCTTAAGTCTAAGAAAAATATTTTATCAACATCATTGAGCTGGATGGGCCGGGTTTACTGGGTTTACTGGTTGCTTTTGATAAATTTTCAATCACAAAACGGGAAATTGCGTATGCAAGGACAATAATAATCAATCCAATAAAAGCGTTTTGAAAAAGCGCTTTGGCTTTTTTAACTTGGTCTTCCTTGCCGCCGGCAGTCATCCACATAATGCCCCCAATAATAACCAAAATTAACAAAAACACTCCCGTTAAGGTAAAAATCGTTCCCATAATCTTCCCTGTAATTGCGCTAATATCCCGTTGTTCTCCTAATTTAGCGCTATCTGCCACTTTATCAAGTTCCTCTAATTGAGCAGAAACATTTAAAGGGATTAGGAAAAAAATCATTAAAACCAAAACAAACAATTTGCCTTTTTTTGGATTAAAAATTCTCATAAATTAAACTATGCTTCAGTTACCTCAACTATATTGCTGATAACAAAGGTAGCAATGGCATAGGCCAAAACAACAATTATTAGCCCTACCAAAGCAGAACCAATTAATTTTTTAGCGCTTTTAATTTTGTCCTCATTTCCAGCTGAGGCCATCCACTGAAATCCGCCGATAATAACCAAAACAACGGCCACTAAGCCAAGAAGGCTTAAAACAATTTTAATAATATTCCCCACCACTTCGGTTATGCTGGCTTCACCATAACCGGCTACTTCGCGAAAATTCTGTACATAATTATTGCCCAGGTCCAAATTACTGGTCTGCGCTAATAAGGCTGAAGGAGCTAAAGCCGAAACAATGGCGACTAAAGCAATTAATGATAAAAATTTTTTCATTTTAAAGCTCTTTTGCTTCTACCTCCTGGAAGCAATTTATTAATTCGACCTTAGATTAATTATATTACATATATATTTTATATATAAACAAAATCATTAAATTTGTCAATCCTTTTATATAATAATCTAAAAAAAATAAAGAATCAATGTTAAAAAGTGGATATCTTTTTTTTATTTAAGAAAAGCTTCTATAATAAAACGGGTGATGGCATAACTAAAAAACACCAAACCCATGCCCAATATGGCCCAAACCAAAGTGTCTTTCCCTTTTTTAATTTTTTCCGCTGAACCGCCGGAAGTCATCCATGTTATCCCGCCGACAATAAACATCACCAAAGCAATCACGCCGACAAATCTTAAAACATATTGGATAATACTGGCCGCCAAAGCGGAAATGTCTTTGTTTCCCAAGGGGTCTTCAATTGAAGGAACCTCGTCGGCTAAGGCAACTCCAAATAAAAACAATTGAATTAAAATTAATCCTAATAATATTTTTTTGTTTTTTTGTTGTTTCATAAAAATAAATTTATTTTATTAGGGGGAACAGGGTTTGCTGTCTAGACTTTCAAATATTTTTTTATAGGTATCTGGTCCAACCAAGCCGTCCACTTCTAAATTATTGGCGGATTGAAATCTTTTAGTGCACTCTTTTGTGTCTGAACCAAACTTACCGTCCGCCACGCCACAATTACATCCCAATTGATTCAGCTCATCCTGATAAATTTTTACCGCCTCGCCCCGGCAACCTTGTCCTGCTCCGGTCCAAATACAACCATAACACCAGGACTTATTCTTTGTAGGGGGGACCAAACAGGCCGGCCATTCTGTTTCCTTTTGTGTCGTTTGGTTTGATAAAAGTCTTTCTGTCCCTAAGGCTTGCATTATCACTTTTACAATAGTAAAAGAAATTAAAATAATCACTAATCCGATAATTGCGCCCCTGACAATGTCTTTTCCTTTTTTAACTTTGTCTTGCGAACCGCCGGAAGTCATCCAAACAATACCGCCAATAATTAAAAATAATATGGCAAAAACACCGGAAAACTTTAAAATTTTGTCCGCCAAATTAATGAATATTGTAACCATATCATTTAAGGTGCAATCTCCACAACAGGCACACTCGGGGCGAGAAATAAATAAACCGACATAACAATTATCGTATCTTTTTCCCTGGCAAGTACAATTATAATACGTATTGCCTTCTTTGTCTGTTTGGGGGCTACCGCAATCTGAAACAGCATAAACCGAAGATGTCAAGCCAAACATAAAAATAAGTATTAAAAATGCTAAAATTTTCTTTTTAAAAAACATAAAATTGACGTTAAGAATTAATTTAGTTGGGCATTTACGGGTTTAAACAAAGAAAACGCAAAATGTCAGCTTAAAATGTCAAAATTCAAATGTCAAATAAAAGTTTGAATTTTTAATTTGACTTGTCGTTAAAAATTTAAATTTTAACGTTTATTTCGCATATTCTAATGTTAAATTAACTTTTAATAAGTTAGATTAATTTTTTGAACACAATAATTAATCGCTTTATCAATTGTTTTTTCTCCGCTGAACACTTCGGCTACCATTTGCCTAAAAGATTCTTCAACTAAAGAATAATTTTTCCCCCTATACCAAGTCTGAGCCGTAAGCACTCCTTTAACAAAAGGCGCTAAGTCAAAATCTTCTAATTGTTTTTCAATCAGGGCTCGGTGGGCGGTTGGTTTTTTTGTCCTCTCAATGAAGGTTTGGGCATTTTGTGCTTGGGTGGCATAAAGAAGAAAAACCCAAGCCTCTTGAGGATGTTGGGTTTTTTTGGAAATCGTTTCCAACCAGTAACGCGCATAATTGATTTCTTTGAGCGAAGCGCTAATTTGCGGAACCGGCGCAATATCAAAATTTAATTTTGGCGCCTGTTGTTTAATAAGGGACAAATAGTCAGAATAACCAAAAATGAAAGCCACTTTTCCCTGAATAAAAGATTCTAAAGAATTGGGCATTTGATCGTGCCAGGTATAAATTTCCTGATAAGGGTCGGCAAAGCTGGTATAAAATTTTAAAGCTTCTTTGCCGGGAAAATAATTCGGGTCATCAATTAATGGTTGATTAAAAATCGCTCCCCTTGTATAATCGGCCATGGCTGTTCCATTCTGCATCATTAATAAAGAAAGAATGTCTGTTAAATTTTCCACGTTTTTGGAAGAGCCCATAGCCGCGCCGGAACGAAGGAAATCCCCTTGATTGTCTTGAATTGTTATGGTGTGAACATCGTTGACAAAATCTTGCCAATTTTTCGGCGCCTCAATAATGCCGGCGCTATTTAAAATGTCTTGGTTATAATAAAGACTTAGAATGTCTAAAGACAGGGGTAGACCATAAATTTTATCATCAATGACCAAGTCCTTGGAAATTGTTTCTACAAAAGTTTCTCTCAGGTCTCTTAAGCTGGGCGCTTTCTTTTTTTCTTCTATAATTTTTTGTTCCTTCTTTATTGTTCCTGTTGTTATTTGTCGGCCAATCGTTAGTTCGTCTAATAAACTTAAGGGTAAAATTTTAGTTTGATATTTTCCCAACCAGGTATTGGGGATGGCAAAAATGTCCGGCCCTTGGTCTTCCGCCCAGGCTTCCAAAAGGGCTTGCTCATATTCCTCTGGTCTTATTTGTTGATAAGTAATGGAAATGTGAGGATATAGCGCCCTAAAACTCTGTAAAATGGCGCTAAAAGCGTCTTGACCGTCTTGCGGCCGCCAATAAACCAAATTGATTGGTTTGATTTTCTCCGCCATCTCTTTTGACGTACATTTGCATCCCAATCCGGCAGTAATTAAAACAACTGAAATTAAAAACCCAATTAAAATTTTTGTTTTTAGCTGAAAAATCATTTTTCTATTTTATTTTTTTATAAAATTCCGCAAACTTCTTTTAGCTTCTCTATTTTTTAAACTAAAAGCAATATTCACTCGTGAAAATCCTCTCTCCCCACTAAAGTATATCAATCTCTCTTAAATTTACAAGCACATATCAACCAGGCCTTTATTAATATTTAGTTTAATGAATTTTTATGAAAAATCAAGCTCCCCTTTGTGTTTATTTTATTTTTTGATATAATATTTTCCATGATTAAAAAGAAGAAAAAAAACGCTTGGCGAGTTAAGCCCATTGGTAAAAAGAAAAAAGGGAACAAAATTATTAATTTTAAAAAATTATTGATTTTTGTTTTCCTTATTACCCTAATGGCTTCTATTTTGTTCTTTGCTTCGCTGGCTTGGCTTAGTAATAGTTTGCCCCATCCAGACAAACTTTTGCAAAGAAATATCGCTCAGAGCACCAAAATTTATGACCGAACGGGAAAAATTATTCTCTATGAAATATTTAATGAACAAAGAAGAACATTGGTTAAACTTTCAGATATTCCCGACCATCTTATTAATGCCACTTTAGTAACTGAAGATAAAGATTTTTTTAAACATCCCGGATTTGATTTAAAAGCAATAATTCGTTCCGTCTTCATTGATATTTTACGAGGAGGAAAAGCTCAAGGCGGATCAACTTTGACTCAACAGTTTATTAAAAACGCATTTTTAACCAAACAAAAAACATATCAAAGAAAAATAAAAGAATTGATTTTAGCTTATCAAATTGAAAAAAAGTATTCAAAAGAAGAAATTTTACAAATGTATTTTAATGAAATTCCTTATGGGTCAACTGCCTACGGAGCCGAAGCGGCCAGTCAATTATATTTTGGCAAATCTGTTCGCGACCTAACCTTAGATGAATCTTCTTTGTTGGCCGCCATGGTACAATCTCCCACCTATTATTCTCCGACCGGGGATCATCAAGATGAATTAATCCTTAGACGAAACAATATCCTTGGTGCCATGGTAGAAAATGGCTATCTTACTCGCGAAATGGCGGAAATGGCAAAACAAGCCGACACTTTAAAAAAAATAGTTTCTCGTCATGAAAACATTATTGCTCCGCACTTTATTATGTATGTAAAAGAACTCTTAACGGAAAAATATGGCGAAAGACTGGTAGAACAGGGCGGCCTAAAAGTAATTACTACCATAGATGTCAATAAGCAAAAAACGGCAGAAGAAACAATTGATAAATTTGCGGAAAAAAATGAAAAAATTTTTAAAGCCACTAACGCGGCCCTGGTTAGTTTAGATGTGGCGACTGGCCAAGTTTTGGCCATGATTGGGTCAAAGGACTTTTTTAATAAAGATATAGATGGACAAGTCAATATTGCCCTAAGACCAAGACAGCCCGGGTCTTCTTTTAAGCCGATTGTCTATGCTGCCGCTTTTGAAAAAGGTTTTACGCCGGAAACGATTTTATTTGACGTGGAAACTAACTTTGGGTCAAGCAGTGACACAAATAAAAATTATATTCCGCAAAATTATAATGGAGAATTTTATGGACCAGTAAGCATGCGCCAATCCCTGGCCGGTTCTTTAAATATTCCGGGAGTAAAAACTCTTTATCTGGTTGGATTAAAACAAGCCCTTGATTTAGCGCAAAGAATGGGCTATACCACCTTAACCGATGAAAATCGTTATGGATTATCATTGGTTTTAGGGGGTGGCGAAGTTAAACTTTTAGAACATGTTTCCGCTTTTAGTATTTTCGCCCGGGAAGGTAAAAAACTTCCCATTACCACTATTTTAAAAGTGGAAAATAGCGAAGGGAAAATACTTGAAGAAAATGACGTTAACCTTTTATCTCATCAAGAAATTTTAAACCCACAAACCGCCCGTTTAATTAACAATATTTTGTCAGATAATCAAGCGCGAGCTTTTGTTTTTGGTCAAGAAAATTATCTTACCTTGCCAGACCGTCCTTTGGCGGCCAAAACCGGGACCACTAATAATTTTCGCGATGCTTGGATTGTTGGATACACACCTGATTTAGTCACTGGCGTTTGGGTGGGGAACAGCCGCAATGAGACAATGGCCAATAAGGCCGATGGTTCACAAGTGGCCGCACCTATTTGGCGGGAATTTATGTCCCAAGTTCTAAGCCAAACACCAGTCAAAACGTTTACTCCGCCAGAACCGATTGAAACCAATAAGCCAATTCTAAAAGGAATACTGCCGGATGAAGTTGTTTTAGAGATTGATAGAACATCCGGCAAATTAGCCACAGAAATGACCCCTGTCTCTCAAAAAATACAAAAAACCTTTAAGGGTTATTACCCTATCCTTTATTATGTCAACAAGGATAATCCACTAGGACCAATGCCGGAAAATCCTTCTCTTGACCCCCAATACGAACGCTGGCAAGAAGGGATTAAAAATTGGTTAAAAACTCAGCAAGGCAATCTTGATATTCCGCCATCAGAATATGACGACATCCATGTTCCCGCTAATCAACCCTTGGTGGAAATACTCTTTCCATTCAATGACGCTGTTATAGATGAACAATTATTTGAAGTAAAAATAGATGCTCAAGCGCCTCGCGGAATCGCCAAAATAATTTGTTACGTTGATAATATTCCTCTAGCCCTCGCGCCCATGTCTCCGGAGAAACAAACATCATACTATTGCTCCCTAAATATTTCCGGAATCAAGTCCGGAGAACATAATCTTGCTGTAACCGCTTCTGATGACGCGGAAAACAGTCAAACTAAAACTATAAAAATTAGAACTACTCAATTTTTTAAAGAAACCATATCCTGGCTAAATCCTCAAAACAATTGGACGATGTCACAAAATGATTTTCCTTTAAACCTTAAAATCCTCGCTCCGGCAAAAAAAATAAAAAAAATCAAATTTTTTTCCCGCAATCTGACCACTTTAAACGCTTCTTTAATCGGCACTGTTTTCTCGCCAGAAGCCAGTGGGCCGATTGAATTCTCTTGGTCCATGGTTGACCAGGGAGAACATGAAATCTGGGCCGAGTTAATTGATGAGGACAACCAAACTTTAGTCGGAGAAACGATTAAAATAAAAGTGGACTGAAGTTATCCCCAGTTATTTGATTGACAAAAAAAAGAAAATAAATAAAATAATTTTATTATCAATTATCAGTATTAATTCATTTATTTAAAAATGAACTCGGCAATAAATTATTTTTCTCAAATTATCGCTTTGAATGTCTTGATTATTGGCCTTAAAAAGCCGGGTCTATTGTGTTTTAAAAAATAAAAACAAATAAAAATAAAAAAATAGACCCGGTAAATCGGGTCAATTTTTATTTCTAATTTAGAAAATGAAATAAAGGAGGAAAAATGGAAGAAAATCTTTATGATAAAATCCTGAAGAACCAATCTTCCCTACAGGGAGGACTGGAATGGGCCTTTCTTCATCTGGGAGACTTACAAAGTTTTTACCAGGATGAAGAACTTCAGGACTAAAAAAGGCGGCCAATTGGCCGCCTTTAAACTTTGTCAAACTCAATGTTTTTCTTTTTTATATTCAAAATAAGAATAAACAAAAAGATAAAGGGCTGCCGAAATTATCGGAAGAACAACAAACCAAACGGCATATTGCTTAAAAATTATCCCCCATAAAACGATAAATCCCGCAAGCTTGAACAACTTTCCTCCCAATTTATGAGTCTTGTCCCAGACCCCTTCACTGCTTAATGTCCAGGGAGTTCTGATACCGATAAACCAATTTCTTTTGGCTTTTTCAATCAACCAACCAACAAAATAGAAAAGAAGACTAAGGGGAAAAATCATCATCCGCAAGAAATCAAATCTTATTTTTAGATTCCAAAAAATAGTTAGAATATAAAGGTAAAACAAAAACAGTACAATTAAAATAATAAAAAGGTCAAAGTATTTTCTAAATTTTATGATATTTTCCTTTAAGGGGTCTATTTGTGGAATTAGAAGAAAGAGCAGGGCTATAACTAAAGAAATTATCGGCATTAAGAACAATCCCCATGGCTTTGTAAGATAGCCGTCCACTTCTCCCCTGGCATTCCAGTGCGAGGCCATTTTCGCCGGCATTTGGGGGTAAAAATAAACACCAACAACGAAAAATAATATAATTATTAAAAAAATAATTGTTTTTGTTTTATTCATAAAAAATAATAATAAATAAACTAATAGTAAAACCAATCAATTCGATTATTATGGTTTTGCGATTATTAATATCCTCTCATTAAAACCGCTTTTCTAGGACGGATTTACTCTTATTAAAACGATGAATAAAATAATGATGAGCTATAATTATAGGCGTTGCCAAAACACTAATTAAAAATAAAATTTTTATGTTACAGATTTATGATAAATTATTTTTTGACTAGCCAAGAACTGGACTGAATTTTTCCCCTTTTGCCTATGTTATAAATCATCTTAATTCCCAGCCGTTTACAAAGCTCAACTTCCGGCACTGGATCGCCGTCAGGCTTGCGGTCGCCGCCATTAGCAAAAATGTTTGGCCGCAATTTTTTTAACTCGCAACAAACGCTTTTATCTATGTCATCTGGTTTGTGTTTGGTTAAAATCACCCTGTCTACTAATCGCAATGCTTTTAAAATTTCTTTTCGCTCCGCCTGTGGCATAAAAACATAGCCCTTCTTTTTCTTCAACCAATTATCATTATTTAAAATCACTACCAATTCATCGCCCAACATTTTTGCCTCGTTAATCATATCTATGTGCCCTATATGCAAGGGGTCAAATCCTCCGCTTACCGCCACAATAATTTTTTTCTTTCGCTTGTTAATTTCCCTGTCCATATTCTTATCTATTATCACCGTTTCCGAAAAGCCTGTTTCTTTTTTTCCGCGATATCAATTTTCTGATGTTGGCTAAAGCCAATTCATCTAAGGAAATATCCAATTCCGCGGACACCTGAGACACATACCAAAGGACGTCCCCCAGTTCTTTTTTTATTTCCCGCTTAGTTCTTTTGTCCACAATGCCGCCCTTTTCTCTTAAAACTTTTTTAATTTTTTCCGCCACTTCGCCGCTCTCACCCACTAACCCTAAAACAGGATAAATAAAATTTTTTCCTTTGTTTGGATAAACCGCTGTTTTTCTTGATTTTTTTTGATATTCATTAAAATTCATAGCTTAAAATTAAATTTTATGATTTATGATAAGGCGCCCCCCATCGGTCCAGTGTCCCCATCAGTCCGAATAGATTCGCCCTAATCAATTCACCCTATAAACTTCTGAAATTTTTGGTAAAATCTCGGTTTAATTAGAACTGAAAGTCCCAAATGTCCGCCCTTTTTTAAAGACAAAATTTTACAGCCTGTCATCCGGGCAAATTTCTTTGTCGGGCCAGAAGAAACAATTTTATCATCATCAGTTACAATAATAAAAATTTTTTGGCCATTAATTCTATTAATAGCCGTCATGGGATTGTAAAATTTACCTGATTTTAATTTTCCCCAGTCCTTTTGCTTAAAGCGATAACCATTTCTAAAGGCCATTGAAACAAATTTTCCCATCCAATCAAGCGGTTCTGTTTTCATTTTTACCCGCCAATCTATAACCGGAGAAAACGCCACCGCTCTGGTAATTCGCGCATCGGACGAACTCAGTAAAACAGCGGGACCGCCGAAACTTGAACCGACAAGAAAAATTTTACCCGGTTTTACTTTATAAATTTTTCCATCCCATAAATTTTTAAATCCCTTGGGTAATTCATCTATAATATCAAGGATATCTTGATGGGGGGAAATTTTAAGAAACGAACCGTCGCTTTCCCAGGTGCCGCGATATCTGGGATTAAAGACCCAAAAACCCTTTTGCGCAAGAAAAATCATCAATTCCTTTATTGCCGGATAAGAAGGCATACCTCCGCAAAGAATTATAACCCTTGATGATTTATGCTTTGACGGCAAAAATTCGCAAATGATTTCTTTTTTAAACCGTGTACGAAAAAGATACATATTTCAAAAACATAAACATCTATAAAAGATAACAAACGAGCAAACCGATAATAAAACCGATAATCATCATTACGACCGTTTCGTGATTGTTGACGTCTTCCCATTGAAACCATTTTTCCAACGGGGATTTATCTTTATCAAGACGATGAATGAAACGGCGGTGAAGGACAATCAAGGGCACTGACAAAACGCCAATCAATAATAAAATGCTTTTAAGTCCCATAAACTATATTTTATTCCCCCGTATTTAAAACTTCAAATACTTTTCCCACTTTTCATATAAAGCCCCGGTGGCCCGCAAATCACCGACGTTATATCTGGCAATGTCTAAGAACCTTTTTTCTTTAAACAATTTTCCCACATCATCGCCGGTTACGCCCTGCGCCTTGGGGCTAGTAATACCGAAAGCGCGACTCCAAAGATGAAGATTGCCTTTACGCTTAACTGCACCGTAAAAAGACAGTTGGTCAAGCAAATCAATATGTTTGGCTTCAAATTTTTGGCTATTTAAATAACGATTAGACATTAAGTCTTTGGTTGGTTTAACCCCGTGAATGGCCGAACGAATCATTAGAAATGGCACGTCAAAAGACCGACCGTTAAAACTGATAAATTCCTGATATTCATTCGCTCCCTGCCAAAAGTTTTCCAACATCTTTTTTTCCGGCAAAGGACAAAAGCGAATATTATTTTCTTCTAATTCTTTTTCATTTGTTTTCGGCGATTGGTAATAAACCACACCTTTGTCCTTTTCGTAATCTAAAACGCCAATAGCCACGATTTCGCCAGTTAAAGGAGAAAACCCCAAACCGTCTTTTAATTCTTTAAGGGCCTCGGCGTAATCCGATTCGTTGAGCGATTCTTTTTTAATCCAGCGAGTTAGACTTTCTTGAGTAATCGTATCAAGTTGTTCAAAGTCCTCGCCAATGGTTTCAATGTCAAAAATTAACTTAGCCATAAATTTTTCTTATTTATTTTTTATTTTTTATTTGGAGTCTAACTCCCTAAACATCCCTTCTAAAATTCGCACCAATAAAAAGTTGTAAAGCAAAAATTTCAATTTGGTGCGATTTTGATTGATTTTCAATTTTCATTTAATTTTCTTTTAAAAAAACCGTATTCCCTAAAAAAACATCTCTTATTTCTCCACCACCAGCATTATTTTATCTCCTTTTAAAACTTCTTGGGCTTTTTGGTCTTTGTCTAATTCGCAATTTTTCTCCGATTCAAGCGGCCAGTCGTGAATAGCGTTCAAAAGAATGTCTTCTTTATAAATGAAATCTTTTCCTTTTTTAGTGCCGGGGTCATTGGTAATAAATTCGTCGTCTTTATATCCTTTAACCACCAACATATGATAAGCTGGGCCTGGTGTTTTATAATAAGGATTCTTTAACAGCCGGCCAGCAGTGGGCAAAATTACCAAACTTCCTTTATTCAATTCCTTTCTAACATCATTTGTCTCTTCAACTTGAGTAAAATATATTTTATCCATTTTAAAATATTCTTGCGCCAATTCTTTGACCCTTTTAATATTCAAATCATAATGTCCGCCCCAATTCTCTATCTGCCATTTAACTAAACTCTGGATTTCTTTTTCCGCTTGCTCCAGCGTCAAAAGGCGATTACTTCGCCAATATTCAGCCATAATTAAAGTCGCTTCCTCGCAGGCTTCATTGTGTAAATCGTCCCAAACGGCAAACGGGGCCTGAACAGTAAAAGGAACTTCTAAATCAACTTCTTCTTTTATTTCTTCTTTTATTTCTCCCGCTTGTTCCTCTTTGGTTATTTCCGGCTCAATGACGTTAAATTCATTAACAAGCGGCTCTGTTCGCGGGACCGGCTCTAATCCTTCTTCTGATAAAACATTTGATGACGTCTTGGGCATAAAAATCCAAAAGTCAAAAACAAAAACCGTGGCCAAAACAACAAAACCAATAATTATTTTTTGTAAAACTTTTTTTCTTTTTAATCTTAAGTCCCTAATCATATCAAAACTATTTATTTAAATATCCAGAATTTCTGGATAATAAAACGAAAAAACAAAACAATGATCGCCGCCAAAGCTTTGCCTAAAAGGTCATAAATGTTCCCCGTTTCCACAAAAATATAAAGCAAAAACTGATAAAAAATCATACCCCCGACTCCGCCGATAATCCAAAATTTAAGATATTGAGAAGCTACATTTTTCCCTTGATTTTTAAAAACCCAATTCTTATTAACAATAAAACTGGCTACAGCGCCGACGGACATTGAAACAAAATTAGCCCAAAGATAGTGAATTTGCCAAAATAAAAAAACTCTGGTCAAAAAAATATAAACGGCAAAATCAAGCAGGGTTAACAATCCACCGGAAATAATGAATTTAACCAATTGCCTTAAATAAAGTTTTTGACCGATAATCGGAATTTTATAAAGAAGATTATCTGTCCAAAAAAATAATTCTTTTATCTTTAAAAATGGATTTTTCATTTTAGATAAAGCCCTTTATTCCAATTATGCTCAGTAATGGTTCGGCTAAAAATCATTTTACCTTCAGGCGTAGAAAGAAAACAACAATAATCATTTTCTAATGGTTCTACGGCCGCTTGGATAGAGGCGAGTCCGGGGTTATTAATCGGCCCCGGAGGCAAACCTGGATGAAGATAAGTGTTATAGGGAGAAGATATTCTTGTGTCCTCGTAGCTTAATCTTTCTTTAGGAGAACCAAGAATATAATTAATTGTGGCACAGGACTCTAATGCCCAGCCTTCTCTAAGTCGACGCCAAAAAATGTCACTAACTAAACGACGGTCCTGTTCTAAAGCGGCTTCTTTTTCAATCAAAGAGGCCATAATCATTACTTCATGAATGGTTTTCCCCTTTTCCTTAATTTTTTTTCTAATTTCGGTGTTTAATTTTTGATTAAAATTATCCAACATTTTTTCTATTATTATTTGAGAGGTCGTTTCTTGATAAAAACGATAAGTGTCTGGAAACAGATATCCTTGCAATATGGCCTTTTCGTCGTATTCGCCATAATCTATGCCATTTAAAAATTCATACTTAACAAACAAGGCGTTATCTCGGCTAATTTCCATTAATGTGGCAAAAAAATCATCTTTTATCAGCCCTTCTTTTTCTAAAATATATTTTAATTCCATATTTGTTCCGCCCTCAATAATCGTAACTGTCTTCTCTGGCGCCAAGGGTGAATTAGTTAAGGTTTTAATTAAATCTCTTAAACTAAGGTTTGTGTTTAAATAATATTCTCCCGGCCAAAAATCATTTTTAGCCTGAGTTAAAATGGCGTAAATTTTAAAAAATAAAGCGTTCTTTACCAAACCCTGTTCTTTTAATTTTTCCCCTATCTCTCTAATGCCCTCTCCTTTTTCAATGGTTAGAGATTTTACTTCTTGGCCAAATTCTTCTGTTTCTTGTTGCTCCTGTTCAAAATTAAAAACCGGCATTTCTAAATGGTCTTTTTGAAATAAAAAATGCAATAAAATTACAACAAAAACAAAAAATAAATATCCTAAAATAATTCCTTTTTTAGACATAATTCCTTTTAAAAATTAAAATAACTTAATTCTTTCAAAATCCCGATTAGAAATTATGTTAACATAGAATCTCTAACGGGATAAATTTGATTAAATTTTAAGTCCTAAATTTTAAATTTTGGAAATGTTAAATTTTCTATATAATTCTTGAAATAATTTTTTTTGCGTGTTATAATCCAAAGATTCTCGGCGAAGACGAGCTTTTTCTTGACGAATGTATTTTCTAAGACCCTTGGAAAATCTCTTGGACATAAATTTATTACTAACATTAATATCATAACTAGATTTTAGAAACAAAACAAGCCCTAAGATTATCCTGCGGAATTTGTAATTTTAATAAATTAAAGTATAATAAAAATATGATTTACGACTTAGTTATTATTGGGGCCGGGCCCGCCGGTCTGACCGCTTCAATTTATGCCTCTCGTTATGGTTTAAAAAATCTAATTATTGGTCGCACCCCTGGCGGCACTGCTACTGAAGCTTATCGGGTAGAAAATTATCCGGGCTGTTCGGCAATGACCGGGAATGAATTGATGAGAAAGGTTCTTTCCCAGGCAAAAGAATATCAAGCAGAACTAATTAACGCCGAGGTAAAGGAAGTCAAAAAAGAAAAAAATTTTTTCACCGTCAAAACCGACACCCGTCGTTCCTTTAGGGCGAAAACTATTGTTCTTGCCATGGGATTGCGTCGCCGAACCCTTGGTGTTCCAGGAGAAAAAGAATTTTTTAACCGAGGCGTCGCTTATTGCCCTACCTGCGATGGGCCTCTTTTCAAAGATAAGGTTGTGGCCGTAGTTGGCGGCGGAGACAGCGCCCTGACTTCTTGTTTGTTTCTTTCAAAAATAGCCAAAAAAGTTTATCTCATTCACTGTCTGCAATATTTTGAGGGGCAAAAAATTTGGCAAGAAAAAATCAATCAAGAAAAAAAAATCGTCAAAATTTTCCCCCGAAGAATAGAAGAAATACATGGCCAACGATTTCTGACTCACGTTATCTTAAATAAACAATATAAAAACAAAAAAAGACTAAACCTTGATGGCCTTTTTATTGAAATTGGGTCTCTGCCGGCGGAACAAGAAACAAAATTTATTTTGGGTTTAAAAATAAAAAGGGATCGCTCTGGATATGTAATAATTAATGACTCGGGACAAACAAACGTTTCTGGTTTGTTCGCGGCCGGCGACCTTACCGCTCCAGCTAATAAATTAAGGCAAATCATTACCGCTTCGGCTGAAGGAGCCATCGCTGCCAAGGGGGTTCAAGATTTTTTGGCCAAAAACCGACTTAAAACAAGTTGATAAAGCAAAAGGGTTACGGCGGAAAAAATCATTATATCTGCGATATTTATAACAACAAAAAAGAAATCAAGATAATCTATTACCGCCCCATATTTAAATCTATCTAATAAATTACTAAAGGCGCCGACTAAAATGGCGGTCCAAGAGAAAACTTCAAAAGTTTTCCCTTTTTCATAGGCCTGATTAAGTTTAATTATTATTATAAAAATAATAATAATTAATAAAAAATAAAATAAAAAACCCCTTAAAGGAATACTTAAAGCGATGTTAATGTTAGGAAAATAAAAAAATTTAAAAAACGCGGTTTTTGAAACGAATCCCCTTAATGCTATTTCTTTTAGTGTCCGGTCAAAAATAAAAAAGGCCAAAATTACAGTATTAAGCCAAAAAAATTTTTTCATTAATTATTAATTAAGTGTTTTTATTTTTTATCTTCTTTGCAATTCAAACAATAACGAGCGGTCGGCAATATTTTTAATCTTTCTTTGCTAATTTTTTTCCCACAAGTTTCACAAAAACCATATTTACCTGAATTAATTTTTTTTAGAGCTAAATCTATCTCATCAAGAGATTTTTTTAGGTTTTCTCCCATGGAAATGCCGTCAATAAAAGCCGCCACCTCCTCAGCGTTTTCGTCTTCCGCTCTGCCATATTGAGGAAAAACTGCGTTATAATTATTTTCTCCTCGGCCACTTTTTTTGGCCACTTGTTCAAGGCTACTTTTAATCTTTTTTCGCCTTTCTTGTAAAACTTCTTTAATTGAGTTTTTAAACATAAAAATTTTTTAAGAGAAAAAGGCTTAAGCCCTTATTATTTATTAAACATATAATCATTTTAGTATATAGATTAAAAAATAATTAACAAGTGATTTATCCACAATTTTTAAATTATCCTTAATATTCCTTTGATTAATTCCCGTGTTTCTATAACAGTTAAATCTCTTGCTCCTTTGTTGTTTATAAAATAATAAAATCCATTAACCACTTCATCTTGTTTAAAAACTCCCGTTAGGCCATTAACCGTTTTAAATAAATGAGGTCCATTAGAAAGATAAAAATAATTTTGGTCTTGGTATAAAAAAATTTCTTCAAAATCTTGTTGAAACGTTAATTGCTTTATTTCAAGTCCATCTGTCGTCTTGTTTATAAATTCATAAACATTGGGGTCTATTATTTGTTCAACGTAACTCGTTCCATCTGGCAAAAAAACCGTTTTTTCAACCGGATTTTTAACGGCCATTCCTGTTTTTATTTTATTTTCAAAGCTTTCCATTGTTTCTCTTTTTAAATAAATTAAAACGTATTCTTGGTTGGTTCTGTTCTCTGTTTTTGGCCAATTTAAAAAAATATTGGAAATATCTTTTTGGTTATCAATTTTTAAATTAAAAAACAAACTATTCAGCCCCAGAAAAGAAAAACAATTTATTTTGACTTTTGTTTCTAGACAATTGTTTAGATTTGTTTTTTCGGGATAAAAATGACCCTTAATCCAGAAGGGCGTCGTATCTAAAGAAAAAGAAAATTTTTCTTTAAAAGAATTTTTATAAAAAATGTCCTGTTGAAAAATATTTTCCAACGAAACCATCCAAACCCGCCTATTTATCTTTTTAACCGCAAACTCCTTTATTTGTTTGTCAATTAAAGAAGGGTCTGTCCATTGTTTTATTTTTAAAAGAAAAACTAAATTAAACTCCTTATTATCGTTCCCTCCGCCTTCTTTCTTAAAACCAATCAAACCAACTTCGTCTAAATGTTCTTTATTTTCCAAAATCCTTCTTATTAATAAAGAATTTTCGTTTGTTGTCAATAATCCTTCTAAAAAAATATTTGTTTTAGTGTTCTTAAGCCAATCATTTCCGATTTTGCCCGCACGACGAATACTATTTAAATCAAAATGTAAATAAAAATCCTCCTGCCCAGAAACAAGTCCCATTAAGCTGTCTGGATGCCAAAAAAAACGAATAAAAACAAGAAAAAAAAGGGCCAAAAAAAATAAAAGAAAAATTGTTGTTTTTTTAACAAAAGACATAAAGGCATAATAGAAAAAATAAAAAACCTTGTCAATCTTTTTAAAATCGTTATAATAATGCCATATGAAAAACTTAACAAATAAAAAAGATTATCTTCAATTGGTAAAATCCTTTCCTCGCCTTGGAGATTTAATTGAGGGAACTGTTATTGAAATAGGTCGAAATGAAATTTATTTAGATATTAATGGCTTAACCACGGGTATTGTTCGGGGACCTGAGCTTTTTGATGAATCGGGAGAATTTTCTAACCTTAAAAAGGGAGATAAAGTTTTTGCTACTGTGATTGATTTGGAAAATGAAAAGGGATTAATTGATCTTTCTTTTCGGCAAGCCAGCCATAAAAAGGCTTGGAATAATTTAGAAGAAATCAGTAAAAATAAAAACCTCTTATCAGTTAAGATAACCGAAGCAAATAAAGGAGGATTGATTGTTTATGCTGGCAAAATTCAAGGATTTTTGCCCGTTTCTCAATTAAAACCAGATCATTATCCGCGCGTGGAAGAAGGAAATAAAAATAGAATTTTAGAAAAATTAAAAGAATTTGTTGGGCAAGAGATGAAGGTTAAAATAATCACTATTGACGAAAAAACCGGCAAATTAATTGTTTCAGAGAAAGAAACCTCAACCACAGAAAAAAAACTCGCCAGCAAATATAAAATAGGCGATGTAGTGGAAGGAAAAATTAGCGGATTGGTTGATTTTGGCGCTTTTATAACCTTTGGCAAAGACCAAGAAGGATTGGTTCATATTTCCGAATTAGCCTGGCAAAGAATTGACCATCCTCAAGATGTAGTAAAAATTGGAGATAAAATAAAGGCAGAAATTATCGGTATTACCGACGATGGAAAAATTTCTCTTTCCATTAGAAGACTGTTAAAAGACCCATGGAAAACGGTTAAAGAAAAATATAAAATAGGGCAAATAATTGATGGAAAAGTTTTAAAAATAAATCCCTTTGGCCTTTTTGTGGAGATTGACCCCGACATTCACGGGTTAGCTCACATCTCTGAACTCTCAGACAAACCGATTAAAGACGCTTCTTGTGTTGCCCAAATGGGGGAAACACTAAAATTTAAAATTGTTTCTATTGAGCCAGACGACCATCGCCTGGGTCTTTCTTTAATTAAAAAAAATAAATGAAATCTTTTTTAAAAAATTTCCTTATTTTTTTAATTGTTTTCTTGATTATTTCTGGACTTTTTAGTCTGCTTAATTCTGGGGAAGGTGGCACCCAACAAATTAGCTTGAATAATTTAGTTGAAAAAATAAAAGCCAAAGAAATTCAAGAAATTTTAATTGAAAAAGACCGTTTAAACATTATTTCTTTTGACCAAAAACGTTATTTTACTTTTAAAGAAGAAAATGAATCCCTGATTAGCGTTTTAACCGATTATGGCGTCTCGGCTGAAGACCTCTCTTTAATCTCTATTAGTGTTGAAAACACAAAAGGACGAGAAACTTTTTTTAATGTTATTCTTCCTGTTCTTTTTCCTTTATTTTTATTGATTATTATCATTTTCTTTTTTTCCAAACAAGTCCGCGGCGCCGGGATGCAGGCTTTCAAATTTGGAGAAAGTCAAGCAAGAAAAATAAATCCCCAAGATAAAAGAGTTAAAACCACTTTTCAGGATGTGGCTGGAATAAGAGAAGCAAAAGACGATTTATCTGAAATTGTTGATTTTCTTAAAAATCCAAAAAAATACATTAAATTGGGGGCAAAAATACCAAAAGGCGTTTTGTTAATTGGACTTCCGGGTTGCGGGAAAACCCTTTTGGCCAGGGCGGTTGCAGGAGAAGCTGGTGTCCCATTTTTTCATATTTCTGGGTCAGAATTTATTGAACTTTTTGTTGGAGTTGGCGCCTCTCGGGTAAGAGATCTTTTTTCTAAAGCTAAAAAAAACCTTCCCGCCATTGTTTTTATTGATGAATTAGACGCTGTTGGTCGTCAACGTGGAGCCGGGTTGGGCGGATCACACGATGAAAGAGAACAAACCCTAAATCAAATTCTCGTTGAATTAGATGGTTTTGAACCTAATATTGGCCTGATTGTTTTAGCCGCAACCAATCGACCGGACATTTTAGACCCCGCACTTCTGCGACCCGGCAGATTTGACCGGAAAGTTATTCTTGATTTACCAGACCTAAAAGACCGCGAGGCTATTCTTAAAATTCACGCCAAAGGAAAACCCTTGTCAAAAGAAATTAATCTTCAAAAAGTTGCAGAAAGAACGCCTGGTTTTACCGGGGCGGACCTAGAAAGCCTTTTGAATGAAGCTTCTATCTTAGCGGCAAAAAGAAATAAAAATAATATTGGCCAATTTGAAATTTTTGAAAGCATAGAAAGAGTTCTTTTAGGGCCTGAAAGAAAAAGCCATGTTCTTTCGGAAAAAGAAAAAGAAATAGTGGCTTATCATGAGGCCGGACACGCTATTATTAGCTATTTATTGCCGGGATGCGACCCTGTACAAAAAATCTCTATAATTTCTCGCGGCCAAGCCGCTGGCTATACTTTAATTATGCCGGAGAAGGAAAAATCCCTTAAAACAAAATCTGAGTTTTTAGATAATCTTAGCGCTTTATTGGGAGGGTATGTAGCGGAAGAAAAATTTTTTGGAGAAGTAACAACCGGGGCGGCCAATGACCTTCGTCGGGTTACTCAATTAACCCGCAAATTAATAACCGAATATGGAATGAGTGAAACGTTTGGTCCGCGAACTTTCGGAGAAAAAGAGGAGCTGGTCTTTCTTGGTCGAGAAATTTCTGAACGAAGAGATTATTCTGAAGAATTCGCCAAAATGATAGATAAAGAGGTTTCTTCTTTTATTAAATTATGCCATAAGAGGGCCTCAGATTTATTAGAAAAAAATAAAAATAAATTAAAAACCTTAGCCATTTTTTTACTAAAAAACGAAACAATTGAAAGGGAACAATTTGTTAAAATAATGAAGAAAAAATGAAAACAATAAATATAAGGTCTTTGTTTAAAGAAAACTTAAATTTTATCTGGGCAAATCCTATTCTTTGGGTATGGGGATTTTTTGCTGCCCCTCTTTTAAATAATGAAATTATTTTATTAACCAAAAATTATAAAAAAATAATTGATTGGATAAATCAATCAATCGCCTTTAAATTAATCAATTCTTCCCTTGGGGGCATTTTTGAATCATTGTCGTTTTTAAATTTTTTAAATTCCAATATTTCATTTATAATCCTTATAGTTTTAATTACTGTTTTATTATTCTTCCTCTCTTTTCTCTCTCAAATTGCCCTTATTTTGTCGGTAAAAAATAGACAAAATCTATTATTCAAAAAAACATGGAAGCAGGGAAAATCTTTTATTTGGCCAGTAATTGGCGTTTATTTGTTAGTTTTTATTATTACTTATGGATTTTTGTTTTTATTAAGCATCCCTTTATTATTTAATCATTTATTAATAATTATTCCTGTTGTTATTTTTTTACTCTTGGGGGTTATTCTTTCTTTTATTTCAAGATATGTTTTATTTTTTATTATTCTTGAAAATAATCGTTTTTTAAAATCCATAAAAAACGGTTTCTCTTTTTTCATTAAAAACTGGGGGACAACAATAAAAACGTCTTTTTGTATCTTTTTAATAATGTTCTTAATCGGCTTAATAATATTATTAATTTCTATTGGTGCGGCAATTCCTTTTGTTATTATAATTGACCTTGTTTTAAAATTAAATTTAATGTTTCTTTTTTGGTTGATTTCTATAATTTTTATTTTATTAATTATTGTTTTTGTTTTATTTTTAAGTTCTACTTTCTCCGCTTGGCAAACCGCTGTTTGGAGTTCTTTATTTTTAAAATTATCTAATAAACCTTCCTTAAGCCTAAATAAGGAATAATGAGTGGATAAATTGTTAATGAAAAGATTTCTTTAAATAAATTAAGGTTTAATCCACTTTTTATTAATCTGTTTTCCTATTTTTATTTATTCTTTTCTTTTCTTAATAAGCCCTTAATAAACGCATTTTTATTTTATTAAATAAATATCCCCTTCTCTATTATTATAAAAAGTATATAATATTATATATTATATAATAAGTATGAAATTTTCCTGCCTTCAAGAAAATATATCACAAGGATTGAATATTTGTTCTCATTTAGTTAGTTCTAATCGGGTAAGTTTGCCTATTTTGAATAACATTTTATTAACCACCCAAAAAGGTTATTTAAAATTAAGTGTTACTAATTTAGAAACAGCGATTGAAACAAAAATTAGGGCAAAAATAGAAAAAGAAGGACAAATAACAATTCCTTCTCAAATTTTAAATAATTATATAGAATTACTTCCTAATGAGGTCTTAAATTTTGAATTAATAAAAAAAGAGTTAATTATAAAAAGTAAAAAACAAACAGCAAAAATAAAAGGAATATCTGCTGAAGAGTTTCCAATTATTCCTCAAATTGAAACAAAGGAAAAATTTACAATCAATAGTGATATTTTAAAGAATGTTTTAGAAAAAACTCTTTTTGCAATCTCATCTTCAGAAATAAGAATTGAATTAAGTGGAGCCTTATTTTCTTTTAATGACCCAGATTTAAATAAATTAAGCATAGTTGGGACTGATAGTTACCGCTTAACAGAGAAACAAGTAGATTTAAAAAAAATAAGCTTCAAAAATAATAAAAAAATTATTATTCCAATAAAAACCCTTCAAGAAGTTTTAAGGATTATTAAAAATAAAGACGAAGTAGAAATTTGTTTATCAGAGAATCAAATATTATTTATTTATCAAAATACAGAATTAATTTCTCGTATTATTGATGGGGAATATCCCGACTATAAACAAACTATTCCAGAAATAATTAAAACAAATGTGATTGTTAAAAAAGACGAATTTTTAAGAATAATTAAAACAACAGGATTTTTTACAAAAATAGGAATTAATGACGTAAGCTTAAAATTTATTAGTAAGGAAAATAAAATAATAATATCATCTCTTAATAATCAAATAGGAGAAATTAAAGCCACGATTTCCGCGGACATAAAAGGAGAAAATAATGAAATTATTTTTAATTATCGTTATTTAATAGATGGCCTAACTAATTTACCGGGAGATGAAATAAAAGTGGAAATAGTTAACGATGATACTCCGGCAGTAATTCGCTCAGTTTCCGATAAGTCGTATTTATATTTAATTATGCCAATAAAAAATAATTAATCCCACTTTGAGGGAAGGTGGAAAAAGAGGTTTTTATGAATAAAAAAGAGTTAATTGAAAAATTAACCAAAGAAGCAAAGGCCTGTTCAATGGCAGAAGCCGGACGTTGTTTGGATTCTTTTATTAAGATTGTTAAAAACGCCTTAAAGGCGGGCGATAAAGTCGCTATCGCTGGTTTTGGTACATTTTCGGTGAGCAAAAGAGCGGCTCGCACCGGCATCAATCCACAAACCAGGGCAAAGATTCAGATTCCAGCGACAAAAGTTCCTAAATTTAAAGCTGGACAAGGATTCAAAAAATCAGTCAAATAGATTTTTTTAATAAAAGGCCCCTATTAATATGGGGGCTTTTTATGTTATATTTATTCACTATTTTAAAATTTTTAATGGGTCAATGATTTTTTTAAGGTCTTCTTCGCTTCCATAACCAGCAACAGCGCCTTGTTCTTTTAAAATATTAAAATGCAGGTGAGCGGGCCAGCCGCCGTTTTCCAGACTAAACGATTTTCCCACTTGACCAATAATTTCCCCTTTTTTGATTAAGTCGCCGATAATAGGAGTTTCTCTTGGAGCGGCTAAATGTCCATAAAGAGAATAAAAGATTTTTCCAGCCAGTTTGTGTTGTATAAGAATCATATTCCCATAACCCCCTTCTCCGCGATAAAGTTTTTGGCCACTTTTTTCAAATAATTCTTGTTCATTTTTTCTAATTATTTCCATTCCCGCTATTTTCCCATCTTGTACAGCAAAAACCTCTAACCCACTTTCTACAACGTAATCAATTCCTAAATGAAGATTAGTTTTTTCGTGGCTAGAAGGTTGTCCGGGCTTTTGATTGTAATATATTCTTTCTTCTCCCGACTTTAAAATAAAACCATTTTTAGCCATTTTTTTAAACTGTTCCGTTTCTACTGCTGCTGCTAAATCAGTTGTTCTAAATTTTTTTATTAATTCTTCAAAAGGGTAAACTGGCATTTTTTTTGCGTTTTTTAATGGTTCGTCGCAGGTTTTACGGAGTAGTTCAATTAATTTTTTGTCATCCCTTGAGGCTTCCGGGTTAACAATACCCTTTTCTTTACTATAAGATTTTTCTATGGGCTTTAAAAAATATTCAAATGGTCTTTTGAAAAACATAAGCGGATATAATCAGTTTTTTATACCCCCTGGGGGAATCGAACCCACATCAATTGCTTAAGAGGCAACTGCTCTACCATTGAGCTAAGGGGGCAGGTTTGTTTTAATGAAGTTCCTCTTGCATAATTGTTTAAGAGTCCGTCAGCTGACGGATCCCTGCCTGCCGGCAGGCGCCATTAAGCTAAGGGGCAAATGACTTTAGTTTCAAGTATTTTAATAATGCCTCTGAAGGGAATCGAACCCCTATTTACAGTTCCGAAGACTGTCGTGTTGTCCATTACACCACAGAGGCCCGACATTATTCTTTTATTATTTCATCTGGGTAATTAGCGTAATTTAAAGCTGTTTTTAAGTCAATTTCGCCGAGATGATAGAGTTTTTTAAGGTCTTGTTCTAATGTGGACATTCCATCCTGGCTACTAGTTTGTAAAACCGACCTAATTTGGGAGATTTTATTTTCTCTAATCAAATTAGCAATCGCTGGCGTATTAAAAAGAACTTCTCTGGCCGCCACCCTTCCGCTATTAATTTTAGGGAGTAAGTGTTGGGAAATAATACACTTAAGCGCCATAGATATTTGTAATCTTATTTGTTTTTGTTGGTCAGTAGGAAAAATGTCAATAATTCGGTCAATGGTTTGCGGGGCATTTGGAGTATGAAGGGTGGCAAAAATTAGATGTCCGGTTTCAGCCAGAGTGACGGCCAAAGAAATGGTTTCTAAGTCCCTCATTTCACTAACCAAAATAATATCAGGGTCTTGGCGAACAATATGTTTAAGGGCCGATTGGAAAGAATTCATATCTTTTCCTAATTCTCTTTGGGCGATAATGCTTTTTTGAGAAGAAAAAACATATTCAATAGGGTCTTCTAAGGTAATAATATGGCAAGACCTTTTTGTGTTAATATAATTAATTAAGGCTGCAAGGGTGGTTGATTTTCCACATCCAGTTGGTCCAGTAACTAGAACAAGCCCGTCTTTAAGGTTAATTAATTTATAAATTGATTCAGGCATTTTGATTTCTTCCATAGAAGGAATGAGCGACGAGATTAAGCGGGCCGATAGGGCTATCTTACCTTTTTCCCAAAAAACGCTTATTCTAAAACGAATACCGCTTTTAATTTGATAAGAAAATTCTAAAGTTTTTTCTTTAAAAAGAATTTCTTTTTGATTTTCATTAATAATCGGTTCAATTAATTTTAGGATGTCCTCATGCTTTAAAACAGGCCAATTTTTAATTGGCTGAAGCAGTCCGTTGATTCTAAAGAAAACAGACAAATCAGAGCTTAAATGGACATCAGAAGCATTTAAAGAAGTTGCGTTGCTAAATATTTCTTCAAGGCCCATATTTTAAATATTAAATAAAATTTAACGCTTTTTGTTAAATTCTTTCAACATATCCTCCGGTTTCAGTGTTAATTTTTATTACATCTCCATTTTTTATAAAGATAGGAACATTGATTTTAGCGCCAGTTTCCAAGGTAACAATTTTGGTTGGCGAGGTGGCAGAGTCGCCTTTAATTCCAGGAGGGGCTTCAATCACTTTCAAGTCAATTTTTTTAGGCAAGTCAATATTAATTGGCTTCTTATTAAAAATAAGAACTTCAACAACCAGTCCTTCTTTTAAAAATTTTTCTTTTTCTTCCAAAAATGATTTTTTAAAAGAAAATTGTTCGTAAGTTTGGGTATCCATAAAAAATATTTCGTCTTTTTCTGCATATAAAAAACTGGCCTTTGATTTTTCAACGTCGGCCCCTTCTATTTTATCAGAAGCATTAAATGTTTTTTCTAAAATTTGTCCATTGCTTAAATTTCTAAGTTTTGTTCTAACAAAAGCCCGCCTTTGGGCGGTCCGGGCATGTTGGGAAAAAATTACTTGATAAGGCTCGTTATTAATAACAATAACCGAACCGATTTTTTTAAGGTCATTAACTTCCATGTTTATTTTTTAACAAAAGAAATCAAAGACATAAAACGAGCTCTTTTAACGGCCGTTGCCAGCTTTCTCTGGTGTAAGGAGCAGGTCCCTCTTTTTCGACGGGGGAGTATCTTTTCATAACCAGAAGTAAATCGACGCAAAAGGTCGGCGTTTTTGTAATCAATTTCTTTAATGTTATTAACACAAAAATAACAGTGTTTTTGATTGTTCATAATCAGATGTTTAATTTAAATTATTTACAATTAGCGGGATTATTTTTTAAAACGGAATTTCTTCAACATTAATTTCGTCTGTTGTAACATCTTCTTCTGATGAGCTTTCTCCAAAAGAAGAAACGTTTTCTTTAGCTTCCGGTCGAGGCCCTAATTGTAATTTTTCCGCAATAATTTCCGTTCGCGATCGTTTAGCTCCCTGTTGGTCTTGCCAGTTCCTTGTTTGAAGCCTTCCTTCAACATAAATAAGACCGCCCTTTTTCATAAAATTTTGGACGATTTCTCCTAATCGTCCCCAGGCGATTATATTATGATATTCGGCTTGTTTCTTTTTTTCGCCAGTTTCTTTGTCTGTCCAAAAACGATTAGTGGCGACACTAAAAGAGGTTACGTTTTGTCCAGAGGGAATGGTTCTCGTCTCCGGGTCCCGGGTTAAATTCCCCACGACAATTGCTTTATTTACATTCATAGGTTTATTTTTATAATTATAATAATTTTAGAATCAGGCCAACCCACAAGGAAGGCCTTTTGGCGGGCCGCTACTCGCCCAAACCTTAGACGGGTTTGTAAAATTAATGATTTATATATTAAGACTTATATCTTAAACAAGTCATCAATTTTTTCTCCCAGTTTTTCTAGGTCAATTTTTTCTTCCTTATTGGGGACTTCCTTTTTTGACTCATTGGGACTTTCTTCAATTTTATTCTTTATTTTTTTTGGTTCTTCTTTTCTTTCAATAATTTTAACAATCAGATGTCGCAAAATTTCGGACAACAATTTAAGTTCCTTGTTTAAGTTTTTTAGAAATTCGGTTTTTAAGTTAAAATTAACCAAAAGATAAAAACCGCGATAAATTCCTTTTATTGGATACGCTAATTTTTTGTTTCCCAAATTATCTTCTTTAACAACATTTCCCCCAAATTTTTCAATAAGATTTTTTACTTTTTTTGAAATTTCGGGCAAATCTTTTTCAGTTAAAGGACCGGGAACGATATACAATAATTCATACATAGACATTGACAATTAGTTGGTTTTTAAAGACAATTATATTATGACTTATTTTTTCATATTAGGCAATAATCCAACTTTGTCAATAGCGGAAATAATAAAAATAATAAAACCGAAAGAAAAAGACATTAAGGAGATAACGTCGGAGTTTTTAATATTGGAAGATGAAAAAATGGCCAAAGAGGGAGAATGGCAATCAAAATTAGGAGGGGCCGTAAAGATTGGAAAAATAATAGAAAAAATAAAATTAGATGATTTTAAAAAAGGAATTTTAATAAATAAGATTATTGATGTTTTGATGTCTAAAAATCAAAAAAAAATTAATTTTGGCTTTAGTTTTTATAATCAGGACACAAAAAACGAAACAATAAATAAAGAAAGAATGGCGTTGAGCATCAAAAGGGAGCTTAAGGGAAAAAATATTTTTTCGCGGTGGGTGGAATCTTCTGAGAAGACATTATCTTCAGTGGTTGTTGAAAAAAATATTTTAAATCAAGGACTTGAAATAGTTTTTTTGTTTACTCAAAACGGCGTTTTTTTAGGACAAACATCAAGTTGCCAATTATTTAAAGAATACGGCGATCGCGATTTTAATAGACCAGTCAGGGTGATAAAGAAAGGAATGATTCCTCCGAAGTTAGCCAGAATTATGATTAATTTGGGGGGTAAAGACGAATTTTCAATAAGAAGAACATGTTTTTTAGATCCATTTTGCGGAACAGGAACAATTTTACAAGAAGCATTTTTAATGAATTTTGGTCAAATTATAGGAACGGATAAAAACAAAAGAATCATAATTGATGCTCAAAACAATTTGAAATGGTTGATACAAAGGACCAAAAGGGAGTCAGGGGCAAAAAAGGTAAAAATTTTTTACAGCGATTCTAGAAAATTGGCGAATAAAATAAAACAAAAATCAGTCGGTTTAGTCGTAACAGAACCTTATTTGGGGCCAATGAAATTTAATTTGTCAGATAATCAATTTATTGTTAAAGAATTAGCCCGACTGTATTTTTTAACATTTAGAGAGTTAAAAACGATTATAAAAGATGACGGTCGAGTAGTAATAGTTTTTCCTGTTTTTAAAATAAAAGGAAGAGAATATTATATTCAGATATTAGAACAACTAAAAAAAATTGGTTGGCAGACGGAATCCTCTTTGCCGAATTTTTTGTTAAAAAATAAAACAGTAAACATTACTAAGAGAAATTCAATAATATACTCTCGGCCGGGTCAGACAATAATGAGGGAAATTTTAGTTTTTAAATTAAACCGCTGATTTTTTAAAAGAAAATAAATCAATTAAACGTGGACAAATAATTTGATATTATTTATAATAAAAAAATAGTGATAAATGTTTTATATCTCTATTTTTTAAAATTTAAAATTTAAACATGCGGATAAGCATTGACGCTTGTCCCGACACTAAATCTACGGATTAGTGTGGAACTTCGCTGTTTTGGAAAGAACAAGGCCTTATGGCATAAATTTTTAATCTTAACAAATATGCGGATAGGTATTGACGCTCGCTTCTTAGGACTTAAGGTTGGAATTGGGCGTTACACGGAAAAATTAATAGAACACTTAGAAAAGAATGATAATCAGAATGATTATTTTATTTTTGTTAAAAAACAGAATTTCAACCTCTATTGTCCAACCAATAAGAGATTTCATAGAGTTTTGGCTGACGACCAATGGTATTCGTTCAGGGAACAAATATTTTTTCCCCACCGGCTTTATAAACAAAGACTGGACTTAGTGCATTTTCTTCATTTTAATGTTCCTTTACTGTATTTTGGAAAATTTATTATAACTATTCACGATTTAACACAAAGAAATCTAACCAAAGAAGCAAGCAAACGGCCTTGGCTATTTTTTCTATTTAAAAAGGCGGCCTATCGGCTGATCATATGGAGCGCTTTAAGGAGGGCCGAAAAGATTATCACAGTATCCAATTTTACTAAACAACAAATAATTAAATATTATAACGTGAATCCCGAAAAAATATCAGTTGTTTATGAGTCCTGTTAAAAATTCCCTTTTAAGAGGTTTTTTATTAGGATTTAAAGAAAGATAATTTATTATAATTTCTAATAGGATGAATCAGCATAAAAAAAACAACCCTTACTTACTTTACGTGGGCAACTCCTGTCCCCATAAAAATCTTGAACGTTTACTTAGGGCTTTTAATGTTGTTTCAAAAGAAATTTCCGATTTGAATTTGATTTTAGTGGGCAAAATAGATTATTTTTATAAAAGAACACAGAAACAGGCGGAAAAATTAAAATTAAGTAACAAGGTGATATTCGTCGGCGAATTGTCAGACGAAGAATTAAACAAGGCCTATCAGGACGGTTTGGCCTATGTTTTTCCTTCTTTGTCCGAGGGGTTTGGCCTACCTGGCTTGGAAGCAATGAAACAAGATTTACCAGTAATCAGTTCAAATAAAGAGCCTTTGCCTGAAATTTACGGTCAGGCGGCGATTTATTTTAATCCTGAAGATATCCAGGACATGGCTAAAAAAATTTTAGAAGTTGTTACCAATGGCCCTTTAAGAGAGAGGTTGAAGATTTTAGGAAAAAATCAGGTAAAAAAATATTCTTGGAACAAGTGCTCTAAGCAAATATTAGAAATTTACAAGCAGATTTTATAATAATCTATTTTACGACACAATAATCCTTTTTAAAGTGTGGATTATTTATTTTTTTAAAAAATAAGAAATATATTAAACAAAAATGATTCTTATCTAATATATCTAAGCATCCAAATGCCTTAATGATTAATGATTAATAAGTTCGGTTATAATTTTTCAGTCCCGATCATTTTTGGCTCAAAATTTTCATGCGTTAATTTTGAAACGGGTTGGATTGATTTAGACAATTTTTCCACATAATGGTATTGCCATTTTTTTTCTTGTTTAAAAAATTCTTTTTTCCATTTATTAAACTGTTTCTCTTTTAACCCATATAAGCGACCATCAAGGGCCGGAATAATAATTTTTTTGATTACTTCTCTTTTTCGGACCAATAAAACAATTTGATGTCGTCGGATAGAAGTTTTTGTTTTATCTTGATATTCATATTCATAAATAGATTCTTTTAGGCCTAGACTATTTTTAAGGGCAAAAAGAAGCTTTTTATCATTATGGCGCATTCTAATTTGGAAAACGGCATTTTTTGAATTTTTATTACCATAAGTCCAGCTAAAATATCCATTTTCACAAATTAGGCCGGCAATAAAATCAAAAGAAAGGTTTTTAACATTTGTAATATTGGGAATCTTTGACATAAGATATGTTTATTTAGGAATGTTCCTCGCGGAACATTTCGTTATACAGTATAACAAAATTAAGAAATAAAGTAAATAGATAAATCAATAATATCCCTTTTTAATAATATATTATTAGCGTCGTAAATTATAAATAATTAATGCGAATTATCTTTAAAAACCAATTTTACGAATGGTTTTTACATTATATAGGGGCACGAGTTTAATATAATGGTTATAATGTGAGCCTTTAATTAAACCTATATTATATAAGCAGGCCAAAGCTCTCATGGGGCCAGTTCCCTAAAAGTAGTCAAAATAGTTCTAAATTTAAAAAATCCTTCTAAAACGCTTTACTGATAAGACTTTTAGAAGGGTATTTTGGGGGGACAGTCCCCTTTTTGAATAAATGCGAATTATCTTTAAAAACCAATTTTACGAATGGTTTTTACATTATATAGGGGCACGAGTTTAATATAATGGTTATAATGTGAGCCTTTAATTAAACCTATATTATATAAGCAGGCCAAAGCTCTCATGGGGCCAGTTCCCTAAAAGTAGTCAAAATAGTTCTAAATTTAAAAAATCCTTCTAAAACGCTTTACTGATAAGACTTTTAGAAGGGTATTTTGGGGGGACAGTCCCCTTTTTGAAGAAAGTCTCTTTTTTAAAGAAGCCCCGAGCGAGGCGGCTGATTTAATATGGTGGACTTAGGCAGAATTGAGCTGCCGTCTCCGCAACTCGCTCCGTTAGAAATTTAGTATGTGAATCACCGCGCCAAATTCTTAAATAGATAATTCCATTTTATTTTGAAAGCACTTACAATAATTAGAAGTATAGATTTAGTGTAGGAGTGGACTCGACGAGAATCGAACTCGTATTTCCGCAATGCGAATGCGGTGTACTGCCGTTGTACTACGAGCCCTAATTTTCTAACGGGGTGAAAATGCGGCGCACCACTGCTGTACTATAAGCCCATTTGTCAAAATAAAATAAATTTTTATCAATGCCCCCGGAAGGACTCGAACCCTCAGTCTTTCCCTTAGGACGGGACCGCTCTAATCCATTGAGCTACGGGGGCTTAGTTCTTTTTCGTTTTGCATTGGAGCCCTGAGGGGACAAATAGCCAGCCCGGAATAATCAATTTATTATTTTATAAACAACTCAGCTAAATTTAAAAGGAAGTCGGTTTGAGAATCAAATATAAACAAAACAATCAAGATAGTGAGCATAAGGGCCACAACAAAGAGAATTTTTTTAAATTCTTTTTTTACATTTTTTTGTTCATTTTCCATAGTGTTAATATTTTAATCTTTAAAACCCTTTTGTCAACCCTGTTAAAATCTTCCAAATAATATTTTTAAACAAAAGACGAAAGTCGTTAGACAAAATCGCTTATCAAAAATATTTTTATAAAAAATCCGGCTGAATTTTCAGCGGGATTAATTCAATTTTAATTTTAATTATTTTTTAATATGTTTTTTTAAAATAAAATTAGTTATTGGCCAATTAAATAATCTAGGATTAAGGGGCGAATTGACCAAGTTTAGGTAATTTGTTATAATATTAATATAATTTATTAATAAAATTAATTATTTGTTTATGCTTGGTAAAGATTCAAAAATAAAATCCGAAGACGCGGAAACAATTATTGGTTCGGGCGTAAAAGTAGAAGGTTCTTTCAACGCTTTTGGAAACGTAATAGTAAAAGGACAATTAATCGGTTCCTTGGAGACCCAGAGTGACCTCTCTTTGAGAGATACGGGGGTAATTGAGGCCGACATTAAGGCCAAAAACGCCTTCATTGCGGGCGAAATTAAAGGAAACCTGGGAATAGAAGAAAAAATAGAATTGGCTTCAACGGCAAAGGTTTTTGGAGATATAAATTGTCGCGTCTTAACAATTGAAGAGGGGGCAATTCTTAATGGACGGTGTAAGGTGGGTGGCGAATTTTCAAATAATTCTCGGGAAAAGAAAAAATTAAAAGAAGAGCCGGCTGACCTGGATTAAAATTATTATAGGCTTTATTTTTGTAAGCGGATTATAAAAATATAATCCATAAATATATGTATTTTTATATTTACGATTCTTTTTTAGCTGAAAAAAAATATCTTAGGATTCTTTCTAAAATAGAAACGAGATTGGCTAGTTTGGACATTGCCGGGAAAAAATATCAACTTTCTATTTTAAGAAGTGTTAAAGAAATAGTGGACGAAATCCTTACAAAAGAATCGCCCACCATTATTGTTGTTGGCGGAGACCAAACTTTTTATCAAGCGGCCTTAGCCGCGGCCGGGACATCGGCGGTTTTGGGATTTATCCCCACAGAACAAGATTCTTTGGTCGCTGGAATTTTGGGCCTGCCGATTAATGAATGTTCTTGTGATATTATTTCCGCCCGACGAATAGAGGAAATTAACACGGGGAGAATCAACAACGAAAGATTTTTTTCCTCAATAATTTTTGAAGCGAATAAAACAACCATTAAGGCGGACGAAAAATACGAGATAGTTCCTCAAAAAATAAAATTAATTAAGGTTATCAATTTAGATATGTTGTGTTTTGATAAAATTTTTTCCGAACCGGACTGGCCAAGATTGGCCAGTAATCCCAAAGATAACCAATTAGAAGTTTTAATGGGAACTCCAGAAAGAAAACTTTTATTTTTTAAAAAAAAGGAGAAAAGAGACAGCTTGTTTTTTGTTAAAAAATTAGAAATAAAATCTAAAAAACACGACCAAGAAATTTTAATTAAAGTTGATCGCCATCGAACAGTTAAAACGCCGGCGGTGGTAAAAACCGCCAAAGAAAAAATTAATTTAATTGTAGGAAAAGACAGAATTGTTTAATGTTTTAAAAAACAAAGAATTAAACAAATTAATAATTAAAATGAAAATACTTTTTGTTGCTTCAGAAGTAAATCCAATTATAAAAGTGGGGGGGATTGCCGATGTTGTTGGCTCTTTAAGTAAAGAGATAAAAAAATTTGGTCAAGATGTAAGAATAGTTATTCCTTTTTATCGGATTTTAAGAGGAAGAAAATTTTTAAAAAAAGCTTTGTTTAAAATTCAAATTGACGGAAAGGGGGAAACCGTGGAAGTTTTTCAAACATTTTTGCCCCGCATTGGCGGCCGGTCAAAAATAAGCGTTTATTTGATAAAAAATAGCCATTATCTTATTGAAAAAGGGGTTTATTTAGACACGAGAAAATTTTTACATTTATCCAGATTTTTGTTTTTTTCCAAAGCGGTTACAGAAATGTTTCCTGCCATTAATTGGACACCCGAAATTATTCATTGTCACGATTGGCACGCCGGAGCAATTCCTTTATTTTTAAAAGTTAATCAAAATCAAATTCATTTAACGGGCAGAGGAAAATTGATTTTAAACAAAGAAGACCTTAAAATTAAAAAAATAAAAACTTTGTTTACCATTCACAATCTTTTAACCCAGGGCTATTGGAATCATTCGCGAGTCATAGAATTTTTAGGATTAAAAGGAGATGAAGCGCCTTCTTTATTTGAAAAATCATCAGGACCCTACGGAGACAATTTCAATGTTGTCCAACAGGCGATTCTTAATGCGGATTTAATCAATGCGGTCAGTCCGACTTATGCAAAAGAAATAAAAACAAATTCTTATTATGCCCGAGGATTGGACCAAACAATAAAAAAAAGAAAAAAAGACATATTTGGCATTCTCAACGGAATTGAAATAAAGTTGTTTAATCCATCAACGGATAAATACATAAAGAAAAATTATTCTTTAAAAACAATAAATTTAAAAGAAATCAATAAAACAGAATTACAAAAAGAGGCGGGTTTGGAAAAAAATTTGAAAATTCCGTTATTGGCGGTGATTTCTCGTTTAGATGTTCAAAAGGGAATAGATTTAATTTATAAATCAGCCAATCAGATTCTTAAAAAAGGCGCGCAAATAGTTTTTTTAGGGCAAGGAGACAAAAAATATGAAGAAGCACTGTTAAAAATTGCCCGGAATTATCCCGGGCGGATGTCTGTTTACATTAAATTTGACGCCGAATTAGCTCAACGAATTTATGCCGGCGCTGATATTTTTTTAATGCCCTCCCGCTTTGAACCATGCGGTTTAGTTCAGTTGATTGCCATGCGGTACGGAACCATTCCGGTGGTAAGAGAAACCGGGGGACTAAAAGACACAGTAGAAAAAGCAAAAGTAACCAAGGGAAAAATCGTCAGAGGAACAGGATTTGTTTTTAAAAAATATTCATCACAAGCATTTTTGAACAGTATTAATCAGGCCTTGAGTTTTTATAAACAACCGAACATTTGGCGACAGCTACAAAAAAATGCCATGAAAAGAGATTTTTCTTGGAAAAAATCAGCGGGAGAATATCTAAAAATATATAAGAAACTATTAAAATAAACATTAAAATTATTACAAATCTCATTAGAAATAGAGTTTCCAATGAGGTTGAAGGGATTAATTTATTTAATTTTTAACGGAATGAAAATTACCTGGTACGGACAATCTTGTTTTAAATTACAAAACAATCAAGAAATTGTTATTATTGATCCTCGGGGCCCAAAAAAAGTGGGACTGAAAGGACCAAGCCTAAAAGCAACAATTTTTATTTTAACTGACCCCGATGATAAAAAAGTTTTAGAAATAAAAGACGGAATGATAATCAATTCCCCGGGGGAATATGAAGTAAAAGGGATTATGGTTTATGGAATAGATTGTTCAAGGAAAAATAAAAATTTAATAATTTATCAAGTTGAAATAGATAAAATTAAATATGGATTTTTAGGAGAAATAAATACCCAGCTTAAAAGCGAAGAATTAGAACACTTGGACGGAATAGATGTTTTATTTGTTCCTGTTGGAGGAAAAGATGCGCTTAATGCAGATAAGGCCGTAGAAATAATTAACTCTGTTGAGCCAAAAATTGTCATTCCTTGTTGTTATAAATCTGCCAGCTGGCAGACTAAAATTAAAACAAACATCGGAACATTGGACGAATTTTTAAAAGAAATGGGAGTTAAAAAGGTGGAAAAATTAGAAAAACTTTTATTGAATAAAAAGGATTTACCAACAGAAGAAACTAAGGTTATTATCTTGGAACCTAAAATTTAAAATTATGTTGAAAGGAGCTCTAAATGTTATTGTAATTATAATTTTTATCTTTATTTTTTTGGTTTGGTTTCTTGATTTAACCGCCTCTAACCAGACGGAAGGCAATTTAATTAAAATGCTTGAGGGGGCGGTAATTGAAGCGGGGAAATCTTTTAAAGAATTTAAAGATAACATAAACCTGTTTAGGGGCGAAAAATCTTTCGTGCCATTAAATGAAACAGAAATAGATATTTTAAAAGAAAAAATTTTACAGCATGAAGATGAAGAAAAAAAATAAAAAACCTGAAATTAATAAAAAAGAAAATTTGTTAAACGGGCCTTCTATAGAAATTAGAAAAGAAAAGATAGAGTTAGTTGACATGGAGCAAGAAGTCAGCCGCTGTTATATAGATTACGCCATGAGTGTTATTGTTTCTCGCGCTCTTCCTGACGTGCGTGATGGTTTAAAGCCGGTTCATCGACGAATCCTCTATGCAATGTTTGAAATGGGCTTAAAACCCAATGTTAAATATAGAAAATCGGCAACAGTGGTAGGAGAAGTTTTGGGGAAATTTCATCCACATGGCGACGCCGCGGTTTATGACGCCATGGTAAGAATGGCTCAGGACTTTTCTTTACGTTATCCTTTAATTGATGGCCAAGGGAACTGGGGGTCTAATGAAGATGAGGCGGCCCATATGAGATACTGTATTGGCGGAAATTCATTGGTTATTACTAATAGATGTTTAGAGAGGATAGAGAACATCTCAAAGAAAGAGAATATAAACATCAAAGTACTTTCCTTTGACAATAAAATAAACAGGGCGTCAAAATGGTTTGATTCGGGACTCCACCCCACTTTAACCGTTAGGACGTTCAGGGGGATGACTCTTTGTGGAAGCTTTAACCATCCCATTTTGACCTGGGATTTAAACGGAGAAAAGCCGGGATTCAAGTGGAAGTTGTTGGAAAATTTGGAGAAAAACGATTACGCGGTGATTTCCAGGAGCGATCCGCTTTGGTCCGGGAAAGACCCTCTTTTGAAAAAATTCCATCAAATCCCCGTAAACAAAAGGACGAAAGTTCACGTTTTGCCCAAGAAAATGACACCGGAATTGGCTTTTATTCTCGGAGCGATAATCGCCGAAGGATATACGGCTAAGGGATATCGCAATTCGGGGAGCAAAAAATGGCAGCCGCCGTATATCGGATTTTGTAACAGTAATGAAGAATTTATAGAAAAATTCAAGCAGAATTTCAAAAAAACATTTCCAGACTGCCGTTTACATGAATTTAAACGCCGGTCGCAGGGGCGGACCAGAAAAAAATACGTTTTGGAAGTCCGCTCAAAACACGTAGTCGATTTTTTAATAAACCTCGGTTTGAAACATTGTCGGGCCGGAGACAAAACTGTTCCTCCGGCGTTGTTCCACGCTTCTCCCAAAACGATAACCACTTTTCTTAGGGCCTATGCGGAGGGCGAAGGCAGCGTTTATGAGAGCGTGAATAAAAAAAGAAAAAGCGTTTATTCAACCGTCGTTTTGGCTTCCAAGGGAAAACGATTATTGGAAGAGATTCAAATTATTCTGTTAAGATTAGGGATAGTCTCTTCCTTCAGGAACAAAAAACAGAGAAATACACACAGATTATTTATCTTTGGTTACGATAATCTGAATCTGTTTCGGCAACATATCAATTTTGTTTCTCACGACAAAATTAGTCGTCTTCTGAAATCCATACAGAATAACGGGGGAGATAAAGCCATATCCAAAGCGGATTATATCCCTTTCATGACAGAGTATATAAGAGATAAATACAAGAAAAAGCGGTCCGTGATTCACGAGGACCAAAAGTGGATAGAAAAGCACAATTTTGATAGATTGCCGAAAATAAAAAATTACTGGGACAAAATCAAATCCATTCTCGATGAAGGCGATGTAAAATTACTCAATAGTCTAATAAAAAATAATTATTTATTTGACAAAATTGTTTCAATCAGAAAGAGCGGTTTTCAAAAAGTCTATTCTCTAAAAGTAGAAAGCGATTGTCATTCTTTTATTTCCAATGGTTTTATCAGCCACAACACCGAGTGTCGTCTGGCGCCCATTGCCGAAGAGGTTTTGGCTGACATTGACAAAAAAACAGTTGACCTAATTTCCAACTATGATGGAACATTAAAAGAGCCCGTTGTTCTTCCAACAAAAATTCCCACTTTAATTCTCAATGGTTCAATGGGAATCGCCGTAGGGATGGCCACTAATATTCCCCCTCACAATCTAACGGAAGTTTGCAACGCCCTAAATTATTTAATTGACCATCCTGAGGCAGAAATAGAAGAAATTTTTAAATTTATTAATGGGCCCGATTTTCCAACGGGCGGCATTATTTTTAATTCTGATCAGATAAAACAAGTTTACGCCATTGGTAAGGGCCCGATTTTAATGAGAGCTAAAACAGAAATTATTGAAAAAAATCTTAGTAGTTTTTGCATCATTATCAACGAACTTCCTTATCAAGTTAATAAAGCCGTTCTTTTACAAAAAATTGCCGAGTTAGTAAAAGACAAAAGAATTGAGGATATTAAGGATATTCGCGACGAGTCAGACAGAGAGGGAATCAGAATTGTTATTGAGCTTAAAAAGGGAGCATATCCTCAAAAGGTTTTAAACAAACTTTTTAAGCTTACTGATTTACAAATGACTTTTCATGTTAATATGGTTTCTTTAATTAATGGAATCCAGCCAAGAGTTATGGGATTAAAGGGGGTTTTAGAAGAGTATATTCAACACCGTCAAATTATTGTTAGACGAAGAAGTGAGTATGATTTGGAAAAAACAAACGAAAGAATTCACATTTTAAAAGGGTTGCAAACGGCATTGGACCATTTAGACGAGATTATAAAAATAATCAGACATTCTCAGGACAGAGAAACTGCTAAAAATAATTTAATAAAAAAATATAGATTAACCGAGGTTCAGGCTCAGGCAATATTAGAGACAAAACTTCATCAATTAGCTAACTTAGAAAGACAAAAAATTAAAGAGGAATTAAAAGAAAAAATTCAAAAAGCCAAAGAATTAGAAACATTACTCGCTCAACCCAAAATGATTTTAGACATTATAAAGAAAGAAACCAAAGAATTAAAAGAAAAATATGGGGACGAAAGAAGGACCCAGGTGGTTTCTCAAGGGGTGGAAAATTTTAAGGAAGAAGATTTAGTCCCCAATGAGCCGGCGATTATTATTATTACTCAAGACGGTTATATAAAAAGAATTTCTCCAGAAAATTTTAAAATTCAGGCGAGAGGAGGAAAGGGGGTGACGGGATTAGAAATCAAAGAAGAAGATAGAGTTCAACATTTAATTGCTACAACCACTCATGCTAATGTTTTGTTTTTTACCACAAAAGGAAAAGTTTTTCAATTAAAAACCTATGACGTTCCTCAGGCACAACGGGCCGCCAAAGGACAGGCGTTAGTTAATTTTTTAGAAACAGGACCACAAGAAAAAATATCTTCAATTTTGCCGATTTCAGATTTGAAAAATTATAAAAATTTAGTGATGGTTACGCGACAAGGGGTTATTAAAAAAGTTTCCATTAATGATTTTATTAACGTTAGAAGGTCGGGGTTGATTGCCATTAAATTAAAAGACAATGATGTTTTAAGGTGGGTGAAGCCCACAACAGGCAATGATGAAATAGTTTTGATTTCGGCCCTAGGACAGGCTATTAAATTTAAAGAAAAAGATTTAAGACCAATGGGGCGGGGAGCCACAGGCGTGAGGGGGATGAGAATAAAAAATCAGGATTTTATTGTTGGGATGGATGTTTATCAGGCCGGAAAAACAAATATTAATAACAAATTATTAGTAATTACTGAAAATGGCTTTGGAAAAATGACATTAATAAAAGATTATCGTTTTCAGCATCGGGGAGGGTCCGGCACTAAAACCGCTAAAATTACAGATAAAACAGGGAAAATTGTTGATGCTAGACTAATTAATGAAAAAGATTTGCCCAATCACATAAAAGGAGATTTATTACTTATTTCTCAGCAGGGGCAGACCATCCGCTTGCCGATTAAAAGCATTCCCACCATGAGCCGGTCAACCCAGGGAGTGAGATTAATGCGCTTTTCAGCCAAAAACGGGAAGGACCAAGTAAGCTCTTCAACCTTAATTTAATTAATATATGGAAAATTTAAACCAAAAACTTATCAATTTGGGTTATTTAAAAAGCCCTCAAATTATTCATGCTTTTGAAAAAATAAAGAGACGAGATTTTGTTATTCAGGAATTATTTTATCAAGCAGAAGAAAATGTTCCTTTGTCTATCGGACACGGGCAAACGATTTCTCAGCCACTAACGGTCGCTTTTATGTTAGAACTTTTAGACCCGCAGCCGGGACAAAAAATTTTAGACATTGGGTCCGGTTCTGGTTGGACAGCCGCCCTTTTGGCGGAGATAGTTGGGGAAAAAGGAAAGATTTTTGCCATTGAAAGAATTGAAGTGTTAAAAATTTTTGGAGAAAAAAATGTTGATAAATATGGCTTTGTTAAATCAAAAAGAGTTGTTTTTAAAACGGGAAACGGGATTAAGGGCTTAATTAAAGAATCGCCATTTGATCGGATTCATGTTGGCGCGGCCGCCAATAAAATTCCCGAAGATTTGTTAAAACAATTAGCAATTGGGGGCAAAATGGTGATTCCTCAGGGAATTAATTTTCAAGATATAGTTTTAATAGAAAAAAGAGGAAAAAACCAATATCAGCAGAAAAATTATCCCGGTTTTGCTTTTGTTCCGTTGATTGAAGAAAAAAAATAATTACAATGTTTGCCAAAAAAAATAAAAATTTAATTTTTATTTGTTTATTAGTATTCCAAATAATAAACCCTTTTAATTTTATAGAAAAAACAAAAGCCCTTGAACGGGATTCAGGGTCTGTCCCCGGCGAACTTTTAATAAAATTAAAAGGAAATTCTAAAATTTATAAAGTAAAAATCACAGACAATTTAATGGAAAGACAAAGGGTTGTTTTGGATATGCCGGAAGTGGAATGGGCGGAGCCCAATTATTTGTTTAAAATGAGTTATTTGCCCAATGATTTGTATTATCATGAACAATGGTATTTTAATAAAATAAAAACTCCGCAAGCTTGGGACCTAATAAAGGGCGGAGACGGCGATATTATAATTGCTGTTTTAGACACAGGGGTGGACATTGACCATCCGGACATTAAAAAGAATGTATGGATCAATCAAAATGAGGTTTCCAATGACGGAAAAGACAATGATAACAACGGTTATATAGACGACTTAAATGGCTGGGATTTTATTAGAAATAATCCTAATCCCCGGCCAAAATTTGATGAATTATATACTGAAGGAGGAATCCATCACGGAACCTTGGTAGCCGGGATTGCTGCTGCCAGTGGAGACAATAACGAGGGGGTTTTAGGAATTGCCTGGCAGAGTAAAATAATGCCCTTAAGAGTGTTAAACAGCGAGGGGGTTGGCAGTGTAGACCACGTTATTCAAGCAATTAATTATGCGGTCAACAACGGAGCTAATGTTATAAATTTAAGTTTTGTTGGAACGAGTAAAAGTTATTTTTTGGCCGAAGCGCTAAAGTCCGCTTGGCACAAGGGTTTGATTATCGTTGCCGCGGCTGGGAATGAAACAACCGATCAACCGGTTAATTTAAATCAAAGTCCGAATTATCCGATTTGTCTTGATGAAAAAGATGAAAATTTTATTATTGGCGTGGCGGCCGTGGATAATACTGATCGCAAGGCCCTTTTTTCCGATTATGGATCAAATTGCGTTGACATTTCTGCTCCGGGCACGAGAATTTATGGCCTTTTGTCTTACAATCAAAATTATGATGGCTTTAAAGAATATTACGGCGGTTATTGGTCTGGCACCTCACTTGCCGCTCCCATGGTTTCTGGTTTGGCCGCTTTAGTTTGGTCTGTTAATCCCCTTTTTAGCAATAAACAGGTCCAAAATTTTATTTTATCAAAAGCAGATGGGATTAATTTAATCAATCCTAATTATAAAAATCAGTTAGGGACGGGGAGAATAAATGCTTATCAGGCGGTAGAATATGCTTATAATCAACTAAGCGGATTGCCGCAATCTCATTATATTGTTACCGGCGCGGGCGCCAGCGGCGGACCTCATATTAGGGCTTTTGACTCTTCGGGTTTATTGATTAGTAATTTTTTCGCTTTTCATGAAAGTTTTAGGGGCGGTGTAAATGTGGCGGCCGGAGATGTTGATGGCGACGGCCGGGACGAAATTATTGCCGGCGCGGGCGCCAGCGGCGGACCCCATATCAGAGTTTTTGATTTATATGGACAACCGAAAGGAGGATTTTTCGCTTTTCATGAAAGTTTTAGGGGCGGTGTAAATGTGGCGGCCGGAGATGTTGATGGCGACGGCCGGGACGAGATTATTACTGGAATAGGGAAAGGAGGGCTTCCTCAGGTTAAAATTTTTGATTTAACGGGTAATTTAAAAAAAGAAATAATGGCCTTTCATGAAAGTTTTAGGGGCGGTGTAAATGTGGCGGCCGGAGATGTTGATGGCGACGGTCGGGACGAGATTATTGCCGGCGCGGGCGCCAGTGGCGGACCCCATATCAGAGTTTTTGATAAAGACGGCAATTTAAAATTTCATTTTTTTGCCTTTCATGAAAGTTTTAGGGGCGGTGTAAATGTGGCGGCCGGAGATGTTGATGGCGATATGAGAGATGAAATTATTGTTAGCGTTGCTTCCGGCGCTTCGTCTTATGTTAGAATTTTTAGCCCAGAACTTCTTTTACTAAGATATCAATTTTTGGCCCATTCAAAGGATTTTTATAACGGGGTCAGAATTGCAACCGCTGACTTTGACAATAATCAACAAGCGGAGATTATCACTTCTTCCGGTCCGATTATAGAACCGCAAGTGCAAGTTTTTGATTCATTGGGCGGACAATTGTCACAATTTTACGCCTATAATCGTTATTTTAGAGGCGGCGTAAATGTGGCAACAATAAGAACTCAAGGATATTAATATATAAATAAAAAATTATAAAATGAATAGCTCAAAACAAATTTCGGAAATTAGAAAAGATTATTTTTTAAATAGATATGTAATTATCACGCCGACAAGAAGCAAACGTCCAAGAGAGACTAAAATAATTCCCGCTTTTGAAAACAAAAAAATAAAAGATTGCCCCCTCTGTCCCGGACAAATAAAAAAAAATCTTATAATTAAAAGTTATCCTTCTTTTAAAAAACAACCCTGGTCAGTGATGGTTATAAAAAATAAATATCCAATCGTTTCTTTAACAAATCAAAAATCATATGGTCAACATGAAGTGGTTATAGAAACACCTGACCACAGCAAAGAACTTTCCCGTCTTAGTTTGAAAGAAATAATAAACCTTTTGAATGTATATCAAGATAGGACAAAAGAATTAAGTAAAATTAAAAAAATCAACTATATTTTAATTTTTAAAAACTATGGAGGAAAAGCCGGAGCGTCTTTAACTCACGCTCATTCCCAAATTTTTTGTTCAGAAGTTTTGCCGCCTGATTTAAGGGAAGAGTTTCAATTCATGCGTCAATATCAAAAGAAACACAAAACTTGCCCCTATTGTGATATTATTAGAAAAGAGGAAAAGGGCCCGCGAAAAATTTACAGCAACAAAGAAATGATTGCTATTGCTCCTTATTCTTCGGCTTATCATTATGAAACATGGATTTTCCCTCGCCGACATTTAGACAATATTGTTGATTTGAATAAAAAAGAAATAATTTCTTTAGCCATTTTTTTGAAAAAAATATTGACTAAATTGTTTAAAATAAATATTCCATATAATTTTTTTCTTCACCAGGTTATTTCTGAAAAAAATCAACATTTTTATTTAAAAATTCAACCCCGTGAATCAATTTGGGGAGGATTGGAATTGGGGTCAGGCCTGGTGGTCAATTCTTTGTCTCCAGAGAAGGCGGCAAGCTTTTTAAGAAAATAATTTATTAATTATGGCAAATAAATTTTGGTCAAAAATAACGGGTCTAAAAAACGACATTTTGGAAAAAGACGGAGAAGAGGTGATGGTTTTTTATCAAGAAAAAAAGAAAAAACAATCTTTTAAAAAAGAGTTTCCTAAACAAAAAAGGGAGGAAAAAATGTTTCAAGAAGAGTGGTTGCCTGATTCGGCCCAGGGACAATTAGTGATTGATCTTTATGAAAGGACGGACGTCTTGGTGATTAAATCGGCCATTGCCGGAGCAAAAACTAAGGATATTGATATTACGGTTGAACCAGATTTAGTGGTGGTCAAGGGGGAAAAGTTGAAAGACGAGGATAGTGGGGCGGGAAAATATTATTATCAAGAATGTTTTTGGGGAAAATTTTCCCGGACAATTATTCTTCCCTGTCCGATAAAACCAGAACAAGTAAGGGCTAATTTCAAAAATGGAATTTTAACAATTATTTTGCCTAAAGCAGAAGAAAGGGAGAAGAGAGTGGAAATCAAAGAATAAATTCTAAAAGATGAGGAAAAAGAAAACCCTAAAATATAGGTTTAGAATAATCATTTATTTAACAATAATTATTTTTTTGACGTATTATTTTGTTTTTCAAAAATTTTATGAATCAAAAGTTTTCCCCAGGACATATTGCGCTCAGGCCATAAAATTAAGCGGGATGAATTTTGAAGAAACAGAATTTTTAATAAAATCATTAACTGAAAGAATGGAAAAACAGGGATTTTCTTTCTCCGTTGAAACGGAATTGGGAGCAAAAAAAACCGTTATCAAACCGCAATTAATAAGTTTAACTGACCCAGATTTAAGTCGCCAATTAATTCAATTTAACATCCAAGAAACATTAGATAAAATATTTGAGCCAAATCATCAAAGGGTCAAAAAAATAATCAATCCCTTTTTAAGCTTGGTCAGAAGCCGTCATGTAGATTTGGTTTTTAAAATGAATGAAGAGGAAATAAAAAGGATATTAGAAAATGAATTTAATGAATTTCAACATCCGGCTAAAAACGCTTTTTTCGTTGTTGAGTCGGGGATAATAAATTTAAAAGATGAACAGCCGGGATTTATTTTTGATTATCAAGAGGCAATTGGGGAATTAAAGAATAATTTGAAAAATTTTGAGAATCAAGAAATAAAAATAACAGTTATTCAAAAAGAGCCGGAAATAAAAGTTAAAGACGTGAATAAAGCATTTTTTCTGGCTCAAGAAATTTTTAATTCAGCTCCTTATTATTTGTTTTATCAGGGGAAAAAATGGACAATTTTACAAGCAATAATTGGCGATTGGTTAAAGTTGGATGTTAATGAAATTGACGACACAATAGGGGTTGATTTTGATCAAGAAAAAATAATAAATTTTTTTCAACCAATCGCCGAGGAAATCAACATCACACCCATTAATCAAAAGCTGGAAATAAAAGACGGGAAAGTGACGGAATTTCAGGTGGGTCGGTCAGGGTATGTTCTTAATCCAGTGGTTAATGCGGAAAAGATTACCCGGGAAATATTGGACGGAAAAAAGGAAATTAGTTTGCAAGTTGATGAAATAGGGCCGACGCCCTTATCAGATGATATTAACACCCTGGGGATTAAAGAATTGGTCGGCGAAGGAAGTTCTAATTTTGCCGGTAGCCCCAAAAATCGCCGAATTAACATTAAATTAGGAGCGGAAAAATTACATGGATTATTAATTAAGCCGGACCAAGAATTTTCTTTAATTGAAGCAATCGGTCCAGTAGACGAGGCGTCCGGGTTTTTGCCGGAATTGGTCATTAAGGGCGATCGAACCGTTGCCGAATATGGCGGTGGATTATGTCAGATAGGAACAACTATGTTTCGTTTGGCCATTAATGCCGGACTCCCAATTACTGAAAGGTCTCCGCATTCTTATCGGGTTGTTTATTATGAACCGGCCGGCATGGACGCTACCATTTATAATCCTCATCCTGATTTACGATTTATAAACGATACGGGCCATTATTTGCTTTTACAAACAGAAATAAAAGGAGATGACTTAATTTTTAAATTTTTTGGCACATCTGATAACCGACAAGTTGAAACAACTAAACCGATAATTTCTAACATTACTTCTCCCGGTCCAGCTCAATATATTGAAACCACGGAATTATTACCCGGGGAAAAAAGGAGAATAGAGTCGTCTCATTTTGGAGCTGACGCAGAATTTAAAAATATTATTACTTTTCCCAACGGGATTGTTCGGGAAGAAAACTGGAAAAGCCGTTATCGCCCTTGGCCCGAAGTTTGGTTGGTGGGCAAAAAAATAGAAGAGGAAGCGAGACCAGTTGAAACCGAGTCGGCCGTGATACCAGACCGGGAACAGGAAACGCTTGACGAAGTCGCACCTCATCAATAAGTAAAATAATTTTAATATTTTAAATCATCATTTTGATATTCGCATTTTAAATTTTTATTATGAACCCCATTAGAATTTCTTGAATATAGGTTTTCTAACGGGAATATAAAAAAGAGCTAATCCATCTAATTTTTAACAGGATGAATATTACAGAATTAGCCAGAAGGCTAAAAATTACGCCCAATGAACTTAAAGAGGCTTTGCCCAAGCTGGGGTTTCATATCGGCCCTAGAGCCATTCAAATTCCAGACAAACAGGCATTGGCTGTAATGGAGATGTGGCAAAGAGAAAAAGAAAAAGAAAAAACTCTGGCTAAAATTAAAGAAAAAATATCTCAGGACTCAGGAGAAGACAAAAAACAAGATTTTCCGACGGTCACGGTTGAAATACCGGACAAGATACAGGTTTATCATCTGGCGGAAAAAATAAATTTACCTCTCCTTAAAGTGATGAACGAGCTGATGAAAAATGGGATTTTGGCCAGCGTCAACGAAAATTTGGACTATGAAATTGCTTCTATTATTGCAGAAAACCTTGGCGTGAAGGTGAGTCGAGGGGGAGAAAAAAAACAAACATCGGAAAGCTCAGTTAAAGATAGGGTAAAAAATGTTCTAAATCAGGAAGAAAAAAAAGATTTAGTTCAACGGCCGCCGATCGTAGTGGTGATGGGGCATGTGGATCACGGCAAAAGTTCAATTCTTGACGCGATTAGAAAAACCAAAATGGTTGACCAGGAAAAAGGCGGCATTACCCAGCACATCGGCGCTTATCAAGTGGAAAAAAATAGCCGTTTTATCACTTTTATTGACACTCCCGGGCATGAGGCATTTAAGGCCATGAGAACTCGTGGTGGCGGGATGGCTGATATTGCCATTTTGGTAATTGCGGCCGATGATAAGTTACAGCCCCAGACCATGGAATCAATAAAAATTATTCAACAAGAAAAAATACCATTTATTGTTGCAATTAATAAAATAGATAGGCCGGAAGCGGACGCGGAGAGGATAAAAAAAGAATTGAGCCAAATTAATTTAATGGTTGAAGATTGGGGAGGAAAGATCCCGTGCGTTTCTGTTTCTGCTAAGACTAAGCAAGGAATTGAAGAATTGTTGGAAACAATTATTCTGGTGGCAGAAATGGAAAAAGACAAATTAATCACAAATCCCCAGGGAATGCTGGCAGGAGTGGTGATTGAATCTCACATTGACAGAGGTTTTGGCCCGGTCGCCAGCATTATTGTTTATAACGGAACCATGAAAAAGGGAGACAAGGTTGTTATTGGCCAGTCCTGCGGTTGTCTGAAATCCATTAAAGATCAGTATGGCAATCCGGTTTTTCAAACGACTGCCGGTCAGCCGGTCCAAATTTATGGGTTGAAAGGTCTGCCACAAACCGGAGATTTAATTGAAGTGATTAATGATGACCATGAGTTTAAGAAAAAAATAAAACAAAGAGAAATTTCTTCTTTTAAAGAAAATGCCGCCGGCTGTTTTTGCGCAGAAGAAGATTCCTCGTCTGAGAATCAAAAGACAAAGTCCATAAATTTTATTATTCGGGCTGACGTTCTTGGTTCTTTAGAGGCCATTGTTCAATCTTTGGAGCAATTAGAGCATCCAGAGATAAAAATAAATATTTTAAAAAAAGAATTAGGAAATTTAACAGAAACGGACGTAGATTTAGCCAAGGCTCCACAGGCCTGGCTGGTCGGGTTCAATGTGAATGTCAGTAATAGCGCTCGGCAACTGGCCGATGAATTCGGGCTGAGAGTAGATATTTATCGCGTTATTTATGATTTGATTGAAAACGTCAAGCAGGAGATGAATAAACTTTTATCCGTAGAAATTATTGAGGAAAAAATCGGCGAAATTGAGGTTTTAAAGGTTTTTCAGCAAAAGGGCAAGGAAACCATTTTAGGCGGCCGACTCAAAGAAGGTAAGGCGATTAAGGATGCCATCATTAGAGTTTGGACCAAAACAACAGAACAGGATATGCAAAGAACAGAACTGAAAGGAGAGGGAAAGATTGTCCAGCTTCAAATTAATAAGAAAGATGTTAATGAAATTAAAACCGGCCCTGAATTTGGTTTAAAGTTTTTAGGCAAACCAAAAATTGAAGAAGGAGACAAGATGGAAGTGTATCAGGAAATCAGAAAACAGAAGAAGATATAGAAAAAACAATTATTTGAAAAACAAGAGTTGAAAAACTTTTGTTTTTCCTTGTGTTTGATATAATAAAATCAGAGATAAAATTTTTAAGGGGAAAATATGCGCAAAAAAATATTTATTCTAATCATTCTTCTTTTTCTGCCCTTGATTGTTCAGGCCCAGACGTCCGATTTATCTATTAGAACGATTAAGTGGCGGGAGTCGTTTGGGAAGAGGGATATTGAAAAAATAATTCTGAATAAGGAATACTTTTTTCTAAACGAGTCAGAGGCCAATTATCTATTTAAAAGCGAAATTGAAAAATTTAAAAATTCGTTGGTTAAAAATTCCAGAATCGTCTTTACGGACGGATTTTTTCATTTTCAAACGATTTTCACCAGGACTTTAAAAGGGAAAATATATGTTTTTGCCCGGCCATTGGAACATAAAATAGGAATAGATGTTTTACGGGCAGAATATTACGGCTTTAAAATTCCGGCCAGATGGGCAGAAAAAATAATCAATAATGAATTGGATAAATACTTTTCTTTTCTTTATCAGGCGAAAAATTATCAGTCAGCCAGATTAGTTGTTAAAGACAAGGCTGCCAGATTGGTCATAGAGTTTAAGTAAAAAATATATAAAAGAGACAACAAAATAAACGGGAAATTATGAAAAAAACAGAAAAAATAATTATTATCGTTATTGTGACGGTTATTCTACTTGTCGTTGTTTTGTTTTTAGCGAAAAAACAAAAAAGCCCTTTTTCTATGGAGGAAAATAATTCGTCCGCGACCTTGAATCAGGAATTGCAAGATAGGGATTTTTTGGGAGACGGATTCAGCGTTAAAATACCCAAAGGATGGAAGGAACAAGTTGCGCCGACTGGCGTTTCCCTGATGACGGTTGACGTGACCAGCCTGGTTAATGATCAAAGAGCCAAACAGATAAATTTTCATCCCTATTACACAGTGGTTCTTGATTCTTTGGTTAACACCACCAGGGAGGAATACATAGCTAATATCAAAAGGGACATTGCCTTGGTCGCCCCGGGCATTGTTTTTAGTAATGAGAACGACTTGGAAATCAATGCCAATGAAGCCTGGGCCATGGAAGGAAATGTGACTCAGAAAGAGATAGAATTTAAGCTTTTGATGGTTTTTATTAAAGGCGGAGACAACGACCTCTGGGTACTTTCCTTTAACACCACTAAGGCGGACTGGGATAGGGACAGCGATGTATTTACTGAAATAGCGCAGAGTTTTTTAGTGAGATAAAAAGGGAAAAAGTCTAGAAACCCGGCGCGACCTGATTATTAGTTTGAATAAGTAAACTTTAGGTGATGGAGGGGTTCAATCCCTCCAGGACTTTTTATTCACCCCATTTACCTTACCCCGACCGATGATTTTATCATCAACGGCAAAGTAATAGACGTGCTAAGCGTCTGAGGAACAATTTTTCTTTAAAGGAGTTATCCATAAGAAGATGATGTTTTGTTGATATCAACAAAACATCAATATATAATTTTCCAGGGCAATTTCTTGCAGGTCTGACCTGCAAGAGGCATTATAAGAAGTATTCATTAAAATCGCACCAAATTTGAATTTTGCTTCTAAAACGCTTTATTAATCAGTATTTTAGAGGCATGGTTTATGGGGTCAGACCCCAAGTCGATAATTATTGTAATCAGGGGCCGGAAAAGAAAATAATAATTTATTATGATTTTTGAACATCAGTCAAAAAATAAGGAGATATTACTTTTTATATCCCTCATTGTTTTAATATTGGGTATTTTTGCATTTTTTTATTCACCAATCATTTTTCAAGAAGGCAATCCCTGGCCACAAATAAAAGGAATAGCCCAGTTAAGTTTTGGCAATAAAGATGTTGTAAAATTAGATATTGGGGAAAATAAATATATTACCAAAAGCAATAATTCAGAGATAATTAAGTCTTTTATGAAGGACAAGGGCTACGATTTTACGGAACAAATGGGCTCGGGCTATCTTTTTAAATCAAGCGCCGGAGCGAACGCCGTTGCTATTCATAGATATTATAGCCGTTATTATTCGCTTTGGAGTATTACTGAAAGTTTAAATATTAACGAAATAAATAATAATTTATGGACAACAACTACCAATAACGATGGAATAACATTTCAATATCCAAAAGAATTATTGGCCAAATATATTAGTGTTGTTAAATGGCCGCCAACAGTCAAGATAGAGTCGGGCAGTTTTTCCTGCGTGGAAGTTCCGCAAGAAATAAGCAGTGTGTTTGAAATAACCAGTCAGAGAACAGTTGATAGCAGAATTTACTGTGTTAATGTTAAAAATGAGGGAGCGGCCGGAAGCGTTTATTTTTCTTACTTTTACACGACTTTTAGTGGAGGAAAATTGGTTTCAGTTAGTTTTGTTTTGCGTTATCCGAATTGTACTAATTACGGAGAAGAACAAAGCCAGGCCTGTACAAATGAACGAGAAGCCTTTGATCTTGACGCCGTGGTGGATCGCATAGTTCAAACCGTAAAATGGGATCCGGCTTTAAGTGAAGATATTTTAACTAACTAAATATCTGAATGTTTGGCATTAAATTATCCAAGAGATAAGAGAAGACACAATAAGCCCTTAAAGCAGATAATTGATTTTAATTCCTGCGTCATGGCAAGATTTTCATATTAAAATTTAATTTAGGCCAGTGCCAAGCCAGAGGTCATGGGCAACCTCTTGCAATTCTGACCCGCAAGAACTGCAAGAAAATTATAAGAAGATAACATAGATATTATGGAAAATAATATTCTCTTTACTCCTCAAAATTATGTTTTAGTGATTATTTTGATGTTGGCTTTAATCTGGTTTGTTTTGATTTTAGGAAGAAAGAAGATAGGAAAACCTCTTTCCAGACTAGCCATCTTCGCTTTTTTATTTGTTCTTGCCGGAATTATTCTGAATAATTATAAGCTAATTAGTTATTTTTTATCTGGTATCGGCGGGATTTTGGCGCTTATTGATATAAGAATAGAACAAAAAAAGAGATTAAAGCACTAAAAAATACAATTTTGATATGAGCCGATGTAGAGGTGGGGCTGATACAGGGGTTGAACCTCTACAAACAAAATGTTCGGCAGAAGGTGGACTTCTTGTAGGTCTGACCTGCAAGAAGTTTCTGTAAGAAGTTCTGCAAGAAGTTGTAATGGTCGCTTTTTTTGTTTTTGGTGGTATAATAAACGACAATAACAAATAAACTGCGGATTGAAATTATACAAACATGGATAAATTAGAAATGAAAAAAATAAAAAAATTGCTGTTGAGTTTTATTATTGCTTTGGGCACTATTCTTGGCGTTATCGCCCTGATGGAATCCACTAACAGCAGTCTGTTAAAAAAGATTCTCGGCGGGTTGCTCATCGCGGTGGTTGCTTTGTTTGGAATTATTGGTTTAAATGAATCCGGTCCGGTTTCGGAAGATACAGCCGTTGTTGAGGTGGGGTCAGGCATTTCAGTCGTTACGGTTACTGGCGTTATTGATGGGGACACCATAGAAGTTGACGATGGGGTAGTTGTCCGCCTTATTGGTATTGACGCGCCGGAACAAGGAGAGTGCTATTATCGGGAGGCAAAAGAAATGATGAAAGAATTGGTTTTAGGAAAAGAAATAAGGTTAGAAAAAGATATTTCCGGGACGGATAATTTGGACCGGTTGCTTCGCTATGTGGTTTTACCCAGCGGAAACCAGTTGGCAGATGATACTTTTGTAAATAATTATATGGTTAGATACGGTTATGCGAGATTAATGACCATGGCACCGGACCATAAGTATCTTTCTCTATTGACCGCTTCCCGAGAACAGGCGATAAGCAATAAAGAAGGGATGTGGACGGATTGTCTTGACGAAATGCACAATACGGAACTTGGAGAAATGGGCGACCAACCCCTTAACCCAAATTGTTTAATTAAAGGCAATATATCTTTGAAGGCCTATGGTAAAACGTATTTTACGCCAGATTGCTACAACTATAACCAAGTAAAAATAAAGTTTGACGAGGGAGAAAAATATTTTTGCACAGAACAGGAAGCATTAGAGGCGGGTTTTAGAAAATCAGACACCTGTCCTTAGGACGGATAATCGCCTTGCCTTTTAAAAAGACTGTGTTATAATATTAAAATCACGTAATCTTTTAATAGTCATCAATTTATGTTAACGATTAAATTAAGTAGAAAAGGTAAAAAAAATCAGCCGTTTTTTAGGGTGATTCTTTTAGAAAATCATAAAGACCCCTGGGGTAATTTTTTGGAAGATTTGGGATTTTTTAATCCCCTGACAAAAAAAATATCCTTAAAAGCGGAGCGAATTAAGTATTGGATTAGTCAGGGGGCACAACCGAGCGGGACAGTCCATAATTTATTAGTTAACCAGGGAATTATTAAAGGAAAGAAGGTCAAGGTTACCAGTCTTTCCAACAAAAGAAAACAGACGGCGAAAAAAGTCGTCCCGCCTCGCCCTTCCGACGGGCAAGCGGTAACTCTTAATGAGGGCGGGGAGAAGCAAAAAAAAGAAAATCTAGTTGTAACAGAAAAACAGGAAACGCCGGCGGGACCGGAGCAAACAGCGCCGGAAGTACCAACAGAAAAATAAAAGCCTTGACAGGGCAAAAAATTTCATTACAATAATTTTACAGATACAATTGCCAGTCTTAAGGAGAGGCCGTTATTAATTTCGGTTTCCGAAAAGGTCGTCGGACTGGGAGAATTCATTCAACGTATTGGTTCTTTAGTTAATATAATAAAATTTTAGATTAAACGTATGGCAGAAAAACACAAAGACCAAGAATTTTTGGAAGTTCTTATTAAATCACTCGTAACTCATCCAGAAGACGTCAAAGTTACTCGTGAGGTTGATGAAATGGGAGTTCTTCTTTCATTAAGAATCAACCCAGAAGACATGGGTCAAATTATTGGTCGTCAGGGTTCAACCGCACGGTCAATTAGAAGTCTTTTAAGAATTGTCGGCTTGAGAAACAACGCAAGAGTTAATCTTAAAATAGAAGAACCCGAAGGCTCAACAAGAAGAGCTCCCCGGGTTAATGCCGACGAAGAGTTAAAATTATAAATTAACCCAAAAGGGTGGTAAAAGTCGTTGTCCATTTGGGCGCGATTTTTACTTTTTAAGTAAAACAAAAATGATTAATTTTGAAATAATTTCAATTTTTCCTAAAATTTTTGATTCATATTTTAATACTTCAATTATTAATCGGGCTCAAAAGAAAAAATTGATTAAAATTAAAATTCACGATTTAAGAAAATGGACCGAAGATAAACATAAAACAGTAGACGATCGGCCCTATGGCGGCGGGCCGGGCATGCTACTTAAACCTTTGCCTATTTATAAGGCAATAAGATGTTTAAGCAAATGCAAAAATCAAAAATCAAAATGCAAAATTAAGGAAAAGATTATTTTATTAACTCCCGACGGGAAGCAATTTAATCAAAAAATGGCCCATCAATATGCGAAATTGGACCACATTATTTTTGTTTGCGGTCACTATGAGGGATTTGATGCCAGAATAGAAAAATTTGTCGATGAAAAAATTTCCACTGGACCATATATTTTAACTGGTGGTGAAATACCGGCGATGGCGATCGTTGACGCAGTGACACGATTAATTCCCGGCGTAATTAAATCAGAATCTTTACAAGAAGAAACATTCAGTTTTAGAGATGTTAAAAACATTCAGAATTCGTCCGAATTGGTAATTCATAGAGAAACAGGCAAAGTCCTTGGAGAATACCCGCAGTACACCAGACCAGAAATATTGATTATTAAAAATAAAAAAGGAACAAATAAAAAATTAAATGTTCCAAAAATTCTTTTAACCGGCAATCATAAAAAAATTGAGGAGTGGAAATTAAGTCACTTAAAATGACAATTATTAATTGTCCACAATTAGGCATTGACAATTATTTGAGGGTTATTTATAATAGTTATAATTAAATTGTTAATACTTTAATAATGTAATTTAGTTAGTCAATAATCTATCTATATTTATATTTTATATAAGAATAGCGGGGTTATTGACCTCGCTATTTTAACAAGTTCTTTACATAACCTATTAAACACAGAGAATCAACCAGTCTATTCAATTAATTATTACAAACTCTTTTTAAGAGAGTTTGATCCTGGCTCAGGATGAACGCTGGCGGCGTGTCTAAGGCATGCAAGTCGAACGGTCCGATTTATCGGACAGTGGCAAACGGGAGCGTAACACATTAGTAATCTGCCGAAAAGAGAAGGACAACCCGTCGAAAGACGGACTAATACTTCATGTGATTATTAAACATTTGTTTAATAATTAAAGTGAGCAATCACGCTTTTCGAGGAGCTTATGGCCCATCAGGCAGTTGGCGGAGTAAAAGCCCACCAAACCGATGACGGGTAGCGGGTGTGAGAGCACGACCCGCCTCATTGGGACTGAGACACTGCCCAATCTCCTACGGGAGACTGCAGTCGAGAATCTTCCTCAATGGCCGAAAGGCTGAAGGAGCGACGCCGCGTGCAGGATGAATCTTTTCGGAGTGTAAACTGCTTTTCTGGGGGAACAAGTTTTTACTGAGTGTACCCCAGGAATAAGCCGCCGCTAACTTCGTGCCAGCAGCTGCGGTAAGACGAAGGCGGCAAGCGTTATCCGGATTTACTGGGCGTAAAGCGTGTGTAGGTGGTTTAATAAGTTTCCAGTTAAAACTCTTTGCTCAACATTGAGGCTGCTGGGAAAACTATTAAACTTGAGGCCGGAAGAGGCAAGCGGAACTGCTAGTGTAGGGGTTAAATCCGTTAATATTAGCAGGAACACCAAATGCGAAGGCAGCTTGCTAGGACGGTCCTGACACTGAGACACGAAAGCGTGGGGAGAGAACGGGATTAGATACCCCGGTATTCCACGCCCTAAACGATGGATGCTGGACATTGGAAGTGTCGACCCTTTCAGTGTCGCTATAAAAAAGCTAACGCGTTAAGCATCCCGCCTGGGAAGTACGGCCGCAAGGCTAAAACTCAAAGGAATAGACGGGAGCCCGCACAAGCGGTGGATCATGTGGTTCAATTCGACAATAAGCGAAGAACCTCACCAGGGCTTGACATGCTAAAGGTATGTCTTCTGAAAGGAAGATTGACCGTCAAATCGGAATTTAGCACAGGTGCTGCATGGTTGTCGTCAGCTCGTGCTGTGAAGTGTACCGTTAAGTCGGAAAACGAGCGCAACCCCTATTTTTAGTTGCTACCCTGATTTATCAGGGGCACTCTAAAAAGACTGCCAGTGATGAACTGGAGGAAGGTGGGGATGACGTCAAATCAGCATGGCCCTTACGCCCTGGGCAACACACGTGATACAATGGCCGGTACAAAGGGTCGCAAAGTCGCAAGACGAAGCTAATCCCATCAAAGCCGGTCTCAGTTCGGATTGAGGTCTGAAACTCGACCTCATGAAGCTGGAATCGCTAGTAACCGTGTATCAGCTACGGCACGGTGAATACGTTCTCGGGCTTTGTACTCACTGCCCGTCACGCCAAGGAAGCTGGTAATACCCGAAAGTTCGTGTTTGCGGAAATAAGGTAGGACCGGTGACAGGGGCGAAGTCGTAACAAGGCATCCGTAGCGGAAGCTGTGGATGGATCACCTCATTTAGAGAAACCAACCCTTGCCTTTTTAAGGCAAGAGGTATGGTCGACTTTATTTAAGTTTATTTTAACTTAAATAAAAAGGTTGATTCTCTGTGTTTGATAGGTTTTTTTATTTTTATATAAAAATTACGTTTCTTGATAAATTAATAGAAATTGTTATGCTTTAAAAAGCAAAAGAATAAAAACACAAAAAATGTTGTGCTTTATTTATTGGTTAAAATAATTTATTTTAGTGAGCAAATATTGACGAATAGAAATAATTCATTAAAATAATTGTTATGAGCGCGTAGCTCAGTTGGTTAGACCTGCCTACTCTGCCTACCGGCAGACAGGCGGCAGGCAGGGCGCGTCTCTGATAGCAATGATTTTTTTCTTTTAAAAGTTTCAAGTGGGCGTTTATAAGGGGGCGCGTAGCTCAGTTGGTTAGA
>JAQTOB010000003.1:72449-72925 GCA_028713575.1 Patescibacteria group bacterium
AGACCTGCCTACTCTGCCTACCGGCAGACAGGCGGCAGGCAGGGCGCGTCTCTGATAGCAATGATTTTTTTCTTTTAAAAGTTTCAAGTGGGCGTTTATAAGGGGGCGCGTAGCTCAGTTGGTTAGAGCGCGTCTCTGATAAAGACGAGGTCGGAGGTTCGACTCCTCCCGCGCCCACTTGAAACGATTAAAATAGTTAATCATTGATATATTGATTGATTACCATAATGTTTTTTGAAAAAGGAAATCAATCGTTATAAAGACGAGGTCGGAGGTTCTCAGCCACATTATTTATTTTTTAAGGTACGGCTGATCTCCGCCAGCGGGCGGACAGGCTGCCCCTGGCGGAGACTCCTCCCGCGCCCACTTGAAACGATTAAAATAGTTAATCATTGATATATTGATTGATTACCATAATGTTTTTTGAAAAAGGAAATCAATCGTTATAAAGACGAGGTCGGAGGTTCTCAGCCACA
>JAQTOB010000003.1:73025-80645 GCA_028713575.1 Patescibacteria group bacterium
TTATTTATTTTTTAAGGTACGGCTGATCCGCCCCTGGCGGAGACTCCTCCCGCGCCCACTTGAAACGATTAAAATAGTTAATCATTGATATATTGATTGATTACCATAATGTTTTTTGAAAAAGGAAATCAATCGTTATAAAGACGAGGTCGGAAGGATTGATTTGTAGTTAACAAGCAAAACAGGCCATGCTTTAAGGTTCAACTATTTTAATTTTACATTTTATTTTTGATTTATTTTTGGGCACTTGGCGCAGTTGGTTAGCGCGTCACGTTGACATCGTGAAGGTCGGAGGTTCGAGTCCCCCAGTGCCCACCATTTTTTATGAAATATCAGGAAAAAACGGGGGGGAAAAATAAAAATAAGTTTGTTTTAAATACAAAAATTCTTGATAAAAACGATTTTAGTTTTATAACAAATCTTAAAAAAAAGTTTCCTTTTGCGGAAATTTTTTTAGTTGGCGGAGCAGTTAGAGACCTATTTTTATCAAGAAAAACCAAAGATTATGATTTTGTTGTGAGAAATGTAAAAATTAATGATTTAGAAAAATTTTTATCAAAACAAGGAGAAGTTAATTTAGTGGGTCAAATTTTTGGAGTTTTTAAATTTACGCCAAAAAACGGGGACAGACATAATCCATTTGACATTGCTTTGCCTCGCCAAGATTTTTCCTTAAAAACTGGCGGTTATCGCGACGTGGAAATCCAAACTAATCCAAGACTGAAGATTGAAAAAGATTTAAGTCGCCGAGACTTTACTATTAATGCCATGGCCTTAAAATGGGGCAATAAAAACAAAAAAGGAGAACATAAGTGGCAATTAATAGATCCTTATCAGGGCCTGAAAGACTTAAAACAAAAAATAATTCGGGCAGTGGGTCGACCAGAAGATCGTTTTTCCGAGGATTATTCACGGATGCTCAGAGCCATTAGGTTATCCTGTCAATTAAATTTTAAAATAGAAGAAGATACGTGGCGGGCTTTAAAGAAAAAAATGGAGTTTATTGGCGGAATAGACAGAAAGGCGGAGACAATCTATTTTGAACGGATTGCCGAATCAACATTAATTGAGAAAAGAATAGTTCCGTATGAAGTAATCGCCAAAGAATTTATCAGGACCTTTTCTTATAATCCAGTTAAAGCTTTTGATTTATATGACCAGAGCGATGCTTTTAATGAGTTAATGCCGGAACTTTTGAAAATGAAAGGATGTCCTCAGCCGAAAAATTACCATTCAGAAGGAGACGTATGGCAACACACTAGATTGGCGTTAAAAAATCTAAAATCAACCGGTTTTAAAAAATTTTTTGGAAAAGAAGCAGTTTCTAATGAAGTGATAATTGCCACTTTATTTCATGACATAGGCAAACCATATACTATACAAACGCCGGAAAAAGATAAAACAGATAGAATTCGTTTTAATGAACACGATACGGTCGGAGCGGAAAAAACAAAAAAAATACTCCAAAAGTTGAAATTTTCTTCTCCGGACAAGGTGGGAATAAATATAAACGAAACGGCCTGGCTGGTTGAACAGCACATGATTCTGATTAGGGGAGATATCTCTAAGATGAGAAATAGGACCATTGAAAAATATTTTTTTAACCCCGATTTGTCAGGAACAAAACTTCTCCAGGTTTCTTTTGCTGATATTTCGGCCACCATTACTGAGCATGGTCCGGTGAGTTTTGATAAATTTAATCAGATGGTGAAGAGAATTAATGATTTAAAAAAATTAAGCGAGACAAGGAAAGAATTGCCTAAACCAATAATCACAGGGATAGATATAATGCAAGAATTCAATTTACCTCCGGGGCCACGGGTGGGTAAATTTTTGGAAATGGTTAGGGAAAAACAATTGAACGGAAAAATAAAGACCAAAGAAGCCGCTATAAAATTTTTAAAAAACCGGGTCAGTAAAAAACATTAGTAATTAAAGAAATTTTTATTTTTATTGAAATGTTCGTTGACTTTTCTTGCAAATTTGATAAGATAAACGTCTTAGAAGAAAATAGAGATTTTTTGATTATTGAAAAACCAAGCGGTTTATTGGTTCATGGGGACAAGTATTCCAGGGGGGCCTGCCTTGTTGATTTAATTTTAAAGGACTACCCAGAAATAAAAGAAGTTGGTCAATTGGGAAGAAGTGGAATAGTTCATCGTTTAGATAAAGAAGCGTCTGGTTTAATGGTTATTGCAAGAAATAAAGAGATGTATAACAGATTGCTTGAACAATTTCAGGGAAGAAAAATAAAAAAAGAATATTTGACCTTAGTTTACGGGTGTTTAAAAGATAATAAAGGGGAAATAAATCTGCCCCTGGGAAGAAATAAAAAAGGGAAGATTATCGCTGTTTTGTATAGAAAACAAATTAAGCAAGAAAAAGAAGCAAAAACGGGCTATGAAGTGCGACAAAGATTCACGCAACCTCAAGAATTCACTTTATTAAACGTTTTTTTATTTACCGGCCGCACTCATCAAATTAGGGTCCATTTTAAATCCATTGGACATCCAATCGTGGGAGATAAAGAACATAGAATAAAAAATTTAAAATTGGAAAAAACCTTAAGACTAAATCGTCTTTTTCTTCATGCCTGTTATTTAGGATTTAATGATTTACAAAATAATTGGCGTGAATTTAGAAAAGATTTACCCATAGAATTAAAAAACTTTTTAACAGAGTTAAAATAGTTTTATGGCAAAAGTTTTTATTATCTCCGGGCTGTCGGGCTCAGGGAAAGACAGCGTTATTGACGGTTTAAAGCAGGCGGGGTTGGATTATCATCGTATTATTACCACTACGACCCGACCAATCCGACCAGGAGAATCACAGGGCAATCCATATTATTTTATTTCGGAACAGGAATTTAAAAAAATGATTTCACAAAATGAATTTTTTGAATGGGCCGTAGTGTATGATAATTATTATGGTAATAGAATAAAAACCGTAGAAGAGGCCTTAATTGGAAATAGGCCGATTATTTTCCGAATTGACGCACAAGGAGCAAGGACAGTCAGAAAAAAAATTTCTGATTCAATAGTTATTTTTTTAACGGCCGAATCGCTGGAAAAGATAAAAGAACGGTTGGCAAAAAGAAACCAGGATTCGCCGGAAGTAATTGAGAAACGCTTAGCCGAAGCAGAACAGGAAATGGAAAACCTGAATCAATGGGATTATGTTGTTATTAATAGACAAGGGAAATTAAAAGAAACAATTAATCAAGTAAAAGAAATAATAGAAAAGAATTTTAATTAAAAAATATGACTGATCAACAATCTTCTTCATCTAAAACAATAGAAAATAAAGAGCAAGAAGAACAGAAAAACCAAAAAAATGAAAACATTAAAATGCCTGAGATAAAACCCGGCATGACGGTAAAAGTATATCAGCGGATAAAAGAAACAGACGCCAAGGGTAATCCAAAAGAGAGGGTTCAGGTTTTTGAGGGAATCGTTATTGCCTGTAAGCACGGGCATCAGGCGGGCGCTACTTTTACGGTTCGCAAAATCGCGGTCGGCAATGTCGGCGTGGAAAAAATTTTCCCCATTGATTGCCCGACCATTAAAAAAGTAGAGATAGTTAAAGAATATAAAGTAAAAAAGGCGAAACTGTATTTTTTAAGAAATTATAAGAAAAAATTGAAAGAAAAAAAACGGCAGGAAAAATAAGTTTCTGTTGTTTAGGCCCAGGTGGCGTAATTTGGTAAACGCAATAGACTGAGGCTCTATGCTCGTCAGAGCGTGCGGGTTCAAGTCCCGCCCTGGGCATCCTCCTACGTTAAAACTTCGGAGGACGAGAATACCTAAATCCATCCTCGCCTCGCCCTCCGTAGCCTTGGCGAAGGAGGGGGTTCAAGTCCCGCCCTGGGCACCAATCGTGGCTGAAGAGGCGGCTAAAATCAAAAATAAAATATAAAAAATAAAAAATCTGAGTTTAGGATTTTGGATTTTAGAGTTTCGGATTCTCGCGAAGCAAAGGTTTTGGGCCCGTGGTATACCGGTAACACGCTTCCATGGCATGGAAGAGTAAGGGGTCCGATTCCCCTCGGGTCCACCAAAAAGAGTTTTTCATTTGAAAAACTCTTTTTGGTAGCTTGTTTATTCTTGAGCTGTTTTTTTTGGACGCCCTTGTATAATTTTATAAAACTAATAAACTGGAGATAGTTAAGTAATTATGATAAATAATCATATCCTGAGTTCGTATAATATACAAGAAGACATAGACATTGCTCATATAATTCGCATAATAACGAGTTGTGACGAAATAATGAAAGGTTTTAGAATTTCTTTCAGAAATTCCATTTGGGACAATTTTTAATTTTTTAACCATAAAATCATGAAAACTTCAAAAACAATTATTTTTTTTTCACTAATAACAATAACGATATTTCTTACTGGATGTTCCCAGGAAAAAAATAATGTTGTTAATCTGCAAAAAACAACAGACAATACTTCGCAGACAGGAGAAGCTACTACTAATCAAGAAAAAATTACTAGAATTAACAACACAGAGAGTGTTCATGAAGAAAAAGACGAAATAGAAGAATTATCTAAAAAATATGATAATTGGAATGTTGTTGAAAATCGAGAACATGGTTTTATATTTAAGTTTCCAAAAGAATGGGTGGGGTTGTATGAAGGACCATATATACCAGAAGATTTTGATGTTAATGCATATAATCATTTTCTTCTTTCTCTAAAAAACAGAATAAATAAAAGTTGTTTAAATATACGCGTAGATGTAAATCCTTGGCCATTTAAGAAAGACGGCACTCAAGAAAAGGATTATTGCAATCCATCCCAAACAGAAATATTTGAAAAATGCATTGATAAAATTATTGGCTTCAAAGGTGATACATATTTTGGGGAAATAATTTCAGATTATAGTATTCAAATTCCTTTTAAAAATAGAATCATTGAATCAAAAAGGAAGGGGAATGGTTCATATTACTATAAACATGCTTTTGTTAATGTAAACAATAGAGTATTAAGTTTTACTCTTGTTGGTGATTCGCAAGCTCAAGATGATAGTGAATGTCAAAATTTTATTAAAACTATGGATGTTATAGTTGAATCAGTATCAACTCAAAATTAAAAATTGTCCCGAATGATTTTACTATCGCAAAATAAAAACTTTTCATCGCATCGCATAACACGGCATATACGGCTTCGCTCCTGCTAATCGCTCCACCCATATTGCTCTGCAATATCGTATATGCTGAAACGTTATCGGAAATTTATTTTTGTTTTATCTAATAAACACCTAATATGAATAAATCTTTTTCTCTTTTTCTTGAACAACTGAGAAAATTTAATCTACCGGAGGGTAAATTCGCTATTTTCGGGAGCGGCCCTCTTGGCATAAGAAATATTAGAGATACCCACGATCTTGACCTTATAGTAGATGAATCGCTTTTTGACGAATACAAAACTATGCCAGGTTGGGAGCTTAAAAGCTTTAATAGAGATGGTCGTTATATTGAGATGATCGAAAATAGCGGAATTGAATTCTATAAAACCTGGGGTCCCGGGGACTGGAACACTAGTCAACTAATTGACAATGCAGAGATTATTGATGATTTACCCTTTGTGAGATTGGAGGAAGTAAAAAGGTGGAAAGAAATATCTAAAAGAGAAAAAGATTTAGAAGACATTCAATTAATTGACGAGTATTTTAAAGATTATCCTTCTAAATTTTAGAAATACTATTATAATTCAAAGGGAAGTTTCCGAAATTTTCCACATACCAAAACGTTACACGCAATCACAAAAAATATTTTTTAACAGGCCAGGGACTAATATTTTTAATAAGGTAAAAAGTAGTCAAAATAGTTCTAAATTTGGAAAATCGTTCCGAAACGCTTTGTTGATGAGGGTATTGGGGCGGCAGTTTAGGGGGACAGTCCCCACTTAAAAAGGGGGACAGTCCCCACTTAAATTAAAAATTTGACCTATTCTCTTAATATGGTATACTATAGATAATTAACTAAACCATATTAAGTGTTTTTATGACTTATTTATCTCCTATAGTAAAAAAACGTTTGGAAGAAAAACTTACCAAACTTAATAAACTTCGACCATTACCGAAGTCCGCGATACAAAAATTACGAGAGAAATTTCAAATAGAAATGACCTATAATTCAAACGCCATTGAAGGTAACTCTTTGACCCTAAAAGAGACTTTTTTGGTTATCAACGAGGGCATAACGGTCAAAGGAAAACCTTTAAAAGATCACTTGGAAGCGAAAGATCACTATGCCGCGCTGGAATATCTATATGACCTGATAGATAAGAACAAAAAACATACCATCTCTGAAATGCTTATACAAAATTTGCATCAAATTATTATTCAGGAAACTGATAAAAAGTGGGCTGGACGATACAGAAATGCCAATGTTATTATAGGCGGAGCAAAACACACGCCACCAGATGCATTACAGGTGCCACAAAAAATGATAAATTTAATCAGTTGGCTTAAGACACAGAAAAATAAAATAAATATTATTGAACTTTCTGCTCTACTACATCATAAATTGGTTCATATTCACCCATTTTTTGACGGCAATGGCAGAACCGCGCGTTTAACAATGAATTTACTGCTCATGCAAACAGGCTATCCCCTTGTCATTATTTTGAAAAACGATCGTAAAAAATATTATGATGTGTTGGGAAAAGCAGATAGTGGAAAATACGAACCCCTGGTAAAATTTATCGCCCAATCCGTAGAGCGTTCACTTGATATTTATCTGAAAACCTTAACGCCAGCAACGATAAAACAAGAAAAATTTATTTCACTGACTGAAATATCTAAAACCACATCTTTCTCTGCAAAATATTTAAATCTACTGGCAAGGCAAGGAAAATTGGAAGCATATAAAGAAGGCAGAAATTGGTTGACTTCAAGAGAAGCGGTTGAGCGATATCTGAAAAATAGAACTCGACAAAGAAAAAAAGGGAAATAAATCAGAGCCTTGGCTCCAGGGCATTTATCCCCGGCTTCCCTGCCCCCACGCCAAGACAAAAATAAAATTTGTTCATTATAGAAAAGCGGTCTCGCTGAGGAGAGACAAAAAAGAAAGGAATACATCAGCTAACACGGCATATCTGGTTCGTACTTTTCTCCGAAAAATGCTTTCCCAAATTGCTATCGCAACTTCAGATATGCCGAAACGTTATACGAAATTGTTCTAATTTTTTACCCAATTTATGAATGATATTTTTTTAGTTTTCGGGTACGGGATACCCAAGAACATTCTGAAAGACGAAAATTATAATTTTTATTTAAAAATGGTCTTTAATAAGATTTATGATTTTGTCGTAAAAAACAAAATTGTTAAACCGATAATCATTACTTGTGGCGGCGAAACGGATATGTTAAAGCCATACAAACGTACTGAAGCTGCTGAGATGATAAAATTGTTTAGTGCCTTTATTAAAGAACGACCATTTTTAAATCCAATAACCAAAAATTGGCTTTTCATTCCTGAAAATAAATCTCTTTCAACTTTGGAAAATTTATTAAACAGCAATAAGATAATTCAAAAGCAAAAAATTAAAAAGGCCAGTTTTTTCATCTTCTGCGAGCAAACATGTGAGAAGCGAATCAAAATTCTTGCCAAAA
>JAQTOB010000004.1 GCA_028713575.1 Patescibacteria group bacterium
TTGGTTTGTAGGCAACAATCAAGACAATGAATTTGCAATTAACTATGGTGATGGATTTACGGATGATCATAATTTATTCAATATTTTACCTAATGGCAATGTCGGCATCGGCACCACGGCTCCCGGGTCATACAGATTGAACGTTAGCGGAAATGCCAATATTTCCGGAACATTAAGCGCGGGAACGCTTTCTGGCACTTTAGGAGGAACGGTTAGTATTAATGCTACGGATGTTTCCAATGGCGCTTTTGGCGCCGATACCGGCGGCGGCAATTACAGTTTCCCCGGCAATGTCGGCATCGGCACGATAAGTCCGGGGGCGAAATTAGAGGTGGCAAGCCCTTCTTCAGGCGTGGCCCTAAAGGTTGGTAGAGTCTCTGGACAGCCGAGTATCCAGGGCACGTCAGATTGGTTCATTATTGATAATGCGGGCAGTGAGCCTTTAGCGCTTAACTATTGGAGTCCTAATAATGTTTTATTAGTACAGGGCGGTGGCAATGTCGGCATTGGCACGACAAGTCCGGGAGTAAAGTTAGACGTCAACGGAGGCAATGTTCGCACCACAAATCAATTGGTTTCTACGGTTGCCACTGGCACGGCGCCATTAGCGGTTTCATCAACTACATTAGTAAGTAATTTAAATGCAGATTTGCTGGACGGAAGCCATGCAAGCGTATTCACAACTCATAACGAAGTGACAGATTTAGGTACAGTATCTTTTACAAATTCAGGTACCACAGCAAATTTTATTAGTGAATTAGAATCTAAGGGTGCTTTTAATAATTACCATAGTATAATGAAAGCTACTTGGAGTTATGACGGTAATAGTGATATTTCAGATACAGGATATGGAACTTTTGAATTAGCAGGATGTGTTATAGAAACATGGACAGACAATGCTAATGACGTTACTAGGGGTAATATACATGTTAGAGTAACAAGGCCAACTACGGGTAGTGGCGGAGGAAAAATACTTGTTTATAATGACCAAGGGACCGGGTACTCTCCAGGATGGAGACAAATATGGACATCTACTACTGACGGCTCTGGTTCCGGTTTGGATGCTGACCTACTAGATGGACATAATACAAGTTATTTTCAAACTACACTGACAAATCCGGTTACGGGAACGGGGACGGGAACGGGGACATCTGGTTATCTTCCTAAATTTACAGGAACAAGTACAATTGGGGATAGTCCTGTTTATACAGATGGCGCTTATGTCGGCATCGGCACGACGAACCCTAGTCAAAAATTAGATGTTAATGGGACAACATTGGCTACTCGATATTATATTGATTCAACCTCAAATTATATAGATACTACCGGCTCATATTTAACATTGCAAAGCGGCGGAAATGAAATTGTTATCGGTGGCGGCGCCACAACACATATTAATTATAGGGCAGCGCCAAGTGGCACGGCTACTTCATGGGTGTGGCATGCCGGGAGCAGTAGTACTTACGCAAGTCATACAATGGGGAATCTAATAGTTCATGGTAAAATCAATGCTGATGAGATTGATCCTGTTTACGAGATTGATGGCGTCAAATATGCCACTTATGGTCATTTCACGACCGGCCTGAATGAAGAAACAACCGGGAAAGTAAAACTTTCCCAAAAAATCAGAAGCACGAAGCACGAAATCCGAAACAAATCACAAATTCAAAACAGTTTAGAAATTAGAAATTCGGATTTAGAAATTGGAGGAACCGATTATCAATATGTTATTGATTTTAACGAACAGGAAATTGGTTCTGATTTATGGTTATTCAGGCAGGTTACGGCTTTCGGTTATGATTGGCAGGATTTGGTCGTCAGTCTGACGCCGGAGGGCCGGGCTGAAGTCTGGTATGAACTTGATGAAAAGGAAAATACCCTGACGATTTTCGGCACTGATGCCGTGGCCGTTTCCTATCGTCTGATCGCTCCGCGTTTCGACTGGCCGGAAAGAGATACCAATTTAGCGACAAACCCAGAAGCGCAAGGCATAAAAGTGAGTCGTTAGAATATAGACAGAAACCGGATATGATAAAATATGATGAGGTGGAATCTCATCAGGAACTCATCAGGGATTTATTAGTATTTTTGTTAGCTGATTAATTCTTAGTGTTAATCTTATATTTTGCTAAAAGGTGAAAAATTAATAATTCTTGGGAAGCCCACATTTTCTAATGACTTCATTTGCCGTTTTTTTAAAGAATGTTAAAATAATTGTAAGATAATAAAAGTTATTTTGCACTTACTTTTTTCAAAAAATTTTGTTAAAATAAGAATATGGCGAAAAAAAATATCATTATTTCCTTAATCGTTTCACTCGTGATTGTTTTGGTCCTTGTTTATTTTCAGATTAATAAGGACGGGAAAACCGAGTTGACAGAGGAGAAAGAACCTCAGCTTTACGTTCTCTCTGAAGAAGAGATAAATGAATTGGCGCAAGAAGCGCAAAATATGGGGAATCAGGGATTAGCGGAGGAAAATGAAGAAGTCCATCAGTTCAAAGTCAGTTCTTCGCCGGATTCATATCCCAAATTCGTTTCCGGCACCACCAGTCCCCAAAGACCGAAGCTCGGCGAAGACCATCTTATTTCCATAAAAATGAGGGATCCGAACGGCGTCAAAAGCGTTACTCTGGAGATTATGGACCAATTCGGAAAAACGTTGATAGAAAAAATGAATATGGAATTCATTGATGCGGACAGGAAAGAAGGCCAGTGGGTGGCGACCTGGAAAGTCCATAGCGTTGGAGACGTTTTCCGGGCCAAGTTTCTGGCGGAAAACGAGCTGGGGCAGACGGATGATTTAACGTATTTTATAAGGCTGGACGGTGTTGAATAATTTTTTAAAAATATATTTTTAAAAATAAAATTTATGAAAAAAAATAATAGCTTAAACCGTTCCGTGAGAGAAAATAAAATATTATTAGGATTATTTGTTTTTGCCGTTTTTTTATTGCTTAAACCGGCTTACGCTTATCAGATTCAGGTGACTAATTATTCTCCCTGGATTTGTAATACTGTTTGTAGCGCGAATAACGCAACCTGTGTGGACGTGTATGATACTGCTGAGGGCTGGCTGGGAATGCCGGAATTATGCAGTTATGCCAGTCAGGGACTTACTTATTGCGGCTGTAATTGTAAATCCGGCTATGTTCCTTTAGGCAGTACTTGTGTTTGCGAATGTACTTCTGGCGCTTGTTGCGACGGCTGCCATTACAAAACATCGGGCACGGTTTGTGGCTATTCCGCCTATAAAGGTTGTAGAGGTATTTGTGAGAAGTACCGCGACATTTACAAATGTACAGGCACTTCTGCCACTTGTCCAACCACGGATCAGGGAGATAGTTTTACTTATGTTGCCGGCGGCAAAGTCTGTTCAAGCGGAAACGAAATTGATCCGACCACTTCTATTTATTGTGATACCAAGGACACATGTAGTGATGGGTCTTGTTCGGGAACCGTATATTTTACTAGTTGCGCAGGAGATGGCCTTTCTTGTGATGAGGGACAATATTCTTCAAGCTGGCCGTCACTAACGGTTTACGCCTCTTCGGGCTATACCCTAACTGATACCTGCGGTACCACTGGCACTTCTTATTGCAATGGCACGGATAATTGTTCGGGTAATACCAGATATACGGGATATAAGTGTAATGGTTCTGGTTCTTGTAGCGTGCCAGCTGGAGATATTGGTTGTTGTGACAACACTAAATGCGCTTCCGGATATTATTGTAATTTATTAACTTATACTTGTACGCCCTGCGATTGTACTTCCGGCGCTTGTTGTGACGGCTGTGGGATTAAGGCCGCTGGCACGGTTTGCGGCTACTCTGCTTATAACGGTTGCCATGCCAGTAACGCATGCATGAAAAAACGGGACATTTACAAATGCACCGGTTCTTCCGCTACTTGTCCGACCACGGATCAGGGAGACGATTATACCCCGGTAAGCGCGGACGGAAAAATTTGCAGCGCTGGTAGCGAAGTAGCTCCTTCTTCTGGTCTTTATTGTACTTATACTAATTCATGCACTGACGGCGCCTGTTCCGGCACGCGGTATTGGCAGGGATGTCTGGGCGGCGACGGCGATCCGGCTCTGTGTTCCAGTACCGGCCAAACATCCAGCACGATTTATGCTTCTTCTGGTTATAGTTTAACCAGTTCCTGCGGCACCACTGGCACTTCTTATTGCAGTGGTACGGATAATTGTTCCGGGAATACCAGGTACACGGGATATAAATGTAATAGTTCCGGTAGCTGTAATGTTAGCAGCGGCGACATTGGTTGCTGTGATGATTCAAAATGTTCAGCAGGTTGGTTTTGTGAAGACTATGTTAGTGGTTCAACGTCTTCGCCAAATTATATTGCCTGCCCTTCAACGGAATATCCTGATTTAACAGAACCTCACTGTATTCAACAGGGCTCTAAGTATACCTGCGAACCATCTTATGACATTTTCCGGGGCAATATAGTGTTTGGCGGTTTAACCAATGGTTATAATTCTAAAACTGTGGGTATGGGCGCTCCTTTAGGAGATAATTATCCCAACGACTGGTGGTGTCACGGCCATAGCGGACAGGGTGATTTCGGCGTAAAAACTTTTTACAACCAAGGCGATACTGATTTATGTGTGGGTTATGTTTATGACCCTTGTTGGAACGGTGGTAATGTTTTATATCAAAATGCATCTGGAGTTAGGGGCGACTTGGGCGATGCTGATCGGACAGAAAATAATTATTCAGGCTGTTCTTGGCACAATATGTGGATAAGTCTTTCTTCTTATTTAGGGGGCTCAAATGGGTATATGAGTATCTCTTTTGAAGGGAATGGCGATTATTGTTCCCGGAATATTTATTTTGGTTATAAAAAATCAGAAACCGGTTCAGTTACTGACGGAATAAACAGCACCTGGTGTTGCGACCAGTCAACCGATTGTGTTGACGATGCGCCGGCCATGGGAGGAGGAAACAGCGACATTGCCGGAATCGGCTCAGGATGTTATAACACGAACACCACTCATGATGCGGACGGCGACGGCGACCTAGACGTCTGTAGTAGTGGCAGTTGGATTGATTGCACTTCGGATAGTCATTGCAAAAATCATTTTAAATGTGCCGCCCCCACTTGTTATTCAAGTTGTTCTTCAAATAGCCAGTGCGTTTCCGGCTACTATTGTTCCGGTAGCGCTTGTATTCCAATCTTGCCTAATGGATTGGCTTGCAATGAAAATAGTGATTGCGCCAGCGGAAATTGTCGCAAGGAAATAGACAGCTCTAACTATTTTTGCGCCGCGGCGGGCAAAGCTTGTTCCGAAGGAGTTTCTGGTCATGAAGGTTATAGCGCGGGGAGTTTGGGCAGTTATGGCAACCCCAGCTGGTTATGTAGCGCAACTGATACCAGTTATCAGTGCAATGCGGCCAATAAATGTAAAACATATAACTCAAGATATTGCGATGGCGTCAATACTTGGAATTCCGGCACAGGCGCAGGCATATCAGTGACAGGTTGCAACGCTTATTCTTGTGGTTCTAGTGTGTTGGTGGTGAGAGACGCTTGTAATGGTTTGGGAGCATGCGCACCTGGGTTTGTTTTAGTAACAACCTGTGGCGGCGGGGAAAATAGCAGTTGCGTTGCCGGACAATCAACTTGTCAGAATCTTTGTTCCAACAGCGTGGATGACGACGGAGACGGATACAAAGACGCTCAGGATTCCGATTGCGGCGGCTGTTCGCAGTGCACTTCCGGTGCGTGCTGTAATACCTCCACCGGTTGTTATTATTCTTCCAGCACTGTCTGTCGTACGGCGGCCGATCTTTGCGACGAGGTTGAAAATTGTACGGGGTCGTCCGCCAGTTGTCCAAGTGACGCTTTAAAGCCCACTGGCACTGTCTGCCGCGCGGCGGCCGGACCCTGCGATGTGGCTGAAACTTGTATTGCCGGCGCGCCCTATTGTCCACAAGATGTCAAATTAAGCGGCAAACAATCCTGCAGCACCTGTCAGTATTGCAACGGTTCTTCCGCCACTTGCCAGTATATGGCTTCAGGATCCGATACTTACGGCGATTGCGGCACCACCGGATGTTATACCGGTAATTGTGACGGTGCCGGAGCCTGCGCTTATTATCTTTCCGGCCAGCGCAATTGCGCAACATGCCAACAATGCAATGCCAGCGGGACCTGCGTCAATATCACTTCCGGTACCGATCCTTACGGCGATTGCGGGACTTGTAAAATTTGTTCCGGTGGCGCTTGTATTAATGTAGCAATTGGGGAAGACCCCAAGAATGATTGTCCTTTTGATGATTGCAAAACCGGTCTTTGTAGCGGTTCGGGTTATTGCGCTTATTATACTTCCGGCGAGCAGGAATGCCCTGAATGTCAAGCGTGTAGTAGTAGTGGTGTATGCGTTAATGCAGAGACGCTGGCCTGTCCTCAAGACAGGATGTATTGTTCAGACACTAACAATCGTCTTTGCGGAGCAAAAGAACCGGGAGAAGTTTGCTGTGTCCTCAAGAGCTGGGGTTGTTTTACCGCCGACACCATGATTAAGACTACATGGGGAGGTGATAAAAAAATAAATAAAATTAGAGTCGGCGACCTGGTCCAGGGATATGATACTGAAAAAAAACAAATAAAAGAAGTCGAGGTAAATAATGTTTTTAAACATGAAAAGCAAAATTATTATTCAATTGAATTTAAGGACAAAAGCGCTTTGAGAGTGACTAAAGACCATCCTTTATACACGGAAAATGGTTATTTAAAAGTGGAAAATTTGAAAGTAGGAGATAAAATTGGAAGAATAAATGGTGATAAACTGGAATTTGTGGAAATAACCAAAATAAAAAAGAGTTTATTTAAAAAATCCGTTTATAACCTGGAGGTTGACGAATACCACAATTATTTCGCTAACGGATTTCTAGCACACAACAAAGAAAACGCTTGCGATAAAGCGCCGGACAATGCAGGGATAAAAAAGAACTATCCTTGTGGCACATGTAAACTTTGCTATGATGGAAGTTGTGTCAATATTGCCGCAGGAAAAGATTTAAACAACGAGTGTCTAGCTGAAGGATGTTTGACCGGTCTTTGTAGCGGTTCGGGTTATTGCGCTTATTATACTTCTGGCCAGCAAGCTTGTTATTACGGTATGGTCTGTGACAGTTCGGGAAAGTGCGTTGTAGATCCTAACACAAATACCCTTGGAGCGGTTCAGGGAGAGACAAGGTTAATAGTAAATAATAAAAATATTTCTTTTAAAGAGGCGGCCATCTTAACCTCCAAGATTGGAACCTGTTTAAATTATCCACGTCAGACGTGCCAATCAAATGAGGATTGCCAAATTACTGACTTTGAATGTTTGCCTATGTTAAGATGTTCAAATAATCTTACTGTTACATGTGATGATGATTCCGATTGTATAAGCGGAGAAAGCGTTTGTGAGGGAGCAAACGTCCCTGCGATTTATGGGAGTCAAAATGAGAGCGTAATCATCGAGGCAGATATTACATTAAAGCCTGATGCTTATTTAATATTTGGCGATCAGCTTTTGTTTAATGGCGGAAAAATCATTTTGGACGGGGGAGCAATATTAAGGGCAGGAAGCATGATTCAATCAGGAGGAGGTCAGGGTAGAAGGGCCTGCGCGTGCGTATACTCTTCACTTGAGAATGAGAATTATTCTTTTAGATCATCGGGCATACTCACTCTTAGTAGTGGACAAGGACTGTGTGATGATAGTATTGTTTGCGAAGAAGGGACCGAGTTATTGGACAATTCATCAATTGATGAGCAGTGGGTTTTTAAAAGTGAAACAAAGAAGGTAGATTGGGACGGGATTCCTTTTGATTGGGTTGAAGGTGTTCGTTATAAAAAATTTTCTAAATATGATAAATACAGTAATAATGATTGTCCCTCCGACTGTGATAAATTTTATTGGCGACCCAAAGAGGATCCGGAATCTGGTGAAATTATCTGGTATTATTATATGTGTTGTTCCGGTATAGGCCCCTATGGCCTCTCAGGATGTGGTGGTGGCGAGGCCGTGGACAGGTGTTGGTATGATCCATATTTGCCTCAACTCGCTCCTACAACAATGCCGTTTTACGGGTGGCAATAAGCAAAAAATCTACAAAAAATATGGAGACCTTCATTTAATGATGGTCTCCATTTTTTTGCATTTTGTTTTTTATTTTTCTAAAATCAGTTTTTTACGAACCGTTGCCTGGTCCGTAGACAACTGGTAGATGTATGCGCCGCTGGCGACAAAGTTTCCTTTGTCGTTTTTTCCGTTCCAGATTAACGCATAACCTCCCGGCTCTTGAAAGCCGCAAAAAAACGTCTTAACAATTTTACCAGTGATATCGAAGATAATGATTTGCACAAATGTTCTTTTAGGAATCCAATACTCAATTGTTGTTGCCGAATTAAAGGGATTTGGAAAATTCTGTTTTAAGTCAACGTTTTTTGCCAGGGTAGGAGGGGGGAGAGGATTTTTGATGTTTGCGTTTTCAGGCACGGCGATCTTAATAGCCCAGGGAATGCCCCTTCCGCCGCTGATTAACAAAAATTTGTCTTGCGTTAAAATAGCGTTACCTGTTTCCAATTTTTCCCATTTTTTTTGGTATATTAAATTACCAGAGGCGTCCATTTTGACAACATGTAATTCTTCCCAGCTTGAGTAGGGCTTTGAAAGCCTACCTTTTATCACTCCGATATACTCATTATTTTTTTCCCAACAACCGAGCATCCCGGCAGGAGACGTTTCACTATTTAGAACATCATTATTCTGCCAAACAACACTTCCCTGTTTATCAATTTTTATCAGTCCGGCGCAATAAGGTCCGGAGTTATAATTATGTCTTGACATACCGGAGATCAGATAGCCATCTTTTGTAACAGTTAAATGCGATTCTGCTCCCATTATTTCGTGTTCTGGGTATGTTTTTTGCCAAACAAGATTTCCTTCCCCGTCAAGTTTTATCAAGCCGCCTCTATACCCGGCAAACTGACCATGAATTCCGCCAAAAAGAACATAATCATCATCATCCTTACCTATTGTTATTCCGCAAACGTCTCCTTCCTTTGGGAGATAAGCTTTTTCCCATAGAATTTCCAGATTCTGGTCGAATTTTACCAAACAAAAATACCCACCGTCTTCACTTTTTAGAAATCCTAAGGCCGTATAGGTACTGTCTCCGTTTTCAACTGCGTCAGTCAGGCCTCCCCACGTATAGTTATCTGGCAACCAGGTATTCCTTTTTAATTCATTTCCCAAATTGTCGGTAATTAATAACAAATGGCCATTATCAGTACCTCCGATTATTAATAATTTTTCGTCCGCCAGTGTGAAGATTTTATTGGGGTGTGTATAGCCAGTGATGCGGTGCTCTTGATGCCAGATAATTTCACCATTTTCTTTTTTTATTTTTAATAAACTCATTTGACCTTGGCACCCTAGGTTGGCGTAGACATAGCCATTTTCCATTTCACCGATTGTCTGAATACTAAAATCTGATTCAATAAGTTCCGGATATTCTTTGTCCCATTCTTGGGCGCTTACATTTTGAAAAAATATAAGCGATCCCAACAAAACACTGATAAAATATTTTGTTTTCATGATTTCCTCCTTTTTTGTTTTTTTGTAAAGATCGAATTTATCTTATCTGTTAATATTAAAGCACATTTTTGCCCTTTTGTCAATACCCTGTAAAAATCCACCCATAATAGTACACATCCTGTGCAAGTCCACCCATAGTATTACACCTTAGTTTTAACAAACTCATTTACGAGATTATCTACGAGGCGAGACCTCGTAGATCGTAGATTTTGATCATTACATCCTGGGGTCTGACCCCATAAACATTCCTTCTAAAACCCTTATCAACAAAGGATTATATGACAAAAATTTCAATTTGGTGTGATTTTGATTAAATTTTTTTATCTACGAGGCGAGACCTCGTAGGAGGCGTATCTACGAGGCGAGACCTCGTAGATTGTAAATTTTTTATGGGGCTTGGGGTCTGACCCCCTGGGGTCTGGGGTCTGACCCCATAAACATTCCTTCTAAAACCCTTATCAACAAAGGATTATATGACAAAAATTTCAATTTGGTGTGATTTTGATTAAATTTTTTTATCTACGAGGTTATCTACGAGGCGAGACCTCGTAGATTGTACCTCGTAGATTGTAAATTTTTTAAAGAATGTTAAAATAAAAAACATGAACGCGATAAAAGCAAAAAAAGAAAAAATATTTTTTATTATTATTTTGGTTTTAGTTTCTGTTTTTTTTGTATTATTGCCCCGTTTCAGTTACGGCCGGCTGTCAGAAAGCCCTTATAGTTCTTTCTACACCTATCCCCTGCACACCGACGAATGGCAGCATTATACTATTAGCATGTCTTTGGAAGAGAATTTTTTTCACCCCCACGTTTTTTATTATGAGAATTATGAGCCCTTTATTGACGGCAGTCCCTTTTTTCATGAAATTATTTTTTTTGCCCAAAAGTTGGGTCTTTCTCCAGACAAGTTCTTTGTTTTGCCCATTTTACAAGGAATTTTTTTTGTTTTGATTTTTTTCTTTTTTTTAAGTTTATTTTTTAACCCTTCAGTTAGTTTTATTGGCAGTTTGTTGGTTTTTTCCCTCCAAAGCGATGTTAGGATTTTAGGGTTGGTATTTTTTAAGCCCTTTGTTTTGGGTTTTTGTTTTCTTCTCTTGGCCCTTATTATTTTCCAACGGAAAAAAAGAGTTTCTTTTGCTTTTGTGATTTTCAGCTTGATGTCATTTTTTTGTTATCCGCCCTTAGTTTTGTTATTAATAATTTATGTTTTTGTTTATGGTTTGGTCAACAAAAAAATTGACAAAAAATATTTATTTTACATTGGTTTTTTGATTGTCCTGGCATTACTCTTCGGCTTAATTATTTTTAAAAATAACGCTTCTTTTTTAATGGATAAAATAATTTATAAAGGTTATCTTAGCGGTCAAGACAGGACCGCTGTCCCTGAATATTTAAATATCTTTTTAGTTGTTTTAGGGTTGCTAGGATTTTTAAAGACGATAAAAAAGAAAGAATTTTGGCCTTGCCATAGTTTGTTTATTTTTTTGTTGCTGGATTTTATTTTAGCCACGATTTTTAGATTTAGTTTGGGTTTTCACTATATGAGGATTATTTATTTTATCGGCATTTTTCTCGGCGTTTATGTTGCTTATATTTTAGTCTATATTTTCAAAAATTTCAGTTTTTTTTCAAAAAGAAAAACATTGGCCACAGTTTGCCTTTTTTTGATTGTTCTGGCGATTTTGGTTCCTAATTTTAAATTTTATGCCCGGTCCCTTTCCTCCTTTAATCCGGCTGTTCATGCTCGGTGGTTGGGTCAAAATAATTTGCAGGTTCTGGAATATTTGAAAGAAAGAAACAATAAAGAGGCAAAACTTTTGCATCTGCCTTATTTGGGCGCGGTGATTACTCCCTTGACCGGGTTTAAGGCTACGGCCGTATTTTCCGCTTTTACCGGAGGGAAAAAAAATAAATATGACGAGATATTCAACTCTCCCAAGGACTGCCAAAAAATAAAAGAAATTATTGACGAAGAGAATTATAATTTATTATGGATGAAACGAAAAATTGATTGCCCTTTTTTAGAGTTAATTTTTAACAATAATTTCAATTTTATTTATCAATATAATCCAACAATTTATAATTTGGGGCCTGGGGTCTGACCCCCTAAACATCCCTTCTAAAATTGGGTTGGGGCCTGGGGTCTGACCCCCTAAACATCCCTTCTAAAATTCGCATCAATAAAGGGTTATAGAGCAAAAATTTCAATTTGGTGCGATTTTGATTGATTTTAATATCGCAGCAATATTGCAGGCGAAACTTGTAATATTGACACTTAATATGAGTCCAAGATATTGCCCTTTACGATTTTTCCGAATGGTTTTATAATATAAACATAAATAATTAATAAAATTTATAGACCCTGTTAGAAATTTTAAGTAAATAGAATTTTTAATCGGGACCAAGAGAACAAAATTTATGGAAAATTCTAAAGAAATAAAAAAAGCTTGGTTAATCGTCGTTGCCCTGATTTTAATCGTTTTGGTTATTGTTTTTTTTGGTAAAACAAAAACAGCCCCAACTGAAGAAATTCTTTCTAATGAGGGCGAGGTTTTAGAACCAGTCGTGGCGGTTACTGAAATAACAGAAACAGAAACAGGTCCTTCTGAAGGAGAACAGGCAATGGAAGGACAAAAAGCCCTTGAGTCGGCAAAAACTTTGGCTTTAAATATGAATCAAGTGTCAGCCGAGGGCGTGGTTTTAACCACCAATGGTTTGCCGGCGGACAATTCTGCCTTGCCTGGCTCATTTGCCGCGCCTTACCAATCGGAAGTTTTAGAGGAAAATGAAATTCCTCGTGGAGCCATAAGATTAAAAATTTCAGTTGATGGTTTTGAGCCAAAAGAAATTAGCGCCGTCGCGGGAAAAGCCGTGATTATCGCCTTGACTTCAATGGATGAAAATGTTCATATTCTGCGGTTTGAAGACGAATCCTTACGAGGAATAAGAATCATTGTTTCTCCGGAAGAAACCCGAGCCATTGTTTTTAATGCGCCGGAAAAAGGGGACTATGCTTTTTATTGTGAAGCGGAAGGCCATCAGGAGCGCGGCGAAAGCGGCACGATGCGTGTAAAGTAAATAAAAAAGCGAAATTTTAGGCTTAGTTTTGCTTTTTTAATTTTTGTTTTAGACATTCCACAAAAGTTTTTAATTAACGAAAAGTTTTACGGAGGAAGTCTTAGGAAATTTTACGACCGGAGATATGTTTGGGATTTATAAAATCAAATAAAAATGGAAACAGAAAATAAAAAAATAGCAGTTATTTATACTTCTATGGACAACATCGGCGGCGCTGAAATCGTCGGCTTAACTTTGGCTCGGGAATTAAAGGCAGATATTTATACCACTAACATTGACGAAGATAAAATTAAAAAAATGGGTTTTACTAATATTAATTTAAAATCCATTGGTCAAGTGCCTATTAACGCCCCTTTTCGTCATCAAATGATTTTGCAAAAATTTCGTAAACTTAATTTGGGAAATCAATACGATTTTTACATTATTGACGGGGATTGGGCTATATCCGCTGTTGTCAATAATAAGCCGAATTTATGGTATGTCCATTCACCAATAAGAGAGATATGGGATCTTTATAAATATACGAGAAAAAATATTGTTCCCTTTTATTTTCGACCAATCTTTGATTTTTGGGTAAAATATAATCGGCAGTTAAACAGAAAATATGCTGAAGACGTGGGAATTTTTGTTTGCAATTCAGAAACTACGCAAAAAAGACTAAAAAGATACCTGAATAAGAATGCGACGGTGATTAATCCTCCGATTGAAACCGCCGATTTTTATTATCGTCAAAACGGCGATTACTGGCTTTCTGTCAATCGTTTGATTACCCATAAAAGAGTGGACTTACAGGTTAAGGCCTTTGCCAAATTACCTGAGAAAAAATTAATTATCGTCGGCAGTTATGAAAAGTCTAAACATTTTCAGGCTTACGCAAATTATATTAAGAAATTGAAAACAAAAAATATCACCATTTTAAGCTGGGTGGATAGGCCGCAACTGATTGACCTCTACGCTAATTGTAAAGGATTTATTACCACTTCTAAAGATGAAGATTTTGGTATGACGGCGGTTGAGGCAATGGCCGCGGGAAAGCCGGTTATTGCTTCGGCCGAAGGCGGTTATAGGGAAACAGTGATTGATAATATTACCGGAAAATTGATTGATAATATTAACGTTGATAAATTAATTGAGGCAATAAAAGAAATAGAAGAGGGTCCGGAAAAATATAAAGACGCCTGTCTAAAACAAGCAAAAAAATTTGACACCAAGATTTTTATTGGAAAAATAAAAGAGCAGATGAAAAAATACTCAAAAGAATAAGAGCGAAAAAAAATAAACAAAATGAGACTTATTGAAAAAAAATTTCCCGGAAATATTAAATTAAAATTTAAAGTTGAGACGACAACCGATGAAAAAAGGGTTCTGGAAATGTGGGCAATCAGGGATTATTTTAAAAAAAGATTGGTCATCCAAAATAAAGATATAGTTATTGATATTGGAGCGCATATTGGAACATTTACTGTTTATGCGGCAAAATTGGCTAAAGAAGGTATGGTCTATTCTTTTGAGCCGCATTCAGAGAACATAAGATTACTAAAAGAAAATTGTGAATTAAATAATTTAAAAAATGTTAAATTATTCAGATACGGAGTTTGCGGAAAAAGAAGAAAGGTTAAATTATTTATAGATGAAAATTATACTGGTCGCCATAGTCTTTATAAAAAATCCCAAAAGTTTATTTTTATAGAATGTATAACCCTTAAGGAAATTTTTGATGCCAATGAAATTGGACATTGCAATTTTCTTAAGTTAGATTGTGAGGGAGCGGAATATGATATTTTATTTAATACACCTCAAGATTATTTTGATAAAATAGATAAAATCGTTTTAGAATATCATGATTATCTTCATCAAGAAAGAATATGGCCTCAATTAGCGAGATTTCTTCATCAACGGGGATTTAAAATCATAATTGACCCTTACTCGGAAAATCAGGGATTAATTTACGCCAAAAATATTTGGCGGAAAAAATCAATCGGGTATCATTTGAATTTAGCGGCAAATTTAATAACGGCTAAAAGTAAAATTTTTATTCCCTCCATATTTATAAAGACAGAAAAAGGCTTTAGTTTTTTGGGGCTTTTTTTGAAAAAATATTTTTCAGGATTGTATTCCGTGTTAAAGAAATTAAAATAGAATGGGAAAAGCAAAGAACAAAAAAAATTTACTTGTAACATTGGCGGACAAAAATTATGTGGAACCGGCCAAACAGCTTTTTTCCAGTGTTTATTGGAATGCCGGATGGCGGGGCGATTATATGTTACTTGCTCATGAAATCTCCGAAAAAAAATTAGAGTGGTTTAGGAGAAAAGGAATTTTAATTAAGAAGTGTGAACCCCTCTATCGCGGTAAGGTTGGGGGGTGGAGGCCCGCAACTCACACAAGTAAGTTTTATCTATTTGCCCCTGAGTTTAAGAAATGGGACAATGTGGTGTATTTAGACGGGGATATAATTGTAAGAGGCTCCTTGGACGAACTGACAGAAATTAATGGTTTTGGCGCGACACTTGACTTGTGGAATAGCAAATTGTCCGAACAAATTATAAATGTTAGGCTTATGAAAGAAAGGAGGGTGGATAAAAAAATTTTTATTAATCTTTCAAACGAGCTTATAAAATATTATGATTTAAAAGAAGATGCATTTAATTCAGGAGTAATGGCTTTTAGCACAGATATAATAAAAAAGGACACTTTTTCAAAATTATATAATATCTTTAAAAAATACGAAAAAATTGGCGTTGGCGGAGACCAGTTGATATTTAATATATTCTTTTATAAGAATTGGATAAAATTGTCCCCGCTTTATAATATTTGGCCTATTTTTATGAGGAGCATTTTCAATATTGAAGATGAAAAAATTAAAGGAATAATACTGCATTTTGTGGGAATATGGCAAAACGATAAACCATGGATTGTAAATAATTATTTTTATAAAGAATGGACAAATAATTTGCAAAGAGCCGAATTGATTAATTTCAAAAAAATCCCGCCTCCTTTAAAAAAATGGACTAAACCGGAAATTGAAAAATATTCTTTTTATTTGAAATCCAAACGCGTATATCTAAAAAAAATATATTTGAAAACCAAAGAGAACATTGAATTTACATATAAGCTTGCGCTCAGACACATTAGTAGATTTATTGGAATTGCGGGGTTATTCCTAAAAAAGCATTTTCCAAAATTATATTTTAAATTAAAAAAATGAAAAATCCTAAAGTTTCCGTTATTATTCCGGTTTATAATCGGGGAGAAAAATTAAAGGGATGTTTAAAATCTGTTTTAAATCAGACTTATAAAGATTATGAGGTTATTGTCGTTGATAATAATTCCACGGATAACACCAAGGAAACAATAAAAGAATTTCAAAAAAAAGACAAAAGGGTGAGATATTTATTTGAACCGAAAAGGGGCGCGGCGGCCGCCAGATATTTAGGCGAAATAAATTCACAAGGAGAAATAATTTTAATGACTGATTCTGATTGCATTGTTAAGGAAAATTGGGTGGCGGAAATAATTGAACCCATTGTCAAACGCGGCGCCGTGGCGGTACAGGGCGTTAAAAGGGCCGCGATTAAGAATTACTGGACTTTACATATGGAAGAGGACGAGAGAAGGAATACGGCGGGAAGAGTCAAAGATAAAAAAATGGGTTTGTTGGATACGGCAACCTTTGCGATTAAAAAATCCGTTTTGGAAAAAATCGGCCTTACCAACCCCCGGCTTTCAATCGGTCACGACACTGAACTGGAGGCCAGATTTAAAATTCAAGGGTATGAGATTTTTTTAAAACAAGTTGAAGTATTGCATTATTATGCGGATAATGCAATAAAATTATTTAAAAAAATGTTTATTAGGGGCTATTGGAATGCGAGAATTACAAAAACATATGGAGCTTATAAAAAAATTTTTTTCATTCAAAGTAAAATGGAACATTTGCGTTATTTTATAAGAGTTGGTCTTGAATTATTATATTTACATAAAAATTTTAAGTATGATTTAGTCGCGGGCGTGGGTTGGAGGATAGGATTAGTTTGCGGTTATATATGGAAAAAAATAAAATAAAAATAAATTTCTAAAAAGTGTATTAGAAAAAAAATATACGACAGGTATAAAATTTTTTGTCGTTTTATTCCTAAATAATTTTTCAATTTATAAAAAGACGCTCCAGCGAAGCGTTTTTTGGTTTATGAAATTTTGTAGGGAATAATATGTGAAAATAGATAAAGATTTAATGTTGTTTTAGGTATTCTTCAACAACATCTTCAGGGTTCCCCTGTTTGATAATTTTTCCTTTATTAACCCAGATAACCCTGTCACAATATTTTTTAATTATTGGAAGCCTATGGCTTACAAGTAAGGCGCTTGCTCCGTTTTTAATCAATTCTTTCACCTTATTGACGCTTTTATGTTTAAATTCTTCATCGCCCATTTCAAAAACTTCGTCTAAAATTAAAATATCGGGATTGCAATGAACGGCAATTGAAAAAATGAGCCTTTGTTTCATTCCGTCTGAAAATTGATAAATTTTAGTATTAACAAAATCTTTCAAATCAGAGAATTCAATAATGGAATTAATTTTTTCTTTGATTTCTTTTAGGGACAACCCTAAAAGCAGAGAATATAGATATATATTATCTCTTAATGTTAATCTTTCCTTTAGGCCGTTGTTTAAATTTATTAGAGAAATTATTTTTCCTTGAGTATTGATTCGGCCTTTTTCTTTATCATATATTCCGGCGATAATTCTAAGCAATGTGCTTTTACCTGAGCCGTTTTTGCCGATAATTCCGACAATTTCTCCGGCGTTAACATAAAAAGAAATATTGTCTAAAACCTGGATATTTTTTTTTGTTTCTTTTCCGGAAAAAAGCGAAATAAATCTGGCTAAAATTCCCCGGTTTTTTTCAAAACCGATTTTAAATTTTTTTGACAAATTTTCAACAATTATTCTTTTCATTAAATTAGTTCTGCGAATTTATACTTTAATTTATTAAAGACACATAAACCGACGATTAAAAACAGTAAACTGTAAAATATTGCCCCTAAAACCATCCAGGTTTCAGGGGATTTTGCGTATATCATTAAATCTCGGGCCATAGTGATAAAATAGTAGATAGGATTTAATAAGTTTAGTTTAAATAACCAGCTTTGATTTTCAATTGTATAGAAAATGGGCGTTCCAAACCAAATTAAAAAAGAAATGAACAGCCATATATTGAATAGGTCAATAAAATAAACGGTTAGGGCCGCCAAGATAAGAGAGGCGCCGTAAATAAAAAGGCAAAATAAAAAAAGAATTAAAGGGTAAAAAATAATTCCTTGGGTTGAAACATTAAAAATAAAAAGAAGTATAACAAAAAGAATTATTTCAAATATATGCGAAAATAAAGTTTTTAAGGTGAGTGAAGCGACCAGGCATTCGCGGGGGAAGTTTATGGATTTAATAAGCCAACGGTTTTCGTTTATTACTTGGGTGGATTCTATGGTGGTTTGGCGAAAAAAATTAAACATAATTATGCCTAAGAGCAGGTAAAGCGAATAATGTGGAATATTATTGCTGAATTTATTGGCAAAAACGACCAAAAGGACAAGAAATGTTAAGGTCGGATTGAGCAGATACCAAAAAATTCCTAAATAACTTCCTTCGTTTCTTAATTTAAATTCAGCCTTAGCTAAGGCAAGACTTTTGTTTAGGGTGTTTTTTAACGTAAAGAAAAATTTTTGGGCCTTGTTCGTCACAAATATAGCGTTAACAAATTTATTTTTTAAATATGCCAAAATAAAAGGACTTTGTCAATTTATTTGTCCAGCTTCCCCTTTACGATTTATTTTGTTATTATATAATATATTAGTGATAATCAATAATTAATAATCATTAATCAGCCAATTTTATGACGCAAAAAAATACTACTCGGATAATCATTGCCGTGATTATCTTGGTTGTTCTCGGTTTAATTTTATTAACCGCGCCAAAAACTACGCCAAAACCGGAAACAAATTTAGGAGAAGAGCTGGAAACAGATAAAGAAGCAACTTCAATTGAATTGGAAAGTTTGGTTCCGGGAGCCAGTCCGGTTTCGGAAAAAGGCGAAGTTTTGACAACCGAAGGCAAAGCGACCGACAACGCGGCCATTCCCGGTTCGCCGGACGCGCCTAAGCAATCTGCTTCTTTAAAAGAGGAAGAAATTCCAGAAGAAGCAGTTAAAATTTCCGTTTCTACCAACGGCTTTACTCCTAATGAATTTAAAGTTAAAGCCAAAAGCGCGATTACTCTTTCTCTTACTTCCACAGATATGACCCATGTTTTCAAATTTGATGACCCGGTTCTGCAGGCCATTGCCATCGGTGTGGGAGGTAAGGAAACCCGAGCTATTACTTTCAATGCGCCTTCAGCTGGCGACTACACTTTTTATTGCGATGTGCCTGGTCATCGTGGTCGTGGCGAAACAGGCGTGATGCATGTTGAATAAGTATTATTGTTTTGAGAACAAAAATATCCCGGATTAACCGGGATATTTTTGTTCTCAGTAATTTTTTACGGACCAATCAAATTATTGGCGATTATCTTATAATCTTGATCATAAATAAATATGCTTAAGGCGATACTTTGACATTGCTTTGGTAAAAGAAGACTATCTTCAGTCGTTTTATCAAGACAGATTAACGGCTTTTCATTCACCAAAATATCCCGAGAAACAATAACAATTATTTTTTGATTTTTATATTCTTTTTTATCCCGCAGTGATAATTGATTGTTTTCTTTAGATACCGAAAGTAGATGATTTCTTAATTGATGATAATGAAAATCAAATGATTGTTGAAAGCCGGAAACGATTTTTTGATTATCAGTAATAAACGCGCTTTCATCATTATTATAATTGGCTAAAAGGCTCCAATTATTAGTGCCAAAAAGCGCAGTTTTCCCGTCTATAATCAGAACATGATGATGAAGAAAAGAATTAAAAATTTCTTCGCCAATAGAACCTGGTATTTCATCATTAAAATCAAAAGTTCGCCAAACGTCGTCTAAGATTTCAAGATTGTCTATTTTTTTTCTCCATTTTTCATAAAGAAGCAAGTTAAAAGCGGAATCAGGTTTCCAAAGATTAAAGTCGTCAGTGATGATTTTAATATTTATTCCTTGTTCTGCTTTTTGCAAAATAGCTTTAGCGATTTTTCTATCCGTGAGTTGCCAAATCATTATTTCTATGTCTTTTTCCGCTTCCTTGATTAAATCAATGATTTTTTCATTAAGAGAATTAGTTTTGAATCCCGGACTCCACCAAAGGTCAAAAAAACAATCGTTAAAATTTATTCTTTTTGCCCAGGGCCGATAGCCGTTTTCCCCCAGTTTTTTGATGCCGCTTAATCCGTTTTTCAATCTAATAAATTCATGATAATAAGTTTTAATAATTTCTTCTTCATTGGTGGTAAAAAGAAAACTGGGGTCAAATTGTTCCTGCCAGTCTGTCCAATTAAGGGACTCAACAATTAAATTTTGATTATTTGTCCCCTCATCAATAATTAGAAATTTATGATGCATATAGCCGAGATCGGTATTAGCGTCTATTCTTTTAATACCCGAGGGCAAGTCGTAAAAAACAAGATTATGTTGTTCTTCTTTTTCTTTGTCAAAAATCATGGTTATCTTTACGCCCCTTTGTTTTGCCCGATAAAGCTCTTCTTTAAAACCTTCTAAATTAAAGGAATACATGGCCAGATCAATGGTTTTTTTTGCATTTTTAATTTTTTTTATAATAATTTCAGAAAACAAATTGGTCTTGAATTCATTATTGAAATATATTTCGCCTCTAAAGTCGTTTTTTGATTCAACTTCCTGATGAGAAATGTATTTTGGCAATTTGAAATTAAATAAATTCCAAGCGGTTATTTTTTTAGAAACAAGAACAAGAAAAAAACAAAGAAAGAAAAAAATAATCAAACCAAGGGTAATAATTTTAAATTTTTTCAACCCCTTTTTGGAATAGAAAATATTTTTTATCATATTTTAATAAAGAATTATCTTGACCGGAAAGAACGATAAAAATTGATTCTTTCAGCTGATTGGTTAAAATTTTGAAGACTTTGTTCGTTATTTCGTTATTTAGGTCAGCATAAATAGCGTCCACGATTATTAACAAAGGCTTTTTTATCAGGCAATAAGCGGCCTGCAAAGAAAAAAGTTCCGTTAAATTCATTTTCATTGATTGAAAATCATGACCCATGAATTTGCTTAATGACATAATAAAATTAAATTCTTTAAAGGGAGAAAGTGTTTGAAATGTTTTTTCAACATCTAGGGGCGTAATGTCTTCTTTATTTTTTCCTGTTAAAATTTCACCGATTTTTTTTTCCGTTGACAAATCGTTTTTGATAAAATAAGCGGGAAAAGAGGCTTGCTGCCAATGTTTGTAAAAAAATCTTTTACCATTGATTTTTACTATCCAGCTGGAAATATTGAATTGACCTTGACCGGAAAAAATAAGACCTAACTGATTTTTATTTGGATTTTTCCCAAAAATGAGAATTTTTTCACTTTTTTTGAATTCAAATTTTAGATGATGCGAATATCCGTCTGATTTTATTAATTTTGTTTTTTTTGCATTAAAGGAAATGGTTTGGAAATTTTTGAAATTGATAAATCGGCGCTTATTGGTTTTAGATTTAGGAACAGAGAGGATTAGCCCCAGCTTGGTAGGCAATGAATAAAATCCGATTTGTAAACTGGTGTAGAGTAAGCGAGTGAGATAAAAGATAATGATGCCAGAAAGAAATAGATTGCCAATTTCTATTTGCAGAAAAAAAGAAGGAAAATATATTTGCAAAATATAAAATATTCCGGCCAAAAGAATTAAAAGAGCGAAAATTACCCGTGGTCCGAAATTGAGCCAAAGATTTCGGCGGATGCGAAAATAAGTGTCAATTTTTACTAAATCATCAAGTTTTTTCAAGCTTTTTTCTTCCAAGCGATGGCTTTGAATAAAGGGCAATTCATAAAGGTCGGTTACAATATTTTTGATTATTTCCGAATACAAAGTGGTTTCCTTGGTAATGTAGTTTTTTGCAATGAAATAGCCAATAACTCCAATGGCGATGTTTATAGGAATGAAGGCAAGAACAATGATTAAAAGTTTTGTGTTATAGAAAAAAGTGATGGAGATTAGTCCTAAAATATAAAGAATCCAACGCATTGAACCAATAAGGCTTTTTTCAACCCCCATTTGTAGCAAAGGAAGATGATATGATATTTTGGCAATTAAAGAGGCCTTGTTTTGACTTTTTGTTTTGAAAAAGGGACGATGCAGGAAGATTTTAAACCAACCCCTTCTCAAATCGTTTAATAAATAAACAATTAGGGTTTTTTCTATTTTTAAACCAATAAAAGAACAAACAAGATAAATCATTACTCCGGCGGAGAGAATAAAAAAAACGATTGGCATTTTTTTGCGGATTAAAAGAGCGCTGAATTGGGAAATAAAACTGTGGCTAAACAAAGACAAAATAACTTCTAAAATAACCAGAAAGAAAATAAGCAAAATCATGATTTTTACTTCTTTTTTGTGTTTTTTTATAAAACGCAAAAGGTATTGGAAATGAAAATTTTCCAATTTCAGTTGATGGATGTTTTTTTTAATTTTTTCCCTTTGTTGATACAAAGAGATCTGATAGTTTTTTTCTTCCATGATGGACCTCAAGATAATATTTATATAAAGAAGGGATTTTAATATTTTTCAAATCCTTTTTTAGTTTTTTTTGTAATCGGGGAGAATAAGAACCGTAAAAATATTTAGTAATGATGCGGAAAAAAGTTTCAGACAAATTTTTAATTTGTTGTTCGTCATTAACTAAGATTTTTTGGCTGATAATTTGCAATAATTGGTTATTTAAAGAATTCTCTTTTTTATAAAGAAGTTGGGAAAAATGTTTCATTTTATTTTTTGGCTTAAAAGAAAGAAGTGACGTCCGCCAATAACTTATGGTTTTTTTAACAAATGAGTCCTCTAAACTAATTAAACGGTCATGGAAACAATAGCCTAAAAAATTAAATTTTTCTTTTCCATTTATCAATCTGGTTTTTTCTTTTTTAATTTCTAATTTTAATTCTTTAAGGTGTTGATATAAATATTTTTCAATTTCTTTAAGTTTTTTTAGACTTGGGTCAAAGGCGATTAAATCGTCGCCGATGCGACGATAAAGGCAAATTTTTGGCCCCAAGTATTTGTCTAGGTCGTCCAAATAAAGATTAGTAAAAAGGGCGATTAAAGGCACGCCTTGAATAACGCCGATTTTTGGCTGATAAATTTTTTTATCCTTATAAACCGCATTTTTAATGAAAAGTTTAAGGATTTCCATCAGCGGTTTTTCAGAAATAGTTTTTTCAAGTTTGGTTATTAAAATATCTTGGTCAATGTAATCGGAATAATTTTTAAGGTCGGCAATCAGAATAAAATCTTTATCATAATAACGTTGATAGCGTCGCGCCACGCTACGACTGGCGTAAAAACTGCTATGAGAAGAACGATAAGAGAATAGATAAGGCGAATAAAGATTTTCAAAAATTGGCTCTAAAACCCGATAAATAGCTTGAGCTTTAATTCGGGCTCTAACTGAATAAACATATATGTCTCTTAAAGAACCGTCTTTTTTTGGAATGTAATGGCAAATAGCTGGCGCCAAAGGAGTAATTTCAATTAATTCTTTCCTCGCTTTTTGGCAGAATTCTTCTGCCTGAGATTTAACGTCGTTTAGGCCAAGTCCTTCAATGCCGACGTATCTTGCCGTTAAGGATTTTTGGTCAAATTTTTTAGCCAAATCCAAATAGGCCTGCCGAATGTTTTTAATGTCAATTATTTTTTCAAAAAGTTTCATTTTTATATCAAGCCCCGTATTTCAAAAACAAAATACGGGGCTGTTTTTTTACCATAACATGGCAATGCCCAACGGCGAGCCATTAATCAAGTCAAATTGAGATAACAGTGCTAAATAGGTTTTTTTTATTTTTTTTATTATTTCACTTGCTGTTTTGGTATTAGGCGGTTTTATAACAACAAGCCGGATAATTTTTAATACCCCTTATTTAAAGAGTGGTTATGGTTTTAATTTAATTGAAATTTTTATTTGAACAGCAATTATTGGAAATTTCCATTCAACTACATTTTAACACGGATTTTAAAAAATTGATATGCTTGTCTTGTGGAAAAGTTTTTAAATTAATTGAAGTTTTTAATTGTTATTTTCCCCTTTTTATACTATAATAAAAGTATTATTATTGGTTTTATGTCTTTGTTTTCAAAATTTAATTTTAAAAATTTTTTGATTGTTACGGGGTCTTTTTTTCTGCTGTTTATCCTTATTTTAACCGGCATTTTTTTATTTAACCGAAAAATGAATATTCAGGCGGCGGAAACACACAAGCTCCGCGGTTGGGGTTGGTCGGAAAACGTCGGTTGGATTTCTATGAATTGTTTTAATGATTTTGATAATGATGGCGTTTTTGAAAATTGTTGTCCCGGCGGTACAGAATGTACTAGTGAAAATACCCCTTATACCCAATGTTGCCCTTATGATTTGAGCGCTGATTATGGGGTCAATTATGATACGATTTCAAAGGAATTAAGCGGTTATGCTTGGGCGGAAAATATCGGTTGGATTTGTTTTGGCAAAACCTGCGATGGCGCGACGCCTGACGGCAATAACGCTTGGGCCTGCGTCGGCAACGGGTCTTGTCTCAATGGTGTTTGTTCCTGTGTCGGCGACCAAGGGGAAGATTTTCTGGATACCGACAAGGCGTGTACCGAATCCAATCATTTAAAAGCTCACTGGAAAATGAATGATATAGTTAATGGGAAAATTATTGACGAGACTACGGTTAATGGAGGAACCTTAATGCCCGCGGTTGCTCCGCCCGCTTTAACCAAAGGAAAGTTTGAAAATGCTTTGAAATTTGATGGGATAGAGGATTATGTTGAAATGGCGGACAGTCCCAATCTCAGTATGACCGGCAATTTAACCATTGAGGCATGGGTAAAAAGAAATGAAGTCGGCGGAGAACAAACTATTGTTGCTAAATGGGATGAATCTCAAAACAAAAAAAGCTATCGGCTTTGGTTTAGCAGTGACAACCGATTAAATTTTACTGTTTCTAATAATACTAATCTCGCCACGGCGCAGCAAAAAAACGGCATTTGCGTGGGCAGTAATAGAAAGCAGTGTTATAACGGTCTGGAAACAAATGAACAAAGTTGTTCTTTTCATGCTGATTGTCCAATTGGTTATTATTGTCACGAAAAACTTTGCGACAATGATAGCAATTGTGACCAGGATTTACACGAAATCTGCCAGAACGCGCCCATTACTGACATTAAAAAATGGCATCATGTCGTGGGCAAGTATGTGGCTGATATTCCCGGCACTGATGTTGATGAAAAAGCCCTGTTGCTTTTTATTGATGGTTCGCCGGCTTTCGTTAACATTACTGGAACTATTCCCAATGCTTTAATTGATGACAGCCAGAATTTTTATATTGGCGCAAAAAAGGGAACCACTGTCATGAATACTTATTTTAAGGGCAATATTGACAATGTGTCTGTTTGGTCTTGTCAAAATTTGGGCAAAATTTTGGGTCGCCACAAAAAAGAGATTTGGAATGACGCCAAAATGGAAGTGGACGGTTGGGCAAAAATAGTTTCTTTGAATGACGGCGGGTGGTTAAAATTACAAGGACTTACTCGCGATAGCCGAGTTTGGGGCAGTTATTTAAACAATTATAATACTTTTTACACTTTTAGCGGTTATATGGCTAATCGTTATGTTAAAGAACCTACAAATAGCTCCGGTTTAATGGCTTATTGGAAAATGAATGAACCATTTTGGAATGATAGCATTAATGAGGTGATTGATTCTTCAATTAATAATAATCATGGCACCGCAAAAAATGGGGCCAAAATTATCAATAACGGCGCTTTACATAATGCCGGAGATTTTGACGGCGAAAATGATTGTTTGTTGATACCGGATTCTCCCACTTTGGACATTGCCAATAGCATCACTTTAAGCATCTGGATTTTAAATGAAGGCCCGGGAAGCGGAAATGAAAGTTCGTCAAAGGGAATGATTATATCTAAAAATTATGCCGGCAATAATGGCGTTTATAATTTGCATTTAAATTACTATACCTCCGGCAATAAAATAGAATTTGAAGTCTATGATTTAAACGATACCCGGCATTATTTGGAATCAACCACGGTGGTTGAGGATAAAAAATGGTATCACGTTGTCGCTATCTACGATTATGGTTCGGGCAAAGCGAAAATTTATATTAATGGAGAAAAAGAAGAAAACGAAGGGACATGGGGCGGTTATAACTTAAAAACAACATCATTAGCCACCAGTATCGGCTGTTCAACTTCCGCGGACAACACTCCTTTAAAGATGTTTTTTAGCGGTTTGATTGACGATGTGATGATTTATAATAGAGTATTGAGCGAAACCGAAATTAAAGCGATTTATAATTCATCTATTCCTTTTTGTGCCGGCTGGGAAGACCACGAACATGAATATAGCGGTCCGCCCGCGCCTTTGGATTTTGATAATTTAAGCCTGGACAATACTTTGCTTTGTGGGCAAATGTCATTGCAATGGGAGTCCTCTGATTGGGCGGAAAGCTATACTTATGAGCGTTGCGACAATGTTTCAGAGACAGAATGTGCCAGTTGTTCTTATGTGGAAAAGAGCGTTTTGGACGATTCTTGCGAATTAACGGGTTGTTATTTGGTTGATAATGATTTAATTCCAAACACTGGTTATTGTTACAAGGTTCAGGCACACAATGAAACCGGTTCTACTTATAACTCCGAGGGGCCGGTTTGGAAAAGCACTTTGTTTTGCGCCCCGACTTTTGGTGTGATTGACAATTCGGTTTGCGGACAACTTTCTCTTCAATGGGAATCAATTGAAGAGGCCGACGGCAATAATATTTATCGTTCTTTAACAAACAATGGTTGTTATGATGTTTACAGCCCCACTTGCGAATTAATTGGTCACGTGGCAGAGGGTATGAATTATTATGTTAATAACGATGAGCTTAAAGATTTAATCGCTCATTGGAAAATGAATGAATCGTCTTGGAGTGGCGCGACTGATGAAGTCAATGATTCTTCTGGTAATGGAAATCACGGGGTTGCCAGCACCGGAACCACGACTACTGGCAATGGAAAATTTGATTATGCCGGCGTTTTTGACGGCAACGATTATTTAACTATCGGACACCATGAACAATTTGATTTGGGCGAAGATGATAAAATGACTATTGAAGCTTGGGTTTATTTAAATGCCGCGCCGACTAATTATCAGATGATTTTAAGCAAGGGCTATAATCCGGGCTATGAATTTAGAATCAATACTGGTCGTTATGCGCAATTTTTAAATGTGGCAACCGGCTATAGTTCTTATGTTCTTACTTCCACTAATGCTTTGTCTTTAAATGAATGGTATCATTTGGCCGTGACTAAAAGTAATATGACTGGTGAAACAAAAATTTATATCAATGGCGTTTTGGATAAAACCGGATTTTTAGATACTTTTGATTATAGTAATGAAAATGAAATAAGAATCGGCCGTGATGCTGATGACGGATGCGCCAACGGCAATGCCTATTTTAAGGGTTATTTGGACAATTTGGCCGTTTATAACGCGATTAAAGACGAAGAACAAATGAGAATTGATTACGAAGCAGGCAATTGCGGTGCTGATAATTGCCGAATAAGTGAAGTTTGCAATCTTTGTCATGTTCAGGGCGTTGACGACGGAATTTGCGGCAGAATATCAAGCGATGCCAGTGTTTGTTGTTGTTCCTTTACTGATTCGCGCATTGTTCCTTTTGTTGATTATCACTATGTTTTTACTGTCACCAGCGGACAAGGCGAATCAACACCCGGTCCGGAACCGCCCTTAACCAGTCAAACGATTTGTTTTCCGCCAACAGAAGAAGAAGAAAATTAATAGAAAAATAAAGGAATTGATGATGCTCCTGATGAGGTGGTTCCGATGACACTTAAAGATACTTAGGAGGATACTTGGGAGCAAGGCTCCGAAGTAAGTCTCATAAGTACGGAAAAAACAAGACCGGAGATAGAAGTCACACGCAATAGCCATGGATTAAATGGATTAAAAAAGTTTTATAAAGGGTTCTATATTCTATATTATATTATATTTTTCATTTTTCAGATTTTCTTTTTGGCAGGTGCTCACCTGCCAAAAAGAAAATGACCTGCCAAAAAAGACCAAACCCGCCAAAAACCAAAATGTCTCTTAAAAATTCACTTAAAATTTACATTAAAGATGGAATCTATCACATCTATAACCGGGGCATAGAAAAAAGAAACATCTTTTTAGATGAACAGGATTATAAAGTATTTTTATATTATTTGAAAAGTTATTTAACACCAGTTGGTCAACAAGAAAAACCGCCCTATGGTATTGATAGAAATGTTTTAGATTTCACCCTTTATAAACAAATCCGGCTTTTTTGTTTTTGTTTAATGCCAAATCATTTTCATTTAATGATTCAGCAATTAACTGAAAGGGCGATTATAGAATTTATGAAGCGTTTAACTAACGCCTATGTAAGATATTTTAATGAAAAGTATGATCGCAAAAGTATAGGTCCGCTTTTCCAGGGCAAATATAAAGCTGTGTTAATAAAAAAAGAACAACAATTCTTATATTTGCCGTATTATATCCATTTTCACAATCCGGAAGGATTATATAGAAACAAGAGAGATGCTGAGTTAATCAAAAAAATACAAAATTATCCTTGGTCAAGTTATGCCGATTATTTAGGTAAACGTGACACCAAATGGATTTATAAAAAAGGAATAATGGAGCAATTTATGGAAACAGAAGAAATAAAGCCGGAGACGGAAACTACGCGCAAAATTTTAGGTTCAACGGTTATAGATTAAAGGGAATGTGTATTTGGAAGGTGAGCACCTTCCAAGAAATATCTTCCAAGAAATAAGAAATAATTTATGGGTCAACAAGAGGCAAAACAAAGAATTGAAAAATTAAAAACGGAACTGAATCATCACCGTTATTTTTATCATGTTTTAGATAAACAGGAAATTTCTGACGCGGCCTGGGATTCTTTAAAACACGAATTAGCCAGTTTAGAAGAGCAATACCCGGAATTTATCACTTCTGATTCTCCCACGCAAAGAGTCGGTGGCGAGCCCTTAGAAAAGTTCGTTAAAATTAAACACCCCGAACCCATGTTGTCTATTGAAGATGTTTTTAATTTTAAGGAATTGCAAGAATGGGAAGATTATATGAAAGATTATCTTTTAAAAGAAATGGGGGTTTTCCCAAAATTCACTTATTTTTGCGAACGAAAAATTGACGGCGTGGACATTGTTTTAATTTATAAAAAAGGAGTTTTATTTAACGCCGCCACGCGAGGTAATGGCTTAATTGGCGAAGATGTCACTCAAAACATTAAAACAATAGAAGCTATTCCTTTGCGTTTAGAAAAAGAAATTGATTTGGTGGTCAGAGGAGAAATTTTTTTACAAAAAAAAGATTTTCAGAAACTTAATCGTGAACGAGAAAAAAGAGGCCTACCGACCTATGCCAATCCTCGTAATATTGCCGCTGGTTCAATTCGTCAATTAGACCCAAAAATCACGGCTCAACGTTTTCTTGATTGCTATATTTTTGAAATTATCACGGATTTGGGACAGAAAACCCATCAGCAAGTTCATGAAATTTTAAAACAACTGGGCTTTAAGACAGATTCTCAAACTAAACTTTGTTTTGATTTAAAACAAGTCCAGAAATATTATTTATTTTTAAATCAGAAACGGCTAGAAAATTCTTTTGATTATGACGGCATGGTGGTAATGTTAAATGATATTGTTTTACAAAAAAAATTGTCTTTTATTGGCAAATCGCCGCGTTGGATGCGCGCTTATAAATTTCCTGGAGAACAGACAACAACGATTATAGAAGATATTTTTATTCAGGTTGGCCGAACTGGCGTTTTGACCCCGGTGGCAAAATTAAAGCCGGTTTCATTGATGGGAACTACGGTTTCTCGCGCTACTTTACATAATCAGGACGAGATAGAGCGATTGGACGCGCGTCTTGGTGACAGCGTAATTATTGAGAAGGCCGGCGATATTATTCCGGCTGTGGTTAAAGTTTTGAAAAATTTAAGAACCGGGAAAGAAAAAAAATTTCAGATGCCGACAAAATGTCCGATTTGCAACGGCCCGATAAGAAAAAAAGAAGGCGAAGTCGCTTATTATTGTCAGAATAAAAATTGTTTTGCCAGCCAGCAAAGAAAAATTAGTTATTTTGTTTCTAAAAGATGTTTTGACATTGAAGGTTTGGGCCCAAAAATTATAGGCAAACTTTTAGAAGCGGGATTAATATCAGATGCAGCCGATTTGTTTAAATTGCAAAAAGGAGATATTATTTTATTAGAAAGTCCGTCTGATATCAAACCGAAAGTTTTAGTGCGGGGGTTCGCGGAAAAATCGGCGGATAATTTAATCAAGGCCATTGATAAAAGTAAAGAGATAGAATTGTCGCGCTTTATTCAGGCCCTGGGTATTCGTCACATTGGCGAACAAATGGCTAATGATTTGGCCGAGTATTTTAAAAGTTTTGAAAAATTTTCTCAAACCAAAAAAGAAGAATTGCTGACCTTATCGGATATTGGTCCGATTGCCAGTCAAAGCATTGTTATGTGGCTTAAAAACAAAGAAAATCAAAAATTTTTGGGAAAATTAAAAAAATATGGCGTGATTATAAAGAATCATTATTTATTAAAAGCAAAACAAATTTTAAAAGGAAAATCTTTTGTTTTAACCGGCGTTTTAACATCAATGTCGCGGGAAAAAGCCAAAGAAAAAATTCAAAGTCTTGGCGGCAGGGTTTTAAACGCGGTCAGCACAAAAACCGATTTTCTTGTTAGTGGAAAAAATCCTGGAAGTAAATATAATACAGCGAAGAGCCTAAGAATTAACATAATCAACGAGCAGGAATTTTTAAAGATGGTTAGATAGCGACACTATTGCTACAAATTAACATACTAATGCTACGAATACGAGAGAAGATATTATTTATCCAAATTCGTCTTATAAATTAGTTGGCATATTTTTTAATGTTTATAGAAATATGAAATTTGCATTAATCCTCAGCATTCGCATGCTGTTCGCATATAATTCGCATCGCTTTATATGATCTCAAAAGAAGAAGTCCAACATATCGCCAAATTAGTCCGCCTGCGTCTAAGTGAGGCGGAAATAAAAAAATACCAGAAGCAACTGGGGGAAATTTTAGATTATGTTAGCCAATTGAAAAAAATTTCCACAAAAAACATTATGCCCTTTTCTTTGTTTGGATTAAAAAACATTTTTCGTTTAGATAAACCAAAAGAAAAGAATCAAGAACAGACAAGAAAATTGGTCCAATCTGCGCCGGCGCAAAAAGAGGGGATGATTAAAACAAAAGGAATTCTTAACATTAAAGCATTAAAGCATTAAAGTACACAATAAGTAATTGATTTTCCAGGCCCCGTTATTTTACATTACATTTTGAGGCTGCCGTCCTTTTTTGAAAGGACGGGGTCCGGCCCATTTGTAGATGGCCTGCGGTTTGAGTTTTGTATTCTGAATTTTTTAATGGAGCAGGCATTTTGACCATGAAAGAAAAAAAATAATTTTAGATTTAAAAAGTAAGAATATTTTTTATAAAAAGAATTTACAGCATTTACATTATTTATGAATTTAAATCAATTAACAATTTTATCGGTTCATCAGGGTTTAAAAAAGAAAGAATTTTCCAGTCAAGAATTGACTAAAGATTGCTTAACAAAAATAAAAAAAAGCAATAAAGAAATTAATGCTTTTATTACTGTTTTAGAAAAACAAGCTTTAAAACAAGCCGAGGAAATTGATAAAAAAATTAAAATTCAAGGCGTGGATAATTTTTTAACTGGTATTCCCCTGGGAATTAAAGACAATATTTTAATTCAAGATGTTGTTTGTACTGCTGGTTCAAAAATTTTAGAAAATTATCAGGCTATCTATGATGCCACGGTAATTAAAAAATTAAAAAAAGCTGGAGCGATTTTTTTAGGCAAAACCAATCTTGACGAATTCGCCATGGGTAGCTCTACTGAATCGTCTGCCTTTGGTCCGACCAAAAATCCTATTAATTTATCTTATATTCCCGGTGGTTCTTCTGGCGGTTCTGCCGCCGCAGTCGCGGCTAATATGTGTTTGGCTGCCCTTGGTTCTGATACTGGCGGTTCTGTCCGTCAACCGGCGGGATTTTGTGGCGTCGTTGGACTAAAACCAACCTATGGGCGGGTTTCTCGCTATGGCTTGATTGCCATGGCTTCTTCTCTTGATCAAATCGGACCATTGACCAAAAACATTGAAGACGCGGAAATTTTATTTAAAACAATTAAGGGCAAAGATGATTTTGATGCCACTAGCGTTGAGGTAAAAGATGAAGACCCAGGGAAAATGAAAACAAAAAAAATAAAAATTGGCCTACCTAAAGAATATTTTATCCAAGGGCTTGACTCGCAGATAAAGGAAGTCATCAATAACTTAATTAAAAAATGGCAGAAGCAAGACGCTGAATTTATAGAGGTTAGTTTGCCCCACGCATCGCTCGCTTTGGCTTGCTATTATATTATTATGCCCGCGGAAGTTTCTTCTAATTTGGCTCGTTATGACGGCATTAAATACGGATTTTCCACCAATGGGGAAAATAAAAATTTATTAGATGTTTATTTAGATTCTCGAACCACGGGTTTTGGCGAAGAAGTCAAACGCCGAATTATGCTCGGCGCCTATACTTTGTCTGCCGGCTATTATCAGGATTATTATTTACAGGCGCAGAAAGTAAGAACTTTAATCAAAAAAGATTTTGAAAAACTTTTTCAAGAAAAAGATATAGATTGTTTATTAACCCCAATTAGCCCAACTTTGCCCTGGAAATTGGGAGAAAAAATAAACAACCCTTTAAGTATGTATTTGGCGGATGTTTATACCGTTTCCGCCAATCTGGCTGGTTTGCCGGCGCTTTCATTGCCTATTGGTAAAATTGATGATTGGCCGGTCAATGGGCAATTAATCGGTAATTATTTTCAGGAAAGCAAAATTCTGCATCTCGGAAAAATGATTGAAAAATTAGGACTTTAAGGTTTTTGGAGACCAGGTCTCCAAAAACCTTTTGGAGACCAGGTCTCCAAAAAAGGTATTCAAAAAATGGCTGCTAAAATTCTGTATCTCGGAAAAATGCTGGAAAAAATATAGAAAAACGTACGGAACAAAGCTTTGTCGTTTTTTATCTATGCGCAAGTCCACCCATAGCATTACACCTGTCTGTTTGAGTAGACGAGAGGTTAAAAGGATAGCGGTCGCCGCCTTGGTATCGGCTACTCTGCCTACGGCGGGGCCTCGCACGTTGTTGACGTTTATCTCGACCACTCCAACGACAACGGGGGCTTTCGGCTCGCGGTCGTGTTTAAAATCAAGTCCTGACCTTTGATTCCTAATTTCTAATTGATTTGGAGGACTGAGGACTGAAAACTGAAGACTAATTTTAGGGAGCATTAATGATAGATGGAGATGGCAATACTTTTTATTTCATTTATCCACATCCTTTGAATGAGCGGGTATGTTGACAAAAATTTTGAAGACTATAAACTAAATAATATTAATTTGTAATTTATTTTATTCTTATGGAAGAAGTAAAAAATTTAGAAATGGCGAAAAAGCCTTGCCGTTGTAAATTCGGCCTTTGGCAAATAATTGCCGCGATTTTACTTATTATTACTGTTGTTTCGGTTTTAACCGGAGGGTTTGGTTTAAAATTGTTCGGAGCTTCTCCTGATAAATTAGCCAAACAAACAGTAGAATTTATTAATCAATATTTATTACAGGCAGGCTCTACTGCTTCTTTGATTACCTCTGAATGTAATCATAAAGTTTCTCTTTGTAAATTTAAAATTGATGTTTCTGGCGCCGAATATGATTCTTATGTGAGCAGTGACGGTCAAATACTTTTCCCCGACGCGATTGAAATAGAGAAATTTAAAGAACAACAAATTTCGGCAAATCAGGAACAGCAGGTTTCTTTGGAGGATTTGCCCAGAGCTGAAAAACCCGAAGTAGACCTCTTTATTATGTCCTATTGTCCTTATGGTTTGCAGGCGCAAAAGGCCATGTTGCCGGCAATGGATTTATTAAAGGATAAAGCGGATATTAAAATTCGTTTTGTTGACTACATTATGCACGACAAACAGGAAATAGATGAAAATTTGAGGCAGTATTGTATTCAAAAGGAAGAACAGGAAAAATATACAGCTTATCTTAATTGTTTTGTAATTGCCGGTGAATTTGAAAAATGTTTAACCGAAGCGAAAATTAATAAAACAAAAATGAATAATTGTATTTCTCAAACAGATAAAGAATACAAAATTAGCGCCAATTATGAAGATAAGTCAACCTGGCTGAATGGAAATTATCCCGCTTTTAATGTGGAGGCGGATTTGAATGACCAATATAATGTTCAAGGTTCTCCCACTTTAGTTATTAATGGACAAGAAATTAATGTTAATCGCACCCCTAATGATTACAAAGAAGCGATTTGTTTTGGCTTTGAATCAATGCCCGAAGAGTGCGCTCAAGAGCTTTCTGCCCAATCTTCAACGCCCAGTTTTGGTTTAGAGGCGGGAGAATCAACTGACGCTGAATGCCAATAAATAAATTTTAAATTTTGGGGGCTGGGGTCTGACCCCCTAAACAGACCCCCCAAAACCATTATTAGATTTGCAAAGTAGAACGATTTTTCTAATTTGGTGCGATTTTGTTGAATTTATTATATCATACCACTACAACTTCTTGCAGGTCAGACCTGCAAGAAGTCTCTGCAAGAAGTACTGCAAGAAGTAGGGCAAAAATTTTGATTTGGTGTAATTTTGACGGATTTTCATTTTTTTAATTTTAACTAAATTTATTTTGGTAATCTCTCAAAAAATTTAACCCAAGTTTTATTTTTTTGAGTTTATGTCTCTTAAATATGTTTGATTTGTTTTTTAATTTTTTACATAATTTTAAACCCCAGCCGATTATTTTACGGCTGGGATTTTTTAATGTCTATTGGTATAGTTTTTTAATTGTTTTGGGCCTTGTTTTAGGTTTGATTTTGGTTTTTAAATTGGCTCCGCGATTTAAAATAAAAAAAGAAAATTTGGAAGATTTGATTTTTTATTTAATTATTGCTGGTTTTATCGGCGCCAGGCTTTATCATGTTTTTTCCGAACTTCCTTATTATTTTAAAAATCCGTTAGATGTTTTTAAGGTTTGGAACGGAGGTTTGGGGATTTACGGTGCGATTATCGCCGGTTTGCTTATTTTGTTTTTTTCCGCAAAAAAATATAAGATAAAATTTTTTGTTTTGGCTGATTTATTTGTGCCTGCTTTGGCTTTGGGTCAGGCTATTGGTCGCTGGGGAAATTATTTTAATCAGGAAGTTTTTGGCAGGCCGACTGATTTACCTTGGGGAATTTTTATTGAAGCGGCTAATCGGCCATTTGAGTTTTTTTCTGAACAGTATTTCCACCCGACTTTTTTATATGAATCAATCTGGAATTTTTTGATTTTTTTTGTTTTAATCTTAATGATAAAATCTAATTTTTATAGAAATTTTTTTGGAGAAAATTTTTATGGAGGTCGGACCTCCAAAGAAAACCGTTCGGGTGTTATTTTTGGATTTTATCTTATGTTTTATTCCTTCGGCCGGTTTTGGCTGGAGTTTATAAGAATTGATTCCCAACCAATGCTATTGGGACTGAGGCTGGCGCAGGTAATCTCAATTTTAATGTTTATTGTCGGCGGAGTGATATTAATGAGAAAATATAAAATATTAGAATAAAAGAGAATTTGTAATTTATGGTTATTTTTATGCTCCCATATTTTTATTTTCTACCCCCGCATCAGGACAATACCCCAAATTTCTTTAGCCCCGGCTTGATGCAATGATTTTGCCGCTTCCGCCAAGGTGGCGCCAGTGGTTAAAATATCATCAACTAAAACCAAATTGGTTGGACAATCGGCTTTAATCCGGAAAACGTTTTTGACGTTATTTTTTCTTTCTTCAGGACTAAGATTTGTTTGAGAGCGCGTGTTTTTAATTTTTTTCAGAATTTTTGTATTTAGGTTTAAATTAAATTCCGTGGCTATTTCTTTGGCGATTAGTTCCGATTGATTAAATCCGCGTTGAGCTAATTTTCTTTTGGTTAGGGGGATTGGGATTAAAACAAAATTGTTTTTTTTCAAATAATCTATGGTCGTGGGCGAATATCTCAAAAATTCAATTAAAAAGGGGATAAGATAATTTAAAATATTTTGGTTAAAGGGCGGGTATTTAAAACTTCTAATAGCTTTTTTAATTAAGGGTTGATCATAGTCAAGAACGGTAATGATTTTTTTTAGGTTGCCGAAAGAGGGAAGATATTGTCCAGTGAGAATGATTTCCGATAAACAGGTTGGGCAAATCAATTCTCCGGACTTGCCGCAGCCAAGGCAGTTAGATGGCAAAAAAATATCAAGCAATTTTTTTATTTTATTTATCCACATCGGGGTTGTAAAAATAAGATTTTATAGTATAATGATAACATAAAATATAAGAACATTAAAACGCCAGAACACTAGAATATAGTGACAGAAATACAATAACTAATTATTCTAATTATTCCAATGAATACCCAATTTCCAACCCCCAATGTCTAAAAATTTTTGGTCATTCAGTCATTGGTTATTGGGATTTTGTTAGGTCAATTAGAAATTAGGTTAATTAGGTTAATTTTATCTTATTTGTTCCAATGTTCCTATGTTATAATGTTCTAATGTTCTAATATTAAAATGATTTATTATGGGGCTTTTTGGTATAAGAAAAAATAAAAGTTTTTTGGGCATTGATATTGGGTCAACCAGCATCAAGTTGGTTGAATTAGGCAAAGAAAACGGTTTGCCGGTTTTATTGACTTATGGTTATGCCGAGAGGGCGATGAGCGATATTGTTAACGGTGATGCCAAAGAAATTTTGAGTAAAGTGGCAGTTTTGCTTAAAAAGTTATATACGCAGGCCGGAGCGGACAGCTATCAGGCAGTCACGGCTTTGCCGAATTTTTCAGTTTTCAATTCCGTGATTACCCTGCCGATGATGAGCAAAAAAGAACTTGATTCTGCGATTCATTGGGAGGCAAAAAAATTTATTCCTATGCCCATTGAAGAAGTAATTTTAGATTGGCGAATTATTGATGTTATTGATGTGGATAAAAAAAGAAAAAATTATCGCATTCTTTTAACCGCCGCGGCAAAAAATTTGGTTAAAAGATATGTGGAAATTTTTAAACAAGCCGACCTGCAACTTCTTTTTTTGGAAACAGAAGCTTTTGCCTTAGTTCGTTCCTTGCTTGGTAAATCGCAAGCCACTACCATGATTATTGACACCAGTGCCGTCACCACGGATATTATTATTATTGAAAAGGGCGTGCCCGCGCTTAATCGTAGCATTGATGTTGGCGGGATTACTATTTCTCAGGCCATTGCCAATGGATTGAGCATTGATTTTAAAAGAGCGGAGCAATTTAAAAGAGACATTGGGATGAGCGGTCCTTCAAAAATTTCCCGGGTGATTGAAGAAATTTTAAAACCAGTAGTTGATGAGATGAGTTATTCTTTAAGGCTTTATCAGGATCAATCGGGTAAAAAAGTGGAACAAATTATTTTGTCTGGCGGTTCGGCTTATTTGCCGGATTTATCCGATTATTTTTCAAAAATTATGAATATACGCGTTATTGTCGGCAATCCTTGGGCCCGTATTTCTTTTAACCAAGAATTAAAGCCGGCCTTGGATGAAGTGGCTCCGCGTTTTGCCGTTGCCATTGGTTTGGCTTTAAGGGAAATTATTTAATAATATGGATTTGCAAAAAGATTTGGGAAAAGATAATTCTTCCGATACGGTTAAAAAAACCGGCTTGTTTAAATCTCTTTTTAAAAAGAGAAAAACAGAAGAAAAGTTAAAAAAAGAATCGGTTTTGAAAAATCTTAAACAAACGTCGGATAACGGCGACTTGGGAATCAGCCTGATGCCGGCAAAGGCGATTATCATTCCCCGTATTGTTCATTCAAGAAGTTTATTTTTAATCGCGGCCATTATTGTTATTATTAATATTTTTATCATTACTTGGCTTTATCTTGATTGGCATTTTGAAAAAATAGAGAACGCGGTGGCAGAAATTGAAAGAGAAATTCAATTTATGAAAACGCAAAGTTTATCCTTGTTAAATGTCAGAGACGAGATAGCCGTTTTGGAAAAAAATGCCGCTCGGGCAGAAAGTATTTTAAACAATCATATTTATTGGACGAAATTTTTTAGTTTATTGGAAAAATATACTATATCGGATGTTTTTTTCAATGATTTTACCGCCGACACAAGCGGCATTATTCGTTTAGATTCAGTTGGTCGTGACCTTATTTCCATTGCTAAACAATTTGTCATTTTTTCTCAAGCCCCGGATTTTGTCAAACAAGTGGATGTTTCCGATGTGGTTAATACGGTAAACGGCATCAGAGCCACCTATACTTTAGTTTTAGAAGATAATGTATTTAAAAGGTAAGATATGGCAACATTGTAATTAGAAATATTAAGATTAAAACAAACAAGATTAATTTTTCCTTATAAATTACAAATTTCTTCGTTCCTCACTCAAGAGCTGCACTTAGGAGATTTGTTCCTAAGTATTTCTGATGGGGGATGCACCCCATCAGTTTGCCCCTAACGTCAATTTTAAGTTGTATATTCCAATGTTAAGATGTTAGAATGTTAAAATGATTTTTGTATGGCGCAAATAAAAAAAACAGAAACAAAAAAAACAAAACTATACAGAAATGTCATTATTAGATTTTATTGGTTAGTTATTCTTGTTATTTTTCTTTTAAGTTTTTCATTTGAATATTTTGTTATTATTAAGCCGAAAATCCAGCAGACAAAAAATAACGGACCACTGGATTTAGCCAGTCGTCAAGTCGTTTTAAATGAACAAAAAGATTATCTTGGAAAATTAAAGGTCTTAAAAAATGAAGCAGAGAACATTAATCGCGTTGAATTGGAAAAAATAAATTATGTCTTGGCGGAAAAAATAAATGTTTCTGATATTTTAAAACAAATATCCATCATTTCTCAGCAACCAAAATTTAATCTGGAGGGTTTTAGCTATAAATACGGAGAAGGCGTTTTAATCTTTAATTTTAATTTTGTCGGTGGGACTTATCAGGATGTAAAAAAATTCTTGGAAGAAATTGAAAAAAATATCCGCGTTATGGATGTTACCAATATCGCGATTAAAAACGCCGGCGACGGATTTTCTTTGGTTATAAAAAGTTATTATTTGGAATAATATGGCCAAAATAGGGAAACAATATCTATTTTTAACAACATTTTTCCTTTTGATTTTAGTTATTGGTTTTATTGTTTTTAAAAATAGCGATGTTTTTTTAACCCCGGAAATTGAGGTTTCCGGTTTTGAAAAACCGGCTTATTTAAGTCAGCCGATTCCTAAAATAGATAAAATAAAAACAATTGTTGATAATCCGAAATTTAAAGAATTGAAATACATTAAAAGTTTTTTTGAGCCGGTGGAGACAACTGTTTCCGGCCGGATTAATCCTTTTATTCCTTTTATAAATTTGGAAGAGAAATAATTTTTATAAATTATGGCCGGACAGACAGATAACAATATTGTGCGTTTTTTAGCCCAACACGGGAAGATTTCTCAGGAGCAATTTCAGGAGCTTATTGCTGAAGCTCAAGAAGTTAATATCTCTGCGGATCGGCTTTTGGAAACAAAAAAAATTCTTTCAGAAGAAGATGTCGCTTGGGCCAAAAGTCAGCTTTATAATATTCCCATTGCTGATATTTATGGTATGGTGGTGGACAGAAAAGTTTTAGAAATAATCCCCAAAGATGTGGCCGAAAATTATAATGTTGTCGCCTTTGCCAAAGAAAAAGATATTTTAAAAGTGGCGATTCTTGACCCGAGTAATTTTAAGGCGCGTGAAGCGGTGGAATTTGTCGCCCGAAGAAAAAATTTAAAAGTGGAATTATGTACCGCCGCCACAACAGCCCTGAAAAATATTTTGGCTCAATATGGCGGTTTGTCCGCGGAGGTTGAAGAAGTGGTTGGCGCGGTTGAATCAAGATTTGCATCAGTGGGCCAAGAGAAGAAAATAACCGGCGAAATGGACATAGAAAAAGCGGGACAAGAAGCACCCATTGCCAAATTGGTCAGTTCTATTTTAAAATATGCCGTGGACAACCAAGCCTCAGACATTCATATTGAGCCGCTTTTAGATAAAACCAGGGTGCGTTACCGCTTAGACGGCATTTTAAAAGAGACCGCTCTTTTGCCCGGGCACCTTCATTCTTCTATTATTTCCAGAATAAAAGTGATGGCCAATCTTAAACTTGATGAAACTAGAGTACCCCAAGACGGCCGTATCCGAATTATGGCTGCCAACAGAAAAATAGACCTTCGTATTTCTGTTCTTCCTCTTTTTGACAAAGAAAAAGTGGTGATGAGAGTTTTAGACCCGATGCGCAGAGTTTTTGATTTAAAGGATTTGGGGCTTTGGGGGAATGCGCTGGAAGTGGTTAATAAAAATTTAACGCGGCCGCACGGATTAATTTTGATTACTGGACCGACTGGTTCTGGTAAAACCACTACGATTTTCGCCGCCATGAAAATTCTTAATCAGCCGGCGGTTAATGTGGTGACCCTGGAAGACCCGATAGAATATTTTTTGTCCGGGGCCAACCAGTCGCAAGTTAAGCCAAACATTGGTTATACTTTTGCTTCGGGCTTGCGTTCAATTGTTCGGCAAGACCCGGACATTATTATGGTGGGCGAAATTCGCGACACGGAAACAGCTGAATTATCTACGCACGCAGCCTTGACCGGTCATGTTGTTTTGTCTACTCTGCACACCAATGATTCTTTTGGCGCGATTCCTCGTTTAATTGATATGGGCATTGAACCGTTTTTAATTGCCTCTTCAATGAATTTGGTTATTGCTCAGCGTTTGGTTAGAAAAATTTGTCCTCATTGCGCCGAACAAGTTGAACCCTCGCCACAGATTGAAGAATCAATTGAACAAAGCCTAAAAGACACTAAGGACATTGATTTGGATTATTATCGGGATAAAAAAACTAATCATTTGAAATTTTATCGCGGGCGCGGCTGTTCTCGTTGCAACAATGAAGGTTATCGCGGTCGTTTAGCCATTTTTGAAGCCTTGGAAATAACTGACGAAATGAAAAAAATTATTACTAGCGGCTGTAGAATAGAAGAAGTTAAAAATGAATTTTGCCGGCAAAAAATGATTACCATGCTTCAAGACGGATATATCAAAGTTTTGCGCGGAGAAACGACCATTGAAGAAGTTTTAAGGGCCGCCAGAGAGTAAAGATTTTTCCCAAAAAGAGTTAGAATTATTACTGAAAGAATTGATAGAAATGACCAAAGTGATTGCTTTAAATATTTTAACCTTAAAAGGTAAAAATAATTTTATATTTTAAATTGTCATTTTAATTTTTGAGATTTGCATTTTACGCTTAATTTTATGTCTACTCAAAATGAAATTATTTTAAATCGTATTTGTCAAAATAGCGCCGAAAAAAGGGCCTCAGAAGTTTATTTATTGCCAGCTCAGCCACCCTTTGTCAGAATTGACGGAAAAATGGGAATTTTGGCCGGCGAAAGCATTATCACCGCTTCTTTTATCAACGATTTTTTTAAAAATATTCTTGATGAAAGAGAGCAGTCCGTTTTAGAAAAAGAAAAGCAGATTGAAGTGATAAAAAATATCGGGAAAATGGGGGAGTGCCAAATAGATATTTATTATCAAAAAAATTCTTTGGCTTGCCGTATAAAATTATTGGCCCAAGAAGTTATTGACTTGGAAAAACTTGGCTTGCCTAAAATGGTTACTCGTTTTGCGGACTTTTTTAAAGGCATTATTTTTATTGCCGGACCGCGCGATTCAGGTCGTTCCACTTTGGCAAATTCTATTTTAAATCATATTAATAAAAATCAAGCTAAATTTATCGCCACCGTAGAAAAACCCATAAAATCAATTTTAATTGGAAGAAGAAGCGTAGTTGAACAAAGAGAAGTGGGGAAAGATGTTCTTTCTTTTTTGTCCGGTCTCCGTTATATTCGGCAAAGAAATGCTGATGTCGTTTTTGTTTCGCAAATAGATGACGCAGCGACAATGGATGAAATTTTTGCTATTGTTGAGGCCGGAAGCTTGGTTTTTGCCATTATGGATACGGAATCAGCCATTAAAACAATTAAAAGAATTTTGCATTTTTATCCTACTGACAAAGAAGAAACCGCCCGTTATTTTTTAAGTGAAAATTTAGCCGGCATTGTTGTTTCCCGTCTGGTTCCTAAAATTGGTGGTGGCCGAATTAGGGCTTTGGAGGTTTTGGCCGGTACGCCGGCGGTTCGTTCAATTATCGCCAGTGGACGCTTTCATCAATTAGCCGGTGTTATCCAGGCGACAGAAGACCAAACCTCTGTTTCTTTAGACCAATCCTTGGTTGACTTAGTCACTTCAGGGAAAGTGGTTTCTGAAGAAGCCATAAAACATTGCAACAACGAAGAAATTTTTAGGAATTTGTTGAGAAAATAAAGAGATAATTAGATAATTGGGGTCGGAGATAATTGGGGTCTGACCCCATGAGCATCCCTTCTGAGATAATTGGGGTCTGACCCCATGAGTATCCCTTCTAAAACATACATGATAATTGGGGTCTGATAATTGGGGTCTGACCCCATGAGCATCCCTTCTAAAACATACATCAATAAAGGATTATAGAACGAAAATTTCAATTTGGCGCGATTTTGATTGATTTCCAATAATTTTTTATCAAAACAACGATTTTTGACACTAATTTTGGGGTCTACACTAATTTTGGGGTCTGACCCCATGAGCATCCCCTCTAAAACATACATCAATAAAGGATTATAGAACGAAAATTTCAATTTGGTGTGATTTTGATTGATTTCCAATCACTAATTTTGGGGTCTGACCCCATGAGCATCCCTTCTAAAACATACATCAATAAAGGATTATAGAACGAAAATTTCAATTTGGTGTGATTTTGATTGATTTCCAATAATTTTTTATTAAAACAACGATTTTAATTGAAAATTGATAATTATTTAATTTACATTTAATCACTAATTTTGGGGTCTGACCCCATGAGTATCCCTTCTAAAACATACATCAATAAAGGATTATAGAACGAAAATTTCAATTTGGTGCGATTTTGATTGATTTCCAATAATTTTTTAACAAAACAACGATTTTAATTGAAAATTGATAATTATTTAATTTACATTTTGCATTTTGATTTTTCAGTTTTGAATTTAGCGAAGCGCTTATGTTATTTGAATATCAAGCGAAAAATTTAAAAGGAGAAACCATCACCGGAACAATTGAATCCATTAATCAGAACGCCGCCCTTGAGATGTTGGCGCGCCGGCAAATGATTATTATCTCCCTGAAAGAAACAAGCGCTTTGCCCATTTGGCGCCGGCCGATTAATCTGTCTTTTTTAGAAAGAGTAACCGGCAAAGATATGGTTTTTCTTTCCCGCCAATTATCCGTAATGGTTATGGCGGGCTTGCCTTTGGTTGAATCTTTGGAAATTTTGGCGCGCCAAACAAGCAAACCGGCCTTAAAAAAGATTGTGGAAAGCGTTGCGGAAAATGTTCGTGGCGGTTCAAGATTTTCCAGCGCTTTAGCAAAGTATCCCAAAGTCTTCAACAATTTTTATATTAATATGGTGCGCGCCGGAGAAACCGCGGGCAAACTTGACGAAGTCTTAGATTATTTGGCCAATGAACAGGAAAAAAATTATGATTTAATGAGTAAAATTAGGGGGGCTATGATTTATCCGATTTTTGTTATTTCTGCGGTTATTGGCGTGATGATTTTGATGATGGTTTTTGTTGTCCCTCAATTAACTGACATTTTAAAGGAATCGGGCGTATCATTGCCCTTGCCAACCAAAATTCTTATTGCCACTAGCGATTTTTTAGAAAATTATACTTTATTAATCGTTTTGTTCCTTGTGGTTTTTGTTGTCGCTTTCAGGTTTTTTTTAAAAAGTAAAGCGGGTCAGATGATTTGGGACAAAACGCTTTTAAAAATGCCGATTTTTGGTGTTCTTTTTAAACAAGTTTATTTAGTTCGTTTTACTCGCAGTCTTTCTACTTTGATTATTGGCGGTATTCCTTTAACCGCGGGATTAAAAATTGTTTCCGAAGTGGTAAGTAATTATGTTTTTAAAGAAATAATCCTTGACGCGATTATTGACGTGGAAGAGGGACGTTCGGTCAGCAATGCTTTTCTTAATTCTTCAGCCGTGCCTAAAATGCTTCCCCATTTAATGGCGATTGGAGAAGAAACCGGCAAGCTTGACGAAGTTTTGGGGAAAATTGCTGATTTTTATTCTCGGGAAGTGGAAAACATTTTAAGCAAATTAGTCACTTTGCTTGAACCGATTATTCTTATTTTTTTAGGAGTAGTTGTTGGCGGCATGGTTGCTTCTATTATTTTGCCAATGTATAAACTTGCCACCGCCTTTTAATGCATTTTCCCTTAATGAAGTTTTTTTTGATGAGTTTTGATGAGGTGCGTTCCCATCAAGGGCGGGGAAAGTAAAATTTGGGCGCTTGGCTCAGTGGTAGAGCGTTTGCTTCACATGCAAAAGGCCACAGGTTCAAATCCTGTAGCGCCCACCAGTATTAAAATATTTTAAAAATAGGTCGACACTTTAATAATTTTTTAACTTAAACATTATGAAAAACAAAATTTTAGTCGTCGGAGTTTTTGTCTTTATTTTTATTCTCGCCACCAATATGTATGCCATTGCTCAAAATGGCGATACCGGAATGGGTAATCAAATGCAACAGCGAATTCAGATTGACAATCAGAGCGAGAATGACCAAATCCAGACGCAAAACAGAGAACAAGTTCAATTAGAAATGAATGTTGAAATGGGCAATCAGGTGCAACAGCAAAATCAAGTGCAAAATCAAGGCGAAACAAGTCAACTTCAAAACAGCGAACAACAACAAACACAAACTCAAAAGAATTTATCTTTAAACGAACAGAGAAGAAGTCAAGTTGCCAATGCTGTGCAGGAAATGTTGCAGGTAGCGGAAAAAGATAGTGAAATGGGTCAGCAAATAAGAATAATTGCTCAAAATCAAAATCAAAATCAGGAAAAAATTGAAGACAGTTTGCAAAAAGTCCAAAGCCGAAGCGGCTTTGTTAAATTATTTATCGGACAAAATTACGCAGAAATCAACAATATTAAAAAAATGTTGATGCAGAATAAAGAACAGATTGAACAGTTAAACCAGATTAAAAATCAACTTGTTAATCAAGATGACCAGCAACAGTTAAATGAACAAGTTCAAGTTTTAGAGCAGACTAATTTGCAAGTTGGGAGTTCTTTGGAGGCGGCTCAAAAAGGATTCAGTTTATTCGGCTGGATGTTTAGAATGTTTGCCAAATAATTTTTCGGCAGCGCATAACTCCGTATAAAAGTGGCTTAAATTTGGCTAAATAATCATATTAATTTTTAAAGACTCGGTCTTCAAGGGGTCCTTTCGCTTGAATTGTAATTTTAATAAAATTTTTATGCCTGAATTGCCCGAAGTGGAGACAATAAAAAGTCAGCTTAATCGTCGGCTTAAAGGGGGGAAAATAAAAAAAATAGAAATATTTTTGCCCAAAATTATCCGGTTGGAGGCAAAATTTTTTATTAACAAGACCGTGGGGGCGAAAATAAAAAAAGTTTGGCGTCGGGCCAAGATGATTATTATTGACTTAGATAATGGTTATTCTTTGCTGATTCATTTAAAATTGACCGGACGGTTGATTTTATGTCACCGGCTTCGGGAAGATTACCAAAAGCATACGCATTTAGTTTTCCATTTTTTTGACAAAAGTGTCCTGATTTTTCAGGATATCCGGCAATTCGGATATTTTGACCTTTATCGTACTGAAAACCTGAAGGGATTTTTTCAGGAAAAGAAACTGGGGCCTGAGCCCTTGAAAAAAAGTTTTACTTTAAAAAAATTTACTGAGTTATTAAGCAAAAAACCGGATAAAAAAATTAAACCCTTGTTAATGGAACAAAATTTTATTGCCGGCATTGGCAATATCTATGCTCAGGAAATTTGTTGGTCGGCCAAAATTTCTCCTCTTCGTCTCGCCAAAACTTTGAATAAAAAAGAAATTCAAGAAATTTACCGCCACTTGCTCATGATTTTAAAAAAAGCCGTTAAACAGGGCGGAACCACAGCCGCGGATGAAGGGTATATTGATGCGCGAGGGAATAAAGGAAAATACGGCTCGCAACTAAAAGTTTATCAAAGAGAAGGGGAAAAATGTTTTCGTTGCAAAGGGATAATAGAAAGAATTGTTTTGACCGGCAGGGGAACCGCTTATTGTCCTCGTTGTCAAAAGTAATCAAGAGTGATTGGTCGCGTTAAAAAACTCGCATGGAAATTTTTTAAAACAAATTTAATCACCCCGGAGGAAATATATGATTTTCTAACGAGGTTGACAGAATTCAAACTTTTGATATTATAAATCAATAAAGGGGAGTTTTTCTCCTGTTTTTTAAATCTTTAAAATTAAATAAAAATAAAAGGAGGAAAAATTGATTTGGTCAGAAATTATTGCCGGAATTTTACTTGTTGTCCGGTCAGAATTTGCTATTATGCAGTTTCACCATATTGGTTTAACAGCAATAATAGCTTTTCTGATTGTGACAATTTGGACCAATTTTAAAGTGGTCTTGATTTTTACGTCCACCGGCCTGGTTGACTGGTTGGTGGCGAAATTTGGAAAAAGGCACCGCCATCTGGGAGAGATGGCAGTTAATTGGCCTTGGTTAAAAAAAATAAATCAAGGGGTCAGGAGTGGCCGAAAAAAATTACTGGCTTGGCTAATCACTCATAATAAGCTGGCAATTTTCCTAATCTTGTTTGTTCCTTTTACGCCATTTATGGAAGATGTTGCCATTGTGGCGGCGCGTATCGCCAAGATTAAGGGAGCATTGCCGCTGTTGCTTATCGCTAACACGGCGCGCATGGCCTTGATGACCTTTGTCGTGTATTTGTTTTGAAAATTATATAAGAGGACGTTGAGAAACGTTCTCTTGTTCGTTTAAAAACAAAAATCGGAATACCGAAATTTGAACTCGGGCTTCCGCCAAGGGCGGACCCGCCTTTGGCGGGAAATATTTTTTTAGCGAGTCATAACGATATCAATTTTAAAATCGGGATGGTGGGATTCGCACCCACGGTCTCCACGTCCCGAACGTGGCGCATTAGACTACTATGCTACACCCCGATTGGTGTAAATAATATAGATTATTTATGAAGATTTGACAAGGTCGCGCTTGAAATGTTTTCAAAATACTTTACTATAAATCAGGATGCGAGATGTTTAAATTAACCAAAAATCATATCCATGAAATTTTTTAACTTAACTCCCAAAATCAATCTTTCTAAAGATTTTAAAATGCTTTGCCTTTATCAAACCATTATTGCTTTGGCTGACGGTATGATCGGTTTATTTTTGCCGATTTTTTTATTTGAAAAATTAAATCAATCAATTTATCCGGTGATTATTTTTTACGCTACCGGTTATTTGCTTTACGGCCTTTTAGTGCCTTTGGGCGCCATTTTAATGAATAAAATCGGCTTGGAAAAATCAATTCTCTGGGGCCGTTTTTTTACCATTCCCTTTTATCTTTGTTTGTTTTTTTTGAAAAATAATCCTTGGGTTTTTCTTGTTTTGGCCGGTTTGTTTTTGTTGTTTTTTCGCCTTCTTTACTGGGTGCCTTATCATGTTGATTTTGTTAGTTTTACCGAAGGCAGATATCGCGGTCGGCAAATGGCTTATTTGGCTATTTTGGGTTACCTTGTTGCCATTGGCGCGCCCTTGTTGTCTGGATTTTTGCTTAATAGCTTTAGTTTTGAATTTGTTTTTCTGTTAGTAATAATTATTTTAATAATTTCTTTGATTCCTTTAAAAAAATTAAATGACACTCAGGCCAATTTTCAATTTTCTTATTTGCAAACATTTAAGGAATTATTTAAAAAGCAAAATAGGTCAGCCTCTTTGGCTTATTTGGCTGACGGCGGACAAAATATGATTGGCGTTGTTATTTGGCCGCTTTTTATCTACCAAATTTTGGAAAAGCAATACTTGGCCTTGGGCGCGGTGGCCGCCTTAATTACAATTGGAACCGTCCTTTGCCGTTTGTTAATCGGCAGTTATACTGACAAGTATTCAAAAAAGAAACTTTTAAAAATCGGGTCCTTTTTTTACGCTTTAGGCTGGCTGGCAAAGTCATTGGTGGAAACCGCTTTTCAGATTTTTATTATCGGCACTTTTCACAGTTTTATGTCCATTATTATGCGTTCGCCCCTGGATGCTTTGACTTACGAAAGAATTTCCGTTCGCGATTCTTATATTGACGAATATACGGTTTTGCGCGAGATAAGCGTTAGCTTGGGTTATTTTTTAATGGGAATGATTGTTTTGCTTTTAGTCGGATTGGTTGGCCTTAAAATTACTTTTTTAGTCGCGGCTTTTTGTAGCTTATTTGTCAATAAATTATAATTTATGCCGCCCAAATTATTGCTTCATGTTTGTTGCGCCAATTGCGGAATAGTTCCCATTGAATTACTAAGAGACCGGTTTGACCTGACTTTATTTTGGTATAATCCGAATATTTATCCCCGAACAGAATATCAAAAACGCTTGGCAGATGTTAAAAAATTAGTTAAAATATATAAAAAGGATTTGATTGTTGAAAACAATGATATTAAAAAGTGGTTTGAAATTACCAAAGAGCTGGAAAACGAGCCAGAAGGGGGTAAAAGGTGCGAAAAATGTTTTCAAATGCGATTAAGCCGAACCGCGCGGTTAGCCAAAGAAAAAAGTTTTGATTTTTTTGCCACTACTTTAAGTGTCGGACCGCAGAAAAGGGCGAAAATAATTAATAAATTGGGAGAAAAATTGGCGAAAGAATGCGATTTGAAATTTTACCCGGCGGATTTTAAAAAACAAGATGGATTTAAAAAAAGCGTTGAACTGAGCAAAAAATACGGGTTTTACCGCCAGCACTATTGCGGTTGCGTCTTTAGCATTAGAACGTCAAAACATTAAAACATGAAAACAAGTAGTTTTAAAGAAAATTTAAAAAAGAAAATGGATGAATATGTTCATTTTGTTTATAAAATTACTCTTAATTTTCCTAAAGCGGAAATATATGGAACTGTTTCTCAATTAAGAAGGGCGTCTTTGTCGGTGGTTTTAAATTATATAGAAGGATTTGCCAGAAGAAAGAGACTTGTTCAATTGAATTTTTTAGAAATTTCTTACGGGTCGTTAAAAGAATCAAAATATCTTTTACATTTTGCTTTGATTGAAAATTATTTGGACACAAAAGACTATAAAATTGCTTTAAAAATGGCAGAAGAAATCGGAGCTATGCTTTGGACAGAAATATCTAATTTAGATAAATAATTAATTGTTTTTTAGCCAAAGGCTGATCCGTCTCCGACGGAAATGTTCTAATGTTCTAGTGTTTTAATGTTTTAATGTTTTTATGTTTTTATGTTTTTATGTTTTTATGAATCCTAATAAATGGGAAAATTTAATATTTATGGCTGAGGAAAAATTTGGTTTAGACAAGAAATACATGGAAGATTTTGAGGTTTCCGAACTTTCTACGGGCGAGAAAATTATGGGCCAAAAAGAAATTGTGGAATTTAAGAGTCCTTTGGGTCGGATAAAGTTAGAAAAAACTTCCCGGCCAAAAGTCATTGATAAAAAAGTTTTACACACCAAGAGAATTGGCGGCAGAACCGCCATTGATTTCGTTTATTCGCCGGACGAAAGAGTTGAAGAGCTTAAAATTTATAAAGAAAATAAAGAAGGGGAATGGGAAGAGTTAACGGCATTGAAGGAATTTTAATTTTTATTTTTTATGAATAAGTCTTATTTTTATTTGCCGGCTATTTTTTGTTTAATTCTTTTTTTTATTTTTAAATTTCCTTCCGTTAAAGCAATAATTATTGGTTATGATTTGATTTTAGTTTTAACCATTTTTTTAGTTTTTTTCTTGATTAAAAAGAAGATAAAAACCCGCTGGATGTTTTTGGCTCAAAGCGCGGTTTTTGTTTTAAGCGGTCTGGGATTTTTCCTTTTTGTCGCCGATGTCTTTTGGCAATTTGTTTTCGGCCTGATTTTTATTCTCGGCTTGGGCTATTTTTTCTTTCATATTTTTAAATTATTTAATCAGCCCCGTATTTGCCAGCCGGATGCTTTGGAAAAAATGAGTTTTTGGCAAAATTTCATTATTATTTATTGGACTTTAAGCGTGATTGGCGCCACTCTCGGAGTTAATCCTTTAAATTGGCGATTTTTTTCCGCTTTGCCTTTGGTTTTTCTTCTGTTTTATTGGTTGGGTTATTATTCTTTTTATCTTAAATCAGGAGAGCTCAAATTGATTAAAATTGATTTGTTAATCATTGGTTTGGTTTTGACGGAAATTCATTTAGCCATAAATTTTTTGCCCTTAGGTTTTTATCTAAACGCTTTGATAATTTCTTCATTATATGGTATAATTATTAACATATGGCAAAAGATAAAGAGTTTTGTTTAAAATTTGGAGCCGCCAGTTGGCGGGGAACAAATTTTAGAAACAAAACCTTTACCCCGCCCCCATTTTTTCTAAATTTTCTATAATATCCGACTATGTAGTATTATGTATATGTTCTACAAGATAAATTGACAAAAGAGATATACATTGGTTATAGCGAAAATTTAATTTCTAGAGCCAAAGACCACCAAAAGCAAAATAAAAATTGGGTACTTGTCTACTACGAAGCTTATCAATCAGAAAAAGCTGTTCAAGAAAGAGAAAAAAGATTGAAATATTATGGTACCTCGCTTTCTAATTTAAAACGTCGTATTAAAGATTGCTTTTTCTGAGAAAAAATGGGGGCTGGGTGCTCATAATTATAACGAAATTATTTCCCCAGCACATAATGGATTTTCTAAAAAAAGAATATCAATATTATTATGAAATTAAAATAAGATAATCAAAACTCAGCATAGCGCCATATATTTATGTGCTGGGTCATAATTTTGATAATTATGGTAAAAAAAATTGATATCACCGATGATTTAGAAGAAAAAGAAGTGGAAATAAAAAAAAGCGAGAGGTTGAACGCTTTGGAAAACCGCCAAAACAAAGCAGAGAAAAAAATCTCGGAATTTTATCAGAACAAAGAGTTTTCTTTTGAAAAGCCCAAAGCTTCAACCAAGGGCCTTGTTTGGCTGATTATTATTTGGTCAATTGTTTTCGGTTTGGCTGGTGGCACTTTGGCCAGTTATTTTATGTTGACGCGCGAAAGCATTAACATTCCTTTTTTGAATAAAGAAATTAAATTAAATAAAATTTTTTCTCCCAAGGAGGTTAATACGGTAACGGAAAAAAATGTTACGGTTCTGGCCGAAACCAGAATGGCGGAATTAGTTGATGATTTATTTGTTAAAACCGTTAGAATTTTTAAAACCAAAACTCAAGACCAAACAAGTTTTTTAGAGCAGATTTATGCTCCTTGGCAGGCCTTGGGAATCGGCGCTTTCGTCAGTCCTAATGGTTGGCTAATTACTGCTTATAACTTTGAGCCGGAGACAGATTATGTGGTCGTTGATTATAAAAATAATATTTTAAGCATTGAAAAAATAATCAGTGACCCAATCACTGATTTGAGTTTTTACAAAATCAATCAGGAAGAATCCCCCTTTTTTGAATTAGAAGAAAAAAAAGGAATAATCCCGGGTCAGCAAGCGATTATTTCGGACAAATTGCAGAATGTTCATTTAACTGCCATCAGTCAACCTTTGACTAGAAACATTTTTAAAACCGAAGATTTGGTTTATTCCAGTGACAAATTTTCCGAATTTATGCGCTTGGAGTTTTCTGAGGTCGCTTTTCCCCAAAGTTTAATTTTCGGCTTAAACGGTAAACTTTTGGGATTTATTTCGCAAAAAGCCGTTCCGGCGTGGCAAGTGAGAGCTTTAATTGACCAGGTAGTGGCCACGGGTGAGATTAAGCGGCCGTTTTTGGGCATTGATTATTTAAGAATAGACCAAGCTCCCGGCTTAACCAGTCCCCGTTTTAAAGATTTGAACCAAGGGCTGATTGTTTATGGCTCGCCTTTGGCAAATAGTCCGGCAGAAAAGGCCGGGATTAAAAACGCGGATGTGATTGTTAAAATAGACGGCCAAATTATTGACAAAAATATTGACTTGACTGAATTGGTTTTACAGAAGATACCTCAAGAAATGGAAATAACGGTTTTAAGAGAAGGAGAGCAAATAATTTTAAAAGTTGTCTTAGAATAAAAAAGTGATAAAAGTGATAAAAGTGATATGAAAAATTTACTTAAGAGCAAGACTTCTAAGTAGTTTTTTTGTAAAAAGTTTTTCACAGGAGGTTTTAAAAAATAAAAATAAGTGATATAATACAATCAAGATATATAAAAAAATAGCATTTTATAAAATGAGTCATTAAAGAGAAAAAATAAATTTAATTTAAAATTTTATGAAAATCAAAAACAAAATTTTTAGGAGGGTGAAACAAAAAATCACAAAAATTATTTTTGTTTTTTTAATGGTCGCGACGATGACGGGGAGTTTAACTAACATTGCTCAAGCTTATTTATTAGACGCGGTTGATTTGTTAGGACAAATGGACACTTTAGACGAACCGATTTATACGCGAAGCACGCAAAACAATCCTTATAGTACCATAGTCAGCAATGCGGTTTTCAACGGCGCGGAAGATGTGAAAATTGATACAGTTCATCACCGTTTATTCGTCGCCGACCGCAGTAACAATAGGGTTTTAGTTTATGATTTGGACGAAAATAATCAATTTGAACATTATGCCGCTGATTATGTTTTGGGTCAGCCGGATTTTACCACGGTCAGCGCCGGCACCACGCAGAGCAAATTCAACGCTTCAAGATATATCGCCTATGATTCCAATCATCAGCGTTTGTTTGTTTCCGAAGAAGAAAATAAACGGGTAACGGTCTTTGATTTATCCGAAGGAGTTACCACTGGTATGGACGCTTCTTATGTTCTTGGTCAGCCGGATTTCACCACCAGCGACACTACCACCACTTTATTTGGTTTTGATTATTGTTGGGGACTGGCTTATGACTTAGATAATGATTATTTGTATGTGGCTGACGGATCTTCCCATAATCGTATTTTAATTTTTGATGTTGCCCCCGAAGAAATGTATAACTATAAACCGGCCTTTGCTCATTTGGGCTCTTTGATCGGCACTGCTTTGGACGATTCTCATTTTGAGGGTCCCCATGGCTTGGTTTTGGACAAGACCAATGATATTTTATATGCGACCGACACCGACCATCATAGAATAATGATTTTTGATACAGAAGAAATTATCAATGGAGAAAGCGCGATTAATGTCCTTGGTCAATTAAATTTTACTTCAGATAGCACCAGCACTAGCAGCGTGGGTATGAATTACCCTTATAATGTTGATTTTGATGGAGTTGATGAGCGTTTATTTGTTGCTGACGCTACCAATCATCGCGTAATGGTTTTTGACGTTTCTGGGGGAGTGACAGATGGCATGGAAGCCTCTTATGTTTTGGGTCAGATTGATTTTGACGCCAACAGTTCTGGCGCGACCCAATCTAAATTTAATAAGCCTCGCGGCGTGGCCTATAATTCCGTTACCAAAGAATTATATGTCGGCGATTCAGGCAATAATCGGATAATGGTTTTTGATTTATCCCAAGGTATTACTAACGGCATGAACGCTTCCAAACTTTTAGGACATACCACGCGCGGCGGCGTGCCGAATTGGACTTTTACCACTGCCAATCAAATGGGAGCACCTATTGACGACATCGGTTTGCACACGCCCGATAAAGTCCATTTTGATTCTGTCGGGCACCGTTTGTTCCAATCAGACCAGAACAATAGCCGTATCTTGGTTTATAATTTGGATGAAAATAATAATTTAATTGACCATGTTGCGGATTATGTGATTGGCAGAGATGATTTTTTTACCGGCGGCTCGGACAATACCGGTGGCGGTCAAGCCGCTTTTAAATGGCAACATAATTCAATTCTTGATTCCGGGCGTCAGCGTTTATTCGTTTCTGATTCTTATAATAACCGGATTATGGTTTTTGACATTTCCGAAGGCATCGCCAACGGCATGAATGCGGCTTATGTTCTTGGTCAACCGGATTTTACTTCTTATGATGCGATTACTACCATTAGTGGCGTTAACGGGCCTCGCGGTTTTGCTTTTGATTCAAGCACTGACCGTTTATTTGTTGCCGACCGCAATAATCATCGGGTTTTGGTTTATGATGTGGCGGAAATTGAAACCGGCGAAGACGCAATCAATGTTTTGGGCCAGTCCGACTTCACTAGCAACTCCGCAACCACTAGTATCAGTGGCATGGACTATCCTTATGATTTAGCTTTGGACCAAACCAATCAACGTTTATTTGTTATTGACAAGAACAACAACCGAGTGGTTGTTTATGATGTGGCGGAAATTACTAACGGCGAAGACGCGGTGGCGGTTCTGGGTCAAGCTGATTTTAATTCTAAAATTGATACCGTTGAAGATGTTGAACAAAGGATTCAAACCCAAGATAGATTATTTAACACCAGGGGAGTGGCTTATGATTCGGTTAATAATTGGTTATTTGTCGTGGAATACGCCGGTCATCGGGTAATGGTATTTGATGTCACGGAAATTGAAAACGGCGAGCCGGCAATCAATGTTTTAGGAGACGAAACTTTTAATACGACTCTTTTGGAAACAATTGATGCCAATGAAAATACGAATCGGGTCGCGACTGCCAGCAATTTTTGGACGCCCGAGACAGCGGAAATAGACGGAACCAATAGAAAATTATATGTTAGCGACCAAAATCATAACCGGACCATGATTTTCCAATTGCCCAAAATTACGACTGCTTCATTAAGTAATGGCACTGTAGGCGAAGTTTATAGTCAAACAATTTCCGGTACTGGCGGCGCTGAGCCCTATGTTTGTTCTTTGGTCTCAGGCACTTTGCCCACTGGTTTATCCTTAAACGCTAATTGCACTATTACCGGCGCGCCATCAGCGGCCGGAACAGCCAATAATCTTGTTATTCGTTTTTCTGACAGTTCAATTACTTCGCCGGAAACAGTCGGCTTATGGCACAACAAAACTTTTAGTTTAACTGTTGACGAGTCTTTGGCTAACATTAAAATTTCAGCCAAAGCCGAATTAACCGCGGCCTTGGCGACTTATAATCAGGAGGATTACACCGAAGAAAACTGGACAGGTCTAAATACTTATAAAACCGATGGCGACACAGCTATTGATGATGCCGAAGATACAGCCGGAGTTACAACAGCTAAAAATACGGCTATCAATGGAATGGCCGGAGTGGAAACCATTGCTCAAACACTTAAAACAATTACTGCTTTTTCTGTTCCTAATCAAGTTGGCGCGTCAACGATTAATCAAACCGACAAGACAATCAAATTAGTGGTTCCGTTTGGCACAGATGTTACTGACCTTGTGGCGTCTTTTACTACTACTGGCGCCTTGGTTAAAGTTAGCGGAGCAACACAAACCAGCGGTCAAACCGCTAATGATTTCACAAATTCTTTAATTTATACTGTTTCCGCCGTCAATGAGACAACACAGAATTATACGGTTAGTGTCACGGTCTTGACTAATACGCAAACCGCCATAGATGATGAGGGCGCTGTTACCATTGATAACAGCACGCCTCAGGCGGTTATTATTAATCCAACTCAGGCAGTCACTGTTGATATTGCCGAAGACACGGAAGGCCCGAGCATTGATGTTAGTTCATTTATTAGTGCCGGAACAGGAACCATTCCTCAAATTACTATTACAGCCGCGAACGCGAATAATGTTAATGTAGCCATTCCCGCCTCCACCACTGTGACCAGTGCTGATTCGGCTTGGGATGGAGTAATTGCCGCGCCAGTCGTGACCACGGTCACTTTGCCCAATACTTCAGGAGAAATGAAAACATTAAGCACAGCCATTGAAGTCGGATTCTCCGGTGCCAAATTATCTTTTGATAAGGCGGTTAGGCTATTATTGCCGAACCAAGCGGGGAAAAGAGTAGGTTACATTAGAACAGGAATTGATTTTACGGAAATAACTTCGGTTTGTGACGCAGACAGCCAAGCGGTTGGCGACCTCTTGTCCGCTGACGGTGAATGTAAAAAAGATGTGGGCAATGATTTAGTTGTCTGGACAAAACATTTTACTTCCTTTGCCACTTTTAGCGCGGTTCCTTTGTCTAGTGGCGGAGGAGGCGGCAGCGCTCCTGTTTTAGTGGGCCCCTCTGATTTAAGTTTAAAAATAAATAATGATGCATTGGAAACTTTTTCAAGAAATGTTGTTTTAAATATTAATGCCGCTAATGCCACGGAAATGTTAGTCGGCGATACTGTTGATTTTGCCAATGTTGATTGGGAAGAGTATGCGAGTTTGAAAAATTGGACCTTAACTTCTGGCAATGGAGAAAAAATAATTTATATTAAATTTAGAGACAGCAGTCACAATGAATCTTCTGTAGTTTCCGACACGATTATATTAGAAGAAGAAATAGTTGCGGTTGGCGAGGGAAGCTTGGTTAAAACTGCTGATTCTACTGCTTTGTATTTGATTCTTAATGCCAAGCGTCATGTTTTTCCGCACTTGGCCGTTTATCATTCCTGGTCTTATCCAAATGATTTTTCCACTGTTAAAACAATTACTACTGTTGAATTAAATCAATATCCGGAAGGCGATGCCGTTCCTTTCCGCGACGGCTCAATGTTCAGGGGCACGACCCAATCCTTGTATGGTAAATCCGCTTCTGCTGTTTTTTATGTAGAAGACGGGAAATTAAGAGCAGTTAAATCAGGAGAAATTTATCAGACACTTTTTAATGACCCGAATTGGTCATTAGTCACTTGGGTTCCGGACGACTTGTTGGCCAAGTTTAATTATGAATTGTCTAATGATTTAGATTCGTCAGATATCCATCCCAATGGTTCTTTGGTTAAATACCCTGATGCTCCTGCGGTTTACCTGATTAAAAATGGCAAAAAGCAACCCTTTTCTTCTTGGGACATTTTCGTCGCTAACGGTTATAGTCAAAGGAAGATTTTTGTCATTTCGGCTGAAGAGACCTATGAAACAGCAGAAATAATCAGCAGTTTAGCCGAATCCCTGACTACGCCAGTCATTGCTGCGATGTATCAATAGAATTAAGCCGAAATTCGGTTTAAATAAAGAAAAGTCCTCCTATTTTTGAGGGGGTCTTTTCTTTGTTTTGAGACTCGGTTTCCCGTTGGAAACCGAGTCTCTTCACTTCTTGGTTGTTTTGAGACTCGGTTTCCCGTTGGAAACCGAGTCTCTTCACTTCTTGGCTTCCTGTTTAAAGTTCGGTTTCCCGCTTTGCTTCGTAGCGAGCTTTGCTCTGCTACTGGGGCTGGAAGCCGAACTTCTTTATTTTATAAAAAGCCACTTGGTCTTTAAAGTCCTCCTATTTTTGAGGGGGTCTTTTCTTTGTTTTGAGACTCGGTTTCCCGTTGGAAACCGAGTCTCTTCACTTCTTGGCTTTGATACTTTGGCGCAATCCCTGATTATGCCGGCTATGGCCGATTTAGCGCAATAAAGCTTCTATTATATATACACTTTGTTTTGAGACTCGGTTTCCCGTTGGAAACCGAGTCTCTTCACTTCTTGGCTTCCTGTTTAAAGTTCGGTTTCCCGCTTTGCTTCGTAGCGAGCTTTGCTCTGCTACTGGGGCTGGAAGCCGAACTTCTTTATTTTATAAAAAGCCACTTGGTCTTTAAAGCCTTTTTTATAGGGAGGTTTGACCCCTTCCTCTTGTTATAAATATTATAAATGTTATAATAATTTTCTACTATTTTCGTAAAATTTTCGTATTTCGTAGCATGTTCCACCTCAGAGAGAAAATCCTTTTTCATCAAATTAAAAACGGTGACGAACAGGCCTTCACCGTCTTTTATAATACCTATAAAGACAGAATTTATCGTTTTATTTATTTTAAAGTTTCTGATCGTGAAAAAGTTTATGATTTGGTTTCCGAAGTTTTTATTAAAATATATGATTATATTAAAGAGGGGAATGACATTGATAATTTTCAAGCTTTTTTGTATAAAATCGCTCGTAATTTAGTAATAGATTTTTATCGCACTAAAAAAGAGGAAATTTCTTTAACTGATGCGCCGGAAACAGTTTCTCCTATCAATTTAGAAAAAGAAGTGGGAGATAAGGTTGCCGTGGAAAACGTCAAAAGATACCTTAATAAAATTAAACCAGAATACCGCGAAGCGGTTCATCTTCATTTTTTTGAAAATTTTTCTTTTTCCGAGATTGCGGATATTATCAATCAATCCGAAGGCAATGTTAGGATTAGGGTTTATCGCGGCATTAAGCAATTAAAAGAGGTTTTAAGGGGTTGAACCCCTTCTATATGTAGGGGTTCAACCCCCTCCCCAATAATCGCCATCATAAACTTTTTACACAGGAACTTTTTACACATTTTTACACAGGACATTTTTACACAGGTTGAACCTGTGTAAATTTTCATTTGCATATTTCACAAAACAAATCCAAAATCCAAAACCCAAATTTTCATAATCACTTGGGAACCGAGTTTCTAAAAAGCAAGAAAGCAAGAGATGGATTCTACGCTAGAAACTCGGTTTCCCGTTGGAAACCGAGTTTCCTTCTCCCCAATAATCGCCATCATAAACTTTTTACACAGGAACTTTTTACACATTTTTATACAGCACATTTTTACACAGCACATTTTTATACATTTTTACACAGGTTGAACCTGTGTAAATTTTCATTTGCATATTTCACAAAACAAATCCAAAATCCAAAACCCAAATTTTCATAATCACTTGGGAACCGAGTTCCTAAAAAGACATTTTTACACAGGTTGAACCTGTGTAAATTTTCATTTGGCATTTAGTCATTTGATATTGATTTGACATTTGACATTGGAAATTTGACATTTCACGTTTTAATGGTGTATAATTTTTCCCCTTTCTTCGTCTTATTATTTGTCATTTAGCCATCAAATAGTTAAATCTCAATTTCAATGAAATTTAAAAATTTGACCCGACAATATAATTCAATAAAATTGGATACTGTTTCTGAAGATAAAATTCGGGAACGGGTTTTTGATTATTTTCAACAAACTCGTCCTGCTACGCCAACAATGAGTTATCATTTTAGTTTGTTTCTTAAACCGGCTTTAATAAGTTTGCTGGTTTTGTTTTTTATTTTTACAACTGGTTTTGGAACAATAGCCGTGGCGAAAAAATCCTTGCCCGGTGATTTTTTATATTCTCTTAAAAGAGTTGTGGAAAAAAGTCAAATGTTTTTGGCTTTTAGTTCTTCGCAAAAAGTCGTTTTACGCGCGGAAATTTTAAATAATCGTTTTGATGAAGCCAAGGTTTTGGTTAAGAAAATGGAAACAGGAGACAAGGAGTCAGAATCAGATTTTAATATCTTGGCCGCGAATTTTAATCAGGAATTAAAAATTTTAAAAGAAGAAATTGGAGAACAAATTTTAGTAGAGGATGGGCCTTTTCCGGCTGAGGACTTATTAAACACCGAATTATTGGACCAGGGTTCATTGCCGATTCAAGACCAACGCCAGATGTTTACTGTTTTGCCCAATGAAGACATTGAAAGACTCTTGACTGAAACCAGAGAATTGCTGGCTGAAAAAAATATGGCTTTGGCCCTAGCTCGGATTGAGCAAGTAGAAAAAATAGTCAGCGGTGAAGAAAAAGTAGAACCCCAAGAGGCAGAATCTCAGGAAATAGAACTTCAAGAAATTCAGGAAAATGAAAAGAGGATTTTAGAATCAACAGAAGAAAATTTTCAATTTCCAGCTCTTCAACCGGCGGAACAATCTCCGAATTCCGAATTGCTTGAAACCCAATCCTTGAATTCCCAATTACCCAATTTAGGTTCAACAGGAAATCTTTCAAAAGAAAAACAAGATGATTTTAAAGTTAAAATAGAAAAGGATTCTTCAGCGCAAACCAGTATGATTCGGGAAGAGTAGTTTTTTAAAAAAGTATTCGCAATATTTAGATAAATTCGTAATTTAGAATTATTTAACTAACTAACCATTAATATAATTTTCCCCCTTGGTGAAAGTTGATTCTCTGTCGATAGTCAGCGATTAGCTAATCCTTCGCGGGAATTAAAGGTCGAGCTCAATTTTGAGAAATTTTCGGACATCGGGATATCCCCCGAGAGTTTCAAGAAAAGAGCGGGGTAAAAATAATAAATATACGAATAATCATGAATTATAAAACAAAATACCAATCGCGAATTCGTGATTAGTTAAAATTCGTTCAAAATTCGTGAAAATTCGTAATAATTAGAGGATTAAATGAATAAACTTAAAAAATTGATTGCTTTGGGAACAACCGTTTCAATGCTTTTGAGTTTAGTAGTGGTGATGCCTGCTCGAGCCGTGACCATCGCCGATGGCGATTTGGTTATGACCACCAGCAGCTCTGCTGTTTACTATATTCAAGGAGCGTATAAACGCGTTTTTCCTCATTATAATGTCTATCTTTCTTGGGGCTATCCTTCTGATTTTTCTACCGTTAAAACGGTCAGCACTTCGGAATTAGCCTCTTATACCGACGCCAATCCAATGCCGTTCCGCGACGGAGCGCTCTTCCGCGGCACTGCTGCCAGTTTAGGCGATAAAGATGCAACTGCTGTTTTTTATGTTGAAAACGCTCAGCTTCGCCCTGTTTTATCAGAGCAAGTTTATCAAGCGTTATTCAAAGATACAGACTGGGCAAAAGTTACTTGGGTTCCTGATGATTTATTGAGCAAATTCAATTATGAAATGGGCTCAAATCTTTCTTCATCTTCAACCCATCCTGATGGCAGTTTGGTCAAGTATTCTAACTCAGACCAAATTTATGTCATTGAAAGCGGAAAAAAGAGAGCGATTTCTGCTACGGCTTTTGATGCCAACCGCTATAGTGTCGCCAATGTCATTACCATTGACTCAAGCGAAACTTATGCTAACGGTTCGGCTGTCACTGGCGTTGAATCCAGCTTATTAACACCAGGTTGGCTTGGAACCACTGTTGCTTCCGGTGCTTTGACCGCGAGTTTATATAACCCTCCGGCTGGCGCCACTATTCCGAACAAAGCTACTAATGTTTCTCTTTTAAAAGTTAAATTAACCGCGGGTAATACCGCTGCCACTATTAGTGGTTTGACTTTTAAGAGGAGTGATTTGGGCGCAACCACTGATTGGGACACCCTTTATGTTTATGAAGGGAATGATTGTATTACTCCCAATGGCCGTAGCTTAAGTTCGGACGACCATACTGTTGAATTCGCGGTAAACATTAGCGTTCCTGCTAATGGTTATAAAGTTCTTGAATTGCGCGGTGATTTGAAAGCCGGTGGCGCGACCGCCAACAACCGCCATGCTTTCCAAATAACTGAGGTAGCAACTTCAGCCACGGTTAGCGGCTTGCCTTTAACTGGCAATGTGATGATTGTCGGCTCGGTCAATGTAACCACTGCTATTATCAGCGCCGGCACCCTTCCGATCAATCCTTCGGTCGGTGCTCAGGACGCCGAAATCGCCAACTTTAAGATTCAGGCCGGCGATAACGACATTACTTTCAGCCAGATCGTCTTCACCTTTGCTGGCACTATGTCCAGAGGCGATATCACTAATCTTAATCTTTATTTGCTTGGTGAAACCGAATCTTTGGCGAGTGTTTCCGGTATCGCTTCCAACGACACCTTCACTTTGACTCTTGATTCTCCCTATGTCATTACTAAAGGACAGACCAAAAATTTTGTGTTAAGAGCTGATTTGACTGGTGAAGTCGGACGAACTTTGGAGATGTATATGGAAGAAACCTATCATTTGGCGGTTAGCGACAACGAATATAATTTCGGCGCCGCTGTCACCAATAGTTTTGGCAACGCCGATGTGACTGCGTTAACTTTACAGGGTGGTGAAATCACCATGGCTGATAACGGTCCTTTGGCAGGAAATGTTGCGCAAAACCAACAGGATGTGGTTTTAACCAAAATTGCTATTACTGCTGACCGGAGCATTGAAGTCCGCAAGTTATTTGTTACCTTGGCCAGTGATGTGGCGGGTGCTGCTAACCCGACTGACGGAGTCAGCGACTTAAGAATTAAAGATGAAGATACTGGTCAAACTTTGATGACTCCGACTTCTGCAGTCGGCACCACCATCTCCGGTAATTATCTGATGACTGGAACCTTTAATTTAACCGCCAATACTACCCGTAATTTAGTTATTACGGTTGACATTGGTGTTGATGCGGGTGATGCCCTTGACGGCAAATATGTTTCAGCCGACTTAAAAATGGTTGACCGCAGCGACGATTCAGTGGCGGACAACAGTAGCGGTGAAGAAGCGCAGATGCGTGATTCTTCCACTGGCGACTGGATTTTAACCGCTGATATTATTCCGATTAGCGTTTCTGGCGAACACCAGACTATCCAAACCCCGGCTTTGACCACGGCTGTGGCTTCAACTCCGGTTTCCGGCTTGACTTCCATTAAGGGTGCGTCAAAAGTTGATGGTATTGGCATTGTCTTTACCGCCGGTGATGCTTCTGCTGTTTCTTTACGGCAGTTCTCAGTCAGAGCTTATGTCAACAGCGCCGCTACTTTCTTGGCGACCAATGAAGACACTTCTCCGACTGGCGAAGTCACCACGGTCTACTTGTATGATGACTCCGGAACTTTATTGGCTTCTAAAACATTAAGTGCCACTTCCGCGAATCATGATTATGGCGCGGCTACTTTCAGTGGTCTTACTGTTACCATTCCGGCTGGTGAAAACAAGAAATTAACGGTTAAATTTGATGTCAATTCAACTTTAGAGGCGGCTAGATATGTTGCCTTTGGTATTGACGACGCGAGCATTACTGCTTATGACAGCGAAGGTTCAACCGTGGATGTCACGGGCGACCTGAATTTCTACGCCAGCGACCTCAGCGTTCCGACTCACTACACTTATCTTGACACCGGTGGCGCTTTAACCATGGCGCAGGATCCGTCAACGCCTGATTCAGATATTGTTTTGGCGGGCGCGACTGACGTGATTATGTCCAAGATTAAATTCACCGCTACCAAAGAAGATTGGACGGTCAGTAAGTTGAGAGTTGAAATGGCTACTTCAGCCAATGAGAGCAGCGTCTCTAAAGTCAAGATTTCTTATCCGGGCGGTAGCGCCACGGGCACTTTGTCCGGCGGTTTTGCTAAATTCACTGGCCTTAACTGGCTAATTGAAAAAGACACCGAAGAAATTTTGACCATCAGCGTTGATTTGGCGGATATCAATCAGGATATCGCCACCACTGGTCGCGACTTGAAGGTCGGCCTTGATTGTTCCGATGCTGACGACGATTGTGAAGCCATCGGCACCTCTTCAACCGTTTTGGGCGATGCTGACAGTGAGTTAAGCGATGTGGACGGCAACTCAATGTATTTGAGAAAGTCTCGTCCGACCGTTGCTGCTGCTTCTTTACCATCAAGTCAATTAATTAATGGAACCAGAGTCATTAACAAGTTCACTGTTACAGCTGATGCTGCGGGTGCCATCACCCTTAAGAAATTCAGTTGGGACGTTAATGTGAGCGACTACAATACTGACGGTTTATCTGTCACTAATTGGAGAGTTTATGACACTGGTAATTCAACCGCTTTGGCTGGTCATTGGTCAAACGCTACAACCACCAGCACTTCTGGCGCGATTGCCGTTACCAACGGAGCCAAGGTTATGATTGTTGAACTTGATGACGAAATCGAAATTGCTGCCGGCACTAGCAAAACATTTGAGTTAAAAGCAGATGTTTCTAGCGCTGCCATTTACGATTCAGTCAGCTCAAGCTTACTCAACGATGATAACGACACAGCGGTTAGAACCGGCGGTTTAGCCGACCATGATACCCAAGGTGTCCAACTTGAAGGCAGTGTTGCCGTTGATTTCCTCTGGTCTGATAAGGCCCGGGGTGCCAACCACACTGATTCATACCAGACAACCTATGATGACTGGACCAATGGTTACTTGATTGACGTGTTGCCGACCGAAACTGTCTCATTGATCTATCCTAGCTAAATTCTTTGGAGACCAGGTCTCCAAAGATAGATATAACGTTTGACTGAAGCGCGTGTCCGCCTCTGGTGGACTAAAATCAGTCCATCTGGAATAATATAATAAAAATATTAGTTCCATCGCCAAAATCCCCTTAACAGGGGATTTTGGCTTTTAAAAGGGCGCAATACCTGCCTATCGGCAGGTTTTGGAGACCAGGTCTCCAAAAAAAGTCTCCAAAAAAATCTTGCGAGGTTTTTTAGTTTTAGAGACCAGTTTTTTGGAGACCTGGTCTCCAAAAAACCCTGCGAGGCCTTTTAGGGATTGTTTTTTTTAAATTAAAATATTATAATAATTGGAGACCTAATTTGGAGACCTGGTCTCCAAATTACTCCAAATTAAAAAATAGCCTTATGAGAAAAATTAAATTTGTTAATGATGAGTATTATCATATTTATAACCGTGGAGTAGATAAACGGATTATTTTTGAGGATAAAGATGATTTAAAAAGATTTTTCCAAAGTATGAAAGAGTTTAATGTTTTAGAGCCAATAGGTAGCATTTATGAAGCGGTTCGTTGTAAAACTTTTAGAGAAACTTTTGGAGACCAAGTCTCCAAAAGTTTTACAAATAATGAAAGATTGGTTGATTTTATTTGTTACAATTTACTTCCCAATCATTATCATTTCATTTTAAAACAGTCAGTTGAAGATGGAATTAAGAAATTTATGCATAGACTCGGATTGGGTTACGCAATGTTTTTCAATCAAAAGTATAAGCGCAACGGTTCATTGTTCCAAGGACCGTTTAAGGCGATTCATATTGATTCCGAAGCTTATTTGCTTCACTTGAGCGCTTATATTAATTTGAATCATAGGGTTCATTCTAAATTTGAGGATTTTGGAGACCTTGAGGATTTTGGAGACCTGGTCTCCAAAAGATATAAATCAAGCTGGGAGGAATATTTGGGATTAAATCAAGAAAAATTTTGTCAAAAGGAAATTCTTTTAGACCAATTTGACACAATAAAAAGCTATAGAGAGTTTGCCGAAGAATCATTAAAAGGAATAAGAGAAAGAAAGGAAATAAAAAAGTTTCTTTTAGATGATCAAATAATTGGTTGATTGACAAACGGTTAATTTTCTGATAAAATTTGGCATATGAAGATTAAAATTATTGCCATTTTTATTTTTGTAATTTTGCTGTTTCCGGGCAAGTTATTTGCTTCTGCCGCGCCGATTGAAGAAAAATACTGGTGTGGCAATTTTGTTTCTTCTGGTTCTTGCGACCGTGAGCGAAGCAATGTTGACTGGGAAAATAAAACTATGGTTTTAAATAAAAGAGACGACAATACTTATTCATCTTCCAGTATTTGTTGGACCAATGAAATAAGGTTTGGAAAACATATTCACTCCATTACGAATTTAAGTGGCGTCTATTCTTCGCCCGGCGGGACAAGCGTTAAAGCTTTTTTTCGTTTTGGCGATGCGGAAGAAGAATATCTTTTAAACTGGGGAGGAATTTATGAACCCAAAGAGGCGTTTAAAAGTTTTCGCCTGAAAATATTTCTTGCTTCAAATAATTCTGCCGTTTCTCCCAATGTTTCTCAGATTTGTTTTAAAGTAAGATTGCAAGACCGCTCAATTGAAGGAATTAAAAGTCGGGACAGAACGAGGGTTTCTAATTTGGAAAAGACTAAAAATGTTTTAAAAAAATATTATGAAGATTTTAATCAATATCCTGTTGTTGATATTCAGCCAACCGAGAAACAGCGTCAATGGGATTTATTAAAAAATACTTTATCTTCTGCTTCTTTTAATCATTACGAAAATTATACTCGTGGTTTTATTGATCAGCCCGAAAATGTTAGTGAGGATTATCAATATGGTTATTTAACCAGTTCTCTTGGTCTGTATTATCTTCTTTGGACAAAATTGGAAGATATTAATTCCGAGCGTTTTGAAAATTCTTGGACCGGAGAAATTTTAAACGTGGATTGTTCTCCGCCGATTTATTGCATTTATTCTCGGGCCGATGCCGACCCAGAGGTCTTGTTAAAAGAATTTAATAATAAACAAAAAAAGGAAAATATTGAGGATGCGGAATTTATTAGAACGCCGGACGATTCCAAGGTTTGGCTAAAGACAAAAAATCGCCGCGTTTGGCTAAGAACCCCGGAGATTTTTAATCAAGCTAATGGGAACTGGGATAAAATAACAATAAAAAACACCCTGGCAGATGTTCCTTTATTAAAATTCATTAAATTTAAAGACAAAGAAGAGATATATTTAGTTAGCGAGAAAGGGTTTAAAAGGCACATGTCTAACAGTCAAATCCTTAATTTTTATGGGCAAATTTCAGAAATTGTTGTTTTTGATAATGAAAAAATTATTAATCTTTTACCCGAAAACCGTTTAATCAAAGGCAAGGGACTGTCAGAAGTCTATTTTCTTGACCAAAAAATAAAAAGATGGATTACTTCTCCTGAGGTTTTCGCAAAAATGGGATTTGATTGGAATGAAGTAGTAGAAGTGGACCCCCGGGAATTAGATTATTATCCGGAAGCAACCCCGATGTTTTAGTTAAAATATTTTATTAGATGGAATTTTTTAATTTCAAAATAATAAAATAACTAATTAAGTTTAATAAAAAAATATGATTGAGGAAAAAACTTTTTTAAATCAACAAAATCAAAAACAAGAAAAAAACAAAATCGGACAAAAGAAGAGGCCCAACAAGAATTAATTGAAAAGTTTGGATTAAGAAAAACCTCTGATTTTCAATTAGCCTTGCAACAAGGTAAAATTGAATTGGCCGAAGCATGGCTGGATTACATTGTGGGGAATAAAGAAAATTTTCCTCAATATAAAGCTACCTGGGACAGTTGGTTGGAAGATCGCCGAAGAGAATTATTAGATGCTAAAAATTTAAATAAGACATAAAAGGAAGCTATCCCTGTGGAAAACTTTTTTGACAAAAAAGAAATATAAACTATTATGAATTAAAATAATAGAAAGTAGAAAAAAATAAATGGAGAGGCGTAGGAGTAAACAAAAATTTATTTTTTTAAAAAAGTTAATAAATTTTATCAGCTAATTTTAAGTACCCTTAATTGGTATTTTTTTTGTTTATAAAAATATGTTAATTTACTGGATTCTTAAGAGAGAGAGAGAGAGAGAGAGAGAGAGAGAGTAGATTTTTCGGCGATTTTTTAATTTCTATAGATACTGTTTTTAGACAGTATTTTTATTATAATTAAAAATTCTAAAAAATTTATGAAAAAAATATTAAAAATTTTATTAATAGTCTTTTTTTGTTTTGTCGTCGCTTATGGAATAAGAATTTTTTACGGTTTATGGATTTTGCGCCATGTTTCTTCAGGCGACCAGCTTAAAATAGCGCGATCAGCCTATGAAAGTTGCCTTGCTCGAGGGGAAGAAAATTGCGAATCTTATTTAAACAGGGGAATAAAAATGTCTTTAGAAACTCAAAAGAAAGAATTGATGGATAGAATGTTGGATGAAAATAATTTAACAGAAGACAGATTATTGGCCTTGGATATGTTTTATAGATACTGCCGCAATGAGGATGAATTCTTGGGTTGGGAAGAGGCCGAACTTTATTTTTCCATTACTAATAATAAGGAAGAGTCAGGAGAATTGCGCAGCGAGGCGGCCAAATATCTATTACAGACAAAAACCAAAGACGAAACAGTTAGTAAATTGCAAAAAGAGGCCTTAGAAGGAACAGAAACGAGCATTGAGTATAAAAGAGCGGCCCTTCAGGGCGTGGCCGGCTTAGAAGATGACGAAGCGATAGACGCTTTAATAAAAGCGCTAAAAGACGAAACAGGAGAAATTAGTGTTAAAGCGCACAGCGCTTTAATTGCGATGGGATTAAAAATAGAACAAAGAATTCCTCAATTTTTAGAAATTAGCATTGATGAAAGCGAATCCCTTTTAGCCAGAAATAATGCCCTTGATATAATTAGTTCTTTGGCCAAAAATTATGGAATAAAAAATCAAGAAGCGATTGAAAAATTAAAATCCTTAATAAAACACCCTCATTACGTTATTCGTTCTTCAGCCGCTGAAGCCCTTAAAGCAATGACCGGCAAAGAATATGAAATTGAACCAGGAACCCAAGAAGAAGAGGAGGAGCTTTTAGACGCTATTCTTTTTTAAAATTAGAATAAAAAATATTTTTTTAATGTTATTGCTATGAAAATTTCAGGGAATAAAAATCAAATTTTTTTTATTTTTATATTTATACTGTTTTTTGTTTTATTTTTTCCTTCCACCATTAAAGCAATTCCCAGAGGGACAATTCTTTATAAAACCTCGGAGGACGGGAAAATGTATGGATATAATAATTTTGATTTTTCTTTAATCACGGGAAAATTTTATCCTGGAGGAGTCGCGATTTATATTGGAAGAGATAAAATAAAAAAAGAAGATATGATTGTTGAGGTGGATTATAATGGCGTAAGAAAAATTCCGGCTAAATATTTTGTTGATTTAGACAAAGGAGAAAAATTTATTGGAGCAAAAATACCAAACGGTTTTAAGGGAATAAGTGAAAAGATGGCGGAGAATATTGTAAATCAATATGGCGAGAATTTTGACTTTACTTACCATAAGCAAAAAGGACCGCAAAGTGGGGATTGGACTTCGGCCGGATTTGTGGAAAAAATTTATGAAAGCGCGGAATCGTCTCAATTAACTTATCACCAGGAACCCATCTGGAATTATACATATTATTCCGCTTTTAATATCACTCCGGACAGCTATGATAATGAATCGGAAATTAATAATAATCATGACTGTTTCTCAGAGAAAATGGAATTTTCTAAAATTCATAAACTCGGTCAAGGGGGATTTTTTGAACGGTTTTTTACTCAGGAGGCAAAAAGTTTGGTTAAGGCCATCCAGTCCTCGCTCTCTGAAGCCGCCGACGAGATTATTAATCTTAATGTTCTTGGTAAAAAATATGACGGGGAGAGATATTTTTTCTTCCCTTACACCCAATTTAAACAGCCGTCTTTGCAAGAAGTTGAAATTGATATTCCCGTTGCTTCTCATGGAAAAGCCCAAGCTGTGGGAGAACTCTCTTCGGCGACGCTTCTTCGCTTAAAAACCGCGGCCTTTAGTGAGCGAATAATTAAAGAGTTAACTCAAGAGAGGATTAAAAAATTGGCCCAAGACTTTGTTGGCTTGGGTAAAATTATAGCCGGGATTGGTTCAATTAAGGAAACAATTGGCACAGCGGAAGAAGGAATTAAATTAATAAGCGGAAATAAAATTAATATTGATTCGGAAAAATTTGCCGAAGAAATGGCTTTTAAAAATAAACACATCAGCGCGGCCTTAAGCTGGATAGAAGAAGCGGAAGAATTTACTCAAGCTAGCATTAATGAATCTCTGGAATTTTTTGACCTGACTAACAGGGGTCAATTTAGCGGCCCGGAATACAAAAGAGAAATGGAATTAGAATTGGCTAAAATAGGAGAAATTGAAGAGCAGGTATTTGAAAATGTTAATTCAAAACCAGAGACCCTTGAAGAAGAAGCTTTTCCCGTAGAATTAACTGATTTAACAAACCCGCCTTTAGAAGAAATTAAACTAGATAAAATCGGGAACGAAAATTTATTTTTTACAGAAGAAAAAATTGAAGACCAAACAGAAATTGAAGCCTCGCAATTAGGAAAACAAAAAATTAAAGAACCAGAAAAATTGTCATCTCAATCGCTTCAATATTTTTTTGGCGACATCCTCATCAATGAATTAATGGCTAATCCGGAGGTCCTCGCCAATGAATGGATAGAATTATATAACACAACCAATAATCAAATTAGTTTAAATGACTGGACCATTGAAGACAACACCGCTGAACCTAAATTGTTAAAAGATTTAATAATTAACCCTCAAAGCTGGTTGGTTTTAAACAAGGGCCAGAATTTTAATTTTGACCTTAATAATTCCGGAGATATTATTAAATTGAAATATAAAGATGTCTTAATTGACCAGGTTTGCTATGGAGATTTTGACGATGGTAATATAAACGATAACGCTCCGTTGGCGGCTCAAGGGCAGTCATTGGCGAAAAATAATAATATTTGGGTTGTAACCACCCAACCAACGCCGGGAATGCTAAATCAAATTATTGCGCCTTCTCTGGTTGTCCAACCGCAAGGTTCTTCAGGGGGTGAAGACGGGGGAGGCGGCGGTGGCGGTTCATCA
>JAQTOB010000005.1 GCA_028713575.1 Patescibacteria group bacterium
TTAAAAGATTTCATCATCAGCCGAAAAGAAAACCGGGCCTGGGTTTTGGCCGGCAGTAAAATCTTTGAAATCCAGATACAATAGACAAAAGATAAAGATAAAATAACCGTAATTTAAAAAGGACGCATTCGCGCCCTTTTTAAATAAATTTTTGTAATCATTATGGCAAGAAACCCCCAAAAAAGTCAATATATACGCGTCATGACGCGTATATATTGCTTAAAAAGTATGAAAATTCCCTTATTTCAGAGTTACTTTGGCGCCTGCTTCTTCCAAGGCCTTTTTCATCTTTTCCGCCTCTTCCTTTTCCACATCTTCTTTAACCATTTTAGGAGCAGAATCAACTAAATCTTTCGTTTCTTTTAATCCCAACTGAATGAATTCCCTTAAGACCTTAATGACGCCTATTTTATTGTCCCCGGAAGCGGTCAATTCCACGTTAAAGGTATTTTTTTCTTCCGCGACAGGACCAGCCTCTGCGCCGGTTGCCGGCATCGCCGCCATCATAGCCATTGGAGCTTGAGCGGAAACGCCAAATTTTTCTTCCAAAATTTTGACTAATTCTGCCAAATCCATAACGCTCATTTTTTCAATTTCTTTAACCAAAGATTTAAATTTTTCCGGGACATTGATTTCCTTTATTTTTTCTTCTGTCATAATATTAATTTTTAATACTTGATAAAATATAAACTAAACTTTTTAAATTAGCTTTTAGTGCGTAAACAAAACCATTAATTGGTCCTTTTATGGTTCCCAATAATTGTCCAATTAATTCTTGCTTGCCGGGCAATTTGGCCACAGTTTCAACCATCATTGAGTCAATAAAATTTTTTTCCATTATCCCTCCTTTGATTTTAAGTTGTTCATGTTCTTTGGCGAATTTAACAACCAGTTTAGCTGGTTCGACTTCAGAATCAAATCCGAACACCAAACCCGCTCCCCCTTCAATTTCATCTAAATTAATATTTAAACCCAATTTTTTTAAAACAATGTCCAAAAGCGTCTTTTTGGTCACTAAATATTGGCAGGATTTTTCTTTTAACAATTTTCTTAGTTGGTCAATTTCTTTCACTTTTAATCCGTAGTAATCTATAAAAACCAAGCTTTTCATCTTGGACAGCTCTTTCTCTATTTTTTTGATGATTTCCTCTTTTTGTTTTTTTGTTTTTGCCATATGTCAATGTTGTTAAAATTTACGAGCTCAATGCGAAGTGAATTTTACCATAACATTGAGCGCCCTGTGCATAATCTGTGCGATGGAAGTTTAAACTATTTTTTAAATAAATCTAAATTATTCGGCATAGATTATGTGCGGGGTTAAGTATTTGTAACTAAATTTTTTACTTCTTTAACGAGTTCATGATTAAAAATTTAGACAAATAACTTAAAATATAGTCTTGCCACAGACTATATTAATAACCAAAATTATTAATAATTTTGTCTCGGCAGGAAATTAAGTTCCGAAATTCTCAAAATTTTGGAGTTATCAAACGAACAAAATTTTGTAAGAATTTCGTGAACCCCGCCTCCAATCTGTGGCTCGGATGGCTATATTAAACTCCAATTTAAGGTTGAAACTACAAAACATAGATTGGGGGCGGGGTACTCTATTTCATTACCTAGCTCGGTCGCTTCGCTCCCTGCGCTTCGGATGAAATAGGTACACCTGCTGTCTGTGACAATTTAATTATACAAAAATTTAATTTTTTGGTCAATCAATTTATCCACAGTGCTTTAATTAATTAAGGTCCCTTTAAAATTTTTTTCTTTTAAGCAATTCTCAAAATTTTTAATATTTTTGCCGTTTAAAACAATGACTTCTAATTTTAAATTTCGAGCCAATTGACTGGCAATGGGGTCAAAAGGAAGGGATTTTCTTGGCGACCATTTTGTCCCCACAATTTTTTGAAATTCAGACCAAGTAATTTTTTTAATCGGCTTAGCGTCTTGATTTTTTTTGGGGTCTTTATTATAAACATAATCAATATCGCTAAGATTAATTACTTTCTTAACTTTTAAATTTTTTGCCCAAAGCACTGCGTCTTTATCAGAAGAAAAGCCAGGAACCCACCCCGAAGCAATGATTATTTTCTTTCTGGTTCTAATTTTTGTTCGGGGGTCAAAAATCACCTGAGAATAGGATTGGGAAGAAAAAATAACTCTTAATAATTCGGCATTAACTTTAGTGACGGCAATGCCCAGCCAATCCAAATCAATGTTTTTAATTTTAGTAATGGCCCGCGCTCCTTGATTATAAAGACGATTAGTACCTCCGCCGCCGGCGATAATTACAAAACGATAATTCTGTTTTAAAAACTTCAAAATTAAAGCTCTAAATTTTTTTAAAAAATCAATTGCCACCACTCCGCCGGGAACAATTAATGAACCACCCAAAGAAAGAATAATTGTTTTTTGTTTAACCATAAAATTAATTACATTTTTTTTAGGACTTCTATTCCCATTAAATTTAATCCTTTTTTAATCACCTCGGCTACATTTTGAATCAAAACTAAACGAGCATTTTTTAATTTTTTATTAACTTTTAAAACTTGATGTTGATGATAAAATTCATTAAATTTCTGTCCCAATTTTAAAAGATATTGAGCTAAATGTGAAGGGTTATAATCATCTGTTGATTTTTTAATTATTTCCGGAAAAATAAACAAAAGTTTTAAAATTTCAATTTCTTCTTGATTTCCCAGAACCGCATAATCTATTTTTGTCATTTCTTTTTGTTCTGCTTTTTCTAAAATACTCTGGATTCGAGCATAAGTATATTGCAAATAAGGACCACTATCTCCTTCAAATGAAATAGAAGCTTGGGGGTTAAAACGTATCTCTTGTTCTGGAGTAAACTTCAATAAAAAGAATTTTAAAGCTCCCAGAGCAATAATTTCCGCTCTTTGAGAAACTTCAATCGGACTAAGATTTGCATTGCGGCTTAAAATTTCTCTTTTTGCCAATTGTTCCATTTGAGCAATTATTTCATCAGCATCAACAATCTCTCCCTCTCTGGATTTCATTTTTCCGTAAGGCAGAAAAACCATCCCATAAGAAAGATGATAACAATCCTTAACCCATTTAAAACCAAAAATTTCTAAAATTTTAAAAAGAGTTTTAAAATAATAATCTTGTTCTGAGGCCACGACATAAATTGATTTATGCGGAGAAAACTGACCATGTTTTAAATAAGCTAAGCCGATGTCCTGCGTGATATAAACGCTGGTGCCATTGGGTCTTAAAAGAACTTTTTTATCTAAATTATAATTTTTTAAATCAATTTCTATGGCACCGTCTTCCCGTTTGTAACAAAGATTTTTCTTTAAAGCTTTCATTATTATTTTTTTTCCTGAATCATAAATATCGCTTTCAAAATACCAATGGTCAAAATCAACCCCTATTTTTTTATAAGTTTCTTTGATTCCCTTAATCCCCCATTCGTTTATTTTTTGCCATAAAGCAACGACTTCTGAATTGCCTTCTTCCCATTGTATTAACATATTTTGCGCCTCCTGAATCAATCCCGGGTCTTTTTTTTCCTTTTCACTAAATAAAACGTAATATCTGCCGACAAAATGATCGCTTTTCATTTTTTCAGATTCAGGGGTTTTCCCTTCTCCCCACTTTTGGTAAGCCAACATTGATTTACAAATATGAATGCCCCTATCGTTGACCAAATTCACTTTAGTGACTTTTGCGCCGTTAAAAGAAAAAAGATTGGCAATTGTCCAACTTAAAAAATTATTCCGCAAATGGCCAAGATGTTGAGGTTTATTAGTGTTAGGACTGGAATATTCAATTAAAATATTTTTCTTTATAAATGACCGGCCGCTACCAAATTCGTCTTTTCTATTCAGAATTTCCTGACAAACAACCTTAAACCATGTTCTTTTTTCTAAAAAAATATTAAGATACGGACCAACGGCCTCAATTCGGTCAATAAAGTCGGGTAAAGGAATTTTTTTGCCGAATTTTTCTGACAAATTTTTAGCGATTTTTTCCGGCTGTTTTTTTAAAACTTTAGCAAGACTAAAACATTCCAAGGTTAAATCGCCCATATCCGGCTTAGGCGGCGGTTCAATTTTAAATTCAAAATTTGATATTTTAGGCAAAACTTTCTCAAATAAATCAATAATCTCCTTTTTTATATTTTCCATTTTCATTCCATTAAAGATTAAAATAAATTTTAGTTTTTCCGGCCAATATATTTTGCCATTTCTACATAACGACAGGCATAACCGTATTCGTTGTCATACCAAGCAATAATTTTTGCCAAATGATTGCTAGCCTTAGTTAAAGATAAGTCAACAACGGCAGAATAAGGATTGGCAATAAAATCAGAAGAAACCAAGGGCTCTTCCGTAATATCAAGAATGCCTTTCAATTCTTGCATTGCCGCTTCTTTAAATTTATCATTTATTTCTTTTGCCGTTATCGCTTTTTCTAAAAAACACACGAGGTCAACCAAAGAAACAATGGGCGTTGGAACGCGAACAGCCAAGCCTGTCAGTTTTCCGGCTAAAGATGGCATAACGTCAATTACTGATTTAGTGGCTCCCGTCGTAGTGGGAATAATATTTTCCCCCGCAGTTCTCGCCCGACGTAAATCTTTATGAGGAGAATCAACTAAATTTTGATCATTAGTATAAGAATGAATAGTTGTCATCATTCCCTGCTTAATGCCAAAATTATCGTTTAAAATTTTAACAATCGGCGCCAAACAATTCGTTGTGCAAGATCCATTGGAAATAATCAAATCTTTTTTAAAATCAATTTTTTTATGATTAACGCCAAAAATAAAAGTGGGAATTTCTTTGTCTTTGGGTGGCGCGGAAATTACCACTTTTCTGGCACCGGCTTGTAAATGTTTTTTTGCTTTTTGTTTTTCCAAAAAATGACCACTAGACTCTAAAACTACATCAACGTCTAATTCTTCCCAAGGAAGATTGCCGGGGTCTGTTTCTTTAAAAACAGGAATTTTTTTATGACCAATTAATAAAACATTTTCTTCTGCTTTTATTAAATGATTATATTGACCGTAAACCGAATCATATTTTAAAAGATGAACTAAAGATTCCGGTTCCGCCAAATCATTAATGGCTACTATTTCCAAATCCGAATCTTCAAATCCCGCCCGAAAACTTGCTCGACCAATCCTCCCAAACCCGTTAATGGCTATTTTAATAGGCATAAATTTATAAAATTAAAAATAAAATATAAAGGCCCGTCTCGTCCTCCCAAACCCGTTAATGGCTATTTTAATAGGCATAAAAGCGGGTCCATCTTTAACGGAAATGCTTTAATGACTTAATGCTTCGGCAATTATTTGACCAAATTCTGTGGCTGCCTCCGGTCCATTGGCCGTAATTATATTTTCGTCAACCACCACTTTTTGATGTAAATATTCGGCTCTGCTCTTTTTTAAAAATTCAGCGGCTGACTGATCTCTGGGGCTAGTCCAGACAGTTGCTTTTCTTCCTTTTAAAATTCCGGCTTGAGCAAGAATCACGGGCGCAATACAAATCGCCCCGATAATTTTTCCTTGAGCCAAAATTTGTTTAATTAATTGATGTATTTCTGAATTATTAACATATTCCAAGGCCCCGGGGCCACCAATAAAAATCAAGGCGTCAAAATTTTCTTCTTTTATCTCTTTAATTGTCTTGTCTATTGTGATTTTTCCGCCCAAATTGCCAAAGGCCTCACCTTTACTTGAACTGACAACAATTATTTCTATCCCCGCCCGAATTAAATGTTTTTTGGTTTCTAAATATTCAAAATCTTGAAATTTTTGACGGGCAACGACTAAAACCGCCTTTTTTGCCGATACATTTTCTTTAATCATATTTTTTAAGCAACCTAAAAAATCATAATTATTGAAACCGATAATATTAATATCTTCTCCATATTAATCATTCAATTTCATTTAGGGAAACTTCTGTCTTAATTTTCTCCTTTCCGTCATCTATTTCAACAATTACCGCCTGCCTTAAGATGTGCCAATCAACCACTCGTCCTTTACCCTTTTTTGTTTTTACGATTTCTCCCAACGGGGGCATTTTTTCTTTTAATTTTTTATACATTTCATTTTCAAACGATAAACAACACTTAAGCCGACCGCAAACACCGGACAATCGTTCTGACCCTCTTTGTGAAAGCTGTTGTTCAAGCATCATTTCGGTCGTCACATGCCCTAAATTTTTTAAAAAAGATAAACAGCAAAGCGTTCGCCCGCAAGGTCCGGTATCTCCTATTAATCCTGTTTCTTGCCGCGCTCCTACTTGATGCATACGAACGGATTTATGAAATTCCTGAACGAGTTCTTTGACTAAATCGCGAAAATCTATTCTTGTTGGAGCAGTAAAGGCAAAAATTATCTTACTGCCATCAAAACTAAAAAGAGCATCAATAATTTTCATTGATAAGTTCTTTTTTTTAATAAATGTTTCACATTTCTTAATGGTTTCTTTTTTATATTTATTTTTTTCTTTTAATTTTAAAAGGTCATCCGACCCACATTTCCTTAAAATAAAATTATTGTCTTTATCCTGCGATTCTAGTTCCCCTTCTGGTTCTTCTTCTATTTTAACTATTTTCCCCAAATCTGTTCCTAAATCTGTTTTAATAATCACATGTTCTCCTATCTGAAAAGCATCTTTTTTAATTATTTCTCCTCCTCTTAATTGAGTGATGCGACGAAGATGGTCCCAAGGGGCCAATTGAACAAAAATAACCAGCATAAATCAATGATTTAAATTTCAAATCTAATAAATCTTTTTATTTGAATATTTTCTCCCAGTTTAACGATTTTTTTCTGGATTAAATCTTTAATCATTAATTTATCATCTTTAATAAACATTTGTTCTTCTAAACAAAATTGGGAATAAAATTTTTGCAATTTACCTTCTGTTATTTTTTCAATTGTTTGAGTCGGCTTATCTTTTGGCAGTCCTTCTTTAATAATTTCTTTTTCTTTTTTTAATGTCTCTGAAGGAACGTCAATCGGCTTAATCCATTGGGGATTGGCCGCGGCCACTTGCATGGCCAAATCATGGGCCAATTCTTTAAATTCTTTATTGCGGGCAACAAAATCTGTTTCACAAAGCAATTCAATTAAAACGCCTATTTTATTATTGGCATGAACATATGAACCAATCACCCCTTCTTTTGCTTCCCTGTCTAATTTTTTATCAACTATTTTTTGTCCCTTTTTTCTTAAAATTTCTTCTGCCTTGATTAAATCATTATTTGCTTCCTGAAGGGCTTTTTGACAATCAAGAATGCCGGCGCCGGTTATTTGCCTCAAGTCTTTAATAATTTTTAAACTTTTCATAATTTTTTATTATTTTTTTCATTCCGTCAATTAACAGATGGCGGATTAATTTTTTCCTGATTAGTTCGTCCCATTTTAATCGCTTCAGTAACCAAACCAGTAATTAAATCTATTGATTTAATCGCATCATCATTGGCTGGAATCGGCCAATCAATCAATTCTGGATTAGCATTGGTATCAACAATGGCCACTACCGGAATTTTACATTTTCGCGCTTCACGAATCGCCGTTTTTTCTTCCTGTAAATCAATTAAATAAATAATGTCCGGCCTTTTTTTTAATAATCTTATACCGCCTACCATAATTTCTAATCTTTTTATTTCTTTTTCTTTTACTAATCTCTCTTTTTTGGAATATTTCCCCCATTCCCCTTTTTCTCTTTCTTCGGTCATTTTATTCAATTTTTCTATCAATTTTAAAATAGTGGAAAAATTGGTTAAAGTCCCGCCCAGCCAACGTTCAATTACATAAGAAATATTTATCTCTTGAGCATATTTCTTAATTATGTCCTTAGCAGAAGGCTTGGTCCCAATATATAAAATAACCTTACCTTGTTTTGACATTTCTGTTAAAAATTTTAAAGCAACGGAAAGTTTTTCTACCGTTTTATCTAAATCAATAATGTGAATCGTGTTCTTTACGCCATAAATATATGGTTTCATCTTTGGTGATCTTTTTGTGGTACGATGACCAAGGTGCGCCCCTGCTTGCGCCAATTCAAGGGTGGAGGGAATTTTTATTTTATTTGTTTTTTCTTGTTTATCCATAAGTATTAATTTTTATTTTTAGATAGAAAAAATTATAACATAATTCTAAAAAAAAGCAATTCTTATCTTGTCAAATTTCTCGTTTTCCCCTATAATATATTTGTTTTAATTCTTAATTTTATTTTATGGCGAAAAAATCAATTCATCCGAAATATAATCCTCAAGCGAAAATCAAATGCGCTTGCGGCGCGAAATTTATCGTCGGCTCCACCCAGGAAAATATGGAAGTGGAAATATGTTCTCATTGTCATCCTCTTTATACCGGCAAACAAAAATTTATTGACACCGCCGGCCGCTTAGAAAGATACGAAAAAATAATGACTAAATCCAAGGCCTTAAAGGCAAGTCTTAAAAAGCCGAAAAAAGAAAAATTCCAAAAAAAATAATTTTATTCTTTATGTCCGGCCAAGCCGATCAATTTAAGGAACAAATAAAAAATCTTGAAGAACAGCTGCAAAATCCAGCTGTTTATAATGATCCTGAAAAATTAAAAGATATTTCTCAAAAATATAATCAAATTAAAGATTTAATCAGGGATTTTCGTCAACTTGAAGATGTTAATAAAAAGATATTTGAAACACAAAAACTTTTTAATCAAGAAACAAACCCGGAAATGCTAAAAATGATAGAAAACGAAGTAGAAAATTTCAAAAAGACAAAAAATTTTTTAGAAGAAAAAATAAAAGAACAAATTGAGCCAACAAGCGGAATTGAAAAAAAGAACGTTATTATAGAAATCAGGGCCGGAACTGGAGGAGACGAAGCGACTCTTTTTGTCGCTAATCTTTTCCGAATGTATTCCCATTTTGCGGAAAAAAAGGGATGGACAAGCCATCTCATCTCTTCTCATCCCAATCCGTTGGGGGGATTTAAAGAAATTATTTTTGAAATCAAAGGTTCAAACATTTATCAATTTTTAAAAAATGAAAGTGGCGTTCACCGGGTCCAAAGAATCCCGGAAACGGAAAAATCCGGCCGAATTCATACCTCAGCCGCCTCAGTAGTTGTTTTGCCAGAAGCTGACACTGTTGATATTGAAATAAGCCCTGATGACCTTAAAATAGACACTTTTCGCGCCTCAGGACATGGCGGACAAAATGTGCAAAAAAATGAAACTGCTGTTCGTATTACACATTTACCCACTGGTCTGATTGTCTCCTGCCAAGATGAAAGAAGTCAAAAACAAAACAGAGAAAAAGCCCTAACGGTTCTTCGTTCTCGTCTTCTGGTAATAGAAGAAGAAAAAAAGGCAAAAAATTTGAAAGAGAAAAGAAAATCACACATTGGCAGCGGAGATCGTTCTGAAAAAATTAGAACTTATAATTTCCCCCAAGGTCGTATTACTGACCACCGAATAAAAAAATCTTGGTACAATTTTGAAGAAATTTTAAACGGAGAGATGGATAATATTATCCAAGACCTTCAAAACTTTGCCAAAAATCAACCCCGTTAAAAAATTCGTTTAAGTATTTTTTAATATCATTTCTTGTAAAAAATTCCGCTAACGGTTTTTTTTATTTAAAAACATTATTTATAAACTTCTAACGGGCTAATAAACAATCTGATGATTATTAGAAATAATTTCTACCCAAATATTACCGGGTAAAAATTTTATCTCTTGATTTTGTAGATTATAAAAAATTGTCTGCTGGCCGGCTCCGGCCTTGCGCCAGATTCCCTTGATTAAATATCCATTTTGAAAAATTAACGCCTCTCCCTCGCCAACTGTTTTTATAAACCGCCGACCGACTTCATCTAAAATTCTTATTTCTGTTTTTTGAATAATTAAGTTTGAGGTCTTAACTTGTTCTTCATTTTCGTCAAAAAATTCTCTATTATCTTGAAAACGCAAATAACTTTTTGATTCTTTGTCATATTGCCAAAGAACCGGCTCGCGATAATTTATTTTGATAATTAAACCGGGAATCGTTTCTGTTAAAGAAAAATTTTCCACAAATTGTCGCGGAAAAAAATTCAATCTTAATTGATTGTTTATTTTTTTATTTTCAATCGCGTCTTTTATTAAACTCCCGGAAATGTATAAATTGTGGGGCTTATCTCTTGTTTTTTCGCGCCAAAAATAAATGCCGTCATTGCTGATTTCATCAAGATTATAAACTTGATACTCGTTTCTTTCCATTTTATCTAAAAAATCTTGACTGCCGCCGGCATGAATCAACAAAGAGCCGTATTCTTCGGCCCATTCTGCCAAATAAGGTCGCGCCGATCTCACTGGCCCTATTTTATTCGGCAAATAATCTTGGTTAAAAATCGCCAATAAACGAGTAATGTCCGCTTCCACCGGAGTCTCATATATCACTGCTGCCTGGTTAATCCCAATTATTGGCCAAGATTCATTAAAATTATCAATAACCACGGCAATGGGTAATTTATTCGCCCTATTTCCTTCCAAAGAATAATCTTTAATCTCGTTTATTTCTTCTTTTACTTCAATATTTTCTTCTTCAGGCATTATTTCTATTTTTTCTTTTTCTTCTGGATTTAAGAAAATAATAGCCCAAATTATAATAAAAATTATTCCTAAAAACAATCCTATTTTAACTGATTTAAGGTTCATAAATTCTCGTTTATTCTTTTGATTCAACTGATTCAATCGGTTCTTTTTTTTCTTCTTCTGTTGGTTTTTCTTCTTCTGTTGGTTTTTCTTCTTCTGCCTGCGGACGAGAAACACCAACCACTAATTCTTCGGGGTCGGCAAGCACTTCTATGTTTGAAGGAACTTTTAAATCCTTAATTCTAATAATACTGTCAATAGCATCTAAACCAGAGACGTCAACTTCTATTTCGTGAATTAAGTCTTCAGGTAAGCATTTAATTTCTATCCGGTCAATGTTATGGAAAAGGATCCCACCTAAATTTTTGACCGCTGGCGCTTCCCCTAAAAATTTTAATCCTGTTTCTACGGTAATTTTTTCTCCTGCTTTAATTTTGTAAAAATCAACATGTTGAATTTCATCACTTAAAGAATCGCGCTGAACATCATGAATTAAAACTTTAATGGATTTTTTATCATCTATTTCAAGATTGATTAAAGTGCTCTCCCCTGCCTCTTTAAATATTCTCTTCATTTCTACCAGGGGAACTTGCAGGGCCACGGGTTTAAAATCACGCCCGTAAACAATTGCGGGAATAATATTTTTTTCTCTTAATTTATCACACTTTTCTCCTTTTAAATCTCTAGTTTGTGTTTTTAAAATAAATGTTATCATAGGTTTTTAATTTTTTATTTGATTGATTATAATGTTATCATATCTTCATATTTTGTAAATGGTTGATAAATAATAGTACTCTCAATTAAGGCAAAAGAAATTAAACTGATTAAAAGCGAACTGCCTCCGTAGCTTATAAATGGCAAAGGGACGCCAACAACCGGCACCAATCCTATGTTCATACCAACATTGATAAACATTTGAGAAAAAAGCAGGATATTTGTGCCTAAAATCAAAACCAAACCAAAATTATCATAAACCATTCTCGCCATTCTAATTAAATGAAAAAAAATAGCCGTATAAAGTCCTAATACAATCAAGCAGCCAATTAGGCCGAATTCTTCGGCCAAGACCGCAAAAATAAAATCCGTTTCTCCGTCAGGCAAAAATTTCAATTGTGATTGAGACCCAAGTCCAAACCCGCGACCAAAAAACTGTCCTGACCCAACAGCTACTATTGATTGGGTTATTTGATAACCTCGACCCAAGGGGTCATTTTGAGGATTAAGATAGGTCAAAATTCTATCCTTTTGATAATCTTCCAAAAAGAAAAACCAGGCCACTGAACTTACTAAAACTAACACGATTAATAATCCTATTAAATGTTTTTTATTTTTATCCACCAAAAAGAAAATACCGAACCAAACGATTAAAATCATCAAAGCTGAACCCAGGTCCGGCTGACGGATAATTAAAAAGATAAAAGGGCAAATTAAAATAAAACTGAAAATTAAATGTTTTATTCTTACCGGCCTTCTCGCCTCTTGCCAAAACTTGGCAAGAATAATAATTGTTGATAATTTAGCCAATTCCGCCGGTTGAAAATTAAAAAAACCGAAATTAAACCAACCTTTAACTCCGCGAAAATTATGACCAAAAATCAAAACCGCGACCAGCAAAAAAAAGGTGAATAAATAAATCAAATAAGCGGCTGAACGGGTAAAGCGAAAATCTATAAAAAAAATAACAACAAAAAAAAACAATCCGACAAGGGCAAAAATTGTCTGCTTTAAAAAAACATTATTTTTAGTTTCAGTAATGCCCAATGACAAACTATATTGGCCCACTAAACCAAAAATAATTAAAAAAATCATTAAAAAAAATAAGGTAAAATCAAAGCGTTTTAAACGCACCGAATTCATATCAATTTCTAAAATTTAATAAACAGGCATAAAAATTTCCGGGTCAAAAGGATTAATTTCTAAAATTACCGCTATTCGGTCATGAGAAGGAATGTTGGGCCAAAGTAATTCCATTTCTCTTTTTTCATTGCTTCTCCATTGTTTAACGGTTAAAACATTCATCCCGATAATCTCGGAACCGCGATAAAGAATAATTTTAAAATCCGCCTGCCAAAGACTATAAATTGATTGGTTTTTAATTTTAAAAGAAATTTTAGGTACGGCAATATGTTGTTCTTTGGCAATAATATAATCTAATTTAATTTCTTCTATTGTCAGGTTTGATAAAATTGCCGGACTTGGTTCATTAAAATCAATCCTTTGCCATTTGGTGTCCAAAAATGCAAATTGAACCTTGGTTGGCTTTCCTTCAACTTCTTGCCCAAAAACAGTAAGATATTTTTTTTCTCCGGGTAAAATAAAAGTTTCTTTTATTTCAGTCTGTCCTGTTTCCCAAAAAAAATAATATTGGACTGAAGAAGCAATTAAATTTTCATTTTCATTCTCAACAATGGCTAAAAAATCATATTTTTTATTAGATTGAGAAAAGGGATTTGAGGATAAAAAAATTGACTTAACAACAACCAAATCATGGGGACTAAAATGCTCGTGAAATTTGAGATAATTAATTCTATCTTTAACTAATTCAATCAACATCTGTTCGTGTTCTTCTTCGGCAAGTAAATAATTAGTAAAATTATAAACCGCCCAGCCCCAAAAAACAAGGCTAAATAAAATAAGAAACTTTAAAAAAATCTTGTAAAATTTGTTTCTATTATCCAAATACCATTTAGTCAATTGAAGCTGTTTGTTGCTAATCTCTTCCATAAAATTATTATTTTACCTTTAAGAAAATTATAGCAAATCATTTTTGTTCAGACAAGCCATTGGCACATTTAATATATATGTTATAATCCTATCATAAACTGTTTAATAAATAAATTATGACCAGTCAAAACTTTTTCTACATCACCAGCAGTTCAGCCATCATTATCGTGGCTTTTCTTTTTGTTGTTTTAATCGTTATCGGCATTGTTGTTGCCGCCAGAATAGCCAAAACTTTCCGCAACATTTCCCAGGTTTCAAAAGAATTAAGCGAAACTGTAAAAAATTTTCGGGAAAAAATAAAAATTGCGGCGATTATGAATCTTTTCAGCGACGGCTTAAAAGAAATTGTTTCTTTTATTAAAGAAAAAAGGGAGAAAAAGAACAAGAAAAAATAAAAATTTCAGCTCGCCAATTAACGAAACATAAATTTTTATCAAAGAACTTTTATTCCGCCTTCAATTAACATTTTTCAAATATAATTTTTAAATTGATGTTTAATATAATTATTTAAATTGCGAATTGGAAAAAAATAATTAAAAAATTAATAAATAATTTTTTCGCATGTTTACCCATCTTCATGTTCATAGCCATTATTCTTTACTTGACGGCTTGTCAAAAATAGACGAACTGATTGCGCAGGCAAAAGAATATAAAATGAAATCACTAGCCCTAACCGACCATGGCGTGATGTATGGGGTGATTGAATTTTACCAAAAAGCCAAAGAAGCCGGACTTAAACCGATTATTGGCGTAGAGACTTATGTGGCAAGAAACGGCCGTTTAAATAAAAGGTCAAAAATAGATGAAAGGCCGTATCATCTGGTATTGTTGGCAAAAAACGAACAAGGGTACAAAAATCTTATTAAATTAATCAGCCTTGCTCATTTGGAAGGTTTTTATTATAAACCAAGGATTGACTTTGAACTTTTAAAAAAATATGCTCAAGGCTTAATCGCCTTGACTGCTTGTCAAATGGGAGAAATCCCTCAGCTAATTCTGGAAAAACAAAAAGAAAAAGCGGAAAAAAGAGCCCTGGAATATCAGGATCTTTTTGGTAAAGAAAATTTTTATTTAGAAGTTCAAGACCGATATAAAAATAAAAATCAGAATTTAATAAATAAGGCCCTTTTTGAAATTGGGGAAAAACATCATCTTCCCATAGTTGCGACTAACGATGTTCATTATACTAAAAAAGAAGATGCTGAAATCCAGGATATTTTAATTTGTCTTCAAACAAAAAAGAAAAAACAAGATCAAAATCGTATGTCATATCTCGGCGATGATTTTTCTTTGCGTTCCGAACAAGAAATGAAAAAATCTTTTAAAGGTCATCCTGAAGTTATTGCTAATACAGAAAAAATTGCGGCTATGTGCAATTTAGAAATTGAATTGAATAAAATTAAACTTCCCGATTTTCCTGTACCAAAAAATAAAACCGCTGATGAATACTTAAAAAATTTATGCGAACAAAGATTTTTTGAACATTATCCGAAAAAAACTAAGGAAATCTCCAGCCGACTAGATTATGAATTGGAAATTATCAAAAAAACTGGATTTGCTTCATATTTTTTGATTGTTCAAGATTTTGTCAATTGGGCGAAAAAAAACAATATTGTAGTTGGTCCGGGTCGAGGGAGCGCCGCCGGTTCCATTGTTTCTTATTTATTAAATATCACTAATGTCAACCCTTTAAAATACGACTTGATTTTTGAGCGCTTTCTTAATCCGGAAAGAATTAATATGCCTGATATTGATCTTGATTTTACTGATACACGGCGCGACGAGGTTATTGATTATGTGGAAAAAAAATACGGCCGCGACCACGTGGCGCAAATCATCACTTTTGGCACCATGGCTGCTCGTGCCGCCATCAGAGATGTCGGCCGAGTTCTTGATTATCCTTATATTTTTTGCGACAAACTGGCTAAAATGGTGCCTTTTGGTTTAAGTTTAAAAAAAGCGTTGGAAGCTTCTGAAGAATTAAGAGAAACTTATAATCATAATCCGGACGCTAAAAATATTATTGATCCGGCAAAAAAACTTGAAGGCGTGGCTCGCCACGCCTCAAAACATGCTTGTGGCGTAGTAATTGCCCCGAAAACCATTGATCAATACGTTCCAACTCAATACGACGTTTCTGGCAAAGAAAAAACCATTATCACTCAATATGAAATGCATGCCATTGAAGACCTTGGTCTTTTAAAAATGGATTTTTTGGGCCTAAAAAACCTGACAATTATTGAAAGAACATTAAAACTAATAAGATACCGTTATAATGAAGACATTGATATTAATAAAATTTCCTTGGAAGACGCGAAAACTTTTAAACTTTTGCAAAAAGCTGAAACAACCGGAGTGTTTCAATTGGAATCCTCGGGAATGCAACGTTATTTAAAACAATTAAAGCCCACTTCTTTTGAAGATATTATCGCCATGGTCTCTCTTTATCGGCCGGGACCCATGGAATTAATTCCCGACTACATTGCCGGAAAACACGGAACAAAAATCCCCCATTATATTCATCCTAAATTAAAGCCGATTTTAGATAAAACTTTTGGAATTGCCATCTATCAAGAACAAATTTTGCAGACCGCTAGGGACTTAGCCGGATTTTCTTTCTCCGAAGCAGATGTTTTGAGAAAGGCGGTAGGCAAAAAAATTCCAAAACTTCTAAAGGAACAAAAAGAAAAATTCATTAAGGGCTGTATTAATAATAAAATTTCCAAAGAAATTGCGGAAAAAATATTTGCCTTTATTGAACCCTTTGCCGGCTACGGGTTTAATCGCAGTCATGCGACTTGCTATGCGACCATTGCCTACCAAACCGCCTATTTAAAAGCAAATTATCCAACTGAATTCATGGCGGCCCTATTAATCGCACATAAAGACGATACTGATCGAATTGCTATTGAAGTAGATGAAGCGAAAAAAATCGGTATTGATGTTTTGCCGCCGGATATTAACGAAAGTTATAAAAACTTTACCGTCATTAATAAAAAAAATATCCGATTCGGTCTTTCGGCCATTAAAAACATCGGAGAAGAAATCGTTAAAACAATTATTAAGGAACGAGAAGAAAATGGCCGTTTCCAAAACCTTGAAAATTTCCTTGGTCGCATTGATTCAAAAAATCTAAACAAGAAATCATTGGAAAGCCTGATTAAAAGCGGGACTTTAGACCAATTCGGCGAACGCAACAACCTTTTAAATAACACTGATATTTTACTAGAATTTATCAGAAAAAAACAAAAAGACAATCATAACGGGCAAACCACTCTCTTTGGCCTTTTGCCAAAAAATAACAATTCTGTTTTGAATTTTAAAGAATCGCCGGCTGCCAGCCACCAACAAAAACTTCTTTGGGAAAAAGAATTTTTAGGCTTTTTCGTTTCCGAACACCCGTTAGAAGAATATCGCGAATTAATCAAAAAATATGTTACGCCGATTAATCAAATAAAACTGTCCAATAAATCAATTAAAATTCTCGGTTTAATCACAAAAATAAAAAAAATAAATACAACGGGCAACCAAAATATGTATTTTGTAAAAATAGACGATTCCTTTGGAGAAATTGAAACGTTAATTTTTCCTAAAATTCTGAAAACAACCATTGAAATTTGGCAAGAAAATAAGATTGTCTGTATTACGGGAAGAATTTCCGATAAAGACGGACAACTTAAAATAATCGCCGAAGAAGCTAAAGAAGTAAGCAAAGAAAGCCTTGATAATCTCTTGCTTAAGTTAAAATAACATGATAAAATTAGAACTTAGAATTTAGAATATAAAATATCCTATATTAAAACCTGTTTTGATAGTAGTTAGTTAAAAATCAAAATTATTTTAATTTTTGATTTTACATTGTCATTTTTATTTTTGCATTTTAAATTTTATATTTAGCGAAGCCCCTCACTTGGGGCAAAATTAAAAAATTTATTTCCCTCGCTTAATTTTGGCTCTTTATTAAGAAGCCAAGTAAGGGGCGAAACATTTATGCCACAAACTTATATTTCTCCTCACAATAAAATCGGTTATTTATTTTTATCATTGACCGTCTTGTTCATTGTTAATTTTATTTTTGGTGTTTTTGGTTCTTTCTACGGCGCCCAAATTATTATCACCCCCGAAACCGAAGAAATATCTATTAATTCATCTATTAAAATTTCAGAAGAAAAAAATACTTCAACTGATTTGATTTTAAAGGGAAAAATTGTGGAAAATATCCAGACTGGCGAAAAAAAATCATTCCCTCAGGCAACGGTCTCTGCGGAAGATTATGCCGAAGGCGAAATTATTTTAAAAAATAATAATTCTTCAGCATTAAATTTTGTTGCCTCTACTAGATTTGCCTCTCCTGAAGGACTAATTTTTCGAGCAGTTAACCGAATCTATGTCGCGCCCAAAGGAGGAGAAACAACCGTTTTAGTAAAAGCGGAAAAAATGGGAGCGGAATATGATATTGGTCCCGCGCAATTTACCATCCCTAATTTAAAAGATTCGGCTTTAAAAGATAATATCATCGCTGAAAGCAAAAAACCAATGACCGGTGGCTTAAAAAAAACTGGCATTATCATGCAATCAGACATTGATCAGGCAAAAAAAGAACTTAAAGAAACTCTTTATCAAAAGGGATTAACAGAAATAGAAAAAGAAATTAATAGCGCTGATTTTAAAATCGTCATCCAATCAAATATTTTAGAAGAGAAATCTGATGCTTTAGCTGGAGAAGAAAAAATAGAATTTACGGTACAAGAAAAAATAAAAATCGGCGCCGCAGCTTTTAAGGAAAATGATATTTCAAAAATTGCCGTAGAAATTTTAAAAAATAACGTTCCTCAAGGGAAAACCCTAATTGCCTACGAGATAAAAAGCCTTAATTACCGATTAATAGAATATGACTTAGAAAATAAAACCGCTTTGCTGGAAATTCAATTTCGCGGTTATATGAGCATTAATAACCAATATGAATTTTTAGAAAAAACTCGTTTTCGCGGCTTAACTAAACAAGAAGTAGAAAATTATTTAAATGAATTTTCCGAAATTAAAGAAATAAAAATTAAATTTTGGCCGCCCCTACTTTTTAAAACCATGCCTCAATCAATAGATAAAATTAAAATAAAAATAAATATATGAAAAATTTTTCTTCAGAAATAATTCGTCATTCCACCAGTCATTTAATGGCAGCGGCGATTTTAGAATTATTTCCTCAAGTCAAATTCGGGATTGGACCAGTAATTGAAAACGGGTTTTATTATGACTTTGACCTGGAACGAACATTAACGCCTCAAGATTTAATCAAAATTGAGAATAAAATGAAACAATTGATTAAAAAAAATCTGAAATTTGAAAAAAAAGAAATTGAAATTGATGAAGCAACGGAATTGTTTAAAAAACTTAATCAGCCGTACAAAATTGAACTCTTGCAAGACATTGAAAAATACGGAACGACACAAGAATCACTAAAACATAAAAACATTCCCGCCGAAGGCGGATCCGCCTCTGGCGGAAAAGCATTAAAACAAAATAAAGTTACCATTTATCAGCTGGGAAATTTTATTGATTTGTGTCGAGGACCACATGTTGAAAACACTGGTCAATTGGGCGTTTTTAAACTCAACAAAATCGCCGGCGCTTACTGGCGAGGCGATGAAAAAAACAAAATGCTACAAAGGGTCTACGGTTTAGCTTTTGCCTCCCAAAAAGAATTAGATGGATTTCTTAAAATTCAGGAAGAAGCGGAAAAGAGAGACCACCGCAAATTGGGGCAAGAATTAGACCTTTTCCAAATCAACGATAATATCGGTCCCGGATTGATTCTCTGGCATCCAAGGGGCGCTATCTTAAAAAAAATTATTGAAAATTATATTTTAGATGAATATACCAATAATGGTTACCAATTAGTCAGTACGCCTCATCTTGCCAAGCTTAATCTTTGGAAAACATCCGGGCACAACGATTTTTACCGGGAAAATATGTTTCCGGTAATGCATATGTCAGAAATGAACAAAGAAGAAAAAGACGATTATCAGGTTAAGCCCATGAATTGTCCTTTTCATATCGCTATTTATAATCATTCTCTTAAAAGTTATCGCGACTTGCCTCTTCGCTACACTGAATTGGGTACTGTTTATCGTTATGAAAAATCAGGAGTCTTACATGGTCTAACCAGAGTCAGGGGTTTTACTCAAGATGATGCTCATATTTTTTGTACTCCGGAGCAACTAGATAAAGAAATAGAAACAACAGTCAAGTTTGCCGTAAAAATTCTAAAAACGTTTGGTTTTAAGGGCTATGATATTTATTTATCTACTCAGCCGGAAAAATCGGTCGGGAGCCAGGAAAATTGGAATCAGGCAACTAAGGCGCTGGAAAATTCTTTAAAAAAACTGAAAATAAAATATGAGGTTGACGCAGCCGGCGGTGTTTTTTACGGCCCCAAAATAGATATTAAAATTAAAGACAGTATAGGCCGAGCCTGGCAATGTAGCACCATTCAAGTTGATTTCAATTTGCCGGAAAAATTCGCGATGACCTATACCGACAGCGAAGGGAAAAAACAACAACCGATTATGATTCATCGCGCTTTGCTTGGTTCTTTGGAAAGATTTATGGGCGTGCTGATTGAACATTACGCCGGTGTTTTTCCAATATGGCTCTCCCCTGTTCAAGTTTATCTGACCCCGGTCGGCAAAGCCCATCAATCAGCGGTTAAAAAACTTGCCAAAGAGTTATCAGAAAAGGGATTAAGAGTTGAAACCAACTTTTTAAATGAAACTATCTCATATAAAGTCAGAAAAGCGGAAAAGATGAAAATTCCTTATATTTTGGTCATTGGCGACAAAGAGGTCAAAAGCCATAATTTGAATATCCGGACGCGAGACAATAAAATCGTCAAGATGAGCAAGAAGAAATTCATAGAAAAAATTCTGAAAGAAATTGAAATAAAAAAATAAATCTTGACAAGTAAATCTTGACGGGGTCGGACCTTGTCCAAAAAACGTTAATAATAGATGATATGGAAAGCAATCTCTCCAAATTTATCCATAAAAATAGGTGGTTTATCGTTTTCTATCTTATATGGATTTTTATTCATTTATTTTTGGGGATTTTATGTGAGTTTGACATTTTTGACGATGTAGATTCGTGTTTTTGGCCGTTTTGTACATCTCCAAGTATTTATTATGATTATGACTTCTCAGAATTCTTCGTTTATATACTCTCTCCTTTATTATTGTTTGCAATAGCAAAACTTGTTGGAAACGATATTAAAAGAATATTTAGAAAAAATAACCAATAAATAAAAATTTATTGGGCTTGTTTCCACAAATAACAAATATGAAATTAAACTCCGTACATAACGTTAATTTTATTAAACAATACTTATCCACACCATAACGCTTGACGATATTATCGTGATGCGTTAATATAATAAAAATGATAAAAAGTTTTAAATCCAAGGAAACGGAAAAAATTTTTAATAGAAATTACTCACTAAAATTCCCTTTGACTATTCAAAAAACCGCTCTACGCAAATTGCTAATAATTGACGCTTCCGTAATAATCAACGATTTAAGAGTGCCGCCAGCCAATCATTTAGAACAATTGAAAGGTAACAGGCGAGGACAATACAGTATAAGAATTAATGACCAATGGCGGATTTGTTTTAAATGGCGACAAAGCGACGCCTATGACGTAGAAATAATCAATTATCATAATTAAAATAACATTATGTCCAAGAAAATAAAACCAATTCATCCCGGAGAAATATTAAGAGAAGAATTTTTAAAACCCTTTAAAATCAGCCAATATCGCTTATCTAAAGACATTAACGTCTCTCCGAGAAGAATTAACGAAATTATTCACGGAACAAGAGCTATTTCCGCCGACACCGCTCTACGCTTAGGTAAATATTTTAATACCTCGCCACATTTCTGGCTTAATTTGCAATCGCGCTATGATTTAACCGTAGAAAGTAGCGAATTGACTGATATTTTAAATAAAGTAAAAACTTTTGAATTTGTAGCACAAAACTAAAGTCATCTTCCCCGCCAGCCGGCGGATTCGACAGATGCTCAAAAATCTTAAAAAATTAAAAATTTTAAAATTTTTGGCAAAACAATATTTAACTCGTTAATTTTACGTTTTATGAATAAAAAACAAACGTCAATAAAAATTTTAGTTTTAATTTCTTTGGCGATTTTATTTTTACCTTTCGGCCTAATTAGAGCTCAGGAGTCATCAGCCGTCGCAACCGAGACCCTCTCTGACGTTACCCTGGACGAAAATGTTACCGCGGCTGATTTAAATATTAAAGAACCAACCCTCTTGCCTACTAGTCCGTATTATCAAATCAAAAACATCTGGCGGGGACTGAGGTCAACCTTTACTTTTGACCCGGTGAAAAAAGTTGAGTTAAAACTACAGTACGCCAATGAAAAATTAATTGAAGCGAAAAGTATGGCAAAAATAGAAAATAATCAGGAGGCGGTCGTTAAGGCCATTAAGGGCTACGGAAAAGAAATGAACCAACTGACGGAGATAGTGGAAAATTTTTCCGACGAATTGAAAAAGAACTCCAGCACCCTAACGGAAAAAATAATTGACAACTCTTTCAAACAACAAAAACTGATAGACGGCATTGAGAAAGGATTGGAAAATGCCCAGCTTAAAGAAACTAATCAAATCAGAACAAAGGCCTTGGAAAAACTTGGTGAAACCATCGTCAACATCGTTCCATCGGAACAAATACAGGAACGGATTGAAGTCGCATTGCAGAATCAAACGGGCAGCGAGTTTAAGGATTTAAAAAACCTGGGGGTTCTGAAAATCGTGGAACAAAAGTTGCCGGAAAAAGCGGCTGAAGCCGTCCAAGAAGTCCAAAAAAACATCTTAGAAAAATTGGAAATAAAAATAAATTCATTTCAAGAACAAGATAAAGAGAAATTCCAAAACTATATTGAAAACCTGGGCGGAAGCGCAACCGCGCATCTGCAAATTATTAAAGATATTTCTGAAAACGGACTTCCTGGAGAAATTGGGCAAAAATTGGAAGAAATAAAAGAACAGATAATAGAAAAGGTGGAAAAAATGGAGCAAGGACAGGTCCAGATAGCCAATCCTGCTTCAGAATATTGCATTAAAATGGGCGGTAAATTGGAAATGAAAACCGATGAAAACAAAGACCAGTTCGGAATTTGTCATTTACCCGATGGCACGGATTGCGAAGAATGGGCTTTATTTAGAGGCGAATGCGGTAAAAACAATGAAAAGGAAACGCCCAGCAGCGGCCTTGCCTGTCCCGAGGTGACAAAACCGGACTGTAAAAACGGCATCTTGGTTGCTATAGAAAAAGATAAAAACAACTGTCCATTAAAATACGAATGTATGGGATTAGGAGAAAAAAAAGAACAGCCGGGAATACCAATCATCCAGCCCCAACCGCAAATAACGCCTGTTTCTCCGGGGAATAAAAGGGGAGAATCTCCCTGCATCCAAGTTATCACTCCGGCAATGAAAGACGGAATATGTAAAGAATTCCCTACCCCTTGTGATGTTCCTGAGGGTTGGTCAAGGGTAAACAGTTGTCCCTCTTCTTCCAATTCTAATGTTCAAATTGATTCTTCCCGGTCCATAAATTCAACTCAACCGCAACAAAAACAAATTCAACAACCAATGATGGTGCCCGAAACAATGAAAACTGACAAAAAAAACTCTGAAAAATCATTGGGAAATCCTTCTTTATTGGAAAAAAATAAATAATCTTCTTTATAAAATATTTTAATAAAATTAAAAGAGGCCTGGTTAGGCCTCTTTTAGATTGAAAAAATTTTTAAAATAAATTAAAATATCTTTATAAATTCAAATAAAAATCATCTCTATATTTAAACAGATAATCAATAATAAAGTGAAATACCATATCATTACCTATGGATGTCAAATGAATAAAAGTGATTCTGAACGGATTGCTTCGGTTTTAGAAAAAATCGGTTGCCAAGCGACAAATAAAATATCTAAGGCCGATTTGATTGTCATTAATATGTGTTCGGTGCGACAATCGGCCGTTGACCGCGTTTATGGATTAATCAACAAGCCAAAATCAAAAACGCAAAAAATTATTCTAACCGGATGTATTTTACCGCCAGATAAAAGAAAAATGAAAAATAAGGCTGATTTGATTTTTAACATTAAAGACCTGCCTAAACTTCCCTTAATGCTTAAGCCCGCTAAGTTGACTAATTTGGAGACCAGGTCTCCAAATAATTTGGAGACCTGGTCTCCAAATTACAAGTCTCCAAATTATCTTTCTCTTTCTTCCTCCCCGACTTCAACCTTTTCCGCTTATGTCCCTATTATGACCGGCTGCAATAATTTTTGCACTTATTGCGTTGTTCCCCGCACCCGAGGACGAGAATTTAGTCGGCCGGTTGAAGAAATTATAAATGAAATCAAAGATTTAATTGGAAAAGGATACAAAGAGATAATTTTACTGGGACAAAACGTAAACTCCTATAAAGGAAAAATAAAAAATAAAAAATTAAAAAACTTAAAAACGGAAAAATATATTGACTTTGCCGACCTCCTTAAACTAATTGATAACTTTCAGGGGAAGTTTTGGCTAACCTTTATCACTTCTCATCCTAAGGACCTATCCGATAAACTGATTAAGGTGATGGCTTCAGGTAAAAAAATAATGCCCTATCTTCATCTGCCTATTCAATCTGGAGACAATGAAATCCTAAAAAAAATGAACCGCGGCTATACGGTTGAAGATTACAAAAACCTTATTCATAAAATCCGTCATCATATTCCGTTTGTCAATATTTCTACTGACATTATCGTCGGATTTCCAGGTGAAACAAAAAAACAATTCAAAAATACGGCTAAATTAATGAAATGGGTAAAATTTGATATGGCTTATATCGCCCGCTATTCCCCGCGCTTCGGCACCATAGCGGCAAATTTTGAGGATAATATTAATTATGAAGAAAAAAAAGAACGCGAAAAACTTTTAACTGAAATTCTTAAAAAAACCGCTCTAAAAAACAATGAAAAATATCTTGGTAAAACCGTTGAAATTTTAATTGGAAAAAATGAAAAAAATTTTTCTTGGGGAAAAACAAAAAATCTAAAAAACATTAAAATAAACTATGCTTATTCTTATGGACCATTAACCTCTTCTAAAAATAATTCTGTTCATTCTTGTCATAAATTACCAAATCCTCAACTAAAAAACAAAAAAAATTATTTTTTTAACCCGGGAAAATTCGTTAAAGTAAAAATCATTAAATCTACCCCTTGGAGACTTGAGGGTTTTACCCGTATCTAATCTATTCTTTTAAGGTTAGTTTTTCAAAATTCATTCAGTAATTATGAAACATCAATTAAATACGAGGCAAAGAAATCTTCTTGATTTTCTTTAGAATAAGAATATAACTAAAAACAAGGATAATTGTCAAAGGAATTAAATTCCACCACCAATTAAACCTGACAATCGTATTATAAAGGCCATGGAAAACGACAGCCAAAAATAATCCCTGAAAAACAATCAGTTTATTTTTGCTCTTATTAAATTTTGCCAAACCTAAATAATAACCAATAATTCCACCGGTAAGAAAATGCATAAAAGTGCTGGTAAATCCTCTTAATAAAACCGTGCCCGCGCCGGACAGCAAACTGCCGACAAACAAGCCATAAAGAATATTTTCCACAAAAGCAAAACCCAATCCTAAAATCATGCCGTAAATAAAGCCGTCACGCAATTCATCAAAATGACTTAATTGATAAATACCCAATTTTAAAATTAAGTATTTAAAAAATTCCTCAATTAAACCATCTATAAAAAAAGACAAAACAAAAATCATCATTAAAGAACTTATCCAGGGAATTTTTTCAATTAAATCGGTTAATCGTCCGGTTAAGGGAATGAGAGGAAAAGTAATTAAGCAACCAAAAATAAAAATTTTTAAAATCTGCAAGCCGGGTTCAGGAGCAGAACGGTCAAGCCGTAAACAAATTAAAAGCCAAATAATCGTCGGTCCGGCGGACAATAATAAAAACAATAAGGTTTTTTGGATTGTTAAATCGGAAAATAGACGGATAATTAAATCCATGTTATTAATCTAAAAAATTTAAATATCAAAATGACATATAAAAATATAAATTTTTTATCAAATTCATTTTGAATTTTACATTGTCATTTTATACTTTGATTTTTGTGTTTTACATTTATATCCTATATTATACTCTAAAAAACGTAAATTGTATAATCAATGTCAAATTATAAACCAAAATTAATCACCCTTGTCGGTCCCACCGCTAGCGGTAAAACTAACTTGGCCTTAAAATTGGCTTATCAATTTAACGGTGAAATAATATCCGCTGACAGCCGAACAATTTATCAAGAAATGAACATTGGCACGGCCAAACCGACCATGGAACAACGCTTAAAAGTCCCTCATTACTTAATTGACATTATTGCGCCTGACCAAGAATTTACTGTTGCCGAATTTAAAAAAGAAGCCTTAAAATGTATTGATAGAATTATTAAGCGCTATCGAATCCCCTTTTTGGTCGGCGGAACCGGTTTATATATAAGCTCGATTATTGACAATCTGGAAATCCCTCGTGTTCCTCCAGATGAAAAATTAAGATTGCAATTAGAAGAAAAAATTAATAAACACGGACTTGATTATCTCTGGAAAAAGTTAGTCAAACTTGACCCTGAAGCCGCAGACTTTGTTCAAAAACAAAATCCACGACGGATTATTCGAGCATTGGAAGTCTGTTTAAAAACAAAAAAACCGTTTTCTAAATTAAGAAAAAAGGGCAAGCCCCTGTTTAATTGTTTACGATTAGGCATTAAAATATCAAAAAATAATCTATCTGAAAATATAAACCGACGGATAAATGAAATGATAAAAAGCGGCTTGGTGGAAGAAACAAAAAATTTAATTAAAAAATACTCCTCTCCTTCTCCCTGTTTAAATACTATTGGCTATAGAGAAATCGTTTCTTATTTAAAAAATGAAATTAATTTTGAACAAGCGGTTGAATTAATAAAAAAAAATACGCATCAATACGCGCGTCGGCAAATTACCTGGTTTAAAAGAGATAAACAAATACATTGGATAAAAAATCAGAAAGAAGCAGAAAAACTCATCAGAAACTTTTTGCACATTGAAAATTAAAATCGCAAATAAGAAACAATATTAAAAATCCAAATCTAAAATTCCAAACAATTTAAATATTAAAATTTTGATATTAGAATTTGTTTAATATTTGATGCTTGAAATTTGGCGCCCAATTATTACTTACCGGAAGCTAACATTTAAAACCCAGTCTACTTTTTAAGTTCCCTTTCCAATATTTCTTGTACCAATTTTGGCTCAACCTGTCCCCGGGTTTTTTTCATTATTTGTCCGATTAAATATTGAATAATATTTGTTTTCCCCTGATTTATTTTTTTTACTATTTCCGGATTATTATTAATAACTTCTTGAACAATTTTCTTCAATTCATCTTTGTTTTCCGTTGTTTTAAAATTATATTCGGAAATAATTTCTTCAACATTTTTTCCAGTTTCAAAAATTTTCTTTAAAATTTCCTGGCCGGCGTAGTCGGGAATTTTTCGTTCAAGAATTTTATTTAAAAATTCGGAAAAATCTTCCGGTGTAATTTGAAATTCCTTTTCCGGTGAATTCTTCTGTAAAACCAATAATTGATTTATTAACCATTTATTTATCAATTTTTTTGTTTTGGCTGATATTTCTTTTTTTGAACATCCAATTTCTTTTAAAAACTCATTAAGTTTAAAAATAACACGCTTGCTATAAACGCCCGTCGGTTCAGTCTGGGCTAAAATTTTCGCCTGACCAGCGTCAAATCCGCATTCTTCCATAAAATATTTTCTTTTTTGAAAAGGCAATTCCGGCAAATTATTTTTTAAAAAATCAATGTCAATTCCCTGCTCTTTAAAAAAATTTACATCAATCAAGGGCAAATCTGGCTCAGGAAAATAACGATAATCATTTTCTTCTTCCTTGCTCCTCTGTTTAAAAGTTAGTTCCCTGTTTTCATCCCAGCCTTTAGTTATCTGATGCTTTGGCGGATTGTTCTTATTCCAAGATTCTTTTTGTTGCTTAATTTCATAATTCAAAGCATTTTCCACCGCCCTAAAAGAATTAAGATTCTTGATTTCAATTTTAGGATAAAAATTTTTATCGCCCTTTGGTCTTAAAGAAATATTGCTATCACAGCGCAATTGCCCCTTTTCCATGTCAGCGTCGGAAATGCCCAAACATCTGACAATTCTTTGCAATTCTTCAAGAAAAACTTTTGCTTGATTTGGGCTTTTGATTTCCGGCCGGGTAACGATTTCCACTAAAGGCACGCCCGCCCGGTTGAAATCAAGCAAACTTAAATCATTAAAATGAAAAATTTTAGCCGTGTCTTCTTCCAGATGAATTCTTTCTAAATTAATAATTCCCTCTTCTGTTTGTACTCTTCCTCCACTAACCAAAGGTAATTGATATTGGCTAATCTGATAACCTTTGGGTAAATCCGGATAAAAATAGTTTTTGCGTTCAAAAAAAGAATTTTCATTAATTTTGCCATTCAGAGCCAATCCTAACTTAAGGGCTTTAATAACCGCTTCTTTATTGAGGGTCGGTAAAACGCCGGGATGACCTAAGCAAACCGGACAAACATTAACATTCGGTTCATCGGCTTCCTTGTTTGAACAAGCGCAAAAAAACTTTGATTTAGTGTTAAGTTCAAGATGAACCTCAAGTCCAATTATTGATTCTAAATTTAACATAAATGAAAACAATGCTAATCTATGAATACGTCCGAATACTACGAATTCGTTGTATTCATCTGGTTAATTCGCATTAATTCGTATCGCTATTTAAAAAACATTTTTTCTTGATAAAACGACCGGTATTGTTTTTATAATAATTTGAAAATCAAACATTAATGACCAATTTTCAATGTAATAAATATCCAATTTTGACTCTTCTTCAAACGAGAGTTTTGAACGACCGGAAATTTGGGCCAAACCGGTTATTCCCGGTTTAATGGTCAATAATTGTTTATGATTTCGTTGATATTGAGCCACCTCCTGCGGTTCATGAGGACGAGGACCGACCAAACTCATTTCTCCTTTTAAAACATTAAATAACTGGGGCAATTCGTCAAGACTAATTCGGCGTAAAATTCTGCCAAATTTAGTAATCCGCGGATCATTTTTCATTTTAAAAAGCGGACCGTCTTTTCTTTCGTTATACTTTAATAAATCTTTTTTCATTTGATGGGCATTATGAATCATGGAACGAAATTTATAAAGATTAAAAACTTTTCCCCTTTCTCCAATTCTATTTAACTTAACCAAAACAGTTCCCTGAGAATCAAATTTAATAATTACGGAAATAATCATAAAAAGCGGAAAAAGAATAATTAACAAAATTGAGGAAAAAAATAAGTCAAATGAACGTTTAATGATTTTCCCCCAGCCATCAAGGGCGGTTTTTTGAATAACCACGACAGGAATACCGGCTAAAGTTTCCGTTTTTACATTACCGGAAAAAGAATTAAATATATCCGCCGTATATTTAAAAATAATTTGATGTTCATTGCAAAACTCTATCAATTTTAAAACTTCTTCCCGCCCAATATTCGGATCAGCCTGAATTATTTGACTAACCGTTCTGGCTCTATCTGACCAGTTTTCAACTAAATCTTCAATTGTTTTTACCCATTCTAAAACGCAATATCCTAAACCCGGATTGGACTTAAAATGATGATTTATTTCTTCCGCTGTTTGACCGGCCCCGAAAACCAAAATCGGTTCTAATCCTTTACCGCGACGATAATATCTTAATTGTAAATAATGGATAAAAAACCGTCCCAAGGCCACAAAAATAAAAGTGATTAACCAACCGGCCAAAATAATAAAACGGGAAGAAAAATATTCCCGCTTAAAAAAAATAAAAAGAACGATTATCATTGTACCAACCGTACAGGCTAAAAAAATTTTGGATATTTCTTTGGAAAAATGTCTTTTCTCATTAAGACCGTAAAGACCAATTAAAGAAAAAATAATCAACCAAATCAAAAAAATGATTAGCAAAGAAATCAAATAATGGCTAAAATTGATTTCATAAATAGCCGGCCTTAATTCCACTAAGGCGCTAAAACGGAGATAATAAACAAAAATTCCCGCTAAAATAAGCATTAAATAATCTAAGGGAACCAATATGGCGGAAAAGATAAGGTCAAATTTTTTCATCCCGTTAGAAATTAGATAAATTAACTCTTTTATTTTAACAAAAAAAACATTGACAATCAAGTAAAATTTGATATACTAAAATAAACTTGAGCAGATGTAGCGATCGCCCTAAACAAAGTTTAGGGAGGAAAGTCCGAACACTCCCTTGTTTTACAAGGAGATAAGTAGCAGGTAACGCCTGTCGCCATTTTGTCTGCGAGCGAATGCGAGTGGCTATAAAATTGAGCGTCCGCCAAAGCTTTGGCAAAGGCGGGCCCGCTTTGGTCCTTTCGGACTTCGGCGGGTACTCAATTTTGCAACTTCACTTCGCTTAGACGAAATCGGTAGAGGTGCGAACAGAGACGCATTCGGCCGAAAGGCTAAATGACCCATTGAAAAATGGGAGAGTCCTATAGTAATATAGGGGTGAAACGGCTAAACCCTTACTTGAGTGAAAGGCCAAAAAATCCTTGAATTTTAATTCAAGGAAGGTGGGCCGCTTGAGGCCAATTGCGAAATTGGTCCTAGATAAATGATCGCGCCCTTTAGGGCAACAGAATTCGGCTTACTTATCTGCTTAAGTTAATATTTTTATTAATTACTTCATTAACAAGCTTGTCGGCTCTTTTATTTTTTTCCCGGGGAATATGGTAAAAATTAACTTTTTTAAAAGATTGAGAAAGATTCCAAATCTTTATAAACAAAACTCCTAAATTAGGATTCTTTATTTTATATCTTTGATTAAGTTGTTCAACAATCAATTGGCTGTCTGAATAAAAATCTATTTCCGTGGCTTTTAATTCTTTAGCTTTTCCCAGCCCTAAAATTAAAGCTTCATACTCGGCTTGATTATTGGTCGCCTTTTCAAAAAATTTAGAACATTCTTTAATCACATTCATTTGAGAATCATAAATAACCGCGCCACTGCCGGCTGGCCCAGGATTGCCTCTTGCTCCTCCGTCAGTGTAAATAATTAATTTCATATTTATAAAAATTTATTTTAAATTTCGCGCTTCAGATTTCTTAAGGTCCATAACCTTAAGTTGTAATTCTTGCTGTCCATTCCATTGATTAATTCCTAATTGAAATACAATATCAAGGTAATCGCCGGTTTTAAGTTTTTCAATTCCATCGTCAGCGTCAAAATAAATCATTTTTCGACCATTGCCTACAATAATTCGGCAATGTCGGCCGTTTTGACCAACCATTTGCCAATTATCCAAATAAACATTCTTAACTAAAAAATTAGGCTGGTCATTGCCTTTGCCAAAAGGTTCAAATTTTTTTAATTCTTCATACAAACGCCAATTTACTTCTTTTAAATCAACCTGAGCGTCAATTTTTATTCTCGGTTTCAAGTCTTCTTCATTTAATTGTTCCTGTCCTATCTTTTCAACTTCTCTTTTAAAATTTTCAAAACTCGTTGCCTCTTTTAAAGCCAAACCAAAAGCCACGGCATGGCCGCCAAAACGAGAAAAATATTTTTTTAACGGCATCAAGGCCTGATAAATATTAAAATTGGGGATAGACCGACCTGAACCGGCTATTTCTGTTTCTTTTTGCGCTAAAATAATGGCTGGCCGAGAATATTGTTCCAAAGTTTTATTGGCGCTTAAGCCCAAGACACCCTTGGGCCAATTTTGCCCTAAAACTACTAAAATTTTTTCTTTCGGACTTGGTCCAATTTGATTTTTAATTTCTTCAAAAGTTTTTTCCACTAATTGCTGTCTTTTTTTATTAAATTCGTTTAAAGTTAGGGCCATTTTCCCCGCTTCATCTTCATCCTGGGTTAAAATGAGATTAAAGGCCTCATCCGCATGTTTTATTCTTGAAGCCGCGTTTAAACGCGGACTAATCTGATAAGTAATGCTTGTTGTATCTAAGTCGCCGAAACTAAGATTACTTTTTTCAATTAATGCTCTTAATCCTTTATTGCTACTTTTATTTAAAACAACTAATCCGTATTTAACTAAAGTTCTGTTTTCTCCCAATAAAGGCATGCAATCAGCAACCGTCCCAACTGCCACTAAGTCAAGAAGCCATTTTTCCGCTCCTTCGCAATTTTCTATCTGGCACCTGGAATCATGTAACAGGGCCTGAATTAATTTAAAGGCCACGCCAACGCCAGCCAAAGATTTAAAAGGATATTTTTCTCTGTCCAATTGAGGATTGATAATGGCAAAAGCGTCGGGAATTTTTTCTGGCTGGCAATGATGGTCGGTAATAATCACATCTAAACCCGCCTGTTTAGCTAAATCAATTTCTTTGACATTGGTAATTCCGCAATCGCAAGTAATAATTAATTTTATTTTTTTGGTTAATAATTTTTTAATTAATTTTTCGTTTAACCCATAACCTTCTGTTTCTCTGTCGGGGATATAAGTAACTAAATTTTTTGCTCCTAATTTTTTAAAAATAAAATACAAAACAGCCGTACCCGTAATACCGTCGGCGTCGTAATCTCCGCAAATGGCTATTTTTTCATCATTTTCAATGGCCTGATAAATTCGTTCAACTGATTTTTCCATATCCTGTAACAAAAACGGGTTATGAATATCCTGAGAATAATCAGGCATCAAAAATTCATCTATTTTTTCCTGCGTATCCAAACCGCGATTATATAACAACTGCAAAATTATCGGATTGATTTCCGGAAATTTATCTTCTAGTTTTCTTTCGTATTCAGGAGCAATGTCCCAGTTTTTCATAACATTAAATCCTAACAAAAAAAATTTTAGTCAAAAATCTTTCAAGTAAAAAAAATCAAAATGTGATTATTTTTTCCTGTAAATTTTCTTAAAATCAAGATATTGACGCAAAACTTTGGGAACCTTTATTGAACCGTCCTTTTGTTGATAATTTTCCAAAATCGCAATCAAAATTCGGCCAACAGCAAAGGCGGTGCCGTTTAAAGTATAAACAAATTCCAAATTTCCATCTTTATTGCGATATTTAACATTCAATCGCCGAGCTTGAAAATCAGTGCAATTGGAAGTGGAATGGGTTTCCCGATATCTATTTTGTCCCGGCATCCAGCATTCAATATCATATTTGGCAGCAGCCGGACCTCCTAAGTCGCCAGTACACATTTTAATCACCTGATAAGGAATCTTTAAAGCCTGAACCAATTCTTCTTCTCTTTGTAATAAAAATTTATGTTCTTCTTCTGATTTCTCCGGCAAACAAAAACTAAACATTTCAATTTTATCAAATTGATGGACTCTTAAAATTCCCTTAACGTCTTGTCCATAAGAACCTGCTTCGCGTCGAAAGCAGGTAGAAAAAGAAACATAGCGCTTAGGCAATTCCCCTTTTTCCAAAATCTCATTCATATGCATTGGCCCGATTGATTGTTCAGAAGTTCCAACTAAATAAAGATTATCCTGCGTGGTTTGATAAATTTCTTCTTTTCCTCTTTCTAAATAACCCATAGATTCCATGGCTTTTGGTTTAATCATAACCGGCGGAACCATGGGCGTAAAACCATGTTTAACTAATGTTTTAAAAGTAAACTGAACCAGGGCGTATTCTAAAAACGCTAATTCATTTTTTAAATAACTGAACCGGCTTCCCGAAACCTTGCCCGCGCGATCAATATCAAGTAAATCAAGGTCTTCTCCAATGGCTATGTGGTCTTTAATTTTAAATTTAAACTCAGAAATTTTGCCCCATTTTTTAATCACTTCATTTTCTTTATCGTTTTCCCCCACTTTAACATAAGGCAAGGCCGGATTGGGGATTTGGAGAAATAATATTTTGAACTTCTTTTCTACTTCTTCTAATAATTCATCGCTCTTTTTTATTTTTTCAATCAAATCCTTAGCCTGCTTGATTAATTCTTGTTTCCCTTCTCCTTCTAAGGGAGATATTTTTTTTGAAAATTGATTATGTTGGGATTTTAATTCTTCGTTTTCTTTAATTATCCCTCTTCTTTTTTTATCCAATCTTATAATTTCATCAATATTAATTTTAACTTGCTTATCCTCGCAGGCTTTTTTTATTTTTTCCGGATTTTGACGAAAAATTTTTATGTCAATCATATTATTTTATTGTTATTATTCTTTCTTCGGCTTTAAAGTCGGGAAAAGAATAACTTCTTTAATGTTATGCGTATTGGTTAAAATGGTAACTAAGCGGTCAATTCCAATGCCTTCACCCGCGGTCGGCGGCAAACCGTATTTAAGGGCAGTAACAAAATCCTGATCAAAGGGCTGAGCTTCTTCGTCTCCTCGTTCTAAAAGTGTCTGTTGTTCTTTAAATCTTTTTTCTTGTTCCTGCGGGTCGTTTAATTCACTGAAACCGTTACAAATTTCAAAACCAGAAATTAAAAGCTGAAATCTCTCCACGTAATTGGGTCTTTCTGGTATTTGTTTAGCTAAAGGTGAAATTTCAATTGGATGATTGATTAAAAACGTCGGATTAATAATTTTCGGTCTAACCGTTTCTTTATAAATTTCATCTATTATCTTCCCTCTACCCCATGATTTGTCCACGGAAATTTTTAATCCTTTTGCTTTTTTAATCAAACCGCCTGTTTCTTCTTTATTAAGGTCAATGCCTGTTTGGTCCAATAAGGCCTGACGATAATCCAAAAAAGGATAGGGTGGCTTAAAATTTATTTTTTGGTCTTGATATTCAAAAATAAATTTATGAGAAATATTTTTTATTAAATAAACAAACAATTTTTCTGTTAATTTCATTAAATCGCGATAATCGGCATAAGCTTGATAAAATTCTATTTGAGTAAATTCCGGATTATGAGCCCAATCAATGCCTTCGTTACGAAAACAGCGGGCAATTTCATAAACTTTTTCCAATCCACCCACTACTAATCTTTTTAAATAAAGCTCTGGGGCAATTCTCAAATATAAATCAATATCCAGGGCATGATGATGAGTAATAAAAGGTCTGGCCGCGGCTCCGCCGGCTAAAGATTGTAAAATTGGAGTCTCCACTTCCAAATATCCGCGCTCATTAAAAAAGTCCCTAATTAATTTCACAATTTTGCTTCTTTTAATAAAAATTCCTTTAACTTCTTTATTAGAAAGAATATCTAAATAACGCTGGCGTAATTTTGTTTCTACGTCAACTAAACCGTGCCATTTTTCCGGCAAAGGCAAAAGAGATTTAGTTAAAAGCTTCCAATCTGAAACCTGAAGAGTTTTTTCCCCTCGCTTTGTTTTAAAAAGATTGCCTTTTACCTGCAAAAAATCACCCACATCAATGTTCTTGACAAAAAAGTCATAATTATCCTTTAAATCGTTTTTATTTAAAAAAATCTGAAAACGACCGGTTTCATCTTCTAAATCGGCAAAACAAGCTTTGCCGTGCAACCTAATTAAAACTAGCCTCCCAGCCAAAGTGATTGTTTCATCATTTTTAAAACTTTCTTCCGCTTGCTGACAAGTAAACGAACGTTGGGAAGAAGAGGGATAAGGATTAATTCCTTTATTTTTTATCTGTTCTAATTTTTTTATTCTTTGAATTTCTTCATTCATATTAACATTTTAACAATTTAAAAATAAAAAACAAGGTTCCAAAACCCTGTTTTAAGAGACTTTTACTAATTTACTCAATAGCAATAATCAAAGCGTCAATTGAACCTTTAGGGGTCATAATCTTCACTTTTTCATTAATTTTTTTGTTTATTAAAGCTTGTCCTAAGGGGGATTGATAAGAAATCAAACCCTGAAAAGGGTCAGATTCTTCACTGCCCACTAAAGTATAAATTTTTATTTCTTGTTCTGTTTTAATCTTAACCTTTGAACCAATAACAACTTGGTCCTTATTCAAAGGGGTTTTTACTGTTTCTGCCGTTCTTAATAAAGTTTCCAATCTGTTAATTTCGCTTTCTGTCCATGCCAATTCTTCTTTGGCCGTGGTATATTCCGCATTTTCACTCAAATCTCCCAATTCTTTAGCAAATTTAATCCTTTCCGCAATTTGCGGTCTTTTTTCTTTAAGTTCTTGTAATTGTTTTTCTATTTTTTTTTGTCCATCAAAAGTTATAAATTCCGTCATATAAATCAATAAACAAACAGAGCCAATGTATTAAAATTTGCTCTTTAAAATTAATAAATTATATTTTAAGTATACGAAATTATAAAAACCTGTCAAGAAAAATCTGTGGATAAATTTAAAGAGAGAAATATTCTTTAAATATTTCTTGAGCCGCAGGAACGGCTATCTCCGACCCCTCGCCGCCGTTTTCAATTAAAACCGTCACCACTATTTCCGGATTATTATAAGGAGCAAATCCTGAAAACCAAGCATGGGAATTTTTATTTCCTCCAACTTGAGCCGTTCCAGTTTTCCCCGCTATCTCCACGGATAAAGTTGAAAGTCTTCTAGCGCTTCCTTGCGTAACCGTAGCGCGCAATCCTTTTTTTATTAAATCCAAATGTTTTGTGTCAATAAAATTTTTTCTAATGATTTCCGAAGAAATCAACGTTCTTTTTTTTGTTTCCGAATCGTTTATCTCTTTAACCAAACGAGGCTTAAACAGAACTCCACCATTAGCAATTACTGCCATATAATTTGCAACTTGGAGGGGAGTAACAAGAAGGTCGCCCTGACCAATAGACAAATGATAAGTATCGCCAATGTACCAAATTTCTCCCTTCACTTTTTGTTTCCAAGCGGGCGTAGCCACGAGTCCTTGATTTTCGTTTGGCAAATCAATTCCTGTTTTTTGATTCAAGCCAAATAATTTGGCATAATAATTGATTTTTTCTTCTCCCAGGCCCTGAAAATCTCCGTATCCGCCGCCAAGATAATAAAAAAAAGTATTTACTGATTCAGCCAAAGCTTTTATTAAGTCTGTCGGTCCATGACCGCCTTGTTTCCAATCAGCAAAAAACCATTTTCCTACCCAGAATCCGCCTTGGGAAAAAATAGAAGTCTTTTCGTTAATAATGCCCTCTGCTAAAGCGCCAGCCGCAATAATGGGCTTAATAACCGAGCCTGAAGGATATTCTCCGGAAATGGCGCGAAAAACCAAGGGGTCATTAATATCATTTAAATAATCTTCTATTTCTCCTTGGATAAAAGAATTATTATCGTATGAAGGATAAGAATAAAGAGCCAAAACTTCTCCGTTTTGAGGATTAAGAACAACGACTGTTCCGGCCATGCTGTTGCTTAATTTTAAATATTTTTTTAAAATATTCGCGACTTTGCTTTGTAAATTGGCGTCAATAGATAAAATTAAATCTTTTCCTGTCTGAGCGGAAACTTGAGAAATAATTTTTTTCTCCTTGCCTAAAGAATTAACTTCTATTTTCTTTTGTCCGTCCTTTCCTTTTAACAAATCTTCGTAATAAAATTCCAAACCCGTTTTCCCAATAACATCTGTCATTAAATAATTTGATTTTTGAATTAAATCCTCCTGACTTAATTTGCCGGTATAACCCAAAATATGAGATACATCAACATTTAAATATTGTCTTTCTGCTTTAATTTGCAAATTGAAGCCAGGCAATTCATTTGTCTTCAAAACTAAATCAAAGGCGGTTTGATAATCTATATTTCTTAATAATTCTGTTTCCTGATATGAGCTTGGGGAAAATCTGGACACTTTCTCTTTTAATTCTAATAAAGATTTTTTTTCCGGTTCTAAAAAAGAAATTAATTTCTCTAAAACTTCTTTTTTCTCTTGTTCGCCTTTCGGCAAATCTCCGGGAATAACGGTTAAGGAAAAATTGGCCTTATTTTTGACCAACGGCCGATTAAAACGATCATAAATCAGTCCGCGATCAGCCTTTAGGGGCAAAATTCTTATCCTGTTCCCTTCTGCTATGTTGCGATATTCTTCTCCTTTGGTGATTTGTAGCCAAAAAAGGCGGAAAAATAAAATCAACATTAAAACAAAAACAAAAATAAAGAAAAAATAAATCCTTCCTTTTTTCACCGGTGGCGCTAAGGCCGCCTTTTCCGGCACTTCACTGGGTAAATAGCCGCCCTCTTCCAAACGATTTGAAAAATTCGGAATTTTTCTGTCTTTAATTTTCTGATCTGATGTTTGAATAAGAAAAGGGTCTTTCATTACATTTTATATTAATTATTTTAAATTCTAATTTTAGAAAATTTAATCAAATTCAATGCCCAAAAAAGAAAAACAATCAACAAACCATTTAAAACAATTGCTTGGAAAACATTTAGCCAATAAAATCCGTTAAAATAAATTTGGGGAATCGTTGACTGGAAAAAAGAAGAAATAAAAATAAAAAAAGAAATTAAAAATTGATAAATAAAACCCGCGACAAGGCCAAAAATTAAGACGCTTAAAATTTTATTGGTGTTAAATTTCAATAAAAAAAATCTTTTTGAAAGATAAGTGACCGTTAATAGGCTTAAAAAAAACGTTCCGGGAAAAAAAATAGAATAACAATCCAATAAAAATCCGCCAATAATGGCGGTAAAAAAAACATATCTTATTTTTTGTGAAAAAAAATCTTTATCTTTGCTGGCTTTAAGTAAAAAAACCATTATAAAAATAAAAATAAAAGAAACTCCTAAAGGAATAATAGGCAAGGAAATTTCCAGAAGAAAAATAATAAAAATAAGAATAATTAAAAAAACAAAATTGAAAAACATGTTATTTAAAAAGGTAAAATTACGGAAACTATCTTGAAATCTGTTTGGAAAAGCGGTCTAATAAGGATTTCTTGAAAAATAGCATTGGGCTTTTTGTCAATTTCCGCCACTTGACCAATAATTATCCCCCAACGAATATTGTCCTGTCCGGAGGTAATCACTCCGTCGCCTATTTTAATTTCTTTATCTAAAGGAACGTATTTCATTTTTAAATTTAGGCCATATTCGCCTTGAATAATCCCGGAAATGGTCTCTGATTTTTCATTTTTTTTTGAAGAACCAATATCTGTTAAAAATTCCTGAGAAATAATATCGGCGGCGATTGACAAATGTTGATCAAAAATCGGATGAAAATATGAGACCTCTTTTTCCACTTTATTAATTATCCCTATTAAAACTCCATTTTCGTCCAAAACCGCTAATCCTGACCTTAATCCTTGTTTTTCTCCCCGGTCTAACAAAAACCAAGTAATCCCGGATTCCGTTCGCCGGCCAATAACATTGGCCATAATAAATTTATCTTTTGATTTAGTTAAAAAATCAAGGTATTCTCTTAAAATTTCATTTTCTAATTGTGTATTTTTTAATTGAACGTTCTCTATTTTAATCTGCCGGCAAAAATCATCTTCAATTTCTCCTCTATTGGATTGATAAAGCAATTTCTGCTCTGGTTTTAAAATTATATAAAAAAGATTCTCTCCTTTTAGAAGAAAAATAATAAAAAATAAAAAAATAACAAAAATAAAATATTTTCTCATAAAAATAAATCTCTTTGTTGTATTAAGTACTTTTTTGGCAATCCAAATTAGTCAATATTCAACTATTTTTTAAAAATTGTCCTAAAGCCCTGTGCTGATGCGGGTTATAGAAAGGCAAATTCCGGAAACAGTCCCCTTTTAACAGGCCCCCTTTTAATGGTTCTCTTTTGACAAATCACCTATTGAATCTGTGAAGTAGTGACGTTGCTGTTAATTATCGGTCCGTCTGGATAAACTTCATCAACGGAAATTTCAATCACCTCCTCCCACTTAAATCCCAAGTTTTCAAATATTTCACCTGAAGCAAAAACTCTTTTTTGTCCTTCTTGTATTAAATAAACGCCAGGCTGGTCAGGATACTTGATTAAAGTTCCGTTTAAACGACCAATAATTAATTCTCCGTCAATATAAGTTTCAGTATCAGGGATTTCAATTATATCTTCCCACTTAAATCCAAGCTTTTCAAATATTTCACCCGAAGCAAAAGCTCTTTTTTTATTGCTTTCAAGAAAATAAACGCCAGGTTGGTCAGAATACTTAATTAAAGTCCCGTCTGGCCGACCTTGGGGCTGAACAACAAACTGAAAACTATTAATCAACATTTCAAATGTCGTTTTAAAATTGGCTTCTTCCTCGGTTCCAACATTATAAGAAATGATGTATATTTTATTGTCCTTGTTAATATAAATTGTTGAATGTTCCGGATTCCAAACCGCTTCTTGAGTATTAACTAAGGTTGGATACAATGATGATTCGTCAACATGCGGCGATTGTCTTAAATACCAGTCCCGAGGAGATAAATTTTCCGGATTATTTTCCACAGTCACAGAAAAAAATTCTCCGGTATTGGTAATAACTAAAATTTCCTGATTATCAGTTTCAGGAATAGCTCGAGCCAGCCAAGAAGCGGGATAAAAGAAACTATATGAATAGGTCGGATTAGTATAAACATTAATCAGACCCGAAGCCGCTAATGTAATTTCATTTATCTGTGTGGGGTCATTTAAATTGATTATTTCCTGGCCATCGGGATTACCGTCAATATCTGAATCGGGATTATTGATTTCTGTTTTAAAAACTCCTTCTTCCACATCTGTTAATCCGTCTTTGTCTGTATCAAGACTGGCCGGAATGTTAGGGGCAATTTGAAAAGTTTCCGCTTTGGGCAAGGTTTTTTCTTTTTCAATAATAATCGCCCAGATATCAGCCGGTAAATGTTCCAAATCATTAATAATCAATGTTGTTTTATCTTCGCTAAAAAACGAAGGAACAGTTGTCCAAATATCATCTTTAAAATATCCAATTGCCAGGTCTGATTGCCATTCTTCTTCTATTAAATCTTGGGTGTAAAAAATCTTTAAATTACAGGGTTTTTTAAAAACCAAATCTACAACTTCTTGTGTTTCTTCTTCCTCTAATTTTTGCGCAAAAAATCTATAAAGACCGCCAATTATCTTATAATCTTTTTCATATTCTTCGGTTAATGGTTCTGTCTCCATACTTAATCCCACGTCCGAATCCATGGCGTCTTCTGGTAAATAAAATTCGGCAAAAGAAACAACTTCTTCTGTTTCATTTTTAAATTCTTTAATTAATGTTTTTTCTAAAAAAATGGGTTCTTCTTCTATTTCTTCTTCTATTTCTTCTTCTAATAATTCTTCTTTGGGTTTTTCTGTTTCTTCTCCAGATTCTTCTGTTTCTTCCTCTGGTAAAACCGTTTCTCCGCTTATTTCTTCTGTTTCCGCGACTGGTTTGACTTCTGTTTTAGGAGAGAAGAATCCCCTGGTCCATAAATAAAAACCAGCGACGCCGATAATAATTAAAAATAAAACTAAAATAATAATCAAAAAATTCAATTTTCCCCCTTTTTTACCCGGCATTTTTGATTTTGTTTTTTTAAATTTATCAGACATGACATATAATTCTTCCTCTGTGGAGCCGCCTGTTTTTGTTGCCGTTTCAATAATCTCCCTTTTTGCCGCTTCTGGCGTATCAAACTGGGATGTTGGCATGGATTCCATTGGTTTAGGGCTTTGAGATGCGGGAGCTGAAGATGATATCTCGGCCAAACTCATATCTTCTTGAATAGAAGATGTCTGATTTGAAAAACTTTGTTCAGCCGGCAATTCCGGAGATGCTTGTTCCGGTATCATCTGTTCTGTTAAAGGCGAAGATTCTTTTGAAACAGAAGCATTGTCCTGGATTGTTGGATTTGATTCCTGAGACGGCGGAGTTATTTGAGCATTGGCCGGACCAGGTTGATTAGATGTTAATGGATTTGTTTGTTGGTCTTCTTCAAACATAAGCGCTTTATTAAATTAAATTAAAAATGTAAATATTAAAGATTAAAATGACAGTGTTAAAATTTAAAAATCAAAAATTTAAATAGAATTAACCTAATTAACCTAATTTCTAATTGACCTAATAAAATCTCAATTATTAGAATAATTAGGTTAATTAAAATAATTAGAATAATTTAGGTGAGGTTAATTTTAATCTTGCTTTCTTTTTTCCTTCCCTTGCTGTTTTTAGTTTTTACTCTTTATTCTAATTTTTCAATTTCTTTTTGCAAATCAAATAATTTTGCTTCCGGGTCGGAATTATTCGGATTTTTATTCTGTCTCACCTCTTCTCCGTCTTTGATCCCGTCCCCGTCGCTATCTTGATCCCAAGGATCGGTCAGATAAATCCTGACTTCTTCCTTGTCCGAAAGCCCATCATCGTCCGTATCAAAATCTTCTTGGTCGGTTCCCAGTTCTTGTTCTTCTGAATCAGTTAAGCCGTCGTTATCGGTATCAATATCTTCTTTTGAAATTTCCGTAACAGCCGGGGTAGTGGTAACGAAAGCCCCTTGTTCTTCAATTAATGTTTCTATTTCTGTTTCTCTTGTCATTCCCGATTTCTTGAAGAAGAAAAACCAAGTCCCTAAAACCAGTAAAACCAAGACAATAAAAATAACTAAAATTTTTATAATGACCCTGAAATCAAATCTTTTTTTAAACTTTGGTTCTTGCTTCCGCGTTTGAATTGATTGTCCTTCAATCTGGGTAACAGAAGTTTTGGCTTCTACTTCCACTTCACTGAAAATATCCTCGGTTTTATTTTGTTGATTAAGCATATATTTTATATTTTATTTGTTCTTTATAATCTAGAACAAACTCCTTTATAATATGTATGTTTTTTCCTATCATAACAACAACATTCTTCTCCTGTACAGCCGCCACAACTAGAACAACCTGTACAAGAGTCTCCACTTTGACACATAGATTCACTATTCCATTCGCAATTGCTGTTGCAAATTTTGCACCGACAAGTCTTCGCTTCTGCTTCCGTCTCGCCAGGAACACAAGCGCCTCCGCCCTGACAAAGTCCCCAAGAACAACTAAAACAATCTCTTAACCCTAAATTGCAATTGCCGCAAGGAACATTAGTTTGTCCGTCGCAAATCTCTCCACAATTGACAGCGCCGTCGCCACAAGAACTAACCCATTTTCCATTACTGCATTTTTGTTGGGGTGTAACGGGATGACAATTACCTGGGGCATAACATTGATTATTATAAGAACAATAGTTTAAGGAACAACAAACTCCATCAACACAATTTCCGCTGCCGCATTTCAAATACGGCCGCGCTCCTTGTCCTGTCACCGCTTTACAAATTCCGTCAGCATTGCAAGTATGACAAATTGAACAAGAATGTTGACCAAGGATATAAGTTTTACAAGTCCCGTTATCGCAGTAACGACAGCCTTGGTCCCCGCTTGTGCAACCTAAGGCCGTGGCGTCGGCGGCATAAACAGTTTGTCCGGAACAACTACCCGAAGGATTACATGCCTGACAAACACCACAAGCGCCATGTTCATTATTAGTATAAACCTTACAGGTTCCATTATCGCAATAACGGCAACGTTGGTCTCCTCCGCTTGTGCAACCTAAAGCCGTAGCGTCGGCGGCATAAGCGGTCGTTGGTTTGCATTTACCGCTTTGACAAATTTGGCAAGGACCACAAGCATGGTGTTCATTGTCATCATAAGTCTTACAATAATTGCCATAACTGTCATTTTTATCACAATAACGACAGCCTTCATCGCCACTTGTGCAACCTAAAGCCGTGGCTTTGGCGGCATAAGCGGTTGTTGGTTTGCATTTACCGCTTTGACAAATTTGGCAAACACCACATTTTGCCCCATCTGGTTTTTTCACATTGATTGAAGAACAATTAACAGATCCTTCGCATATTTCTTCAACATCGCAAGGCCCGTCCACCGGACGACAAATCACCCTTTGATAAATCTGTGCAATCAAATCAGGTGGACATTTAGCGGATTCACCCGTACATTTTTCTTCAAAATCACAATCTCCTTTTTTAGGTCCGCAAACAACAGTACTCGCTTTAAAACGATGATTGACATCGCAACAAAGGTCATCAATATTGGAACACTGCCAATTAGCCGGCCGACAAACACTATCTAAACAATTACCCGAACAACAATCTGAATCAGAACCGCAGCTTGAGCCATTGATTTTCTTCTCGCAGCCGTCTGCCCAATTACTATTGCAATTTTCCCAATCAGAATGACAAACCCAACCAGTATAAGTAGAATTACAAGTACAAGAAGCATGGGGCGGTAAAGCCACTTCCTCAGTATCACAAAATTCTCCACATTGAAGAATTCCATCATTGCAAACCGGCGCTTCTTCTGAAGAGTAATAATAATTGGTAATACCAACTTGATCTGATTCATTAATATAAATTTTATCTTCTCCTTGCCAAACAACTTGTCGGTCGCTGTATTCCATGTTGGCACCCAAGGTGTAATAAAAGCCTAAACAAGCAGGGTCTTCCGGCGCATAATATTGATAAACATGGGAACCGACAGGATGTTCAAAAACCTTGGTCAATGAATTATAACAGGTATTTTTACATTGATAATCCGGTTTGTCAGAACAATTAGCGCAAGAACCGTTGAATTTATTAACCGGGTCAAGAGGCAAAGAAGCGCCTAAAATTTTCCCTAAAGTATTTTGCCAAGAAGGCCACAAACTGTTGGTTTTCCCTAAAACATAAGTTCCCTGCCCCAAAGCCGGATAAAAACCATAATTCTGTTTATAAGCTTCTACTTTTTCTTTTATTTCCTCTAAATCATAAATTCTTAAAAGGTCTCTTTGAATTTCTTCTTTCTCTGATGAATTGCTTAAGTTTATGTTAAACTTCCAATTATTTAATAATTGCTTAAAAATATCCTTTACTTCATCACTGGCCTTGTCGTTATAAGAAATAAGATAAATATAATTATTAATGTATGCCAATCTTCCAAAATCTCCAAAATCTACATTAACGGCGCCGACATAAGTGGTCCTTCCTTCTTGAAGGCCATAATAACCATCAATGACAATATTTTGGGGAGAACCGAGATTGAGTACATTTTCCTGATACCATTTTGCCGGTGATAAACGTCTGTTATTTTTGATTATCTTTAAACCAATTATGTCGCCGCTGTATTCTATGGGGAAAATAAATTCTTTAAGCAAATTTTCTTCTTTGCCGATAGAAATCGCCGGTGGTTGCAATTGCGGTAAAAGATTATTTTTTTCTTTTGTATCGCGGCAATATTTTATTCTGAAATTAGTTTCTTCATCTTCATAAGGACCCCAGGGATTTTCGCAAAGAAAAACATCTACCTGAGATTGGCCGGAAACGGAAACAATCGGGTTAGAACCAATAATCTTGGCTGTCGCCGTAATTTGAGATTGGCCATTTTTGTTTTCAGCGGTAATCGTTTCCTTTTCTAAAACTGACCCGCTCACGGAAACTGTCGCCGGATTAGAAGATTCCCAAGACCAAGTCCAGTCATAAACATTAGAAATGCCATAAATTTCATTTCCTTTGTCATCATACGTTCTGGCTATTAAATCTTCTGTTTGGTCCTTTTTTTCAAAAAAGATATTATCAGGGGCAATACTTACTTTTGACAATAAGCAAAGTTCATCTGGTATAAATTCCCAGCTTTGTTTTTGGCCTAAATCCAGGCCGTATTGGTTTTTTAACAAACCACTAAGAACAACCACGTATTTTCTTCCCTGGTCAAACAATTCTTGCGTCTTTATCTTAATAACTGTTTCATTATTTATCTTTTGAATTTCAATACTAATCGGTAATTCGCATCGCCAAAGATCATCCCCTTCTCCCACCTTTGCCGCCACTGCTTCCCAAATAAAAATCTTTTTAACATTTTCCCATAAATGGGCAAAAAATTTATAAATATCATTAGATTCGCCTAATGGCCTTTTCTCACAAATTAATCCACTTTGTGCTGCTTTATATTCGCCGAATAATTTAATTGTTTCTGAAGAAATTGTTTTTTCGTCCATTAATTGATCAAAAGTGGCGCTAACCAATGTATTGCGACAAACATTGTCCCCCAGCGGTTGATAACCGCTAACCCTGGGCGCCTTTGCCACAATTAAATTTATATTTCCAGAAGAGCTTTCTCCTTCTATTGACGAAGTCGCCGTGGCTTTAATTTCTGTTTCGCCCAGGCCTATTGCCGTGGCCGTAGCCGCGTTAACTAAACCGCTTACTGTTACCACCCCTGTCTTACTTGATTCCCATCCCCAGGCAAAACTATTGTGATTTAAAATTTGACAATCCGGGCCTAAAGCTAAAGCTAAATAATTTCTTGTTCCCGGTAAAGTAATTATCCCCGGCCTCTGTCCGTCGGGAATTTCTTCCCTAACTTTCACTGCGGTTGAAGGAGAATTGGTCGCCTGGTCATTGGTCTTAAAATACCAAATATAATCATCAAAGGGCGAACCTTCTTCAATGCTATTTTTATTGCCGTCCAACTGAGAACCGTTAATATCTTTAATCCCTGTTGGTCCGCTCTTTAAAATAACCTGATACCAATAATTCTGTTCCCATGAAGAAGTGGGGGTAAAAATAAAGCCCTTATTGTTTAAGCTGGCCAAAGAAATTATTCCACTCACGTCAATAAGACAAGAATTTTTATCTAAGTCCTTGCCGGCATTGCATTTTTTAACAATAATATTACTGTTATTTAATCCATTTACTTTTTTGTTAAATCTAGCGGAAACAAGGGCATTACGGCAAATCTCTGAAGAAAGTGGGTAGGGAGAAGGACTTTGAGGTTCTTGCTCGCAACCACTCTCCTCAATAACCCAAGGCAAGTTTTTTCGGCAAGCATAATGATAAACATATGCCGGAGTGCAATGACAATAATAAGCGCTACCAATCGGACATTGGTCGCAACGCTCCTGAGGAACTAAATCGCCCAACCATATTTTATTGTTAATCCAATCATATTGTCCGGAGATAAAATCCGCATTATTTCCGTCAGGATTGGTTTTTAATTTTTGGTCTGTGGTCCACTCGCTGACTACCTGACCTGTTTGGGCATTCATTTTTCTGATTTTTCCAGTCCATTCAATGGCATAAACATAATCACCGTCGGCAATAATGCCGTCGGTATAAAAAGAATCTTCATCATAACCATAATCAGAACCCCTTGAATCCCATTCCCTGATTAATTTCCAATTATCATTGGGGTCAAAAACTCTTACTCTAAAACCATTATAACCCGAACTTAAACTATAAGCTAAATTATAAATATATTCTCCATCAGAAGTAATTAAATGACCACCATAAGGACCGGTTGCTGTTTGTCCGGTGTCCCTGACTATTAAACCGGCAGGAATATTAACAATGGTGTCCACTGAGCCGGTTTGCGCGTTAACTCTTTCAATGTGATACCCATCCGTGGTATAACCGTTGTAAAGATAACCGTCCGGATAATAAGTCATGGTCAAACTGGAATGAACATTGGCTAAATCGCCGTAAACTTGTCCGGCAATTGTCCCTTGATAACCTGTGCCTATTTTAGTAATAACATTATCCGGGCAACCTTGTTCGCTGGCGCAATCATATGTCCCCGGCGACCAACGGTCATAATTCGTCCAACTTTTTCCATAAAGATATTTGCCATCAGTGGCTAAAACGCCAACGCTTTGGCTGTCAAAGGGTTCGGTCGGCGGATAGTCATTTATTTTTTCTCCAATTTTAATCGGCAGACCATCTCTAGTCCCTAAAGTGCCGAAAAATCCGCAACCGCCTAAATCCACTAAATCAAAAGATAATGGATTACTTTCTAAAAAAATGTCGTCGCAAACTTCAATCCAATCTCCAAAACATTGACCGGCAAAAGATAAATTGCTGCATTCCAGACGACAATTAATTTTTGCTTTTTTGTTTACTTTAATGGAGCCGCTCTGCGCCCCTTGAGGAACAGTAATATTATTTATTTCCATGTCAGACAACCAGGTTAAAGAACTTGTCTCCTTTCCCGGATTAAAAATAAGTTTTCTTTCTTGTTCTCCCGGTTTTAAATCAAAACCCAAGCCCTTAATGGTTAAGGGATAAAAACCCTCATAGCCATTATCCGGGATTAATTGGCATAATGCCGGTGGCAAAGGATTTTTATTAAGCCTCCAATCAAATAAATTACTGTTGACGCTTTCCTTTGGTTTTAAATAAATTTGAAGATTATAAAAATCCTGATTAACGGCAACAGTAGGCAATTCTTGGGGAACGGCCACAATTATTTCTTTGTCTGTCCATTTATTGGGACAGTAATCCGGCAATGGGTCGGAAGGATAATCCTGGCCGTCATATCTGAAATAAACCACCCCCTGTTCTGAAGTAAAATTATTGCCTTTAATCGTAATCCAGGTTCCCCTTGGTCCTTGAGCTGGACTAATGCCGGTTATTAACGGTTCTTGATAAAAAGTAACCGTATTGCTCGGCTTTAAAGGATGGTCTGTTTCCAAAGGCGAGGGCACCCAAACCTCTATCCCTGCTTGTCCTTCTGAAATAGCCGGCGCAATTATTTCAATTTTTTCATTAGACCACTTGCCAGAATTAGTGATAATCTGTTGGTCATTGTTTCCTTTGCCAAAAACCACATAACTATTTTCTTGCCGGTCGCCAAAATTAACTCCTTTGATGGTAATTTTTGTCCCTGTTTTTCCATAATTAGGCTGTAATTCACAAATAGCTGGATGAAATTCGTTATTTACCGTAAAATCTATTTCATTACTCGTGCCTTGTTCGGCATTAACCACCGTAAGAGGATAATCTTTATCAATGATTAGGCCCTGGGGAACAATGGCGACAATTTCTTTATCAGACCAATTGTTACATCCTATTTCCGCCACGATATTTCCGAATTTAACCGTATTTTCTCCTTGAGTAAAGCCAAAATTGCTCCCGAAAATCGTTACATAAGTGGGAACTTTTGGATTGTTGGAACCGCTAATTGGATTAATACTTTTAATAATCGGCGGATTTAAAATACTGATAAATTCTCCGCTACCAACAATGTTTGAAGCGTCAGCAAAAATATTGGCGGTTTCACCCTCAATACTGCCACTAACCGGAGAAGCGGTTGTTGCCAGCCCGGTTTGCCGGCTTAAAGACGCAATCGTGATATCACTTGATTGCCAGTCAAATCCGGCAACGCAAACTTGATTATTATTAAAATCATAAGCTTGCCCGACATAAACAACATTTTCCTTAAAAGAAGTAACTTCTGCTTTTTCCGGGTTAACCCTTACTTGACTAACAAGACAAAAACGGTCTTCTGCTCCGGTACTAAACTGCCAAGTATAATCGTTCATAGAAACTCCCAAATCGCTTTTAATCCCCCTTCCGTCTTGACCGCCGATTAATTTAATTTCATAAATTGATGTCGGTTCCAATTGACAATTATCAGGATAAAGAATTATTTTATTATTATCATTATTAACAACTAAATTAAATCCTGTCTTTTCCTCATTTGTTTGCATAATTCCAACTTGATGAATTCTGAGATTAGAATCACCCGCCCCAGGCTGAGTCCAATCATTATCCCATAATAATCTAATAAGATGTGGACCCTCTGTCATTTCTCCTAAGGAAATATAAGAAAATTGAGAAACCAAAGAAGCGTCAGCGCAAAAACTTTCCTTTTCTTCATTATCAACAAAAACTCTAATATGATGTTGGATGCCGGGCTCAGAACATTTATTGTCTTCGCCTAAATCTTTTATTTCTCCAAAATAATTAGAAGTTTCCACATAAAGATTATGTTCCCCTTTTTGAGAGATAGTAAATTCATAATCCCAATAATTATTCTCGCAACTGCCGGTATAAATGTCGGTCTCATAAATACATTTCGTCTTTTCTACCGCCTCATAATCTTTTCCATTTTTAGCCGTTGTTAAAGAGGCTAATTTTTTAAAACTTATATTATTATTTAAAGAATTGGGATTTAAGCGGGAATCAAAATCTATTTCCACTGCAGTATTTAAACAAACATTATTACCAACCGGATTATGATTAACAACATTCGGGCGCGGATAACAACAACGATTCGGATCATTCAGGGCACAGCCCAAAAGTGAACCGCATTGGTCATCATTTCGGCAACCACAACAAAGACCACGATCCGCGCCGGTACAGCTGCCTTGTCCCGCGGTGCATTCAAGCGGCGCCGGACAAGAATTAGGGCTTACATTACAACAACAACGACAAGTATCTTCTGGTTCATGTAAACAACTATAAACCGGAGATTCGCATTCATACATGGGATTTTCCGAACAATAATAAGACTGATAACAAACTCCCCCCGGTTTGTTTAGATGCGACAAAATATCAAAAGGCAAACCATTGCTTTTGCCTTTTTCGTTAACCACTGTTACTGGTCCGTTTTGGGCATTTAAAGGAACAATTGCTCCATTAATATTTTGGTCCGCCCAATTTGAATAAACCGCTTCTTGATTATTATAAAAAATAACTTTACTTGAATTGGCGGGAGAATTAAACCTTAAACCGTTCAAATTAACTTTTGTTTCTTCCGGATAACCGATTGACGGATTAATAGATAAAAGACAAGGGCCGTCCGCTTGATTATCGCTGTTGACATAAAAATCAACTTGATTGCTATTCATTTGTTCTCCTGATTGATATTGAATAACGGCCTGAATATTCGGCCTATCTCCTTTAACATAAATTTCCGGCACCACAGTAGTTAAATAATTATTATCAAAACCGCCAATTATTGAAAGAGTTGTAATGTCGTTTAAAATAAATTCTATTCTTATGGGTTCGGCTGTCTGCCAATTGGTTCCTTTAAAACATTGTCCATAAATGGTTAAACACTCTCCCCTTAATCCTTGGCTTGGGGTAATATGAGATATCCAGGGAGAACAAAGACAATTTTCCAAATCCGCGGTTTTAAAACTCCACTCGCCGGATAAGAAATTTCCCTGCTGATTAATAATCAAATCCGTGAAAACCTTTACCTTATATTCCGTATTGTCCTTTAAATTATTATCCGGATTAAAAGTGAAAATTCTAAAATGATTATTAACCGGCGCCCCAAAATCACTTACTTTAAAAACGCCGTTAGAAATCCTTTTTTCATAAGGCGGCTCTAATTCACTTGGATTTAAAGAAATAGAAAAATTATCTCTCCCGTCTGTAATTTCCATAGTCACTAAACTGTTATACATCTGAGTTTCAAAAACCACGCTAATATCAGTATCCGGACAAACTGTTTTATTGTTGGGGTAATAAGATTTTATGCCCGGCACCCGATCATTGGTTTGAAATTCCCATTCCGCGGCTTCGGTCATGGAATTTAAACAAAGATCTTCTATACCTTCAATATGAACCCGATACCAAATAAAAGATTCCAGTAAATTGCCGTCCCTCAATTTTAATTTAAAGCCATTACTGTCTCCATTAATTTGAAAATTTTCTTTTGACAAAATCTGAACAACATTTCCGTTCTGGCCATCTAAAGCTGCCAGCCAAATATTTTCTTCCAAAGGATAATCATTTTCGTCTGAAACCGTCGTAATATCAATGGGTTCGGAAAATTTAACCTCAATTAAAGGACTCCGGGAAACGTTTTGGTCGGGATAGCTCGGGTCTTCTGAATTAAAAATCGGATAAGCAGAAACTATTTCCGGCGGAATTTCATCATTTTGTTCACCGGTGGTAAAATCCCAAATAAAGTGAGATGCTGTTTCCGAACAGCCGCCAGCAGCCAAACATTGTTGCAAATATTTAGATTGAAAATCAAGAATCGCTTTGGGAAAATAAGCGCGATAAGTTTTGTTAATATCAAAAATTTCCGGATGTTTAAAAATAAGAACATTATTTCTAATTTGCCAGTTTCCGTTAACATTTTCCACTTTAAGTTCTCCTGTTTCGGCTAATTCTTGAACAGAGCTTGTTTTAACCGCTCGATTAAAAATCGGCTGCACCGCGGAACAAAGATAAACATCCTGATTATAATTCTGTTCCAGCCCACCATGCGTGGTTTCTATTTTCTTAATTTTAAAAGCATTGGGCGATGGAGAACAACTTGAATCGGGAATATTGCAAGATTTATTAACAGAACAGCGATACCCAAACCCGCAACATTCGCCGGGAATACAGTCGCTTATTGGTATTGGTTCTGGGTCCAAAATAAAGCCAAGCTTTTCCATAACAAAACTGGTTAGGGCATAGGCGAAAACAATAATTAACAAACCGATTAGTCCATTAACAATGATTTTCTTCGCTTTTTCCACTTTTTCCGAAGAACCGCCAGAGGTTATCCAAATAAAACCGCCAATAATCATGATGATTACGGCGGCGATGCCCAAAAGACTAAGAATAATTCTGACAATTCGGCCGATTATTTGCGGCAAAGAAGCTTGGCCATAACCAACGGTTTGCCCAAAATTTGACAATTCATCATTTCCCAGGTCCAATTGCTGGGCTTTGGCCGGAATAGAAATAAAAAATAAGCAACAAATTGTAAAAGTCAGAAAAATAATTTTAAAAATATTCCTTGCTCTATGAGAAGTCATATATTTATTTTTAGAATTAATAACTAATGGAAAAATTATTTTTAATAAATTTTCCGAAAATTAATAATATAATTAAAATATAATTAAAAAAGTTCTTTTTCCACCAATTCTTTAACTTTATCTCCTTCTACTCTCCCCTTTAGACGAGACATCGCCAGTCCCATCACTTTGCCAAAATCTTGACGCTCGCCAGCTCCGATTTCTTTAATAACCTCAAGAATCACTGTTTTTATCTCTTCCTCAGAAATTTCCGTTGGCAAATATCTTTTCAGAATGTCAATCTCTTTTTTTTCTTTAACCACCAAATCTTCTCTATTGCCTTGTTTATATAGTTCTATGGCTTCATTTCTTTTTTTAGCTTCTCTTCTAATCAATTCCAAAACATTTTCTTCTTTAAGCTCTTTTTTTTGGGCATTCAATTCTATTTCCTTGTTATGAATAACCGTTTTTAAGCCCCGCAAAACAATTAAATCTTCGGCCCTTTTTTGTTTCAAGGCCTCTTTAAAATTTTTCTCTATTATTTCCAAAAGAGTCATATGCCAAATTTATTAAAATTTTAAGTTATTTATAACGCAAAAATTTTACTATAAATTTGAGCACCCAGCACATAATCTGTGCTATGGGTGATTAAAATTATTTTTAAGATAAATTAAATTTATTTATCATAGATTATGTGCTGGGTAAAGGTTTCCCCGCAAAATTTTCTACTCCCTCGACAAGCTCAGGATTGAAAATTTTGGGGAAGCCCTTTATTTAATTTTGCCAATTTTTTTAAAAAAATTCATTTTTTCCGTGCGTTCTTTTTTCATTAAAGCGCTGGATTTCTGGGCCTTTTTGCTTTTCGGCTTGGAAAAAAATTTTTTCTCCTTGGAATTATTAATTACGCCACTGCGTTTTATTTGTTCGCTGAATCTCCTTAAAAAAACGTTTAAAGGTTCATTTTGTTTTCTTTTAATTTCTATTGCCATAAAAAGTTCATTTTAACATTTTAACAAAATAACATAAGGGACTGTCACGCAGTATTCGGACAAAAGTGATGTAAAATTTAGATGATGACGGCAAAAACGAATGCCAAGTGGTGAAAGTCCAAGTTATTCATTTTTTATTATCTTTTTAATTAACCCGTCCAATTCTTTATCTTGATATAACTCTATGACGACCTTGATTTTTTTATTTCTTTTTATAATCTTAACTTTTGTTCCTAAAAGTTTGCTTAAAATATTTTCTTTGTCTAAAATATTAGTATCTAATTCAATTCTTTTTCTGATTTTTTTCCCTTCTATAATTCTTTCTGTTTCTCTGACCGTTAAACCAAGTCCTAAAATTCTCTTTAATAATGATTTTTGTTTTTCTTCGCCATCCGCCGACAATAAGGCTTTAGCGTGACTTTCAGTTATTTTTTCTTCATTAATGGCGGCCTGAATTTCTTCTGGCAGTGTTAAAATCCTTAAGGTATTGGCAATACTGGCTCGCGACTTTCCTATTTTCCGACTAATTTCTTCCTGATTCAAATTAAATTCATCCATTAAACGTTGGTAACCTCTGGCCTTTTCCATGGGATTGAGGTCTTTTCTTTGGATGTTTTCCAAAAGAGAAATCGCCAGCTTATCATTGTCCTTAATAGAACGAACAATTGCCGGAACGGTTATAAAATCTAAAATCTTAGCGGCTCGCCAACGCCTTTCGCCAGCAATAATCTGATAACGACTATTGTTTTTTATTAGAATCAAGGGCTGAATAATTCCGTATTCTTTAATGGAATTCATCAATTCCTCCATTTCCAAGCGGGAGAAATTTTTCCTCGGCTGTTCCGGATTGGGGTCAATTTGATTAACGGGAATTTGTAAAACCTGTTCTCCTGTTTCCACCAAAATTTCTTCATTTGCTCTTTTTATTGTCATGGCCGGGATTAAAGAACCCAAGCCGCGTCCTAAAGCCATAAATGCTAAAACTAAATTTAAAAATCAAAATTAAAAATTATAAATTAAAAAACACCATTGATTAGAAACTCTTTGGCCAATCTTTCGTAGGCCTTGGCTCCTTTTGATTGCGGCGCATATTCCAAAATAGTTTTGCCGTAACTAGGCGCTTCAGCTAAACGGATATTTCTGGGAATAATACTGCGAAAAATATAATAAGGAAAATGTCGGTATAATTCTTCCCAAACTTCTTCGGAAAGGCGGCCACGATTGTCATACATGGTGATAACTGCGCCTAAAACATCTAAATTTGATTTCAAATTCTCTTTCACTAATTTTACTGTTTCCAAAAGTTGTCCCAATCCTTCTAAAGCATAATATTCCGCTTGAACGGGAATTAAAATTTGGTCCGCCGCCACCAAACTGTTGATGGTCAATAAACTAAGGGACGGAGGCGTGTCAATAAAAACATAATTAAAATTTTCTTCTGCTTTTTTTATTAAAAGATTGTTAATCGTTTTTTTTAAAATAAACTCTCTTTCTGGCAAATCAACCATTTCAATGTCCGCGCCGGCCAAATTTTCATTAGCCGGAATTAACCAAAAATTCTTTCTAACTAAAATCAAGCCGTCATTTAAGGAAATTTGTTGGCTCATCATTTCATAAATCCCTTGAAGACGATTTTCCACGCCTAAACCGGAAGTCGCATTGGCCTGGGGGTCAAGATCAATTAAAAGCACTTTTTTGCCCAAAGAGGAAAGGTAAGCGCTCAAATTAATGGCAACGTTTGTTTTGCCTGTTCCTCCCTTACGATTGCAAATAACAATAACTTTAGGGGGCATATTTTAAATAAAATTAAATTTTGTTTATAAACAATAAAGATGTTCAGCCGCAATATTATAGCATAAATGCATATTTCAAACAACCCTATTTATCTTGTTTTTGTCCTTTAAAAAAAGTAAAAAATAAAACCATAAAACCGCCGATAAAATCAGCCAAAAAATCGCCTATTGTATCCAAATAAGTTGGTTGCATCGGCTGTAAAATTCCTATTAATGGGCGACTAAAAACATGGTCAGTCAAGTATTCAAAAATTTCCCAAATAATACTGACCAAAAATAAAAAAATTAAAGAAACTAATTTTTTATTTACTCCTTTAATTTCTTTTATTCCCAAAAACCATAAAACCGCCGAAACTACACTGGCGCCGGCAAAAAAATGGACCGCTTTATCATAATGTTCTAAATTATAATAATATTTATACCAACCGAGAAAATGCAAAATCAAGAAAACTAAAACAACAATGATTAAAAAAATTCTTATTTTCTTTTGCATAATTATATTCTAAAGAAAAAAACAAAATAAGTCAATTAAAACCGCTAATTAGGCGGTTTTAATCAATGGTTGCGGAAAAACGGACACAAAGCCGGCTAAACAAAAGTCTGTGTTCAAAAATAAATATGTTAATCTTATGTTCTTGGTGAAAACGGATAACGATTTAATTAATTTATTGCTCAACATAGCGAAAATAATTATTATAATCCAAATAAAATTAAAATACTGATTACCCAATAAAAATGATTTAAATTGCGGTTGCCAATATATGTTTAATAATTGAAAACTTAAAGAGAAAATAGCGACTACGGCGATAATCAAGAAAATAATGTCGTTCTGAAAACCGTAAATCATCCCCGATTTAATAACCTCTTTAAATCCGCATAGCGGCTTAATTTTATTATTCTTTCTTTGAAAATATTCTTCTTTTGTCGCCACATAAGACAAAAATGCAGAAAACCAATAACCGATGCCGATGACGGCAAAAGGAACCGATAAGTCTTTTACCCCTAAAAAGGCTCCGACTAATCCGCCAAGCATCCGGGCCATATTAATCATCCGGCCTTCCAGGCAAAAAACTTTCCTTAATCCGCCGTTCCGATTGTAAAAATTTAGAGAATCAACCAACCAGGATTTTAGAACGCCGGAAATTAAAGTAGTTCCCAGGGCAATAATGACTTCAGCGGAAACAAATCCAAAAAATCCATTCGCCAAATTATAAATCAAAAAACCAATGCTATTAAGAATAACTGAAAGAATAAAAGAAAATTTTCTTCCCCAGATGTCCGCAATGGCGCCAGTCGGCACTTCCATAATAAAAACCGCCACCATATAAAAAAGATTAATCATGCTGACCTGAAACGAGTCTAATCCTTTTTCTAAAAGAAAAGTGACATAAATCGCGGAATGTAGGACTATTAACAAAGCGATGAACAGGCTGACCAACAAATAAATTGTAATGGTTTTTTTATTGGTCATAATCATCTCATCTTTAATTAATTATTTTACTTTTAATGATTAAATGTAAAACTCCTGAGGACCGGGGTCGCCCAGGAGTGTAGATATAAAATATCTAATCAATAATCATTAATTGCTTTCTAAGGATTCATAATATTCGCCTTCAACAACTACCACTGCCTGGGCTAAATCTTGGGTGATGGATAAACAAACATCATCCCAATCGCCTTTTGGTTTAATGTTTTGGTCGCGTCTGACCATTAGACAGTCATTGTATTGTTGATTAGCTTTTTTCATTTTAATTTATTAATTGTCCTTTGTCCCTACATATAATTAGACGATTAAAAACATTCTTTGTTACTTTAATTTAAAAAACAAAAAACGGATATTTCCGTTCTCAAATAAAAAATGAATTTTAAAATTAAAAAATCAATTCAAGAAAAAAACCAATAAAACAAATAAAACCGAAAAATAGGGCAAATTTAAAAAAATCTATTTTTTTTGACAGCTTGATTAAAAAATGCAAAGTTAAAATTCCGGTGAAAAAAGCGGTGATTAAAGCCGGCCAGGAATTCAAAACCAAACCGGAATCTTGCAAAAATAAATAAAAAGTTGAAGCAAAAACAATGGGGACAGACATTAAATAGGAAATTTTCAAAATTTTTTCCGGTTCGGTTTTTCCCAAAGACAAACCGAAAATCGTTGCTCCAGAACGAGACAATCCGGGAATAACCGCCAGGCCTTGCAAAAAACCAACAATCAAGGCCAAATATTTTTCCCCTTTGTTCCAAATAATATTTTTTTTATGGAAATAAGCTGTGACCAGCAAACCGCACCCCATTATTAATAAAAGACCGCTCCCTAAAGTCGCATTCTTTGCTATCTTATAAAGAGGGAAGCCAATAATCAAAGAAATGGCAGTAGAAATAAATAAAAAAGAAAATAATTTTTTATCTTTAAATCTAATGATTTCCCACCAGTCTTTCCAAAAATAAATAATCGCAACCAAAAGCGTGCTTAAATGCAAAAACAAAGCCAGGTCAATTGGATTAAAATCCTTAATCAGGAAACGACTAAAAATGGCTGTTATTCCTTCGCTGGAAATAGGAAGCCATTCAAAGATTCCCTGAATAATTCCTAAAAAAATATATTGCCACAACATACATCTAAAAACATAACAAATTTCTCCTCTTTGTCAAACAATTAAATTGACTTATTTTTAATATCTGTTATAGTAAAATTACTTTATAAGTCGTTATCTTAGTCAAGTTCAATAATTTAAATAAAATTGTAACTTTAAAAAGTAAAGCGACTTAGAAATTAAAAGGTCGCTTTATTTAAAGCAAAAGTATTATTATGGAAAATCGAAGAAGCAATTACCGTGGAGACAGGGGCGGAAACTCTCAACCCCGTCAAATGATCCAGGGAAATTGGAAATGTTCTGAATGCGGAAAAGAAATAACCGAACTTCCTTTTGAGCCAGCGGCAGACCGGCCAATTTATTGCCGTGATTGCTGGTTTCAAAAGAGAAATCAAAGATTCAATCAGTAGTCCAATTTTAAATAAAAATTCGCGAATTAATTCGCGAATTTTTATTATTCTCAAAAATTTTTTCTTGACAAATTAAAATAAATTTGTATAATTTTAAAATAAATCATTTTATAACAAAGGTCTTTTAAAATGGAAAATAATCAAACAAAACTTTATCAAGAGAGGGAAAAATATAGACACCGAGCATTTTTAATGATGTTGGAAATCGGCATTATTCTCGCTCTGCCTGCTTTTGCCGCTCTTTTCGCGGGAATACGCCTTGACCAAAATTATAAAAGTGGAAAATTTTATACCTTTTCGCTTTTATTTTTATCTTTCATTCTCTCTTGGATGGTAATTATTATTAAATACGTCCGTTTTAACAAAAAAATAAAAAGTATTGACAAAGAAATAAAAGAACTGAAAGAATTAAAAGAAGAAATAAAATGAATCCGATTCAAATTGTTGCGGAAAAACCGAATATTGCGCCGGAAATTATTTTCAATATTGGTTCTTTCCCCGTTACTAATTCTCTAATTATGACCTGGCTGATTATTTTGATTATTATTGCTATTTGTTTCTTCACTTCTAAAAAATTAAAACTTAAGCCCGGCTCAAAACAAAATATCATTGAAATTCTTTATCAAGGCATCTACGGTTTAATAGACCAAACAACCGGAGACAAAAAATATACTAAAAAACTTCTCTATTTAATTGCTCCTTTGTTTATTTTTATTGGTTTAGCCAATCTTTTGGGGATTATCATCCCCTTTTTAAGTAGTATCACCTATAAAGGAATGTCTGTTTTCAGAACGCCAACAACTGATTTTAATATAACCGTTTCTTTGGCCTTGGCGATGATTTTACTGATTCAATGGGTTAGTATTAGAAAACGAGGATTATTTTCCCACTTCCTAAAGTATTTTCAATTTCATGAAATAATAAAAGGTTTTGGAAAAGGAATTAACGCCGGCATAATGGGAATAATAAATTTTATTCTCGGCTTAATGGATATTATCACCGAGTTTGCCCGAATCATCTCCCTTTCTGTTCGTTTATTCGGCAATATTTTTGCCGGTGAAACATTAGCGATAATCATTCTCGGCGGCCTCGCCTATATCTTGCCTTCTGTTTGGATGGCCATGAACTTGTTTACCGGGACCATCCAAGCTATGGTTTTTGGTTGTTTAACTACTGCTTATTACATGTTAGCGGTCAAAGAAACAGAATAATATAATTAATAAATAAATATATAAATCTATGGAAGAACAATTTATTATTGAGGCGGCTTGTCTTTTGGCCAAAGGATTTTGCACCTTAACCATGGGATTCTCGGCCATTGGTGAAGGATTTTTAATTGGGAAG
>JAQTOB010000006.1 GCA_028713575.1 Patescibacteria group bacterium
TTGACATCCGGAAAATAAAATGATAATCTTATTTTATCTTATCGTAAATTTATTTGGTTTTTTATTGTAATTTCATTTATCTATATGAAAGGATTGGAAAAGGATTTTCCCTGGACGCTGTCCAAGACGAAAGTCAGGGGATTGAATAAGAAATTCGATTTGGCCAACGTGGCCGACCGGCAAAGATATTTCAAAGCTAAGGCCGGCAAGGAAATAGAAAAATTGAAAGAGTATTTTAATCAGAATACTTTTATTGCCTATTGGTTAGGAAAGAAAAATTCCGGTAAAGGAACTTATTCCAAATTAATGGTGGAAATTTTTGGACAGGACAGGATTAGCCATATTTCCGTGGGAGATGTGGTCAGGGACGTGCACATGGAAGTAGCGGATGTCGGAAAAAGAAAAAAGCTGGTGGATTATTTAAAACAAAACTATCGTGGCTATATTTCCGTCGACGAAGCGATAAAATCGCTTTTAAACAGGGGGACAAAGTTCCTGCTGCCCACGGAATTCATCCTGGCTCTGGTCAAGAGGGAGATAGACAAGATGCCGAAAAAGACCATTTTTATCGATGGTTTTCCTCGGGGTATGGATCAGGTTTCTTATTCCCTTTATTTTAGGGATTTAATTAATCATCGCGACGATCCAGACGTTTTCATTATTATTGACATCCCAGAAGAAATAATAGACCAAAGAATGAAATATCGGACGATTTGTCCCAAATGTCACACCTCTAGAAGTATAAGGTTTTTGCCTACACAGAACATTGGTTATGATAAAACAAAAAAAGAATTCTATTTGATGTGCGACAATCCAGAATGCAATAAAGCGCGCATGGTCGCCAAAGAAGGGGACGACCTGGGTATAGAATCAATTAGAGAAAGACTGAATCTTGATGGTGAATTGATAAAAAAAGTGGCGGTTTTGCACGGCATCCCGAAAATCCTATTGCGAAATGCCGTTCCGGCCAAAAAAATTAAATTTTTAGTTGATGATTATGAGATTACGCCTGAATATGATTATAATTTAGATAATAATAAAAAAATAAAAATTATTGAAAAGTCATGGATAATTAAGAACGACGAAGGTCAAAAATCTTATAGTCTCTTGGCGCCACCAGTAGTTGTTTCTTTAATTAAACAATTGAAAAAAGTTTTAATCGGATAAAAATTGACATTGTGGAAAAGTAATGTTGCTAAATAAAATAATTATGATATACTATTTGGGATCTTAATTAGGTAATATAGTTCGCAAATTTTTATATTTTTTATTTAATAATTAGTTTGCGAAAATGAGGTAATTAATATGGCAGAAAAAGCAAAATTTGAAAGAGACAAGCCGCACATCAATGTGGGAACCATTGGTCATGTTGATCACGGAAAAACCACTTTAACCGCGGCGATATTAAAATGTTTAAAAAGTGCGGGGAAAAAAGCAGAAGAAAGGTCTGTTGACCAGATTGATAATGCCCCGGAAGAAAAAGAAAGAGGGATTACCATTGCTCTTTCTCATGTTGAATATGAAACAGATAAGCGTCATTATGCGCATATTGATTGTCCGGGACACGCCGATTATATTAAAAATATGATTACTGGCGCGGCTCAAATGGACGGATCAATTTTGGTTATTTCCGCGAGTGACGGACCAATGCCACAAACTAGAGAACACATTCTTTTATCTAGGCAGGTCGGAGTTCCGGCCATCATTGTCTTTTTAAACAAGACAGATATGGTAGAGGACAAGGAATTGGTTGACTTAGTTAAAGAAGAAGTAAAAGATTTATTGAAAAAATATGAATTTCCCGGCGATGAACTTCCCATTATTGAAGGCTCGGCTTTAAAGGCCTTGGAATGCGGTTGTGGCAAGGCAGATTGTCCTCATTGCGGACCAATTCTTAAATTAGTAGAAGCGCTTGATAGCTATATTCCTGAACCAAAAAGAGACACAGAAAAGTCATTTTTAATGCCAATTGAAGATATTTTTACCATTGAAGGGAGAGGAACAGTAGTGACGGGTAAAATTGAAAGAGGTATTGTAAAAATAAACGAAGAGGTGGAAATTGTCGGTTTACGACCAACACAAACAACCGTAGTAACCGGAATTGAGATGTTTAGAAAATCATTAGATGAAGGCGTAGCCGGAGATAATGCAGGAATTCTTTTGCGCGGAATTAAAAAGACCGACGTGGAAAGAGGACAAGTGATTGCTAAGCCAAAAACCGTTACTCCACACACTGAATTTGAAGGACAAATCTATATTCTCTCCAAAGAAGAAGGGGGTCGTCATACCCCGTTTTTTAATGGTTATAAACCGCAATTTTATATCCGGACCACTGATGTTACCGGCGACGTTACTTTGCCGGAAGGAACAGAGATGGCTATGCCCGGGGACACGCTTAACATTAAAGTTAAATTAAATAAAGAAATTGCCTTAGAAGATCAAATGAGATTTGCCGTTAGAGAAGGAGGAAAGACTGTAGCTTCAGGCGTTGTGACCAAGGTGGTTAAATAATTCACAATTAGCGGGACATTGGACGGGTTAATTAATTTTTCAATACTCAAATAGTTCTTTGTAATGTAATGATTGAAAAAAAGTCCGCTTCTGGCGGAAAACAAAAAACAGAAAAAGAACAAGAAAAAGAGGCTAAATATCAGCCGAGGATTAGAATTAAAGTAAGGTCTTATGATCATCGAGTCATTGATGAGGCGCTAAAAGGTATTATTGAGGCCGTTTCCAGGACAGGAGCAAAGGTTATTGGCCCGATTTTTCTTCCAACAGAAAATAAAAAATATACTGTTTTAAGATCTTCCTTTGTACATAAAGATTCTCGCGATCAATTTGAAAAAAGAATTCACAAAAGGTTAATTGATATTGTTGATTTTAGCTCTCAAACACTGGAGACATTAACAGGCCTTCATTTGCCGGCTGGCGTGGACGTAGAAATAAAAATGTAAACAGTCAAGAAAAAAAGAATTAAAAGTGAACCTTAAAGGGTTATCGTTTAATTATATTTTTCTTAATCTTGAGGTTTAAAATTTTCTAATTTTAAAAACAATTTAAATTTATTTAAAAACGGGTTTTTGAGTTAGGGAATTTATCTTTGCCCGTTTTTTTAGTTGCTCGTCCGAAATTTGTGAACTAAAAAGGAGAGGAACTCATAATTGTAGCAAAAATTTTTTCATTACGTTTATAAATTTTAATAATTATGGTAAAATATATTTTAGGAAAAAAAATAGGAATGTCCCAAATTTTTAAAGAAGAAAAAGTGATTCCCGTCACTAAAATTCAGGCGGGCCCTTGTTTAATTACCCAAGTAAAAACATCAGACAAAGAAGGCTATTCAGCAATTCAAATTGCCTTTGATAAAAAAAGAAAAATTAATAAGCCTCTACTTGGGCATTTAAAAAAAATTCAAGGAGAAAAAGAGCATAACCGATATTTAAGGGAATTTAGAACAGGAATAGATAATTTAAAAGCAGGGGATAAAATAACGGTTGACATTTTTCAACCAGGCGACAAAGTAAAAGTCTCAGGAATTTCTAAAGGAAAGGGTTTTCAGGGCGTGGTGAAAAGACATGGTTTTCACGGCTCTCCGGCCACCCATGGACATAAAGATCAGTTAAGAATGCCCGGTTCAATCGGCGCCGGTGGAGTAGCTCGGGTTTTTAAGGGTCAGAAAATGGCTGGTCATATGGGAGCGGAAAGAGCGACAATTAAAAATTTGGAAATTATAGAAATAGACTCCGCGACCAACACGATTTTAATCAAAGGCGCGGTTCCGGGAATTAAAAATAGTCTTTTAGAAATAGTTCAAGAATAATATGTTAAATGTTCCTGTTTATAATCAAGAGGGGAAAATAGTGGGTAAAGAAAAATTGGATTCTCAAATTTTTGGTTTGCCGCCAAAACCAGAGTTAATTCATCAAGTTGTGGTTTCTCTCTTAGCCAACCAAAGACATCCTTTTGCGCATACAAAAACAAAGGGAGAAATTCGCGGTGGCGGTCGCAAACCTTGGCGACAAAAAGGAACAGGTCGAGCCAGGGCCGGCTCAATCCGTTCTCCTCTTTGGCGGGGCGGAGGAATTGTTTTTGGTCCGAACAAAGAAAAAAATTATAATAAAAAAATAAACAAGAAAATAAAAAAACAGGTTTTTTATATGTGCCTTTCCGATAAGGTTAAAGATAAAAAATTCATTGTTTTAGATACTTTTGAATTAAAAGAAATTAAAACAAAGACTTTTTTTACTATTTTAAGTAAATTAATTCCCGACAGAGAGAAAAATGAAAAAATAAAAATTCTTCTTAGTTTATCGGAAAACAATTTAAATACCATTAAGTCGGCCCGAAACATAAAAAATTTAAAAACAATGCCGGTAACAAAATTAAATATTTTAGATTGTTTGAGGTCAAATTATTTAATTACCACTCTTAAGGGGCTAAAGATTATTCAAGAACATTTTAAAAAATAAATATATTTATTTTTGCCCCGTTTAGGAATTTAATAATGGGGAAGAAATCACTAACTTTATATTAAAGTAAAAATATTCTTTATGACAGAAAAAGGAATAAAAAAATTTTTAACAGGACTGAAGAAAAAAACAAAAATTGACGATAAAAAAACGGAATCGGTTTCTTTGGCGGACAAAAAAGAGAAAATTGATGTTAAGGAAGAGAAAAAAAAATTACCGGAAATAAAAACCGACGATAGATTAAAAATGGAATTAAAAACCGACACCACAGTTTTGGTTAGGCCTGTTATTACGGAAAAAGCGACAACTCAGCAAGCCGTTGGATGTTATACATTTGAAATAAATAATCGAGCAAATAAATTTTCCATTATGCAGGCAATTAAGGAGATTTATCATGTTGAACCATTAAAAATTAATATTATTAAAACAAAAGGGAAAAAAGTGCGCTATGGTCGGTCAAGCGGCACAACAAAATCAAAGAAAAAGGCCCTGGTTTTTTTAAAGAAAAACGATAAAATAGAATTTGTGAAAAAATAAATATGCTTAAGATATATAAACCAACAACACCGGGAAGAAGAAATATGACTTCAGTTAGTACAAAATCCTTATCTAAGACAAGGCCTTTAAAACGTTTGATAGTTATAAAAAAATCAAAAGCAGGCAGAAGCAAAAAAGGAAATATTACAGTTAGGCATCAAGGAGGGGGAGAAAAAAAGTTTTATCGGAAAATAGATTTTAAACAAGATAAATTTGAAATTCCCGCAAAAGTAAAATTTTTAGAATATGACCCCAATCGTTCAGCTTGGATCGCTTTAATTTATTACGCAGATGGAGAGAAAAGATATATTATTGCGCCGGAAGATATTAAAATAGACGACAAGATTTTAACTTCAAAAAATCAAATTTCTACAGAAATTGGCAATCGTCTGCCCTTGAAATACATGCCCATTGGAACAAAAATTCATAATATTGAATTAGTGCCGAATCAGGGCGGGAAAATTGTTCGGTCAGCTGGAAATGCGGCAGTCTTAATGGCTATTTCTAATGGTTTGGCTCAGATTAAATTGCCCTCCGGGGAAAGACGGCTGGTTAAAGAAGATTGTTTCGCTTCTTGCGGTTCAGTCGGTAACGCAGATTGGCGTTATGTAAATTGGGGTAAGGCGGGAAGAAAGAGACACAGGGGAATCAGGCCATCGGTTAGGGGGAAGGCCATGGCGCCAGTCGCTCATCCGCACGGCGGAGGAGAAGGACATTCGCCGATTGGTTTAGTGCATCCTAAAACACCATGGGGAAAGCCGGCCTTAGGGGTTAAAACCAGAAAAAAGAAAAAATGGACAAATAAATATATTATTCAAAGAAGAATTAAAAAAAGAAGAAAGCGTTAGGTAGTCGGGCAATGGGGCAATCGGACAATCAGGGAACCAACCTCTAATCCCCAATCCCCAGCGCCCAATTAACTAATTAATCAATTTATATGGCAAGAAGTTTAAAAAAAGGTCCTTGGGTTGATCCTAAGTTATTGAAAAAAATTTCCAAATTATCATCAGACGATAAAACAATTATTAAAACCTGGTCAAGAAGTTCCACTATTGTGCCGGAAATGGTTGGTTTTACAATTGGGGTTCATAACGGAAAAACTCATGTTCCAGTATTTATTGTGGAAAATATGGTAGGACATAAACTGGGAGAATTTTCTTTAACCAGGAAATTTGTTAGACATGGGGGGAAAATGCAAAGAGAGATAGAATCAGCGGCCGCAACTAAGAATAAATAAAAAGCAGTTGAATAAAATATGGAAATTAAAGCCAAAGGAAAATATTTAAAAATATCACCAAAAAAAGCAAGACTGGTTATTGATTTGATTAGAAATAAAGATGCTTCAGAGGCCTTGGATTATTTAAAGTTTATTCCCAAAAAGGCCAGTCATTTAATTGCCAAGGTTTTAAAATCGGCCATTTCCAATGCTGAACATAACTTTAATTTAAAGAAAGAAAATCTTTTTATAAAAGAAATTTTTATCAATCAAGGTCCGGTTCTCAAGCGTTGGCGAGCCAGAGCCTTTGGTCGGGCAGCAGAAATACGCAAAAAAAGTTCTCATTTAGAAATTATTTTGAAAGAAAAAGTTCCTAGCCCGAAAATTAAATCAATAAAACAGAAACAAGAAAAACCGGTTTTAGAAGAAAATTTAGAAATAAAATCAAAAGAAGAAATTCACGACCAAGAAATATCTCATTTCTCAGAAAAAGAAAAAAAACAGGGAAAAATTAAAAATAAAAAAACAGGTGCTTTAAAAAAGATTTTTAGAAGAAAGAGTATATAGAATAAATTTAAAAATTAAAATGACAGTTCAAAGTTCAAAGTTAACAATAAATAATAAATTTCCGCTTGGCGGAATACCTAAATTTTGCATTTTGTTTGTTGACATAAACAAGCATTTAGCATTTAGCATTTAGCGAAGTATTTATGGGAAGAAAAGTAAATCCAAAAATTTTTCGTACGCCGTTAATTAGAGATTGGGATTCAAAATGGTTTGCCAAAAAGTATAAATTTAGATTTTTATTAAAAGAAGATTTACAAATTAGAAAATTTTTAGAAAAAAAATTAAAAAATTGCGGCGTAGCAAGAATTAATATTGAACGGATGGCTAACACGATTAAAGTTATTATTTATACAGCCAAACCGGGCTTGATTATTGGTCGGGGGGGGGTGGATATAGAAAAATTAAAAGAAGAGATAAAGAAGTTTTTATCGCAAGATATGATTTTAGAAGTAAATGTTTTGGAAGAAAAATCGCCGGCGATTTCTTCAATGGTTGTTTTAGAAGGAGCTATTTCCGAGTTAGAAAAAAGAATTCCTTTTCGTCGGGTAATGAAAAAAATAATAAAGCAAGTTCAGGTCGGAGGCGCCAAGGGAGTTAAAATTATTGCTAGTGGTCGTTTAGGCGGAGCCGAGATTGCTCGTTCAGAAAAATTAATTTGGGGTAGTCTTCCATTACAAACATTAAGGGCGGAAATTGATTATGCCCGCGGGACTGCTTTTACAATTTACGGAACCATTGGCGTAAAGATTTGGATTTATAAGGGTGAGAAATTTAATAAAGAAAATTAACAATTTAAAAATCAAACATCAAAATGACAATTAAAAATTTAAAATTAATAATAAATAATGAATTTTTGCGGAGTGGAATGCCTAAATTTTGCATTTTGCATTTTATACTTTGCATTTAATGAGCGAAGCGAGCGCATATGTTAATGCCCAAAAAACAAAAACACCGGAAAAGTCATAAGGGCCGGCATAGAAAAAAGGGAAACTCAACCAGAGGGATAAGCCTTGCTTTTGGTGAATACGGTTTAAAAAGCTTGGAACATAAATGGATTACTGCCAGACAAATTGAGGCGGTACGCCGCACCCTTACTCGTGTTTTCAAAAAGAAAGGAAGAATTTGGGTTAGAATTTTTCCTCATAAACCAGTAACCGCCAAAGGAGCAGAAGTCCCCATGGGCAAGGGGAAGGGAACGGTTGATCATTTTGTCGCCACAGTTAGGCCGGGAATGATTCTTTTTGAAATGACCGGAGTGCCGGAAGACGTGGCTAAAAAATCTTTTAAATCAGCGGCTCATAAATTACCGATTAAAACGAAATTTATTACCAAATGAAAATGAAAATAAAAGAATTGAAACAAAAAAGCAAACAAGAATTAGAAAAATTATTGAGAGAAATAAAAGAAAATTTAAGGTTTTTAAATTTTGATTTACAATTAAAACAATCAAAAAACGTAAGAGAAATAAGAAAATCAAAAAAACTAATCGCAAAAATTCTTACTATTATTAACCAAAAATGAGTCCGCTTTAATGGAGTTTCACATAAATTAATATTTATATATGTCAAAAAAAAATTTTAACAAGGCAAATAAAAAAAGATTATTTAAGGGGACAGTAGTTAGTAATAAGATGGATAAGACAGCAGTGGTTAAAATAGATAGAATAAAAATTCATCCGGTTTATAAAAAAAGATATAAAGTAAGCAAAAAATATAAAATTCATGACCCCAAAAATGAGGCCAAGATAGGGGACCAGGTAGTTTTTGAGGAATGCCGCCCTTTATCAAAGGACAAAAGATGGCGTTTGGTAAAATGAATACTCAAGAATTTAGAGGCGAATAAAATACGAATTACAAATTCGTGATTCGTGGAAATTCGTTAAGAATTCATAAAAATTAATTTATTTATATGATTCAACCGAGAACAATATTAAAAATTATTGATAATACTGGAGCCAAAGAAATAATGTGCATTCATGTTTTTGGCGGTTATAAAAAACGTTATGCCTATCTCGGTGATATTATTACGGCGACGATTAAAAAAGCGACCCCTCATACTTCGGTTAAAAAGGGGCAAATAGTTCACGCCGTTATTGTCAGAACAAAAAAAGAACATCGCCGACGCGACGGAACATATATTCGATTTGATGATAACGCGGCCGTGATAATTGATAAAAAAAATAAAGAACCGAAAGGAAATAGGCTTTTTGGCGCCGTCGCCAGAGAATTAAGAGAAAAAGGTTTTATTAAAATAATTTCGTTAGCGCCAGAAGTTTTGTAAGTTAATAAAATTATGAAAATTAAAAAAGGAGATACAGTGCAAATAATCAGTGGCAAAGATAAAGAAAAAAAAGGAAAAGTTCTTAAAGTTTTGCCTAAAAACAACAAGATAGTTGTTGAGGGTTTAAATTTAGTAACTAAACATGTTCATTCGCGACGGGCGGGAGAAAAAGGACAGCGAATTAAAATGGCGATGCCCTTGACCGTTTCAAATGTTTTACTGATTTGTCCGCGTTGTAAAAAATCAATCAGGGCTGGTTATAAAGTTTTGGCTGACGGAGTAAAAAAAAGATTTTGCCGGAAATGCAAAGACGTTTTTTAAAAATTAATTTTGAAAATGACCGCGTGAAATTAAAATTGACATATTTTACACTTTATTATGAATTTAAAAGAACATTATTTTAAAAAAGTAATTCCGAAATTAACTGAAATTTTTGAATATAAAAACAAACATGCTATCCCTAAAATAGATAAAGTAATAGTTAACGTTGGTTTAAATCGGGCAATGACAGAAAAAGATCAAAAATATATAGATTTGGTAATGGAAACAATTTCTAAAATTACCGGACAAAGACCAGTTGTTAATTTGTCTAAAAAATCAATTGCGGGCTTTAAAATAAGAGAAGGAATCCCCGTAGGGATGCACACGACATTGAGGGGACAAAAAATGTATGATTTTATGGGAAAATTGATTAATATTGCTTTAGCAAGAATTAGAGATTTCCGCGGCTTAGACCAAAGAAATATTGATCAAAAAGGCAATTTATCCATTGGACTAAGAGAGCAAACCATTTTTCCGGAAATACTTCAGGAGAGCATTGAAAAGACCCATGGATTACAGGTGGTAATTACCACTACAGCCAAAAGGAGAGAAGAGGCCATAGAATTGTTTAAATTATTAGGATTTCCTTTTAGGAGAGAATAATTTCTATTTAGGAGTATAATATTTAGGACTATAAATTGAAAATTCAAAATAAATAGTGAAGTATTTATGTCTACTAAAGCGCAAGCTAATAAATCAAAAAGAAAACCAAAATACCAAACAAGAATTGTTCGCCGTTGTTGGCGTTGCGGACGAAGGCATGGTTATATGAGAGAGTTTGATCTTTGTCGGATTTGTTTTAGAGAATTGGCGAACAAAGGGGTTATCCCCGGCGTCAGAAAATCTTCTTGGTAAGGGATGCAAGTTAAAACGTTTATTTGAATTAAAATAAATTTATAGATAAAATTTAACTTTAATTGATGTTAAAATTAATGTTAAATTGTTTCAATTTTAAAATGTTAAAATGAATTTACATTATGACTGATCCAATCGCTGACATGTTAACAAGAATTCGCAATACTCTGATGGTTAAAAAAACAGAGGTAGTTTTGCCTTATTCAAAAATTAAATTTGCTTTAGCGAAAATTTTAGAACAAGAAAAGTGGATAGAAAAAGCGGAAGTTTTTGGCCCCGGAGACGAAGAAAAAAAATTTATTAAAAAAATAAGGATTGTTTTAAAATACGAAGAAAATGGTCAATCATTGATTAAAACTATTAAAAGAATCAGCAAACCAGGCCGTCGAGTTTATGTAAAAAAAGATAAGATTAATAAGGTTTTAAACGGACAGGGAATTAATGTTTTGTCTACTTCACAGGGATTAATGATTGGCCAAAGAGCGAAAGAAAAAGGATTGGGAGGAGAAGTAATTTGCGAAATATGGTAATAAATTCAATCCGTCAACTAACGGACAAAATTAAAATTAATGATAAATAATAAATTTCCGCTTGTCGGAATACCTAAATTTTGTATTTAGCAAAACATTTATGTCAAGAATAGGCAAAAAACCAATTTCTATTCCAGAAAAAACAGAAATAAAAATTGAAGACCAACAAATATCAGTTAGGGGACTAAGGGGAGAGTTAAAACAAACTTTGCCGAAATTTTTAAAGATAGAAATAAAAGAAAATCAATTGAATATTTTTGTTGAAAATCCAGAAGAAAAAAATCAACGTTCTTGTTGGGGTACGTTTAATGTTTTAATTTCCAATATGATTCATGGCGTTAACCAAGGTTTTGAAAAAAAATTGGAATTAGTCGGCGTTGGTTATCGGGCAAAAACAGACAATGACAAATTAATTCTTAATATTGGTTTTTCTCATCCTGTTGAATTTATTTTACCGGTCGGGATTAAAGCGATTGTTGAGCAAAATATTATTACAATTCAAGGCATTGATAAGCAATTAGTGGGAGAAATTGCGGCCCAAATTAGAAAGTTAAAAAAACCAGAACCTTATAAAGGGAAGGGAATAAAATATATTGATGAAATAATAAGAAGAAAATCAGGCAAAAAAGCCGCCACCAGTTCTTCTTAAAAAGTGAATATTTATGAAAAAAATATTAAAATATATAAAAAGACAAATGCGCCATAAACGCATTAGGAAAAAAATTAAAGGAACGGCCGAGTGTCCGCGAGTTAGTATTTTTCGTAGCAATAAGTATATTTATCTTCAGTTGATTGATGACGAGAAGAGAAGAACTTTGGCCGCAGTTGATGATAGAAATTTAAAATTAAAAAACGAAAAAAAGAATGAATTATCAGAAAAAATAGCCAGTGCTTTTGTCGCCGGCAAGTTATTGGCGGAAATGGCTAAAAAACAAAAGTTAAAAAAAATAGTTTTTGATCGTGGCGGGTACAGATATCACGGACGGATAAAAGCAGTTGCCGACGGCTTGCGCGAGGGAGGATTGGAATTTTAATGTTTTTATTATAAACGATTATTATGGTTAAAGAAAAAAGAATTAAAAGTAAATCTTTGCCCGGCTTAAGAACAGAGCCAGAATTTGCTCAGCAGTTGGTAGATTTGGCTAGAGTAACTAGGGTGGTTAAGGGAGGAAAACGTTTAAGTTTTCGAGCCTGTATTGTTATTGGCAATCATAAAGGAGAAGTGGGAACGGGAATCGCCAAAGGAATGGATGTCTCCATTGCGGTTGAAAAAGCGGTGAGAAAAGCCAACAAGAATTTAATTAAAATTCCCATCATTAACGATACTATTCCGCATTGGGTAAAAGCAAAATATGGCGCGGCAAAAGTTTTATTGCGGCCGGCCAGCAAAGGGCATGGAATTGTCGCCGGTGGAGCAGCGAGAACAGTTCTCTTATTAACGGGGATTAAAAATATCACCGCTAAGATATTGGGGTCAAAAAATAAAATTAATAATGTTCAAGCGACATTAAAAGCCCTAGAAATGTTAAAACTTAAAGAATAATAAATTTATGTCTATTCAATTATCTAATCTAAAACCGAATCCTAAATCAAAGACCAGACGCAAAAGAGTTGGGCGCGGCAATAATGCTTCTGACCCGGGTAATTATTGTGGTCGGGGAATGAAAGGACAACGCTCAAGAAGCGGAGGGAAAAAAGGATTAAAAATTAAGGGCCTAAAAAACGTTTTAAGAAGCTTTCCCAAGACAAAAGGATTTAAATCCAAAAATTTAAAATTTAAGATAATTAATTTATCCGTGATAGAAAAAATATTTAATGACAATGATTTAATTGATGCGAATAAATTAACACAAATTAATTTAATTAAGAATAAAAATGATAAAATTAAAGTTTTGGCCAAGGGAGAATTAAAAAAGAAATTAACGGTTAGGGCCCATGCTTTTTCTCAAAAGGCGGAAGAATTAATTAAAAAAGCTGGAGGAAAAGTAATTAAAATTCAATAAATAATTTAAAATGTTTGAGAAAATAAAACAAATTTGGCAAATTAAAGACTTAAAAAAAAGTTTTTTATTTGTTTTGGGTATGTTGGTTATTTTTCGCATTGCCGCCCATATCCCTATCCCCGGCATTAACATAGAAAATTTAAAAGAACTTTTTAGCCGTAATGAAATGTTGGGAATGTTAAATATCCTCTCCGGCGGCGCCATGGCCAATTTTTCTTTAGTTGCCATGGGCGTTGCGCCGTATATTACCGCTTCAATTATTATTCAGCTTTTAACCATGATTATTCCTCGTTTAGAAGAGTTAAGCAAAGAGGGGGCGACCGGTCATCAAAAAATAAATCAATATTCTCGATTATTAACCGTACCCTTGGCGATTTTGCAATCTTACGCCATGATTATGATTTTTCGTCAATCTGGGCAAGAGATTGTCGGCTCTTTATCAAAATTTGAGTTGTTTAATGTGGTTATGGTTATGACGGCAGGAACGATTTTTTTGATGTGGCTTGGCGAATTAATCACGGAGAAAAAAATAGGTAATGGAGTTTCTTTGCTTATTTTTGCCGGAATTGTGGAAAAAATTCCTACTTCAGTACAACAAACAATCGCCACCTTTTCCAATGACCAAATATTTAATTTATTGATTTTAATTGTTTTGTCTTTAATTACTATTGCCGGGGTGGTGGTTATTACGGAAGGACAAAGAAATATTCCAGTTACTTATGCTCGTCGTATTCGCGGCAATCGCATGTATGGAGGAACAGACACTTATTTGCCGTTGAAAGTAAATCAGGCCGGGATGATTCCAATTATCTTTGCCATTTCCATTGTTTTGTTTCCGGGCTTGATTGGACAACTAATGTCCCGTTCCGGTTCAGTATTTATAAATAAATTGGGACAAATTTTTATGACTTTTACCCAAAATCAATTGATTTATGGGTTGTTGTATTTTATTTTAGTGGTTGCCTTTACTTATTTTTATACCAGCATTATATTTCATCCAACTCAGATTGCGGATAATTTACAAAAACAAGGAGGATTTATTCCGGGCTTAAGGCCCGGTCAGCCGACAGCCGACCATTTGAGCGCCATTAGTACCAGAATTATGTTGGTGGGCGCTTTGTTTTTGGGATTAATCGCAGTTTTGCCGATTATTACGCAAAATATTTTTAAATTTTCAACTTTTGCTGTTGGTGGCGCCGCCATTTTAATTGTGGTTAGCGTAGTTTTAGAAACAGTAAAACAGATTCAAGCGCAGATTTCTATGCATGAATACGAAGGGATATAATTTTTCATTATGTTTGAGCAAGACAAGGGAAAAATTAGAAAATTAAAAATTGTTTTTATCGGTCGACCTGGTTCTGGCAAGGGAACGCAGGTTGATTTATTACACAAGAGATTAGGATTGATTTTAATTCCTTCACCAGGAGAAATTTATCGCGACCAGGAATTTAGAAAAACAGAATTGGGCAAAAAAATTTTTCCTCTTATTGACCGGGGAGAATTTGCGCCAAACGAAGTGACTAATCAATTGATGAAGGAAAAAATATTGAAGTTGACAGAGAATAATACTAAGGGTTTTATTTCTGAAGGATATCCTCGGACTTTAGGACAAGCGGAATTTGCCGACAAGGAAATCGGAATTGATTTGCTGATTAATTTAGAGGTGCCGGAAAAAGAAATTATTCAAAGATTATCTAATCGCCGCATTTGTCCGAAATGTAAAGTTAATTATAATTTAATTAAGAAACCGCCAAAAAAGGAAAATATTTGTGATTTATGTCAGGTTCCGTTAATTCAGAGAGATGATGATAAGAGAAAGGCGGTTGAAAATAGAATGAAAGTTTATCGTGAGACCGCGGAGCCAACCATTGCTTATTATCGCCGGCAAGACAAGGTGATTGATGTTAATGGAAACCAGTCTGTAGATAATGTTTTTGAAGAAATAATTTCCTTATTGCGCGAGAAAACAACAGATAGCAAAACAGAAATGATTCCGGGCAACCATAGGGCATAAATTTTTTCTGAGATTACTTGGGATTTTAAAAGGTCAATTATTTATTCCGGGGCCTGGGGTCTTTCCGGGGCCTGGGGTCTGACCCCATAAACAAGCCCCCCAAAATCCGCATCAATAAAGGTTTATAGGGCGAAATTTTAAAAATGGCGTAATTTTGACCCCTTTTTACAAATTAATTTATTCTATTTATTCTGGGGTCTGACCCCATAAACAAGCCCCCCAAAATCCGCACCAATAAAGGTTTATAGGGCGAAATTTTAAAAATGGTGTAATTTTGACCCCTTTTTACAAATAAATCCTTTTTATTCCGGGGTCTTCACAAATTCCAAGCACCAAATTACAAACAATATCCAATGACCAAAATTCTAATGACCGAAATCCAAAATTTAAAATAAGAAAGTTTGAAATTTTAAGCGAAGCGATTTATATGATTTTGATTAAAACGTCTAAAGAAATTGAAATTATGCGTCAGGCGGGAAAAATTCTGTCTGAGGTAATGAAAAAAATTGTCCCGCATGTTCATCGGGGCGTTTCTACTTTAGAATTGGATAAATTGGCGGAAAAATTAATTAGAGAAAATGGAGCTGAACCAGGATTTAAAAATTATGAGAGTTATGGCCGATTTTATCCCGCTACTCTTTGTACTTCAATTAATAATCAGGTAGTCCATGCCTTGCCAAAAAAAAATAAAATTTTAAAAAACGGAGATATTATTGGTCTTGATTGCGGTGTTAAATATAAGGGTTATTACTCAGACATGGCTTTGACTGTCGGAGTGGGGGAAATTTCTTTTCAGGCAAAAAGACTCATTCAAATAACCAAAGAATCATTAGAAATAGCCATTAAGAACATAAGACCAGAAATTCATTTAGGAGATATTTCTTGGCCGATTCAGTCATTTGTTGAAAAAAACAGACTCTCAGTGGTTCGTCAGCTTTGCGGGCACGGAATAGGAAAAGAATTACATGAAGAGCCCAATGTTTTTAATTATGGTGATAGGGGAACGGGCTTAATTTTGAAACCGGGGATGGTTTTAGCCATTGAACCCATGGTAAACGAGGGAGACTGGAGGATAGAGACCCTGGATGACGAATGGACGATTGTTACCAAAGATGGTTCTCTGTCCGCTCATTTTGAACACACGATTTTAATTACGAAAACAGGAGCTGAGGTTTTAACTAAAATCAATTAACCTAATCAAAATCCAGAAAAATTGAAAAAGAAAGCGGTTAAAGCAGTCGCTTTTTTTATTTTTGGTGCTATAATGGGAATATGACAAAAAACAAAACAAAATTATTATTATGGAGTTTGGCCAATTCCCTGGGGACAGTACTATATGTTTTTATTATCTCCCAGATTCTTCTTTCCGGAGAAAAAATTTTTGGCAAAATGGAAGATTTATGGGGACCTTTTATTTTTCTCCTTTTATTTGTTTTTTCCGCGGCGATTGTCGGCCTTTTGATTTTTGGAAAGGCGATACACCTTTATTTGGATAATCAAAAGAAAGAAGCCTTCAAATTATTGTTTTGCACTATCGGCTGGCTGTTTTTGGTCGTGGTTATTTTTTTGCTAATCTGCGTTCTCTAACACGGGCAAAACCTTTATTATAAAAGGGGCCTGTCCCCCAAAAATATTCTTCTAAAAGTCTTATCAGTAAAGCGTTTTAGAAGGATTTTTTAAATTTAGAACTATTTTGACTACTTTTATGAAAATTAGATTTTTATGGAAAATATACTTTTTACGGTTTTTTAACGGGTATAATTGACAAAAAAAATAAATTTGTTATCATAATCTTAACAATTTAAATCTTTGACAATCTAAGAGACAAATCAAACCAAGAAAAGGAGGAAAAATTGAAAGAAATAAAAGAAGAGACAAGGTCAACGGCAATATTTGCCGGCGTTTTTTTAACCGTTACCTTTGCGACTCGCTATCAGCCAGGAGCGGTAATCCTGGGCTGCCTGGTGGCGCTTCTCATTTTTTTTCTTTCCATTATGGGAAAGAAGATTCCCTGGACAATTTTTATGGTTGTTAATCCGTTTTTAGCAGCCATTATGATCCAGATAATAAAACAAGAAAATGCCGGAGTATTTGATATCATTTTTTTAGGAATACTGACGGTAATCTTAATTCTTTCCTTTAATTTCTGGGCCCTCTCTATAATGAATAGAGTAAGGGAGAGATATTACCCCAGAAAACCGGACCAGGGGAGAATGAAAAAAAGATTTTTTCTTTGCCAGGGATTGCTTTTTATTCTTCTGGCAATTATTTCATTGATATTATAAATTAGTATTTATATATCAAAAAAAAGGACCTACAACAGGTCCTTTTTAATTATAAAAAAGGGGTGGCTAACGGGGGTTGAACCCGTGATAAGACTTCCACAGAGTCTTGTGTTACCGCTACACTATAGCCACCATAAATGGTACCCCCAAGAGGAGTCGAACCTCTGTCCAGAGTTTAGAAAACTCTTGTTCTGTCCGTTGAACTATGGGGGCTTGTAATTTAGGATTTGGGATTTAGGATTTGCGAGTCTTAAATTTTTCTTAAAGCAGAGATTCTTTTTTCAATTGGCGGATGTGTGCTAAAAAGATTGGCGGTAAAGTTTTTTACTTGGCCGAAAGGACTGGCAATATAAAGATGGGCGATGGCGCCATTGGCCCTTTTTAAGGGTTGATTGTATTGGGATATTTTTTCTAATGCCCGAGCTAATCCCTCGGGATAACGAGTCAATAAAGCGCCGGAAGCATCGGCCAAATACTCTCTTTTTCGGGAAATGGCCAGTTTAATTAACTGAGCAACCAAAGGAGAGAGAATAATGAGAGCCAATCCTAGAAGAAAAAAAATAATACTGATTGAACCCGCTTTATTATCCCGACTGCGGTTACCAAGGGAACCAATTCTAAAAAACCACTGGCTTAAAATGCTGACTATTCCTACCAACACGACCACCAAGGTCATTAATCTGATATCATAGTTTTTTATATGTGATAATTCATGAGCAATTACTCCTTCTAATTCTTCATTTTCTAGATTTTTAATCAAGCCAGTAGTTAAGGCAATAGAAGCATGTTTTGGGTCGCGGCCAGTAGCAAAAGCATTGGGAACCGGGTCGTCAATGATGTGTATTTTAGGCACAGGAATGCCGGCGGTAATACAAAGATTTTCTACAAGATTAAAGACATAAGGATTGTGTTCCTTTTTTATTTCTTTGGCGCCGGCAGTCCAAAGAGCCACTTTATCGCCGGAATAATATCCGCTTAAACTCATAATTAAGGCGATAATTATCGCCACAATTAAACCAGTATAACCAGTATTACTAAGACGAGTGAAAATCCAACCAAGAAAAATAATAAAAAAAACAAAGATGATTGTGAAAATAAATGATTTTCTTTTATTATTGTCTATTTGAGAGTACATAAAATAAATTTAAAATGCAAAAATCAATCCCATTAGAAATTTTTATAATTGGTGTTTGTGCTATTATATTTTAGATAATTTTTATTAAAGGGATTTCTAACGGGATTAAAATGTAAAATTATTTAAAATAACCAATAATTAAGATACAAGATACAAACAAATTCCATCCGCCAGCTGGCGGACAATAGTCAAACAATTTGGTTATTCGATTATTGGTCATTGATTATTGTTTGGTTATTGTTTCTTGTATTTTGTGTCTTTTTGATTGTTTTTTTTGTTTATGTTCCCATGTTCTAATGTTCCCTGCGTTGGCGGCCATGAAAAGCTTGATAAACTTCTTTCAGGTGTTGATCCGTAACATGCGTGTATATTTGGGTGGTAGTAATATTTTTATGGCCGAGCATTTCCTGCACTGCTCTTAAATCGGCGCCGCCGGAAAGAAGGTCGGTAGCAAAAGAATGACGCAAGCTGTGAGTTGTTATTCTTTTGGTTAATCCGGCGACTTTAGAGTATTTTTTTACGAGGCGTTGGATAGAGCGAGGGGTTAGACCTTTTTCTTCTGCGTTTTTACCAACGGATTTTTCAGCCCCTTCCGCCGCTCGGTCATATCTGATAAAAAGATGACTTCCAACGTCGGTTCGCGATTCCAGATATTTTTTTAACCAGTAAAGGGCTTGATTAGAAAGAAAAACCACTCGCCAATGGCCGCCTTTCCCTCGCACGCTGAATTCGCTTTTTTTTAAATTGATGTCTTCTTTTTTCAGATTGGCCAATTCAGAGACCCGCAAACCGGTAGAAAAAAGAAGTTCCAGAATGGCTTTATCGCGAAGTTTGATAATGTCTTCTTGTTTAATCTGGAATGGCGCGGCCAGTAATTTTTCCAAATCATTGCCTTCTAAAAAAGAAATTTGTCGTTCCCTGATTTTGGCCAAATCTATTTTTTCCGGGGACAGAACTTTAATATCTCTTTTGGCTAAATATTTTAAAAATACGCGTAAAGCGATTAAGTGATAATTAAGCGTAGATGAAGAAAGATTGCCGCCACGAGGGTTTTTTAGGCGAGATAACCAAAGTCGGTATTTTCTTACTGCTTCGGCGGTAATTTGTTCCGGAGAATCAATTTGGGATTGTTTTAAAAATCTTTTTAAATAAAGATTATAATTTCGGACAGTTAATTGACTGGAACCCTTTTCAATTTCCAAATATTCTAGAAATTCGGTGATTAAATTTTTTAAATCCCAAGGCATAATTTTTTAAAAACAAAGTAATAATAACATTTTTATTTATCTTGTCAAGATTTTGCGACGCAAAATTTATTTTTTATTTTCCACCAATAACCTAGTAAAATGCCGGCCGAATCAAAACAAACATCAGCTAAGGCCATATTTCTGCCTGGAACAAAATTTTGGTGGAATTCATCAAGAATAGAATAAAAAATAGAAATAAAAATAGCCCATTTTAGTGATTTATTTAAGGGGCGCGACAGGAGAAGAAATAAAATCCCATATTCCAGTAAATGGGCGATTTTTCTTAAAACAAGGTCATAGATTTTTTCCAGTCCGCTTTGCAAATTGGGAATAGAAGAAAGAAAAAAAATAAAAGTCATCCAAATGACCACAGGCAACCATAAATTGATAAGTTTAAAAATTTTTTTATTCATATTCCAATTCTATTTTAAATATCCGTTTAGTCAAGTTTTTAAGTTGCCTTTTTTCTGATTTTATGTTAAAATACGGTCAGTCAAAATTTGCCATCCCGGGGCAAAATGTTATAATAATAATCAGTAAAAAATAATTATGTCTAAAGCAAAAAATAGTAAAAAAGAAGACAAAAAAAAGATTGTCAATAATTTTCAAATCAATGAAAAAGATACCGGTTCGGCCGAAGTGCAAATCGGTCTTTTAACTAAGGAAATAAAAGATTTAACTGAACACTTAAGGGTTCATATTCATGACCATTCTTCACGTCGAGGTTTGTTAAAAAAAGTTAGTTTGCGTCGAAAATTTTTGAAATATTTGCAAGCAGATAGTCCGCAAAGATATGAGAAAGTAGTCAAAAAAATTAAAAAATAAAATTTATGATGAAACATAAAGACCAGCGTGTAGGCATTTTTGTTGACGCTCAGAATATGTATCATTCTGCTAAGAATTTGTATAAGGCGAACGTCAATTTTGCTAAAATTTTAGAAACCGCCATTGCCGACCGAAAAGTAATCAGAGCCATCGCTTATGTTATTAGGTCAAAAACCAGAGAAGAACAAGGATTTTTTGAAGTGATTGAAAAACAAGGATTTGAGTTAAAAATAAAGGATTTGCAAATTTTCCCCGGCGGTATGAAAAAGGGCGATTGGGACGTCGGTTTAGCCGTTGATGCAATTAAAACCGCGGATAAATTAGACGTGGTAATTTTAGTTACCGGCGACGGAGATTTTATTCCTTTAATTTCTTATTTAAGAGAAAATAAGGGTTGTTTAGTTGAGCTTTTGGCGTTTAGTGAAACAACATCAGCCAAATTAATTGAAACAGTTGATGAATTTATAGATTTAAGCAAGAACAAAAGGAAATTTTTAATTAAGAAGTAGCGATACAAATTAACACGAGCCAAACATACGAATACAACAAAATGTATGTAAACAGCTACAAATATTCGCAGTATTCGTATGTTATTCGTAGATTAGCATTGCTTTAAGCGAAGTGTTTTATGGAATTTAAAAAACAAATAAGCGAGAAACAGTTAATTGTTAAAATTGGAGATTTGGCCAGGCAATCCAATGGTAGTTGCGTGGTACAATATGGTGAAACAACGGTTTTGGCGACCGCGGTTTTGGGCGCAGAAGAAAAAGAATTAGATTATTTTCCTCTTTCTGTTGAATATGAAGAAAAATTTTATGCCGCGGGCAAAATTAAAGGTTCACGTTTTATTAAAAGAGAAACTCGTCCGCCTGACGAAGCGGTTTTAACCGGACGTTTAATTGACCGTTCTATTAGGCCTCTTTTTAGTCAAGAATATCGTCGCGCTGTTCAGGTAATTTTAACCGTTCTTTCAGTTGACCAAGAAAACGACCCAGATATTGTGGCCTTATGGGCCGCTTCTATTGCCTTAAGTATTTCTGACATCTCTTGGAACGGACCGATTGCCGGGGTGCGGGTGAGTCGTTTTTTAGAGAACAATGAAAGCAATTGGGTTATTAATCCGTCTTATGAAGTTCGCGCCAAAAGTGACCTTGATTTGGTTGTTTGCGGAGCACAAGGAAGAGTCATTATGGTGGAAGCCGGAGCCAAAGAAATAAAAAACAATGAGATGGCCGAGGCGATTAAAATCGGATTGGAACATTTAGGAGAAATAAATGATTTTATTAAAGAAATTCAAGTTAATGTCGGAAAGCAAAAAATTCCCTTAGTGGCTGATTTAACCGATGAAGAAGTTTTGGCCAAAGCGGAATTAAGAAAGATTACAGAAGACATTGTTAAAGAACAAGCGCCAAAATATTTATTTGAAAAACATTTAAAAACAAAAGAAGAGAGAATTGCGGCTGCGGAAAAGATTAGGGCTAAACTGGACGAAATTCTTTTAGAAAAGCAAATTGGGAAAGAAAAAAGAGTTAAAGCTATGGAATATGCTAATAAATTAATTTATCAACAGGTAAGTTTGGGTATTTTGAATAATAACCAGCGGATTGATGGACGTAATCTTGACGAGATAAGACCGATTGATTGTCAGGTGAGTGTTTTGCCCCGAGTGCACGGATCAGCGATTTTTAGTAGAGGAGAAACCCAAGTGCTTTCCATTGTTACTTTGGCCGCTCCCGGTTCAGAACAATATCTTGATACGATGGAAGAAAGCGGACGTAAACGTTTTATGCATCATTATAATTTTCCGCCTTTTTGTTCAGGCGAGGTTAAACATTTGAGTTCAACTGGTCGTCGTGAAATCGGCCATGGTGCTTTAGCAGAAAAGGGCATTATTCCAGTTTTACCGCCTAAAGAAAATTTTCCGCATACGATTCGTATTGTTTCCGAAGTGCTTTCTTCAAATGGTTCAACATCTATGGCTTCTGTTTGCGCTTCAGTTTTATCTGCTATGGACGCAGGCATTCCTTTGTCTAAGCCAGTGGCCGGCATTGCCATTGGGTTAGCTTCAGAAGAGGACGAAAAAGGATTTAAACGTTATAAAATTATTACTGATATTCAGGACTTAGAAGATGGTCCGGGCGGCATGGACTTTAAGGTTGTCGGCACTGACCAGGGAATTACCGCCGTTCAAATGGATACCAAAACTAAAGGCTTAACACTTCCCATGATTGATGAAATATTAGACGCGGCAAGTAAGGCGAGATTGGAAGTTTTAAATAAAATGAGACAAGTATTAGAAAGTCCAAGACCAGAATTATCTCCTTATGCTCCACAGGTGATAATATTTAAAATTAATCCTGATAAAATACGAGATGTTATTGGTCCGGGAGGAAGAGTGATTAACGATATTATAAATCACACCGGGGCCATGATTGATATTGAACAAGACGGCAGCGTTTCTGTTACTTCACCTAATAAAGAATCTTTACAAAAAGCGGTTGAATGGATTAAAAATTTAACCCGGGAAATAGTGGCAGGAGAAGTTTTTGAAGGGAAAGTTACTAGAATTATGGATTTTGGCGCTTTTGTGGAATTAATTCCCGGACAAGAAGGAATGGTTCATGTTTCTGAAATGGACTATCAAAGAGTTGAACATCCTAATGATTTGGTTAAAGTTGACGATTTAGTTAAGGTAAAAGTGATGGAAATAGATAAACAGGGAAGAATTAATCTTTCCATGAAAGCCCTAAAAACCCCACCGGAGGGCTTTAGTGGAAATTATGTTCCGCGAAAGCGTCCGGCTAGACGACCATTCCGTTCATCTCGTTAGGAATTGGTTTTTATAATAGAAGTTTTCAAGCAGGGCCTTTCTTGATTTTTTTGATAAAATGAAGAATAAAAAATTTAAATAATAAATTTATGAACCAGGAAAAAACAAAAAAATTTTATCCCGGTGAAGTAAAAAATATTTTAATTACTGGCGGCGCCGGATTTATTGGGTCACATTTATGCGACCGTTTAATCAAGGAAGGAAACGTTATTTGTTTGGATAATTTTATTGGCGGAGACGTTAATAACATAAAACATTTATTGCAAAAACCGAATTTTCGTTTTATTAAACACGACATCAATCAACGTTTTGACCTTGAAAATTTTCATGAAATAAAAGATTTTCGCGTTGATATTCATGGGATTCAGGAAATTTATCATTTAGCTTGTCCGACCTCAGCGAGGAATTTCAATCAGTTAAAAATGCAAACACTACAAACTAATTCAATCGGAACAATCAATATTTTAGAATTAACCAAATTTTATAAAGCCAAATTACTTTTTACTTCTTCCTCAGTAGTTTATGGCCCCAAAAAGGCTAGTGGTTCGTTTAAAGAAAATGAGTCTGGCGTTGTAAATTTTATTGGACCGCGGGCTTGTTATGATGAAGGAAAGAGATTTTCTGAAACGGCGATTATCACTTATCGCGATTTATATGGATTAGAAGCAAAAATTGTCAGAGTTTTTAGAACTTATGGACCGCGAGAAGTCCTTTTTGACGGGCAAATGGTGCCTGATTTTGTTTTACAGGCCCTAAGCAATAAACCGTTGGTAATTTATGGAGATGAAAGTTTTTCTACTTCACTTTGCTATATTAGCGATTTAATAGAAGGTTTAATTAAAGTTATGGAATCAAAAGAAAATGGCCCGATTAATTTAGGACACTCACAAGAATATAAATTGTTTGATTTGGCTCAAAAAATTATTGATTTGACTGGTTCGCAATCTAAAATTGAATTTTTACAAGCCTTACTTTTTATGACTCCCTTGGGCATGCCAGACATATCTTTAGCTAAAGAAAAGTTGGGATGGTATCCTATTGTTAGGATTGAAGACGGGTTAAAAGAGTTAATTGATTATGTCAAGGCCAATTGGATGTTGCTTAAACCTTTAGTGAATAGGTACGAACAGAAAGAGAATTATTAGATTAACTAACTTAGATTAACCCTTAATCTCAATTTAAATCAATTTAACCCAAATTAACCTAATTAATCTAATTTCTAATTGACCTAATAAAATCCCAATAATCAATAGCTGAATAACCAAGAATTTTTAGACATTGGGGTTTGGAAATTGGGCATTTATTAGAATAATTAGGTTAATTAGAATAATTTAGTCATTGATGGGGACGCACCTCATCAGTATGAAATGCCAAATGTCAAATCAATGTTAAATGACTAAATGTCAAATAAAAGTTTGGATTTTGGAATTTATAGATTTAGAATATGGGAACATTGGGACACAAAAAGGTGATAGTTATTATCCCGGCTTATAATGAAGAAGAAAAAATTGCCACGGTTATTAAAGAAGTAAAACCAAATGTTGATGAAGTGGTCTTGGTTGATGACGGTTCAGACGACCGGACGGCTGAATTAGCGCAAAAACAAGAAGTTATTGTTTTAAGGCATTTATTTAATCGCGGTCAAGGGGCGGCCTTAGAAACGGGGAATCAATATGCTTTAAAACAAGGAGCAGACATTATTGTTCATTTTGACGCCGACGGGCAATTTCTAGCCGGAGAGATAAAAAATATTATTAAGCCAATAGAGAACGGTGAAGCAGAAGTAGTTTTAGGCTCTCGTTTTATGGGGAAAAAATCAAATATTCCTTGGCTCAAAAAAAATATCATTTTTCCTTTAGCCAGAAAGGTAAATAGGCTTATGGGTATAAATTTAACAGATCCGCAAAGCGGTTTTCGGGCTTTTAGTCGTCGGGTTAACGAACAATTAAGAATTGGACAAGACGGTTCGGCTCATTGCAGCGAAATATTAAATAAAATTTTTTATTATAAATTTACGGTGAAAGAAATTTCCATTACCGTAATTTACAAAGATTTTGGTCAATCTTTTTTTCGCGGGAAAGGACGGGGGATGGGGGGAATCAGAATTGTTAAAGACCTAATTTTAGCCAAACTAATAAATTAATTTTTTATGTTACAAAGAATTTTAGCTTTAATTATAATTGTTTTCTTCATTTCTCGCGTTTTTTGGCAGAAACGGAAAAAACAAATTCAAGTTAATGAATTTGTTTTTTGGCTTGTTTTTTGGGCTTTGGCCGGAATTCTGGTTTTATTTTTAAAACAGATTGACAAATTTGTTTCTTATTTGGGATTCTCTGCTTCGGGGATAGACATTCTGCTCTATTTAGGAATAGCCATTTTATTTTATTTTATTTTTCGTTTGCGACTTAAATTGGCAAAAATAGAAAAAGACATCACTGTTATTGTCAGAAATATAGCCCTAAAAGACGAGAAATAATTTTATATTTATGGAAAATTTTTCCGAACAAATAGAAAATAAAAATCAAAAAAAATTTCTCTCTCCATTCTCTTCGTTTATTTTTGATTTGATAAAATTGGTTGTTCTGGCTTTTATCATTGTTTGGCCAATTCACCGTTTTGTTTTTCAGCCGTTTTATGTTTCTGGTCCGTCCATGGAATCCAATTTTTACAATAATGATTATTTGATTATTGAAAAAATTACTTATTATTTTCGTCAGCCGCTTCGGGGCGAAGTGATAATTTTTCAATCACCGATTAATTCTAAAGACCACTTGATTAAAAGAGTTATTGGATTGCCCGGGGAAAAAATTGCGATAGAAAAAGGACAAATCATTATTTATAATCATCAATTTCCGCAGGGAATAATTTTAAAAGAAGAATATTTAACTCCGGGAACAGGCACGCCCGGACAAACAACAATTGAGCTAAAAGAAGATGAGTATTATGTTTTGGGCGATAATCGTAATATGAGTTTAGATTCCCGGTCGTTTGGCACAATTAAAGAAAAAAACATTACGGGACGAGCCTGGTTTAGAGGATTACCGACAAGAAACGCCGGTTTGGTTAAAACACCAATTTTTATTTATTAATTTATTAGATAAATATATGATGAAGAAGAAACAGAAGAGAAAACCAAAAATTAAATTACAAAAAACTAAAAAAATTTTAAAAAAATCTAAAGAAATTAAAAAGAATAAATTTAAAAAATTAAAAACAAAAAAACAAAAAAATAAAGAGCCAAGAAAAAAGGGAAAATACTCGCCTAAAATTTTAAGAGGGATGAAAGATATTCTTCCCGAAGAAACGAAAATTTGGGATTTTGTTTGTAAAAGATTGACAGAATTGGCGGAAAGCTATGGTTTTCAAAAAATAGAAACGCCTGTTTTGGAAGAGAGAGCTCTTTTTGAAAAATCTACCGGCTTAAGTTCAGATATTGTGGAAAAACAGATGTATCAATTTACAGACCGAGGAGGAAATAGCGTGGTGATGCGTCCGGAATTTACCCCCGGAATAGTTCGTTCTTATATTGAACAGGGGATGTTCAATTTGCCACAACCGATTAAATTCTTTTGTTTTGGCCCCCTTTTTCGTTATGAAAGACCGCAAGCCGGGAGATTAAGACAACTCCACCAATTTAATTTTGAAGTTTTAGGTTCAGCCAAACCCGTGGTTGATGCCCAGCTTATTTTGTTTTCACAGGCATTTTTTAACACTTTGGGATTAAAAGTAAATATTCAAATTAATAGTTTAGGTTGCCCTTCTTGCCGAAAATCTTATCGTTCAAAGTTAATGAATTATTTTCGTGCCAAGCAAAAATGGCTTTGCCCGGATTGTCAGCGAAGATTAAAAACAAATCCTTTAAGAATTTTAGATTGTCAAAATCCAGATTGTCGGGAATTAATCACTCGCGCGCCACAGTTAGTTGATGATTTATGTTCCGAGTGCCAAAGTCATTTTGTGAAAGTTTTGGAATATCTTGATGAAGCAAATGTTATTTATAAATTAAATCCCTATTTAGTTAGGGGCCTTGATTATTATACTCGCACGGTTTTTGAATTTTGGCCGGAGCGGCCAGAAAAGCCAATCAACGATTCCTTATTGCAAGGAGAAGAAGAAAAAAAAATAACAAATGAATTACAAGAAAAAGAAAAAGAACTTTTTTCTTCACCCAGTGCTTTAGGCGGGGGCGGAAGATACGACAATTTAGTGGAGAGTTTGGGAGGGAGGCTGACTCCGGCCGCTGGTTTTGCCTATGGTTTGGACAGAATTATTGAAGAAATAAAAATTCAAGACCTTAAGGTTTTGAAAAGTAAATCTCCACAAATTTTTTTAGCGCAAATAGGTGAAGTCGCTTGTCGTCGAGCATTAAAATTATTTGAAGATTTGCGTAAACAGGGATTTAAAGTGGGAGAAAATTTAGCCAAGGATAGTTTAAAAGCGCAAATGGAAATGGCCAATAAATTAGGCGTCAAATTAACTTTAATTCTCGGACAACAAGAAATTCTTGATAAAACTATTATTATTCGCGATATGCACTCGGGTAATCAGGAAATAGTTGATCAAGAAAAAATAATCAAAGAATTAAAAAAACGGTTGAAATAATTTAATGTAAAACTTAGAGAAAATTTCTAATTGCATTTTGAGATTTAAATTTTAAATTAACAATGTTTTAATGTTCTAATGTTTTTATGACAGTTTGTTTTTATACCTTTGGCTGCAAATTAAATCAAGCAGAAACAGAAGAATTAAAAGAAAAATTTTTAAAACAAGGATGGGAGATAAAACAAGGAAACATTAAGGCCGACCTTTATGTAATTAATGCTTGTGCTGTTACACAAAAAGCGGAGAAAGAGGTAAGACAATTAATTCATCGTGTTAAGAAAAATTATCCCCGTTCTTTGTTAGCCGTAATCGGATGTTTTACGTCAGAAATTAAAAAAACGGAGAAGAAAGTTGATTTTTGGATTAATAATTTTGAAAAATATAACATTCTTAAGATTATTTCTTTAAAAACCAGGCGGCCCAAAAAGGCTTTTAATAAAATTGAAAGACGAAATCGTTTTTTAATTAGAATACAAACAGGTTGTCAGCATTATTGTTCTTACTGCATTGTGCCCTTTTTTAGGCCAAAGATATTTAATCGGCCGCTGAAGGAAATTATTAAGGAAATAAATGAAAAAGAAAAACAGGGCTGTCAAGAAGCGGTTTTAGTGGGGACAAACATCGGCTTATATAGAGAAAAAGAATTTAATTTTGTTGATTCTTTAAGGGAGATTTTAAAAAAAACAGCTATTTCTAGAATTCGTCTTTCTTCTCTTTGGCCGACGAATATTGATCAAGACTTGCTTTCTTTATTTAAAAATAAAAGACTGTGTCCGCATTTTCACTTATCAATTCAATCCGCTAGCGATAGAATTTTAAAATTGATGAACAGAGAATATACTCGGGCCGATTTAGAAAAAATAATTAAAGGAATCAAAAAGATTCCGGCTGTCGGATTAACCGCTGATTTTATTGTTGGTTTTCCCGGAGAAAAGGATATTGATTTTCAAAAAACAAAAAATTTTATTAAATCGGCCGGCTTTTTAAAGATTCACGTTTTTCGTTTTTCTCCTCGGCCACAAACAGCGGCGGTCAATTTTAAAAATCAAATAACAGAGAGGATAAAACAAGAAAGAAGCCAAGAGTTAATTGAATTAGGCAAAAAAATAGGAGAAAATGAAAAAAATAAATTATTAAAAACAAGAAATGAGGTTTTGATTGAGTCAAAAATTAATTCTTATTGGCAAGGATGGACGGGTAATTATTTAAAGGTTTTTGTTCAAAATTCTCGTTGCTTGATTAATAAAATCGTTAAAGTTAAATTAATTAAACGCTTCAGAGAAGGATTTATTGGTCAAATAATAGAATAAAAATTAATTTATATTTATGATTAAATCAACGGCAAAAAATCCTAAAGGAGAGAATAATTGTCAATATCATATTGCTTGCCGAAAAAATGAATTGGCTTCTTATGCTCTTTTGCCCGGCGATCCGGGCAGGGTTTTGAAGATAACAAAAAACTGGGAAAAGAAAAAACAAATTGCTTTTAATAGAGAATATCGTTCAATAACTGGATATTTTAAAAATTTGAAAATTTCTTGTGTTTCCACCGGCATTGGCGCGCCTTCTGCCGCCATTGCCATAGAAGAAATGATTCGTTTAAATGTTCACACTTTTATTCGAGTTGGGAGTACCGGGGCGATTCAAAAAGGCATTAATCCCGGAGATTTAATTATTAATATCGGGGCCGTACGTTCAGATGGAACCTCAAAAAGTTACATTCAACCAACTTATCCGGCCTTAGCCAATTACGAAGTAGTGATGGCCTTAATTGAGGCCTGTGAAAAATTGTCCATTAAATACCATTTGGGCATTTCCGCCTCTACGGACGCTTTTTATGTCGGCGAAGGGCGTTTAGGATTCAGGGGATATAATCAGGCCGCCCTTAAAAATATTGTCCCGGATTTGCAAAAAGCAAATGTTATTAATTTGGATATGGAAAATTCAATTATTTTTACTTTGGCCAGCCTTTATAATTTTCGCGCTGGAGCAATTTGCGTTGTTTTTGACAATTTAATAACCAATAAATGGATAGTTAAAGGAGAGGAAAAGCTCGGCAAAGTCGCCTCGGAGTCAATGGTTATTCTTAATCAATGGGATAAAATAAAGAAAAAAAGAAAAAAGAAATATTTTTATCCTTCTTTAATATATTAATAAATTTAAAACAAAAATTTATGTCAAATTTGAAAAAATTTTTAAAAATTGGAGCAATTGGAACAGCAATCGGCTCATTAATTGGTTTGCTTTGCGCCAAAAAATCAGGAAAAGAAACAAGGGCGGAATTAAAAGAAAAGATAAAAGAAACAAAAGACAAGGCTATTGATTTGGCGGAAAAAACGGCCGACCAAGTTAAAGAAATTAAACAAGAGGTTGAAGAAGATTTTGGAAAAGTCAAAGAAATTTTTAAAGACAAAGAAGAATAAATATATGTTTAAAACTTTCTTAGACAAAGAAAAATGCATTGGTTGCGGAACCTGTGTCGCGGTTTGTCCTGCTAATTTTGAAATAGATGACGACGGGAAAGCAAAGGTCATTAAAGAAGAGACTGAAACCATGGGATGTAATAGATTAGCAGAAGAAAGTTGTCCGGTTAAAGCAATTAGTATTAAAGTTGATAAAAAGCCGAACGAACCGGAATCAACAGAAATTAAAAAAGAATAGAAAATACTGAGATTAGACTTTTCTAAATTTTTTACATTTTTATGTTTTCATGATAGTTGAAGTTAATAAATTGATTAAAAACCAGGTCAGTAAAAATTTTATAATTTCAGTTATAAAACAAGCAGGCAAAAAATTAAAATGCGATTTTATCCTTTCCGTCGCTCTAGTGGACAACAAAACAATAAAAAAGTTAAACCATCAATATTTAAAAATCAATCAAACAACAGATGTTTTGTCTTTTTCTGAACCAGCGGAAATTATCATTTCTTGGCCAATGGTAATAACTCAAGCTAAAAAGCAGAAACATAGCCAAAAAAAAGAATTAACATTTTTACTTATCCACGGCTTATTGCATATTCTCGGCTATGACCATAAAACAAAAAGGCAACAAGACATTATGGAAAAAAAATTTAAACAAGTAATTTCTTTTCTAAAATAAAAAAAATTTTTGTTAAAGGTGGATTCGCCTTTAGCGGAAAAATAAGAATATAATTTTATTTTTTATGTCCCGTTTACCAATTATTACTGGCATTGATTTAGGCTCATCAACCATTAGAATCGCAGTAGGAGAAATCAGGCCAGAGGGAGACCTTCATATAACTGGATTAGGAGAAGGACCGTCTGAAGGAATTAGCAAAGGAGTGGTTACCAGTATTGAAGATACGGTTTCCAGCATTTCCGCTTGTGTAGAACAAGTAGAAAGGATGACCGGTAATTCAATTGAGACCGCCTATATTGGCATTTCCGGCAGTCATATTATTTCTCAAGAAAGTCGAGGCGTGGTGGCTATTTCTGGCGCTGACGGAGAAATTAAACACGAAGACGTGGAAAGAGTTTTAGAGGCGGCAGAAAAAGTGGCGACCCCGGCCAATTATGAAATAATTCACGTTTTGCCCAGAAATTTTTCTGTTGACAATCAGGTTGGGATTATAGATCCAGTTGGAATGACGGGCGTTCGTTTAGAGGTGGAAGCGCAAATTATTTTGGGATTGGCCAATCAGATTAAAAATCTTAATAAATGTCTTTATCGAGTGGGAATAGACGCCAAAGAAATAGTTTTTACCGCTCTTTCTACGGCGGAAGCGGTTTTGAACAAAAGACAGAAAGATTTAGGTGTCTTGGTTCTCAATATTGGCAGTACGACTACGAGTTTTGCCGTTTTTGAAGAAGGAGATGTTTTAACCGCTAAAGTTTTACCTATTGGTGCTCGGCATATTACCAACGATATTGCTATCGGATTACGCATCCCGGTTGATTTAGCTGAAATAATTAAAATAAATTATGGTACTTCTTTAATAGAAAAGGCTAGTAAAAATAAAATTATAAATTTTAAAGATTTGGACGAAAAAGAATCAGGGACAGTTTCACAGAAAGAGGTGGCAAAAATTATTGAAGCTCGGTGCGAAGAAATTTTTAAAATGACAGACAAAGAATTGATTCACGTTGACCGGAATGGTAAATTGCCGGCAGGCGTGGTTTTAACTGGCGCTGGAGCTAAATTAGACGGCTTAACAGAAACGGCTAAAAAAATTTTTAAAATGCCGGCTTCTTTAGGAGTTCCTCAAGGATTTGTTAGTGGCATAAATAAGGCCTTTGACCCGAGTTTTTCCACCGCCGTTGGTTTAGTTTTATGGGGCCAAAAATCAGTTGGCAAAAACAGTAAATTTATTTCAAAATTAAAGATAGGGTCAAAAATAAAAAAAATATTTAAAAATTTAATGCCGTATTAGTTTTATTGTGCGCATCTTTCTAAAAATGTTTTAGTTCTACATTTGGGGAGATGCTTAATTTATTTAATTTCTAACGGAATGAGAATTTTGGCCATTGATTATGGAAGCCGGCAAATGGGATTAGCCTTAGCTGACGATAAGATAAGAATAGCTACGCCTTATAGGATTTTGCCGGCAAAAGAAGAAGACGCCTTTTTTATTGAATTAAAAAAAATAATTTTTCAAGAAAAAGTAGAGAAAATTATTATTGGCCGACCCGTTTCTTTATTAAGTAAAGAAACAACCCAAACGGAAAAAACAGATTTTTTTATTAAAACCATAAAAGAAAAGATAAAATTGCCCATTGTTATTGTAGATGAAAGATTAACCAGCAAAATGGCGGATAAATTATTATTTGACAATCAAACGGAAAACCACGCGATTGCGGCCAGCATTATTTTGCAAAATTATCTTAGTCGCACTTCAGGCGAAAATTCAAGAAGCAAAATTGACGTTAAAGATTAATTTTGTTTTAGTTAAACAGTTCTCATGTTCTTATGTTCATCCTTAATGGGGACCACTCCTTGATGGGGACGCACCTCATTAGTTTCCTTTCCTCATCAGTCTTCTCATTAGTTTCTCCTTATCAGTTCTTCCTAAATGATTAAATGTCAAATGAAAATTTGGAGCTTGACATTTGTTTCTATGTTCTAATGTTTTTTTATGGAATTATTATTTTTTTTAATTAGTTTTTTCGTAGCGGTTATTTTAACTTTTTTGATAAGAAAATTGGCCTTGAAACTGAAAATAATAGACGTTTCCGGAATAGACGAAAGAAAAATTCACAAGGAATCCACACCCCTTTTAGGTGGGTTAGCGATTTTTCTTTCTTTTTTTATTGTTTTATTTATTGTTAGATTATTTTGGTGGCCTGCCTGCGTGAGCGGGACGGTTGATAAAGTTTTAGACAAATATTTGATTGGCTTGTTTATTGCCGGCGCTTTTCTTATGGTTGGCGGAATTTTAGATGATAAATATTGTTTAAGTCCTAAAAAACAGATTATTTGGCCGATTTTGGCATGTTTAATCGTAATTATTAGTGGAATTGGCGTAAAATATATTAATAATCCTTTCGGTTCTGGATATTTACATTTTGATAAAATAAAATTTGAAATCGCGCGTTTTAGCAATACTCCTTATTATTTTATTCCTTGGTCAGACATTATTACTTTTATTTGGTTAATGCTTTTAATGTATTCCACTAAATTGTTAGACGGTTTAGATGGTTTGGTTTCCGGCATAACAGTAATCGGCGCTTTAATTATTGCCGGATTTTGTTTTTTAACGCCGTTTTTTCAACCAGACGTGGGGATTATGTCTTTAATTTTAGCTGGCGCGAGTTTGGGATTTCTTTGTTTTAATTGGCATCCGGCTAAGATATTTTTAGGAGAAGGAGGAAGTCTTTTTGTCGGATTTATGCTGGGTATTTTAGCTATAATTTCCGGAAGCAAGGTGGCAACCGCTTTTTTGATTTTAGGCCTGGCAATTATTGATTTAATTAGCGTAGTGATGCAAAGAATTTTTATTGACCATAAATCTCCTTTTAAGGGTGACCAAAAGCATTTTCATTTTCGTTTGCTAAAATTCGGCCTTTCTCATCGTTTAGTGGTAATACTTTATTGGTTAATTGCCGTGATTTTTGGCTTAAACGCTTTAATTTTTAAAACTAAGGGAAAAATCATTATTTTAGTTGTTTTAATTCTTTTGAGTTTGGGTTTTACTACATTTTTTTCTTTTAAAGAGAAAAAAATTTGTCAAAAAACGTTAAAATAAACATTTTTTTGTTTTAAAACGAAATTTATTTTAAATTGACAGTCGGTAAAATGGTGATATAATATGCTTATGGACAAACAAATTCAAGAAAAAAATTCTTCTAATAACATTGTTTTTTTTGCCGAAACCAATTATCGCAACATCAGGCGCAAGTTTGGTGTCAAAGATAAAGATCGTCGGCAACACATGTATTTGGTGGGGAAAACCGGGGTGGGCAAGTCAACGGTATTTGAAAATATGATTTTTCAAGATATTCAGGCCGGTCGCGGATTAGCTATTGTTGATCCGCATGGCGAATTGGCGGAAAAAGTTTTAGATTTTATCCCCGCAAACAGAATCAATGATACAATTTATTTTAATCCGGCCGATGCGGAAAATCCCTTTGCCTTTAATGTTTTGGAACGGGTGGGGCCAGAACATCGGCATTTGGTCGCTTCTGGTTTGGTGGGGGTTTTTAAAAAGATTTGGGCCGATTCTTGGGGCCCGAGATTGGAATATGTTTTAAGAAACGCAATTTTGGCTTTATTAGAATATCCGGGCAGTACTCTATTGGGGATTATGAGAATTTTAGTGGACAAGGAATTCAGAAAAAAGGTGGTAGATCGTTTGACTGATCCAGTGGTAAAATCTTTTTGGGTTGAAGAATATCCCAAATATCCGGAAAAATTAAGAACAGAAGCAATTGCGCCGATTCAAAATAAAGTGGGACAATTTTTATCCACTTCTTTAATCAGAAACATTGTTGGCCAGATAAAATCAAAAATTGACATCCGACAAATTATGGATGAAGGGAAAATTTTAATTATGAATCTTTCTAAGGGAAGGGTCGGAGAAGACGCTTCCGCTTTATTGGGTGCGATGATGATTACCAAGATTCAAATGGCGGCGATGAGTCGGATTGATATTTCTGAAACAGAACGACGCGATTTTTATCTTTATGTTGATGAATTTCAAAATTTTGCTACTGATTCTTTCGCTGATATTCTTTCTGAAGCAAGAAAATACCATCTTAATTTAATAATCGCTCATCAATATATCGGACAATTAATATCAGAAAATAGTCGGGTAAAAGATGCGGTTTTTGGCAACGTCGGGACAATGATAGTTTTTCGCGTCGGCGCAGAAGATGCGGAATTTTTAGCCAAAGAATTTCAGCCTCGTTTTGACGAAACCGATTTAGTTGATTTAGATTCGCACAATATTTATGTAAAACTAATGATTGACGGTATTACTTCTGAGCCGTTTTCGGCCGTTACTTTACCGCCCTTAGTCAAACCAGAAGGCAATAGAGATAAAATTATTAGAGTTTCTCGTGAACGTTATACTGAACCCAAAAAAATAGTAGAAGAGAAAATTGTTCGTTGGAGCGGTATTGTTGAATCTAATCAAGGATTATCTCGTTTGAATGACGTGGATAAATATGAAGCAAAATGTGATAATTGCGGAGCAATAACTTATGTCCCTTTTATTCCCGATGGCGTGCGACCAGTTTATTGTAAAAAATGTTTAAAAGGCATGCAAAAGAATATCAAAAACGAAAAAGAAAAAATAATGAAAAAGGAATCAACTTTTTTTGATCAGCATCGTCGTCATCTATGAAAAAGTTTTTATTGTTTTTCATTTCTTTTTTATTGGGGGTTTCTCTAATTGTTTGGATTTATCGCCAAATTGATTTAAAGGAAGTTTTTTTACATTGCCGATTTTTAATCTGGCCGCAAATTTTTCTTCTTTTTCTTTTAACTTTAGGGAAAATAATAACTTGGGTTTTTCGCTGGAAAATGATTTTAAAAGAAATGGGATTCTCGCATTTGCCTTTTTGGTTTTTGTTTAGAGCGCGTTTGGGCGAAATGTCTTTAAGTTATATCACCCCGGGTATGTATTGCGGCGGAGAAGTGGTCAGAATTTTTGTCTTAAAGAAAAATAATAAAATAACTTTATTGCAAGGATTAGCTTCTGTTTTTTATGACCGGATTGCAGAAATAACTTCTTTTGGGGTTTTTGCCTTTTTTGGCGCGTTGATTATGATTTTTAGAAGAGATTTAATCGGCACGGGATTTTATATTTTATTGGGGACACTTGCTTTAGTTGGCGTTTTTTTAATTTTTAAATTATTAAAATCAAATAAAATACCAAAATTAATTAAATTTTTACACCTGGATAAAATAAAATTTTTTCAGCAAAACAATACAGACTTAAAAGAAAAAGCAAAGTTTATTTGCCAATTAATCATAAATTTATTTAAAAATTCTCCAACCCTTTTTTTAAAAAGCATAGCCTTGACCATTTTAGGGTTTATTCTTACGGTTTTCCAAATAGTGTTTTTTGTTAATTTTTTAGGCGAATCAGGCATTTTCAGCAACGCCGTATTAGTCAGGATTTTAAGCCTTTTTTCCGGCATTATCCCGATTCCGGCCGCCTTAGGGATATATGAAGGTATTAATGTTTTATCTTTTCAAATGGTTCATCTGACGCCGGAAACAGGATTAAGTTTTACTTTAATCATCAGGATGATTGATTTTATTTTCGTCGCCGCCGGATTTTTAATCATTATTTACTATTTAAGCCATCATTTTTTTCAAATAATAAATAATAAAAAAAACAATCGTTAATTTTTCATTTTGTCCGTCAGCTGACGGATTGTATTTAGCGAAGCGTTTATGAAAGCGGAACAAATCAGAAAAAGATTTATAGAATTTTTTAAAGAAAAGGGACATCAGGTCGTGAGCTCCTCTTCTTTGATTCCGGCCGACCCGACCGCTCTTTTCACTTCCGCCGGCATGCAGCAGTTTGTTCCTTATCTCAGCGGCAAAGACGACCCCCCTTACAAGCGGGCCTGTTCGGTACAGAAATGTTTCCGCACCTCTGACATTGATGAAGTCGGCGACGAATTTCATCATACATTTTTTGAAATGCTAGGCAATTGGTCGTTCGGCGATTATTCTAAAAAAGAAGCCATTAATTGGGCTTTGGAATTATTGGTTGACTGTTATCATTTAGAAAAAGACAGGCTGTGGGTCACTATTTTTAAGGGTCAAGCGGGCGTGCCTCGCGATGAGGAAGCGAAAAAATTTTGGCTGGAAAATGGCATTAGAAAAGAGAAAATCAAGGAATTCGGTTCGGAAGCCAATTTTTGGGGTCCAGTTGGTTCAACCGGCCCTTGCGGTCCCTGTTCGGAAATACATTATGACCGGGGTAAGGAATTCCAAAGCAAAAAATGCACTTTGCCTGATTGCGGCCCTAACTGCGGCTGCGGCCGTTTTGTGGAAATATGGAACCTGGTCTTTATGGAATATGACAAATCGGAAACAGGTGAATTTAGGAAATTACCGGCGCAGAACGTTGATACCGGCGCTGGTTTGGAAAGATTAGCCTGTATCCTGCAGGACAAGGAATCCGATTACGAGACGGAATTGTTTCTGCCGATTATTAAAAAAATTAGAGAAATAGCTCAAGATGATGAAAATGAAATTTTGAATAGTAATAATTATGTCATTCCACCTAGCATTAACATACCTAAACGAAATCATCGGATTATTGCCGATCATATTCGCGGAGCTTGTTTCTTAATTGCTGATGGTGTTTTGCCTAATAAAGAAGACAGGGGTTATGTTTTAAGACGAATTTTGCGTCGAGCTATGTGCTACGGCAAATTAAGTAAATGCCCCGAGAATTTTTTAATTTCTATTATTCAAACAGTGATTGATAATTATTGTGAAACATATCCAGAACTAAAAAGCAAACAAAATGATATTTTAACCGTTATTCAAAATGAGGGAAAAAATTTTAGCAAAGCGTTAGATAAAGGATTAAAAGAAGTAGACAAATTAAAAATGATTGGCGGGGTAGCAAGAGAAAAACCAGGAATAAATCCACCAACCCTTAATAGAGTTGATGCTTTGAAAGTTTTTTATATTATTCAAACTTACGGAGTCCCGTTAGAAATAATTAAAGAAGAACTTGCTAAAAAACTTTTATTAGTTGATGAAGAAGAACTTCAAAAGGAGATTAGAAAGCATCAAGAAATTTCCCGTGCCGGAGTGAAGAATAAATTCGGCGGCGTGGGGGAATGGGGAGAGCAGGTCGCGGCTCATCATACGGCGACCCATCTACTGCATCAGGCCTTGCGGCAGGTTTTGGGCAATTATGTGCAACAGGCGGGTTCTGATTTGACGCCAGAAAGATTAAGATTTGATTTTACTCATACGGAAAAGTTAACAGGAGAACAAATAAAAAAAACGGAAGAAATAGTTAATCAAATAATTGACCAAAAATTAGAAGTGAAAATGGAAGAAATGTCTTATGAGCAGGCGATGAAATCCGGAGCTTTGGCGTTTTTTAAGGAAAAATACCCGCAGACAGTTAAAGTTTATTCTGTCGGCAATTTTTCTAAAGAAATTTGCGCCGGACCACATGTAAAAAATACCAGCGAAATAGGCAAATTCAAAATCATCAAAGAACAGGCGAGTGGAGCCGGCGTCAGAAGAATAAAAGCGATTTTAGAAAAATAAATAATAAAATAATTAGAATGTTTTAATGTTAAGATATTCTAATGTTAAAATGAATTTCTATGGCTATTGCAAAAAAACTTATTAATTATTTGGCGCAGAAAAAAATTAATTATGAATTAATTGAGCATCGTATTGTTTTTACCGCCTGGGATTTAGTTAAAACTCTGCACTTGAAAAAACCAGAAGAAGTTGCCAAAACCCTATTAGTTAAGATGGATAAAGAACCAGTTATTGTTCTTTTGCCGGCTAATAAGAATTTAGATAAGGCAAAGTTTAAGAAAATTTTCAATGCTTGGAGAAAAAAACAGAATTTGAAAATAATTAAAGATATTGATTTTTTCAAAGAAGCTTGGATGAAGAAGAATATTAAGATAGGAAAATTAGGCGTGATTCCGCCTTTTAGCCAGTTATTGAAAATGCCGGTTTTTGTTGACAATCTCGTGCTTAAGCCGGCAAAAATTATCGTTAATTCCGGGGAATACGGGGTTTCTTTAAAAATTAAGACTAAAGATTTTGTCAAAGCGGAACAACCGGTAAAAGGAAGTTTTAGTAAGAAAAAGTAGAAAAAATAAAACATTTTCTTTCTTGGGGCCTTTTCTTTTCTTGGGGTCTGACCCCATTTGAGCCTTGGGGTCTGACCCCATTTGAGCCTTGGGGTCTGACCCCATTTGAGCCTTGGGGTCTGACCCCATGAAGAGGCCTTCTGAAACCCGCATTAATAAAGGATTATAGAGCAAAAATTCAAATTTGGTGTGATTTTAAGCAATTTTTTTATGGAATTAAACCTCAACTAAAAATATGTATACTCTTGTCCTCAAGTCCATGGGGCCTGACCCCAAATGAAATATTAAGAGCCTTGGGGTCTAGAGCCTTGGGGTCTGACCCCATGAAGAGGCCTTCTGAAACCCGCATTAATAAAGGATTATAGAGCAAAAATTCAAATTTGGTGTGATTTTAAGCAATTTTTTTATGGAATTAAACCTCAACTAAAAATATGTATACTCTTGTCCTCAAATCCATGGGGTCAGACCCCAAATGAAATATTAAATAAATTAACAAGTTTCGCGTGTATACTCTTACTTTGGAAAAATTTCAAGGACCTTTTAACCTGCTTTTACAATTGATTGAAAAGGAGAAAATGGATATTACCGAAGTTTCTTTGGCTCAGGTAACGGATGAATTTTTACATCATTTAGAAAAAGTGGAACAGGTTCAACCCGATGAATTAGCGGATTTTTTAGAAATTGCCGCTAAATTAATTTTCATTAAATCAAAGCTTTTGGTTCCCGGGACAACAGAAGAAGATGAAGAGGGTCAAGATTTAGTTGGCCAGTTAAAGATTTATCAGCAGTATATGCGGGCAACCAAAGAAATAGGGAGAATTGCTAGTCAACCGATTTATTCTTTTGCTCGAGAAAGAATTCCCTTGGAAATTGTGCCGCATTTTTCTTTGGAAACTAAAATTACGACTCATATTTTGGAAAAATATTTTAAGAATTTATCTCTGTTTATTTCAGAACAAATTAAATTTAACCAACAAATTATTAAAAGAAAAGTTGTTTCTTTGCAGGCGAAGATCAGGGAATTAATTGAAGTTTTAAGTCAAAAGAAAGAAATAATTTTTGATTCTTTAATTAAAGGCAAAGAAAAAGCGGAGAAAATAGCCACTTTTTTGGCAGTTCTGGAATTAGTTAAAAGAAGGCAAGCTGTAGTTAGTCAGGCAGGATTGTTTGAAAAAATTATTGTTACTAAAAATAAAGAATAATAAAATTATAGAATTATGGAAATAAAAAAAATAAAATCAATTATAGAAAGCATTCTTTTTATAATCAACCGGCCTTTGAATAAAAAGGAGCTGGCTAAAATTACCGAACAAAAATTGGAAAGCGTAGAACAGGCCTTAAAAGAATTGACCGAGGAACATAATTCAGCGGAGAGGGGGATAAGGATTATCCAGAACGGTCAGGATTTCCAAATGGTTACCAGTCCGGAAAATAGCCAGATTATTCAGAATTTTTTAAAACAGGAAATCAATCAGGAATTAACCCCGGCTTCCTTGGAAACCCTGGCGATTATCGCTTATCGCGGACCCATTAGAAAGGAAGAACTAGAACAAATTCGCGGGGTTAATTGCAGTATTATTTTACGCAATCTTTTGATCAAGGGTTTGATTGTAGAAGAACCTCTCTCTTCCCGCCTTATCGGCGGACAAGCGGCGGATGAAGACAATGAAGATAAAGAAAGTCAGGTTTATAGCGTCAGTTTGGATTTTATCCGGCATTTAGGCATTAATGACTTAAAAGAACTGCCCGATTATAATAAACTTAATAAAGATGTTTCTTTATTATCTTTAGCGGAACAAGAAGAGTAATTAACCAAATACATAGGCCAAATACACAGGGGCCAAATACACAGGTTGAACCTGTGTAGAGTGTACCTGTGTAGAGTGTAGAGACTAAGATGGAGGCTTCGCCGTTATACTAGTTTTCCCCTCGTAGTTCAATGGACAGAATATAAGCTTCCGGAGCTTAGGATACAGGTTCGATTCCTGTCGAGGGGATTGGTGTGGGGGTGAAATTCCTCCTTGGGTACTTTTATTTTCTTAAGAATTATTTAATGGCGGAAAAAAGACGGTCAACGGAAATATACAGAAAATTGTTCACCAGGGATTTTTCTTTGGCCAATATTGAGATTTGGTATCGGGCGGAATAGTAAAGATAATTACAGAACCTCAAGACATAAAATATCTACGTATCTACGAGGCGAGAACCTCGTAGGTCTCATAGGTTTCGACCTCGTCTACGAGGCGTAGAATATCTACGAGGCGAGACCTCGTAGGCTTTCTGAAATATCTACGAGGCGTAGAATATCTACGAGGCGAGACCTCGTAGGTTTCCTTGCCCCTTTATTCTAATTTAGTGATAAAAATTTTTTTAAAATCCCGTAGAGAAATTTTGGAAATTATGTTTTTCTATAATTATGTCATCCAAAGTTCAAAAAATAAAAGTCTCTATGTGGCTACGCCATAGATTTAAAAGAGAGACTAGAAAAACATAATAAAGGTTTAGTAAAGTCCACCGAGCCGTATAGACCTTGGAAAGTGATATATTATGAAGCCTATTTAAATAAAGAAGATGCAAAACGCAGAGAGTGTTATTCAAAGACCGCCCAAGGTCAAAGATTATTAAAAAGGCGTCTTAAAGATTATTTTTATGATGATAATAAATAATTCAAAATTTTTCTACGGGGTAAAAAAAATAGTTCCTAGTTTTTTGTTTTTATTTTATCACCGCGTTTTGGCTTTGTCCGCGGCTTTGTTTTATGGTTTTCCCGGTCAAAAAATGATTGTTATTGGCGTGACCGGCACAACGGGGAAATCAACTACAGCAAATTTGATTGCCAAGATTTTAGAACAAGCTGGTTTTAAAGTCGGGTTAGCCACCACTTTTAATTTTAAAATTAGAAATAAGGAATGGGAGAATAAAACAAAGATGACTATGCTTGGTCGTTTTGCTTTACAGAAATTATTAAAACAAATGCTTAAAGCTGGTTGTTCTTATGTTGTGATTGAAACCAGTTCGCAAGGCGTAATCCAATATCGTCATTTAGGCCTTAATTATGACATCGGAGTTTTTACTAATTTATCGCCAGAACACATTGAAGCGCACGGCGGTTTTGTTAAATATCGTGAGGCCAAACAGAAATTTTTCCAGCATTTAAGCAAAAGTAAAAGAAAAAAACTCAATGATAAATTGATTGATAAAATCAGCATTATTAATTTAGATGATGACAATCAGGAACATTTTTTAAAGTTTAAGACAGATCAACAATACGGTTATACAATAAAAAATTTGAAATTTTTTGCCGAAAGTGAAACTGCTGACTTAAGAGGAAAAAATCAATCCGCCTCTTCGGCGGACAAGCCCGTTTCTTCCCGTCTCTCCGGCGGGCAGGCGCCGGACTTGCCGATGAGGCAAGAAATTAAAATTGTAGAAGCGAAAGAAATCAAATTGACTTCTCAGGGGTCAGAATTTATAATCAATGGCATTAATTTTAAACTTAATTTATTGGGGAAATTTAATATCAGCAATGCTCTGGCCGCGGTTAATGTTGCTTTGTCGCAGGGGGTTAGTTTAGATGTTTGTAAAAGAGCTTTGACTGAAGTTAAACAAATGCCCGGCCGTATGGAAATTATTGCCAAAGAACCATTTATTTTAGTTGATTACGCGCACACACCAAATTCATTGGAAAAAGTTTATCAGACAATAAAAAATTTAGATAAGCGAGGAAAATTAATTTGCGTTTTTGGTTCAGCCGGCGGCGGACGAGACAAATGGAAAAGGCCGATTATGGGAGAAATCGCGGAGAAATATTGCGACGAAATAATTGTTACCAACGAAGACCCTTATGATGAAGAGCCTGGAGAAATCATTGCTCAAGTGATTGCTGGTATTAAAAATAAAAAAGCAATGAAAATTATTGACCGAAAAAAGGCCATTACTCAAGCTTTATCTATAGCAGAAAAAGAAGACACTATTATAATTACAGGCAAGGGTTGCGAACCATGTATTATGGGACCAAAAGGGAAACGTTTTCTTTGGGACGACAGAAAAGCGGTGAGAGAATTGTTGACCTGACTATTAATGTTTTTTAGCGCAGGGAACAATCCTACACCAAACGAATATTTTTAATGTAAAAATTCTTATTTTTAATGCTCTTTATAATGTAGATATAGAACATAATTTTTATATTCGTTTAGTGTGTATGGGGGATAAATTGTGGAAAACGCTTATTTTGGCTTAAATAAAGGGAAAAAATAGCTTAATTTTCCCTTGACTGAATAAATGATATTTGTTATTATATATTAGCTAAATTTTATTTAGTATTTTAATATCTTTTTTATTTATAAAAAAATAAAAGTTAATAAGAAGACCTTTTAGGAAGAAACAGTTCCGAAGGGTTTTTTATCCTCAAAATATTTTATGTCTGATAAACGTAAATATTTTTCAGAATCCCGCGTTAATTTAGAACTTCCTGATTTAACGGAAATTCAAAAAACCTCATATAAATGGTTCTTAAACAAAGGGATTAAAGAATTAATTAAAGAATTTTCTCCAATTGAAGATTCAGTAGGAAAAATTTTTGAATTGCATTTTTTGGATTGTTATTTAAACGCCCCTAAATTTGATGAAATTATTAGCAAAGACCGCAATTTAACATATGAAGCACCTTTAACCGTAAAGGTGCGTTTAATTAATAAGAAAACCGGTCGCCGAATAAACCAAGAAATATATTTCGGCGACATTCCTTTAATGACGGAAAGAGGAACTTTTATTGTTAACGGCATTGAAAGGGTAGTAGTTCAACAGCTTATTAGGTCACCGGGTGTATTTTTCAGTCAAGAATTAATTAAGGGGAGATTTTTTTACGGCGCTAAAATTATTCCTGATCGTGGCGCTTGGCTTGAATTTGAAACAGACGCCAAAAAAGTTATTTGGGCAAGAATTGACCGCCAAAGAAAAACACCAGCCACTTCTTTGTTAAGAGTTTTTGGTTATGGGACAGACAAAGAAATACTTGATTTATTTACCCCCAAAGTTCCTTTAGGCAAGGAAAAAGATGAAGATATTAAAATTTTAGATTATATTAAAGCTACTTTAGAAAAAGACCCTTCGGCCTCGGAAGAAGAGGGGTTAATTGAAGTTTACAGAAAAATTAGGCCAGGCGATTTAGCTACTGTTGACAATGCTAAGTCTCTTATTTACGCTATGTTTTTTCAACCCAATCGTTATGATTTAAGTAAAGTGGGAAGATACAAAATAAACCAGAGGCTTAGTTTGGATGAAAAAATAAAAAATCGCACCCTTCGGCCCGAAGATATTGCCGCCATTCTTAAAGAAATGATTAGACTTAATATTACTCAGGGGAGGGGTGATGATATAGATCATTTAGCCAATCGTCGTATCCGCGCGGTTGGCGAATTAATTCAAAATCGGATGCGCGTGGGCATGTTAAGATTACAAAGAATTGTTAAAGACAGGATGAGCGTGGCCGAGGGTAAAGTGACATCTAGTCAATTGATTAACATTAGACCGATTGCCGGCGTGATTAAGGAATTTTTTATGTCTTCACAGTTGTCCCAATTTATGGATCAAACAAATGTTCTTTCTGAATTGTCGCATAAAAGAAGATTAACCGTGGCTGGTCCCGGCGGTTTGAGTCGGGAAAGAGCGGTTTTTGAGGTTCGCGATGTGCACCGCACTTATTATGGTCGGATTTGCCCCATTGCCACCCCAGAAGGACCAAATGTTGGATTAGTTAGTCATTTGGCGAGTTATGCGCGCATTAATGAATATGGATTTATTGAAACACCATATCGCAAAGTGATTAAAGGAAAGTTGACTAATGAAATTGTTTATCTTGATGCCTTTGAAGAGGAGAAATATGTATTAGCTCCTTTTTCTATAGAGATTGATAAACATGGGAAAATTATGGAAGAAAGAGTAGAGGCTCGTATTAACGGCCGGCCTACTTTTTGCAGTAGCGATGAAGTTGATTTTATTGATGTCGGCGCCGGTCAAATAATCAGTATTGCCACTTCTTTAATTCCGTTTTTGGAGCATGATGACGGCGTCCGCGCTTTAATGGGTACTAATATGCAACGTCAGGCCGTTCCTTTAATAAAACCAGAGGCGCCGATTGTTGGTACGGGAATGGAAGAAAAGGTGGCGCGTGATTCCGGTCATTTGATTATTGCCAAAGAAAACGGAAGAGTAATGGAAGTGGATGCCCTACATCTTCGTTTATTGACCAATTCGGGAAAAAATGAAATTTATTATTTTAATAAATATGCCCGCTCAAATTTTGACACTTGTTTTAATCAGTGTCCGGTGGTGATCAAAAATCAGAAAATCAAAGTGGGTGATGTTTTAGCCTGCGGTTCTTCAACCGAAAACGGAGAATTGGCGCTTGGTCAAAATATTTTAGGCGCCTTTATGTCTTGGGAAGGGGGAAATTATGAAGATGCGATTTTAATTTCTTCCCGTTTAGTACAAAAGGACAATTTTACTTCTTTGCATATTGATGAACATGTAATTGACATTAGAGAAACAAAGTTTGGCCCAGAAATGACCACGCGAGACATTCCGAATGTGAGCGAAGAAAAATTAAAAGATTTAGACGAAGAAGGTATTGTTAGAATAGGAGCGGAAGTTAAATCAGGCGATATTTTAGCGGGTAAGATTACTCCCAAAGGAGAAGCTGAATTAACAGCAGAAGAAAAATTATTAAAAGCGATTTTTGGAGAAAAAGCGCAAGACGTAAGGGATTCTTCTTTATATCTTGAACATGGCGAACACGGCAAAGTAATTGGAGTTAAGATTTTTTCACGAGAAAAAGGAGACAAATTGGCGCCGGGCGTGATAAAATCAATTCAAGTTTTAGTGGCGGATTTAAGAAAAGTTCAGGTTGGTGATAAAATGGCGGGTCGTCATGGCAACAAAGGAGTGGTTTCCAAAATTGTCCCCCAAGAAGATATGCCCTATTTAGCTGACGGAACGCCCATTGATATTATTTTAAATCCTCTGGGCGTGGTTTCCAGAATGAATTTAGGGCAAATATTGGAAATTCATTTAGGTTTGGCGGCTCAAAAGTTAGGCTATAAAGCCGCTACTCCGGCCTTAAACGGAATTAAAGAAGAAACCATAAGACAAGAATTAATCAAAGCCGGTTTTTCTTCTACAGGCAAAACAACGCTTTATGACGGTCGCACGGGCGAGATGTTTAAAGAACAGGTAACAATCGGTTATGTTTATATAATGAAATTAAATCATTTGGTTGAAGATAAAATCCACCAACGTTCAATTGGTCCTTATTCCCTGATTACTCAACAACCTTTGGGCGGGAAAGCCCAGTTTGGCGGGCAAAGGTTGGGAGAAATGGAAGTTTGGGCTTTAGAAGGTTATGGTGCCGCTTATAATTTACAAGAAATGTTAACTATTAAGTCAGACGATGTGGTGGGAAGAACTAAGGCCTATGAGTCAATTATTAAGGGCGAACCAGTAAGAGAAGTTTATATTCCAGAATCATTTAGCGTTTTAGTCCGTGAACTTAAAGGTTTGTGTTTAAATGTGGAAATGATTAAGGGAGGAAGAAAAATTAGGGACTAAATTTTGAAATTAACTAACTTTTGAAATTAATCTTTAACGTTAATTTGCATTTTTCCGCCAAAGGCGGACCCGCCTTTGGCGGGAAATTTAGAGAAGTATTTATGTCTACGCCATCAAGTATCAACACTTTATCTTTACCCAATGAGCGGTCAAAAAAGACCTTAGATTTTGACGCCGTTCTTTTGCGTTTAGCTTCTTCGGAAGAAATTAAAAATTGGTCGCATGGGGAAGTAACTAAGCCAGAAACAATTAATTATCGCAGTCGTAAACCGGAAAGAGATGGATTGTTTTGTCAAAAAATTTTTGGTCCGGTAAAAGATTGGCAGTGCGCTTGTGGAAAATATAAAAAATTGCGTTATCGGGGAGTTGTTTGCGATCGTTGCGGCGTAGAAGTAACGAGAAGTTTGGTTAGAAGAGAACGAATGGGTCATATTGAATTGGCAGCTCCAGTGGCGCATATTTGGTTTTTACACAGTTTACCGTCAAGAATTGGTTTAATTTTAGATATTTCAATTCAAAATTTGGAAAAAGTTATTTATTTCGCCAATTTTATTATTACAGAAGTAAAAGGGGACTTAAAACAGAAATTAATTATTGAACTAGAAGAAGAATTTAAATTAAAGAAAAAAGAATTAAAAGGCGACCCAGAGGAGGAAAAGAAAATTAAACAATTAACTGTTAATTATAACGAAACCAAGCGTGAAATTGGAGAAGTAAAACAAAAGAAATTTTTAACCGAGCTTGAATATCGGGATTTATCTTTAAAGTATGGGCATATTTTTGAGGCCGGCATCGGCGCCGAAGCCATTTTAAAACTTTTGAAAGAAGTAGATATCCTTAAATTAATTAAGGAATTAGAAAAAGAAAAAAAGATTACGGTTAATCCGGGGAAAAAGAAAAAATTAGCTCAACGTATAGAATGTTTAAAAAGTTTTGCCGGCAATAAAATCAAACCCGAGTGCATGATTTTAAATATTTTACCGGTTATTCCTCCAGAATTAAGACCTTTAGTGCCTTTAGACGGCGGAAGATTTGCTTCTTCTGATTTAAATGACCTTTATCGTCGGGTAATAAATCGCAATAACAGATTAAAACGTCTTTATGAATTACATGCGCCAGAAGTAATCCTTCGCAATGAAAAAAGAATGTTACAAGAAGCAGTTGATGCTTTAATTGACAATGAAATGAGGTCGGGTAAAACAACCATTGCTTCTACCGGACAAAGAAGGGCTTTAAAATCATTGGCTGATATTTTAAAGGGTAAACAGGGGAGATTTAGGCAAAATCTTTTAGGGAAAAGAGTTGATTATTCCGGTCGTTCAGTAATCGTCGTAGGCCCGCAATTAAATCTTAATCAATGCGGTTTACCGAAAATTATGGCCCTGGAACTTTTTAAACCTTTTATTGCCAGTGAGTTGATTAAAAATGGCACAGTTCATAATGTTCGTAGCGCCAATCGTTTGATTGAAGAAGGAACAGAGGAAGTGTGGGCCATTTTAGAAGAAGTCACCAAAAAATCTTATGTTTTGTTAAATCGGGCGCCGACTCTTCATCGTTTGGGAATTCAGGCCTTTCAACCGGTTTTAATTGAAGGCAAAGCAATTCAAATTCATCCCTTGGTTTGTGCTGCTTTTAACGCAGATTTTGACGGTGACCAAATGGCAGTTCATCTTCCAATTACTAAAAAAGCTATGGAAGAAGCGGAAAAAGTTATTTTATCCAGCCACAATCTTTTAAAACCGGCGACCGGTGAACCGATTGTAACGCCGACTCAAGATATGGTTTGGGGCGCTTATTATTTAACCTTTTTAGAAGAAAAGAAAAAAGATTTAATTTCTTTCAGTGATATAAATGAAGCAGTTTTGGCTTATCAGTTGGGAAAAATAGGATTAAGACAACAAATTAAAGTAAGATTAGAAAATAAAATAAAAGAAACCAGCGTTGGTCGTTTGGTTTTTAATCAAATTTTGTTTCCTGGTTTATACAACATGGATTGTATAGTTGACAGGAAAAAATTGAATGAAATTGTTACTCAATCAATAGAACAGTATGGGATGGAAAAATCAGTAGAACTGCTTGACCAGATTAAAAAAACTACGCTTTCATATTTAACTTCTTCTGGCCTTTCTTGGGGAATGGATGATTTACCTGTTTTGACGGAAAAAGAAAAGATTGTTAAAGAAGCGGAAGCGAAAATAACGGAAATTCAATCGCAATATGAGTCGGGTCTTTTGGCTGAAGACGAAAGATATTTAAAAAGTATAGAAGTTTGGATTGAGGCGAAAAATAAAATTACGGAAATAGTGAAAAAAAATACACCGGCCAACAGTTCGGTTTTTTGTATGGTTGAATCGGGCGCGCGCGGCTCTTGGAGTCAATTATCGCAAATGTTCGGGATGAGGGGAATCGTTTCTTCACCTACGGGCCGTTTAATTGAGTTACCAATAAAATCTTCTTTCAAAGAAGGTTTTAATGTTTTAGAGTATTTTATTTCCACCCATGGTTCAAGAAAAGGCGTGGCCGATACGGCTTTAAGAACGGCAAGCGCTGGTTATTTGACGCGACGGATGGTTGATGTTTGTCAGGATATAATCATCACCGAAAAAGATTGCGGAGAGAAAAAAGGAATATGTTTAACGCGTCAAGACAATGAAGAAATGGAAGAAAATTGGCAAAGCCGATTGTTCGGCCGAACCGCGGCGCAGGATATTAAAAATCCAAAAACAAATAAAGTGATAGTTAAGGCCAATGAAATTATTACTAGAGAAAAAGCCAAACAAATAAAAGAAGCTGACCCGGAAAAAGTTTGGATTCGTTCTGTTCTTACTTGTCGGACAAATCGGGGAGTTTGCGCTAAATGTTATGGCAATGACCTTGGTTATAATCAGCCAGTAGAAATGGGGGCGGCCGTTGGCATTGTTGCGGCGCAAAGCATTGGCGAGCCAGGCACGCAATTAACATTAAGAACTTTTCATACCGGTGGTGTGGCCGGACAAGATATTACTCAGGGTTTGCCTCGGGTGGAAGAACTTTTTGAGGTTCGTCCAGTAAAGAAAAAAGCGGTTATGGCTCATCATGACGGGACGGCGGAATTTATTCAAGAGAAAGATCAGAAAAAAGTAATTATTAAATATAGAGGAGAAAAAGCGGAAACCTATTTATTAGATGAAGAAGAAAAATGGAAGATTAGTGTTAAAGATGGTCAAGAAGTTAAAAAAGATGAAGTTTTAGCGAATTTTGATAAAAAGAAAATAAAGGCGAAATATAAAGGAAAAATAAAAATTAAAGACAACATGATTCAGGTTATTTCTGAACGGGACGACAAAGAAGAATACGACGTAGCCGGTTATAATGTTTGGATTAAAGACGGAAGCAAGGTGGTTGCCGGACAGCAATTGACTGACGGCAGTCTTGACCTCCGCGAACTTTATGAATTAAAGGGACGAGAAGAAACAGAAAAATATATTTTAAAAGAAATTCAATATATTTATTCATCGCAGGGACAAAAATTAAATGATAAACATATAGAAATAGTTATCCGACAAATGTTTTCTCGTTGTTTGATTAAAGACGGCGGCGACACAGACCTTTTGCCCGGAGAATTGGTGCCTAAATCATATTTAGGAGAATGTAATCAAGAAATAAAGAAAATGGGCAAAAAACCGGCGGAAGCGGAGGAACAATTAACCGGCATTACTCGCGTTTCTCTTAGTACCGACAGTTGGCTTTCCGCCGCTTCATTTCAGGAAACTTCCAGAGTTTTAGTTAAGGCGGCGATTAGTGGCCGACCGGACTATTTAAGAGGCTTGAAAGAAAATGTAATTGTTGGTAGATTAATTCCCGTAGGAACAGGACTAAAACATCAACATTAGAACATTAGATTGAAAATTTCTAATTTCTAATATCTAATTTCTGAATAATATTCAAATTCAAAATTCAAAAAATTAAGTTGAACTTTTTGAGTTTATTTAGAATTTAGAATTTAAAATTTAGAACGAAGTGGTACTATGGTTAAAAGAAAAAAGCCTATTAAAAAAGTTTTTTTACTTGGCAAACAAAAGTCTGCCACGGATAAAAAGAGGAAATCGGAATCTTTTTTAAATATCAAAACAAAACGTTTGATTGTCGCTATTATTTTATTTATTTTAGCGATTATTTTATTTTTAGGTTTAATCAACTTAGCCGGAGCAGCCGGAGAATTTTTGGTTTTAATTTTAAAAATGTTGTTTGGATGGGCTAGTTGGGCAGTGCCAATTTCTTTATTAATTGCCATATTTTTAATCCTGCATTATCAAAAAATCAATGAGATGAATAGCGCGACAGAAAAAAAATCTCCTTCTTTTTTGGCTCGCTGCGTTGCTTTGTTTTTTTTAGTTTTGCTTTTGGCTTCTATTTTTCATTTATATGTTATTAATGACAATTTTGTTTTGAAAGACCATCAAGGTGGCGGTTACCTGGGTTATGGCGTAAGTTATTTAATGTTTAATACTTTTGGTTTTTGGGCCGGTTGGATTATTTTAGTCGGTTTTTTAATCATTGATTTAATTGTTATTTTTACCGGGTTTGTCTTTTTTAGAAAAACTTCTTTATCCGATTTTAGAGAAGAAGATAAAAAAGGAGAGGAATCTCTGATTCAACAAAATATTTTTAAAAATGTTTTTAATAAAGGAAAGTCCATATTTAAGAGAAAAGAAAAACTTATTTTAAAACCAGAATCAACAGAAAGATTATTGGCCAAACCGGAAAACGAAGAACAAAAAAGGGGAATTGAAGAAGAAGAGGTCCCGATTAAAATCAAGAAAAAGGGCATTTTTAGCAAAAATAAAGAAGAAATGGATATTTCTTATGTTAAAATCAATAAAAAAATTGATTTACCTATGAGTTTATTGGAAGCAGATTCCACTAAGCCAAATGCCGGAGACATTAAGGAAAATAAATTGATTATTCAAAAAACTTTGGAAAATTTTAATATTCCGGTGGAAATGGGAGAAATAAAAATAGGACCAACTGTTACCCAATATACGCTTAAACCGGCCAATGGCATAAAATTGTCGCAAATAACCGGCTTGCATAATGATTTGGCTCTGGCTTTGGCCGCTCATCCCATCAGGATTGAAGCGCCGATTCCCGGGCAATCATTAGTGGGAATTGAAGTACCAAATCAAAAAGTGGCGGTCATCAGATTAAGACAAATTTTATCAGATGAAGTTTTTAAAAATAGAAAAACAAATTTAGTTGTTGCTTTGGGTCGTGATGTGGCCGGCAATATTTGGTTGGCCGACATTGGGAAAATGCCACATTTACTGGTAGCGGGCGCGACCGGCAGTGGTAAAACCATTTTTTTAAACGCCGTAATTATCAGTTTAATCTATCAAAATTCTCCTGACGATTTGCGTTTTATTTTAGTTGACCCCAAAAGAGTGGAATTAACCCTTTATAATGATTTGCCTCATCTTTTAACGCCAGTGATTACCAATGTGCAGAAAACAATCAATGCTTTAAAATGGGCGGTTAATGAAATGGAACATCGTTTTGATGTTATGGCAGAAGCAAAAAAAAGAGATATTCATTCATATAACCAAGCTAATCCGGAGAATAAATTGCCTTTTATTGTTATTATTATTGATGAATTAGCCGATTTAATGGCTACGGCAGCGCAAGAAGTGGAGGCCTGTATTGTTCGTTTAGCGCAAATGGCCAGAGCCACAGGTATTCATTTGGTTATGGCGACACAGCGACCGTCAGTTGATATTATTACTGGTTTAATTAAAGCTAACATTACCGCTCGAGTGGCGTTTTCTGTGGCTTCCTTAACCGACTCGCGCACGATTCTTGATTTTTCCGGCGCAGAAAAATTATTGGGCAGGGGAGATATGCTTTTTATGTCCGCGGAATTATCAAAACCCAAAAGAATACAAGGCGCTTTTATTTCCGATGAAGAAGTAAAAAGAATTGTGGAACATTTAAGAAATATTGCCGAACCGAATTTCCAAGAAGATATTACAGACAACCGACCGATTGGATCAGGCTCGGAAAAAGGGGATTTAATAGAAGATGAAATGTTGCCACAAGCCAGAGAAACAGTAATTCAAGCCGGAAAGGCCTCGGCCTCTCTTTTACAGCGTCGGTTGCGCATTGGTTATGCTCGCGCGGCTAGACTTTTAGATTTATTAGAAGACGAGGGAACAATCGGGCCCGCAGACGGAGCCAGGCCCAGAGAAGTATATCAATCTTCCGAGAATACAGAAGATTTGTAAATTTAATCCTTCGGCAAGCTCAGTTGGAATTTGTTTGTTATTTGGTGCTTGTAATTTGGGATTTTATTGGGTCAATTAGAAATTAGGTTAATTAGGTCAATTTTGATTATGTCTTTTACTTCTCGCGAAATTAGAGATAATACTTTGGGGGGATTTTTAAAACAGACCCGCCTTTCTCAGGGATGGGAATTAGCCGAGGTGGCGAAAAAAATCGGCATTGAATTTAAATATCTTGAGTTTTTAGAAGCAGATGATTTTTATAAATTGCCAAGCCCCACTTATGCGCGCGGTTTTTTAAAAAGATACGCGGAATTTTTAAAACAGGATGCAGAGAAAATAGTCAAACAATGGGAAGTAAAACAAAAAACAAAATACTATCAGGAACTTTTTAAAGAAAAGAAAAAAAAAGAAAATATTTCTAAAGAATTTAATTTTAAAATAGTTTTTGTTTTTTTGCTTGTTTTATTGGTTTTTTTGTATTTTAGTTGGAGCGCAAAAAAAGTTTTATTTGCGCCGAGAATTAAACTTTTATACCCCCCACAAGATATTGTAGTTTGGGAGAGGCCATTGATTATTAAAGGCAAAACCGATTTACGTGCCGACGTTTTTATCAATAATCAAGCGGTAGAAAAATTTGAAAACGGAGATTTTAGCCAAAGGGTAGATCTTTTGCCCGGCTTGAATACCATTGAAATTTCGGCGCAAAAGAAGTATTCTAAAAAGAGTATCATTTATTTGCGTGTGGTTTTTGATCCTATTGAAAATTCTTATAATTAGTTTTTGCGACATTATATTTTAGATAATTTTTGTTAAAGAAATTTTAAACGAAGTTAAAAAAATAATAAAATAATTTATTTATATGATTAAACAACAAGAAGAATCTTCATCTCGACAAAAAGCAACCGAGATAGCTGTAGAACAACTAAAAGCTCGTTTTGGCGATGGCGCGATTATGAAACTGGGAGAAGCAAAAAAAATGGAAGTGGAAGTTATTCCGACTGGTTGCCTTTCTTTAGATTTGGCTTTAGGTGCGGGCGGTGTTCCTCGGGGTCGAATTATTGAAATTTTTGGACAAGAAATGAGCGGAAAAAGCACTTTAGCCCTGCACATAATTGCCGAAGCGCAAAAAAGAGGCGGGATAGCCGCCTTTGTTGATGCTGAACATGCTTTAGACCCGGAATACGCCAAAAAAATAGGGGTAAATATCAACGACCTTTTAATTTCTCAACCCGACACAGGAGAACAAGCTTTAGAAATCGTGGAGACACTGGTGCGGTCTAATGGAGTGGATATTATTATCATTGATTCTGTAGCCGCTTTAACTCCGAAAAAGGAAATAGAAGGGGAAATGGGCGACCAGCAGATCGGTTTGCAAGCTCGTTTAATGAGTCAGGCCTTAAGGAAACTAACCAGTATTGTCAGTAAAACGAAAACAGCGGTTATTTTCATCAATCAAATTAGAATGAAAATTGGCATTATGTTCGGTAATCCGGAAACAACTACCGGCGGTTTGGCTTTAAAATTTTATTCTTCAGTTAGAATTGAAGTTCGGCGCTTGGCTCAAATTAAAAAAGGAGAAGAAATAATCGGCAACAAAGTAAAAGCTAAGATTGTTAAAAATAAAGTGGCGCCGCCGTTTAAGGTTTGTGAATTTGAAATTATGTATGATGAGGGAATTTCTTGGACAGGCGATTTATTGAGTTTAGGCGCCAAATACGGATTAGTTAAAAAATCAGGCAATACTTTGAGTTATGGAGACAATAAATTGGGCGTTGGTTGGGAAAACGCCAAGAAGTTTTTAAAGGATAATAAGAAAATAGCTCAGGACTTGAAAAAAGACATTTTAAAAGCGGTTAAAGAAGCAGAAAAAGAGAAA
>JAQTOB010000007.1 GCA_028713575.1 Patescibacteria group bacterium
GAAAACACAAAAGAGAAATAAATTTTAGAAACGGATATCAAAAAGCCAGAAAACCTTGTAGATAAATGGATTATTTCCCGGCTGAACACTTTGACAGAAAACTTGACTGACAATTTAGCGAAGTATGACATCGTGGCCGCGGCTAGATTTCTTTTGCCGTTTGTTGATGATTTGTCAAATTGGTATATTCGGCGTTCTAGAAAAAGATTTCAGCGGCCGGAGAGCCCAGAAGAAAAAAAGACCGCTTCCGTTGTCCTGCGTCACGTCCTTTTGGAATTTTCAAAATTAGTCGCGCCGTTTACGCCCTTTATCAGCGAATATATTTATCAATCATTGAAAGGAGAAAAAGACGCGGAGAGCGTTCATCTTTGCCTTTATCCAAAAAGTGGTTTAAGAGACGAAGCATTGGAAGAAAAAATGAAAAAGGTGAGGGAGATTATTGTCTTGGCTTTGGCGCAGAGGGCGGAAAAGGGGATTAAAGTCAGACAACCGCTCGCTTCGCTTAAAATCAAAATTCAAAAATCCCCGAAGCAGAGCGAGCTCGCTACGGGGCAGGCAAAAATCAAAATTGACGAAGAATTGTATAATCTAGTTAAAGAAGAAGTTAATGTTAAGGAAATTTTATTTGATGATAATTTAGAAGAGGAGGTGAAATTGGATACAGAGATTACCGAGGAACTGAGAAATGAAGGTGAAATACGGGACATTATCCGCCAGATTCAGAGGATTAAAAAAGAATTAAACGTTGAGCCGAAAAGCAAGGTTAGCTTGTATTTCGTTGACGAAGAGGAGAGAGAGTTTTCAAAAAACATCAGGGAGACGATTACCAAGGAGACCTTGGTGGAAATAGTAGATGATGAAAAAAAGATTTCTTCACCGGCTGGAAAAAGCATAAAAATTAAAGGGAAAGACGCCGCGGTTCTAGTCGGTATTGAGTAAAAAAGTTGAGAAGTTGAACTTCTCAACTTTTGGGGTTTGGGGTCTGACCTCTTAGAAGACCCAAAAACCGGACAAAATCGCGCCAAATTGAAAAAATCGTCAGGAAATGCTTTATTGGAGCGATTATCCGGAGGGCGGATTTTGGGGTCAGACCCCATTGATGTAGACCCCATTGATGTCGGGGTAAATAGTTCTTTCGCCTCCGCCAACTGGCGGACGGCGAATTAAAAAAACGTTCTAAAATTTTTTCTAAGAGCCAGTTTACGAAAATAGAAAAAAGGGGACAGTCCTCATGTCATATCATAAAAAGTATGAAAAATCAGAAAGTAAAAAAGGGAGAAATAATTATTTATAAATCACCAAAGGGGCCGGAAATTAGAGTTAAACTTGAGAAGAACACTATTTGGCTTGATGCGCGTCTGATTGCCGAACTTTTTAACGTTAATCGTCCGGCAATCGTCAAACATATAAATAATATTTATAAATCAAAAGAATTAGACAGGAAATCAACCTGTTCCATTTTGGAACAGGTTGCCGCTGATAATAGGATTAGAAAAATGAATTTTTATAATCTAGATATGATTATTTCCGTTGGCTATCGGGTTAATTCTAAACGAGCGACTCAATTTCGCGTTTGGGCCACAAAAATATTAAAGGATTATCTCGTTAAGGGTTATAGTATTAATAGGGAACGTTTATTACAGGCGCAAGATCAAATAAAAGAGATACAAAACGCAATCAATCTTTTGCGAGAGAAGGCAAAACGCAAATTATTAACCGGACAAGAGGGGGAAATTTTAGATTTATTGGCTAATTATTCCAAAACCCTGACGCTTTTAGGGCAATACGACAAGAAAAAAATATTATTGATTAAGAAAACAAAAGGAAAATTTATCTTAAAATATAATGAAGCGACAGAAGTCATTCTTCAAATTAAAAAAGATTTGGTTGCCAAAAAAGAAGCCGGTAGTTTGTTTGGGCAAGAAAGCGGGGAAAAGTTTAAAGCGATTTTAGGCAATATTTATCAAACCTTTAAAAGGAAAGAATTATATTTTTCTCTAGAAGAAAAGGCGGCGCATTTATTATATTTTATCATCAAAGATCATCCTTTTGTTGACGGCAATAAGCGCATAGGCTCATTTTTGTTCATTTATTTCTTAGACAAAAATGATTGTCTTTATAGGAAAAATGGCGAAAGGAAGATAAACAATAATACTCTTGTTTCTTTATCGCTTTTAATTGCCATAAGCGACCCGAAGGATAAAGATTCCTTAATTAAAATTATTACCAATTTCTTAGGGAAATAATTTAGAATCGTTTCCAACCCGGAGGAAGGATTTCGGGGTCAGGCCCCAAGTCCTTCAGACCCCAGACCCTTCGACCCATTTTGGAAAAGAAAAACCCAGCATATTGAATGGCTGGAAAAAGAAATAAGATTATAATAAAAATATGGAATTAACTGAAAAACAATTAGATTTATTGTCTCGAAGAAATCTGATGATTTTTGCGACTTCAGGCTATAATAACAAGCCAAGAGCGATCATTGTTGAAGTCAATAAAGCCGAAAAAGACAAAATAATAATAACTGATAATCAGATGGGGTCAACAAAGGATAATCTTTTAACTAATAAAAACGTTTTTCTTTTGGCCTACGAGGAAGATTATCATTATGGCTTAAAGATTTCAGGTATTGCCGAATATTACACAAGTGGCGAACACTTTGATTTTGTTAAGAATCTGGAAACGAATAAGAATTGGTCGCCGAAAGGAGTAGTCGTCGTAACAATCAAGGATATTATTGAATTTGAGTGACTTTTATTATAAAAATATGGCAAAAGTAAAAATTTTAGTAGAAGGTTATACAACAGCAAATACTGCCGAACAGGGAGAAGAAAAGACTTGCCCGACTATTACTTTAATCAGGGATAAAGATATCGTAATGGTAGTCGACCCAGGGGTATTGGAAGACCAAAAAATTCTTATTGATAAACTCAAAGAAGAGAACTTAACCATAGATGATGTTAATATTGTTTGCATAACCCATTCTCATATTGATCATTACAGGAATATAGGGATATTCCCCAAGGCAAAAACATTGGAATACTGGGGGTTATGGGACAGAAATACAGTTGAAGATTGGAAAGAACAATTTACAGATGATATTCAAATTTTGAAAACACCAGGACATAACTATGACGGTTTAACTCTTTTTGTCAAAACAGATGAGGGGGTCGTTGCTATATGTGGTGATATATTTTGGGAACAAAACTTCCCCGAAGATGATCCCTATGCAAGTGATATTGAACAATTAAAGGAAAGTAGGAAAAAAGTTTTGGAAATGGCAGATTATATCATTCCTGGTCACGGCAAGATGTTTAAGACAGAAAAATAACAGGCGAAATTATTTATCGGCGAAACCCCTTAAATTTGGGATGTAAATGTATTCAGTTTGCTGTTGAATTATCGTTCTAACACTGTCCACAATTCTGAGCCAATTATTTTTATGCAACTGACCCGAATGGTCAAATCAAGGCTTATAAGCCTTTTTTATATTATTGACAAAAAGGCAATTTTGTGATAGGATATATATAATCTTTAAAGTAAATAGGAGGAAAAAAAATGAAAAAGTTCTTTAAAAACAGTCTTGAAAACAGTCTGCCGGTAGTCATGTTGGCAGCGATGGTCAGTTTGACCATCACGGTTCCAACATATGTTCTCACGAAAGTGGGATTGGCGGAATTCACAAAAATGATGGCAGGAGAACTGATACCAATCCCGATGCCACTGGCATATCCGGTGACAACTTGGGTATCAATGGGAATATTAGCAATGATATTCCTAATCAGGCCGCTAAGAAAGATCGCCACAGATCCATTTTAAAGTTAGGTCAAGGTCATTCATGAATCCTGAATAAAAGGAGCACATTGTTGCTCCTTTTGTAATTGTTTAATTTTCGGAGTTCCGGAACCAAGAAGGGAATTAACTATTCTTGTGAATCAAACCCGACAGGTTAGTAAAATAAATAATTACATATTTATATAAATCATATAAATCAATCTATACTCATATCATAAAATCCTGCTATAATAAAAGCAGGATTAAAATTTGAGAAGTTATTATGCAAACCATTGCGGTTTTAAAACCTAAAACAGAATCATTAATTGCCCAATTTGTTTCTTTTTATCAAACTTTTTCCAAGATCAATAGGTTAGAAAAGGTTATTTTTGACTTTTCACAGTTAGGCTGGATTTACCCTTTAGTGATTTTGCCTATTAGCGCCTATATTCATGAGACTAAAAGTGAATATTTACCATCTCAAAGGAGCGATGTTAATTCTTATTTAAACACGGTTCGTTTTCCCGAGGGAGTTAATTCCGTTGCTGAATTTCAAAAATTTTTAAGTTATATTCCTGTTACTTCTTTAGAGAAATCAAAACAGGTAGAAAATAGAGAAAAATTAGAGTCTTGTTTTTCCACGATGCTTTATAAAACAATTAATGGAGTCGCGGGCTCCCAAGATGCGATTTATTATCCCATAACCGAGTTAGTGGGGAATATTTTTGAACATAGTAAAAAGGACAGAGGTTGGGTGTTTGCCCAAATATATCCTAATAAAAAATTTTTAGATTTATGTATCGTTGATACGGGAAGAGGATTAAGGAACTGTTACAAAGAGGAGAGGAATATCGTCTTAAATGATAAAGAAGCGGTTAAGGAGGCTGTGGACGGTCGCTCTACCAAACTGGATAAAGATAGAGGTTTTGGTATTTATAGTTCTAAACGAGTAATCTGCGAAGGATTAGGCGGCAGCTTTATTATATTATCCGGAAACGCGGCTTTGATTTCCGAGAAAAATAGAGAAAAATTGATGGAAATGCCATCTTTTAATTGGCAAGGCGTAATTATTAGTTATAGGATTCCGTTTCCGAAGCAAGCCATTGATATTTATCCTTTTTTAGAGTAGGCTTGACCAATTAAAATATTTAATTATAATAACTACATTGGATATAAATATGCACAAAGAAAACATTACAATCATAGATATTGCTGAATCTATCGCTCCGATTATCTCGTCTCGCGATGTTATTGATAATTTCAAGAAGTCTATAAAAAGGGCTCCTGACGTTAATGTAGCTCTTGATTTTAGTAATGTTCAATTTATTTCTCGTTCGGCAGCCCATCAGTTATTGAGCATTCGGGAAGAATTCGCCCATAAATGGCAAAATAAAAAAATAGTTTCTTTTACCAATACCGACAGTAATGTGGCAAGTATGTTAAGATTGGTTGCCGCTAACAAGGTATTACCAAAGGGAAAAATAAAATTTAATGCGGAAACGATTAGTATTGAATCATTAACAATATAGATTTGATATATAACTTGGGAGTCGAGCTCCCAAGTTGCTAATCTATACTCATATCATAAAATCCTGCTATAATAAAAGCAGGATTTTGTAGTTTATTTTGATTAATTTGAAAACCGGTCGAAATCGCGCCAAATTTAATCATCGCAAAGCGAGATCCCGCTACGCGGGAAAAATCGTCAGGAAATGCTTTATTGGAGCGATTATCCGGAGGGTGGATTCTGGGGTCAGACCCCATAAACAAAATAATATGTCGGAGAAACTGGAAAAAATACTCGTTTGGGCCGTAAAAATCGGTGTTGCCCTTATTTTATTTATTCCTTTACTGGTCTATAAAGGGACGTTTTATCCTTTTATTTTCCCCAAGGCCATAGTTTTCCAGATTCTCACGGAAGTCATTTTCGTTGCCTGGCTGTTCCTGTCTTTATACGCCAAAAACGAAAAAAAATACCACCTTGATTTTAAGAATCCTTTAATCATCGCTTTGACGGTTTTTATCGCCGTCTTGTTTTTGACTTCTTTATGCGGCCTGGATTTCCGCCGGAGTTTCTGGAGCACGGAAGAAAGAATGAACGGCCTGGCAACCATTCTGCATTTGTATGCGTTTTTTTTGGTTTTGACCAGCGTCTTTTCCGCCCGAGGCGGATCCGCCTCCGGCGAAAAAAGCAAAAGGGACTGGCGGTTCCTTGTGTGGTCGAGTTTGTCCTGTTCCTTGTTGGTCGGTTTGTACGGTTTGGGACAGAAAATGGGATTGGATTTTTTAATAAAAATAAATGAACGTCAGATGACCGCCACCCTGGGCAATCCTATTTTTCTGGCCGTTTACGCCATGCTGAACGTTTTTCTGGCCGGCTGGCTTATGTCACAAAGCCGGAAATGGCAGGGGAAGATCATCAGCTTTTTGTTGATTATTTTCAATCTTTGGGTAATGCTGTCCGCTGCCTCGCGCGGAGTAATGCTGGCCTTTGGAATAAGCTTATTTTCCTTTTTTCTTTTTCTTATTTTTACTTCAAAATCCAGATTGCTCAAGGTCGGCATTATTATTTTATTGATTCTGATTTTAAGCGGGTTGATTTTTATTCAACTGCCGCAATTCAGTTCTCAAATTAACAAGATGCCGATATTTGTTCGAAGGTTGGCAAATTTTACTGTCAGTGCCGCTGACCGTTTTGATGCCTGGCTGATTGGGCTAAAAGGATTCATTGACCGGCCATTGTCGGGATGGGGCTGGGAGAATTATAATTTAATTTTTAATAAATATTATCAGCCCCGTTATTTAGTTAAGGGAATAGACGCCACCTGGTTTGATCGTTCTCATAATCAGGTGATTGATGTGTTGGCCTTATCAGGCCCTTTTGGTTTAGTTTCTTATCTAAGTATTTTTGGCGCGATATTCTGGTTGATTTACAAAAAGACAAAGAGAGGAGACACATCAAAGAAAAATATTTCTTTAGTGATTTTAGGTTTGATGTTTTTGGCTTATTTTATTCAAAACCTTTTTGTTTTTGATACGCCGGCGCCACTTATTATCTTCTATTTTAGTTTAGGTTTGGTTTACTTTATTGCCAGTGATACATGGAGGTCTAACCTCCCAACTGACCTCCCAAAAGAGGTCAGGCCTCGGGCGGGATCGCGTTTTCCGTTGCCGGTTTTGGTCCTTTTGGTCGTTGTTATTTCTCCGGCAATGATGTACAAATTTAATTTTGAACCGTTTCAGCAATCGCGTTTAGGCGCCAAGGCCTGGAACGCAGCTAAGGTTGATTTTAATACTGCTCTTTATTGGTACCAAAAAGCTCTAAGCAAACCTTGTTTTACTAATTTAGATACCCGAGTTTATTTAGCCCAGATGATTGCTCAAGGACATAACGATATTGGAGAAAAAACCACGCAGGACGATTTGCAAATACTGGGGTTGGGCACGGAATTAGCCATTAGCGAATATAAAAAGAATACACAGGAACATCCCTGGGACGCCCGATATTGGCTTTATTTGGGTCAGTTATATGGCTTGGGTGTAAAATATGACCGATCATATATTGCAGAAGCAAAAAGAGTTTTAAATAAAGCTTTGTCGCTTTCTCCGAATCGCCAGCAGGTATATTTTGAGTTGGCGAGGATTTATTATTACGAAAAGGAGTACGCAAAAGCGATCACCCTTTTGGAACGGACCGTGGTTTTATCTCCAGAAGTGAGAGAGTCAATTCAGAAATTAAAAAATATGGTGGCAGTAGCGGAAAAAGAAAAACCAGATTTAGAAGAATTAGCTAAAGCAAAAAAGTTCTTAGAGTATTTGGCAAAATAAAATGAAAATAAAAACATTAAAAAAAATAAAAAATTTGGAAAATAAAAAAGTCTTGGTTAGAGTTGGGTTTGATTGCCCGATTAAAAACGGAAAAATTATTGACGATTCCAGAATCAGGCAAATTTTGCCGACCATTAATTATTTAATTAAGAAAAAAGCTAAGATAATTTTAATCAGCCATTTAGGCCGACCATTAGATTATGAGAGTATTAGAACATTAGAACATAAGAATATGGAGATAAAAAAGAAATTCAGCTTACTGCCGGTTTACCGATATTTGAGAAATTTAAAACTGCCGGTTAAATTCGTTAACGACTGTCTGGGCTTGGAAGTGGAAAAGGCAGCGGGGAAGATGAGGCCCGGCCAGGTCATCTTGTTAGAAAATCTTCGTTTTTATCCCGGAGAAGAAAAAAACGATGATATCTTTGCTAAAAAATTATCCGCCTTAGCAGACATATACGTTAATGAAGCCTTTTCCGCAAGTCATCGGAAAAACGCTTCTTTGGTCGCCATTAATAAATATTTACCCGGTTATGCCGGTCTTTTGTTGGAAAAAGAAATAAAATATCTTAGTTCTTTTTTAAAAAATTCCAAACACCCTTTGATTGTTTTAATGGGCGGGAAGAAAATAGAAACTAAAATTAAACCTATTAAAAATTTATTAAAAAAGGCAGATAAGGTTTTGGTCGGTGGTTCTTTGGCTAGCAATTTTTTTAAAGCCAGAAATGATGAAATTGGCCAATCTTTTTACGAGCCATCAATGTTACCTTTAACTAAAGAATTATTAAAAAATAAAAAAATTATTTTGCCGGTTGATGTTAAGATAATGGCGAATAAAAAAATAAATGTTATTGATATTTTAGAATTAAGGAAGATAAAGAAAGATTTTGAAATTTTTGATATTGGGCCGAAAACCGTTAAAATGTTTGAAAAATGTTTTAAAAATGCTAAAATGATATTTTGGAACGGACCAATGGGATATTTTGAAGAAAGGCGTTTTCGTCAGGGCACCATTTCTGTCGCCCAGAAGATTTTAAAAAACAAAAAAGCAAAAATAGTTATTGGTGGAGGAGAGACATTGATTATTTTAAAAAATTTAAAATTAGGAAAAAACGTTTTTGTTTCCAGTGGAGGAGGGGCAATGCTGGAATTTATGGAAGGGAAGGTTTTGCCCGGAATTAGGCCACTACTTGGCAAATAGGCGGTTTTGTCCCGCCCCAAGTCCGAACATACTTTGGTTGAAACAGAGAGTTATGCTCGCGGTGGACGCCTTCAGCTTACTCTAATTTTAGATTGATTTTATTCAAAGACTTGAGGCGGGATGCTCAAAATTCTATCAAAAATTTATTCACTCCGTTCTAAATTTTTGAGAATTTTGGCAGGGCAATGCTGGAATTTATGGAAGGGAAGATTTTACCGGGAATCAGGCCGCTGATGAAAACATAAAAACTTAAAAATATAAAAAATTAAAATAATAATGATTAAAAAGAAGAAAAGTTTTGAGGATATAAAAGCCTGGCAGTTAGCAAGGGAATTTAGAAAGGAAATTTATGCTATTACCAGAAAATTTCCGCAAGAGGAATAATTCGTTCTAACACCGCAAATAAGAAGGTCTGCCATTTCAGTGAGTTCCAATATCGCGGAGGGTTGGGGTAGATATTCATTTCAAGAGAATATTCAATTTTGTAGGACTGCTCGTGGCTCCGTTAATGAAGTTTTGGATCAATTATATGTCGCTTCAGGTGAAAAATATATTAACGAAGATGAATTTAAAAAGTTATACCAAAATGGCAGAGAAATAGAAAAAGCGATTAATGGTTATATTGATTTTTTAAGAAAGCAAAAGAGTAATTTTTAGTTTTTTTAGTTTTTTAGATTTTTAATTTTTTAAGTTTTTAAACCTATGTCTAAAATTCAAAAAATAAAAGCTAGAGAAATTTTGGATTCAAGAGGCAGTCCGACTATTGAAGTAAATATTACTTTGGAAAACGGACTACAAGCCAGAACAGCCGTGCCTTCAGGCGCTTCCACGGGCAAATATGAAGCCTGGGAATTAAGAGATAGCGACAATGAACGCTATTCGGGAAAAGGGGTTTTAAAGGCTTGTGAAAACGTGGAAAAAATTATTGCTCCGTCTTTGACAGGACAGGAACCTGACCCTCAAAAAGCAGACAAACTGATGATTGAATTAGATGGAACAACTAATAAAAATCGGCTGGGCGCTAACGCTATTTTGGGCGTTTCCTTGGCCGTGTCTAGGGTCGCCGCTTTAATGGAAAACCTTCCTTTATATCAGTACATCAGAAAAGCTTATGACCTGACTATGGAAAAATACTTTTTGCCCACACCGATGTTCAATGTGATTAATGGCGGAAAACATTCTGATTCAGGTTTAGACATTCAAGAATTTATGGTTATTCCAATTAAAGGAGAAACTTTTCAAGAAAAAACAATGATTGGCGCGGAAATTTTTTCTGCTTTAAGAAAAGTTTTAGAAGCTCGCGGACTTACTTTTGCCGTGGGCGATGAGGGCGGCTTTGCTCCCAAATTAAAAAAAACGGAAAAAGTTTTTGACCTTTTAACATCAATTGCAGATTTTACCAAGCATCAATTAGGGACTGACGCTTTTTTGGGACTGGATGTGGCAGCTTCTGTTTTTTATAAAGAGAAAGAAAAAAAATATTTTTTTGAAGGGAAAAAAAGAAACAGCGAAGAGATGAGTAAAATTTATTGGCATTGGTTAAAAAATTGGCCCTTGATGTTGATTGAAGACCCCTTTTATGAAGACGACTGGGAATGGTGGTCTAACTTTACAAAAAAAGTTGGCGATTTAAACAAAATAATCGTTGGCGACGATTTATTTACTACTAATACGGGACGTCTTCAAAAGGGGGTGGAGAGTAGGGCGGCCAATGCGATTTTAATCAAATTAAATCAAATTGGAACTTTGACAGAAACAATAGAATGCATTAATTTAGCGCGAGAGAATAAATATAAGACTATTATTTCTCATCGTTCTGGAGAAACTAACGATGATTTTATCGCCGATTTGGCTGTGGCGGTCAACGCGGATTTTATTAAATCAGGGGCGCCGAATAGAGGGGAAAGAGTGGCCAAATATAATCGTTTAATGGAAATAGAGGAAGAATTAGGATAAATTTCTAATTATTCTAATAAATCTACGACATCTACGAGGTCTCGCCTCGTAGGTCGCCTCGTAGGTCTCGCCTCGTAGGTAAATCCACGAGTAAATCTACGAGGTCTCGCCTCGTAGGTCGCCTCGTAGGTAACCTCGTAGGTAAATCCACGAGTAAATCTACGAGGTCTCGCCTCGTAGGTAACGCCTCGTAGGTAACGCCTCGTAGGTAAATCCACGAGTAAATCTACGAGGTCTCGCCTCGTAGGTCGCCTCTAGGTAATCTACGAGGTCTCGCCTCGTAGGTAACGCCTTGTATAATTTAGAATTTATAATTTGTTTGTCCCGCTTGGAGTTTTAAATTATATTATTTGTTTTAGAATAAAATTTTATGATAGAGGAGTCTAATGCTAAAAGTAAAGGTATATTAATTATTCTAGATGGTTGGGGAGTGGCGCCGCCGAGTCGGGGCAATGCGATAACTTTAGCTAAAACGCCCTTTTTTAATCATGCGGTTAAAAAATATCCTTATACAGAAATTTGTGCTCATGGTTTTTGCGCCGGTTTGCCGAAGAATCAGCCTGGGAATTCCGAAGCTGGTCATTTAAATTTAGGCGCTGGTCGCGTAGTAAAAGATGACGCCGTTTATATTTCAGAATCAATTCAGGATGGAACCTTTTTTAAAAATCCGGCGTTTTTAGAAGGGATAAATTATTTTAAAGATAAATTTGCCTCATCAACGACCCGTCAAAAAACCCAGAAAGTTCATTTAATGGGCTTGGTCACGGAGGAAAGTAGCGCGCATTCTTCGCCAGAACATTGGTTGGCTATGATTCGTTTTTTAAATCAGGAAAATATAAAGGAGGTTTTTCTTCATCTTTTTACTGATGGTCGGGATTCGGGTCAGCACGCCGCGATTAAGATTTTAGAAAGATTTAACCAAGAAATAAAAAATAATAATCATCATTCCGCCGATGAAACAAAGGTAGTTATTGCCAGTGTCGTCGGTAGGTTCTATGCTATGGATCGGACCAAGCGCTGGCAAAACGTTGAACAGGCCTACAATCTTTTAACTTCAGGCAAGGGCTTAAAAGTAAAAAACGCTCAAGAAGCCATTATTCAGGCTTATAACCGCGGAGAAACGGATGAATTTATTAGTCCCACGGTCATTGTTGATGAAAAAGAAAATCCTTTAGCGACTATTAATGATAATGATGTAGTTATTTTTATGAATTTGCGTTCTGATCGGGCCAGACAATTAACCAAGTCTTTTGTACAAAAAGATTTTAATAAAAAAAATCCAGGTTCTTTTAAAAGAAAAAAATATTTTAAGGATTTATTTTTTATCGCCTTGACTGACTTTGGTCCTGATTTGGACGAAATAAGAACAGCTTATCCTTCACGGGAAATGAAAAATTCTTTACCGTCCGCGCTTGACGGGTTGCAACAATTTTATATTACTGAGACGGAAAAATACGCCCATTTGACGTATTTTTTTAACGGCGGTTATGATCATCCGGTAGCAGGCGAGGAAAGGGTGGTTATTCCTTCTCCTCAAGAACAAAACTATGATCAAGTTCCGAAGATGAGTGCGGATAAAGTTTGCCAAAGAGTCATTAAAGAAATTAATACGGAGAGACCTGATTTTATTGCCGTTAATTTTTGTAATCCAGATATGCTTGGTCATACGGGAAATTTAGAGGCCACAATAAAGGGTGTGGAACATGTTGATAGGCAAGTGGCGAAAATAGTGGGCGTGGCTAAAAAGAAAAAATATTGGATCATTATTACTGCGGACCATGGCAACGCAGAGCAAATGATTAATTTGAAAACAGGAGAGATAGAAACCAATCATACGGTTAATAGAGTTCCTTTTATAATCATTAATGCTTTAAAAGAAAATATAAAATTAAAAAAAGGCGGCAAATTAGCAGATGTGGCGCCGACAATTTTGGATCTAATGAGTTTAAAAAAACCTAGAGAAATGACAGGGAATACACTCATTAGGACATTAGCATAAGGATATTTAGAAGATGCTTAGGAGATACGATACTTGGGGTAAGGTTTCTAAGTAAGGGCCCCTAAGCAAGTGAAATGATGAGGTGCGTCCCCATCAAGGATGTTAATATCCAATCCGCCAGTTAGCGGATAAAATCTAATTTTTCATTTGACATTTAATCATTTAACATTGATTTGACGCTTAGCATTTGAACTTTGATATTTACGCTGACATTTTATTTTTAACAAAAATGATAATTCTATGGCAGAATACCACAATAAAATACAACCCGTAATTTTGATAATCCTGGACGGTTGGGGCATTGCGCCACCAAGTCAGGGCAATGCTGTGACTTTGGCAGAAACTCCGGTTTTAAATAAATTAACCACACTTTATCCTACCATGACTCTTCAGGCCTCTGGTGAGGCGGTGGGTTTGATTTGGGGCGAGCCGGGAAATTCTGAGGTGGGGCATTTAAGTTTGGGTTCGGGAAAAATCATTTGGCAAAATCTTCCGCGCATCAATCAAACGTTGATGGAAGGCTCTTTTTATAACAACCCCGCTTTTTTAAAAGCTATGGAGCATGTTAAGAAAAACAATTCCACTTTACATTTAATGGGTTTGGTTTCTAATGGCGCAGTACATTCTTCTAATGACCATTTATACGCTTTGTTGGAAATCGCGGCTAAACAGGAAATAAAAAATGTAGCTATTCATGTTTTTTTGGACGGTCGGGATACGCCTCAAGATAGCGGTCAAGGATTTATTAATGAACTAATGACAAGAATCAAAGATTTAAAAATCGGTAAAATTGCCACTTTATCCGGTCGGTTTTATGCCATGGATCGGGACAATCATTGGGAGAGAATAGAACAATCCTATTTGGCGATGACCAAAGGATTGGCAGAAAAAGAATTTAACGATCCATTAAGGGCTATAGAATCTTCTTATCAGGAAAAAATATATGACGAAGAATTAAAACCAGTAGTAATAGTGGATGAGGAAAATCAACCAGTCGGCAAAATTGAGGACAATGATGCGGTTATTTTTTTTAATTTTCGTTCTGACAGAGCCAGAGAATTGACCAGAGTTTTTACGGCAGACGATTTTACTGGTTTTAGAAGAGAAAAAATTAAAAATTTATTTTTTGTTACCATGACAGAATATGAAAAAGGTTTACCCGTAGAGATTGCCTTTCCGCCAGAGAAGGTTGATAATCCTTTAGGAAAAATAATTAGTGACCAGGGTTTAAAACAGATGCATATTGCAGAAACAGAAAAATACGCTCATGTTACTTTCTTTTTTAACGGCGGAGTAGAAAAACCATTTTTAAATGAAAATCGTATTCTTATTCCTTCTCCGCGTGTCGCTTCTTATGACCAAAAACCGGAAATGTCTGCGTCTGAAGTTTGTCATCAAGTTTTGTGGGGGATTGGGAGCGGGCAATATCATTTTATTGTAGTTAATTTTGCTAATCCGGATATGCTGGGCCATACCGGAAATATTCAAGCGGCGATAAAAGCCTTAGAAACATTGGATGAATTAGTGGGGCAAATTATAGATTTAGCTTTAAAAGAAAATTGGGTTTGTGTTATTACCGCTGACCATGGCAATGTGGAAGAAATGATTAATTTGCGGAGCGGAGAAATAAACAAGGAACATACCGCCAATCCGGTTCCTTTTATTGTGGTGGACAAAAGATTAGAAAATAAAAATCTTTTAATACAATCCTTAGATTTGAACAATTTAACATCGGCCGGAATTTTAGCCGATGTGGCGCCAACGATTTTGAAAATTATGGGATTGCCAAAGCCCAAGGAAATGAGCGGAACTTCGTTGGTTTAACTGAAAATTCAATCCGTCAACTAACGGACAAAATTAAAATTAATTAAATTAAAAAATTTTACTTAGTCTTTTTGCCCGCCTTCGCCAAGGCTACGGCGGACAAGCATTTTTTACACCTAAGATATTAGGATGAATTTTGCTTGCCCTCCACAGTTCCAGCTTACTGGAACGACGGATGGGCATTTGACTGAGCACAGCGAGGAAATATGGAAATAAAATATTTTTTTCAAAATTTTAAATTAAACAGTCAGAACAAAAAATTTATTGAGGATAAAATTAAGAAATTGGAACGTTTTTCAGAAAAAATTTGGGAAGCAAAAATAGATTTAAGCTATCGGCCGACCAGAAAAAAAGAACAGACAATTAGATTAGAAATAAATTTAAGAATGCCTAATAAAATTTTAAGAGCTGAAGAAAGGGACAAAGATTTATTAAACGTGATTGAAAAAGTGGAGAAAAAATTGAAGGGGCAATTAAGAAAATATCGGACATTTGGCGAAAAAAAGAAAAGAGAGACGCAGAAGATTATTGATAAGATAAAAAGGGGATAAAGTTTTATTATAGGATTGTTTTTAAAGTTTGGTGGCCGAGCCACCAAACTTTTTTAAAATGAAAAGAGTTTTTAAAATTTTGGGAACTTAGTTCCCAAAGTTTATGCAAAAATGGGCTATCCCTAAAAAGTCGTTAGAAAGGGTTAAAAAAGACTAAAATAGGCCTCTAACTTTTTGCCTCAAAACTTTTTGCCTTGTTTTTTTTGATAAAATCTGTTAAATTATCTAATTATGTCTTTACTTGTTAAAATTTTCGGTGACCCCAATGAGAAAGAACTGAAGAAACTGAAATCGCAGGTGGATGAAATAAATTCTTGGGAACCGAAATTAGAAAAATTGAATGATTCGGAATTGAAGGCTCAAACCGGACAACTCAAGGAATATTTGTCTCAGGGGAAGAAGGAAGATGATATTTTGCCTCAGGCTTTTGCTTTGGTAAGAGAGGCGGGGAAAAGGTCCCTAAAACAAAGGCATTTTGACGTGCAATTAACCGGTGGCATTGCTTTACATCAGGGAAAAATCGCAGAAATGAGAACAGGAGAAGGAAAAACATTGGCCGCGACTTGTCCGGCTTATTTAAACGCTTTAAACGGGAAAGGTGTGCACATAATTACAGTTAATGATTATTTATCTAAAAGAGATTGCGTTTGGATGGGACAAATTTATAATGCTTTGGGATTGTCGGTGGCTTGTATTGTGCATGATGCGGCTTATGTATATGATGAAAAATACATTGGTCAAAATCAAATCCGCCAGCCGGCGGACGAAAATCAAAATGAAAATCCAAAATTAAAAATCAAAGAAATTGACAAAGAAAGAGATGAAATGGGAAGTTTTAAAGTTGTTGAAGATTATTTAAGGCCTTGTAGCCGCAAAGATGCTTATCTGGCCGATATCACTTATGGTACCAATAACGAATACGGTTTTGATTATTTACGGGATAATTTAGTGCACCGTCCCGAAGAAATGGCGCAACGAAAGCTGCATTATGCTATTATTGATGAAATAGATAGCATTTTAATTGATGAAGCGCGCACTCCCTTAATTATTTCCAGTCCGGCCGAGGAATCGGCCGCTTTGTATTATAAATTGGCGCGCTTGGTTGATAATTTAAAATCAAACGAAGATTATGTTATGGACGAAAAAATGAGAGCCGCAACTTTAACAGAAAAAGGAATGGACAGGATGGCGGAATTGTTGGGCGAGGACCCTTGGACAAATAATAATGTTGTTTTAATCCATCACATTGATGCGGCCCTGAAGGCCAAAACTATTTTTCATAAGGATAGGGATTATGTGATTAAATCAAGTTCAACCGGCGAAAAAGAAGTAATTATCATTGACGAGTTTACCGGTCGATTGATGTTGGGGCGGAGATATTCAGAAGGAATTCATCAGGCGATTGAAGCTAAAGAAAATGTTCAGATTAAACAGGAGTCAAAAACATTAGCGACCATTACTTTTCAAAATTATTTTCGTTTTTATGAAAAGTTGAGCGGTATGACCGGCACGGCTTTGACTGAGGCGGAGGAATTTCACAAGATTTACAATTTAGAAGTATTGGTGGTGCCGACCAATAAGCCAATGATTAGAAAAGATTTGGCAGATCGAATTTATCGGACTAAAGAAGCGAAATTTAAAGCCATTGTAGAAGAAATTAAACAACGACATACTCAAGGTCAGCCGATTTTAATTGGTACGGGCGGATTTGCCATTGGCGAACAAACCGTCGGCGCCATCGAAAAGAACAGGATTATCAGGGATTTTCTAGCCAAGGAAGGCATTGGTTGTCAGGTTTTGGACGCGACCAATCATGAAAAAGAAGGAGAAATTATTGCCCAAGCTGGACGATTAGGGGCCGTTACCATTGCCACTAACATGGCCGGTCGAGGCGTAGACATTATTCTCGGCGGCAACCCGCCGGACAAAGAAGAACAAAGAAAAATTCTTGAATTGGGCGGACTGCACATTATTGGTACAGAAAGACACGAAGCAAGAAGAATTGATAATCAATTAAGGGGGCGAAGCGGGCGGCAAGGAGACCCGGGCTCTTCACAATTTTTTCTTTCCTTAGAAGATGATTTAATGAAGATTTTTGGCGGAGCCAGACTTTCTTCTTTAATGACTACTTTAAGAATTCCCGAAGAAATGCCGATTGAAAGCAAAGCGGTTTCTCGAGCCATTGAAGCGGCGCAAAGAAAAGTGGAAGGATTTAATTTTGATACTCGTAAACATCTTTTAGAATATGATGATGTTTTGAACAAACATCGAGAGGCGATTTATTGTTGGAGGAGGTCTATTTTAGAAATGACGGACCAAGAAATAAAAAAAGAAATTTTAAGATTAACCAAAGAAGAATTAAAAAAAACAGTTTCTTTTAATTTTACAAGGGAAAAAGAATATTTAGAAAAATTAAAAGAAATGATTAAAATGATTTTTCCTTTAACTTTAGAAATGGAAGATGATTTACAAAATGTTTTAGAAAAAAAAGAAAATAAAACAGACCTTGTTTTACAGGAAGAAATAATAAAACATTTGGAGAAAACAACCCTGCAGGCCTATGAACAGGCGAGCGAGAACATTAAACAGATAAACAAGGATTGGGGAGACCAAGAGTCGGATAAAGATTCTTTAATGTCTAAAATGGCTAAATCAATTCTTTTACAAAGCATTGATCATTATTGGATTTATCATTTGGAAATGATTGACAATCTTAAGGGCGGGATTGGTTTACGGGCCTATGGTCAGCAAGACCCTTTAGTTGAATATAAAAAAGAATCCAGAGGAAAATATAGCCAGTTAATAGAAATGATTAATAAGCAGGTGGTCTATTCCATTTATAAAATCGGAGGCATCAGCGTTCCTCAGCCTAAAAAGGAGATGAAGCTGAAGGGGGCGGACAAGGGCGGTCAGTCCCAAGAAGTTTTTTTGCGGCCGAAGGGGGAGAAGAAAGTCGGGAGAAACGATCCCTGTCCCTGCGGCAGCGGTAAAAAATATAAACATTGTTGCGGGAAATAATATATAGTTGACATTAAAAAATATCAACACGGACGCTTGACAATTGTCTAATAATCGTCTAAAATATGTCTATAAAGGAATAACATAAAGTGGCATATGTTTAAACCGAAATATACCATAACTAATAGATTGTTAGGCAACATTAAGCGCATAACGGAGATAGTCGTCAGTCTTAACAGTCGCGGTTTTCCCAAGGTTGTGCTCTATGAAATGGAACGACGGGCCAGGGAAATATCGGCTCATTCTTCCACAAGTATTGAAGGCAATCCTTTACCGTTGACTGAAGTCAGAAGAATCCTTAAAAATAAGCCGGAATTTATCCGTGATTCCGAGAAGGAAGTCTTAAATTACAACAAGGCTTTAATCGAGTTGAACGGGTTAATCAGGACGGGGAAAATTTTTCCCAATATCGGCTGGTTGGAAAAAATCCAAAAGACGGTTACGGACGGTTTAATTGAAAAATATCGCTGCGGACATATTCGAACCGAAGCGGTTTTTGTTAAGAATCCGAGAACCGGAAGAACGATTTATTGGCCGCCGGATTACGGAGACATACGGCATTTACTTGAAGATTTGTTTGATTTTTTGAAAGAAAACATCCGGGAAGCAGACCCGCTTATTTTGGCTGGAATTTTCCATAAACAATTCGTGATTATCCATCCGTTTATTGACGGAAACGGCCGGACCGCGCGCCTGGCGACAAAAGTCCTTCTGGCGAGAATGAATCTTAATACGTTCAACTTATTCAGTTTTGAGAATTATTACAACAAAAACGTTACCCGTTATTTCCGGGAAGTAGGATTAACCGGCAATTATTACGACATTGAGAAAAAAGTAGATTTTACCTCTTGGCTGGAATATTTTACGGACGGAATCATTGACGAACTTTTGAGGGTGGACAAAGAACTAAAAGAAGAGACGGTCAGTCCCAAGACGACGCTTAATGATTATCATCAGAAGATAATTAATTTTATCAAAGAGAAGGGATTTATCACCGATAAAGATTACTCCAAAATTACCGATCGCGCCCGGCCGACCAGAAACCTGGATTTTAGAAAGCTTATTGGTCTCGGTTTGATAAAAAAGGCCGGAAAAGGTAGGGCGACTTATTATAAGTTGAAATAATCTTTCATATCGAAAGTGGTAAAAAATACAAAAGTTTACTTGAGCGCCGAGAACCTAAGCAACTAAGTAAACATATAAAATATATGGACGACAAAGAATTTTTAGAATTAGCAATTAAGCAATCAGAATTATCCGTCAGATAAGGATTGTTTCCGTCCGGAGCGTTGGTAGTTTTAAAAGACAAGATTATCGCTTCGGAAACGAGTGATTTATATCCCGGTCATCAGCACGCGGAATCCAAGGCGGTTGATAACGCATTTTCAAAAAAAGGGATACTTAAAGAAGCAACCCTATATGCCTCAATGGAACCTTGTCTTATGTGTATCACGCGGGCTTACTGGGTGGGAATCAGAAGAATCGTTTATGCGATCAGAAAAAATAGCGTCAGACAGGAGTATTACGAAAGAGAACGGGATAATGAGGAAATAGTAGGGAGTTTTAATGAGTCAATAGAGTATTTACAGATTTCTGAGTTGGAAAAGGAGGCGCTGAGAATCGTTAAGACGTGGGAAAATAAGAGGAGATAAAAATTATTTTTTAGCACTTGTTTTTTTTTATGGTTTTGTTAGAATGAAAAAACATTTATTTTTTTATGGAAAGAAATAAACTTTGGACAATTTTCGCGATTATTTGTTTTCTCTCTTTATTGGCTTTTTTAATCGTTTATCCGACCATTCCGGAATGGGTGCCGGGTTATAAATTGTTTTCTCGGCCAAAAATTCATTTAGGCCTGGACTTGCAAGGAGGAACTCAATTAATTTATGAAACAGACACTTCAGACATTCCTGACGACCAAAAGGTTGCGGCCGTGGAAGGAGCGCGAGATGTAATTGAAAATCGCGTTAATGTTTTTGGTGTAACCGAACCATTGATTCAGACCTTGAAAAGCGGAAAAGAATGGCGTTTGTTGGTAGAATTGCCTGGGGTTCAAGATGTTCACGCCGCCATTGAAATGATTGGAGAAACGCCAATTCTGGAATTTAAAGAACAAGGCTTGCCGCGCGAATTAACCACTGAAGAAAAAGAGCAAATTATAAAATATAATGAACAGGCTTTATTAAGGGCAGAAGAAGTTTTGAAACAGGCGTTAAAATCAAGCGCTGATTTTGCTCAATTAGCCAAAGAATATTCAGAAGATTCCGGTTCTGGTCAAAACGGAGGAGATTTGGGATGGTTCAGTCGGGGGACCATGGTTCCGGAATTTGAAAAAGCGGCTTTTGACGACTTATCCGTAGGAGAAATCACTTCTTCTTTAGTAGAGACCGATTTCGGTTATCATATTATTAAAAAAATTGATGAACGGATTAAAGAACAACAGTTGAAAGTAGAATCAGAAGATGTTGAGGGGATACAAATTCAGGCTGAACCGGAGAAAGAAGTCCGGGCCAGCCATATTTTAATTGCTACACAATCAATTGAAACAGCGCAAGGAATTGAGTGGCAATATACGGGTTTGACCGGCAAGCAACTGAAGAGTTCTTTTGTTTCTTTTAACTCGCAGACCAATGAGCCGGAAGTTTCTCTGGAATTTAATGAAGAAGGAGCTAAATTATTTAGTGAAATAACCAAGCGCAATATCGGCAAACCAGTTGCCATTTTTTTAGATGGGTTGATTTTAAGCGTACCTATGGTACAAGAAGAAATACCCAGCGGTCAGGCCGTCATTTCAGGGACTTTTGATTTAAAAGAAGCTAAAGAATTAGCACAAAGATTATCAGCCGGAGCCTTACCCGTGCCCATTAAATTAATCAGCCAACAAAATATTGGTCCGAGTTTAGGTCAGGTTTCGGTAAAAAAGAGCTTTATGTCCGGAATTATTGGGTTTTTGGTAATCATAATTTTTATGATAAGTTTTTATAAAAAAAGAGGATTGATTGCCAGTTTAGCCCTTTTTATTTATGCCTTGATAGTTTTAGCCTTATTTGAATTAATTCCCGTTACTTTAACTTTAGCCGGGATTGCCGGATTTATTCTTTCTTTGGGGATGGCTGTTGATGCCAATGTTTTGATTTTTGAAAGAGTTAAAGATGAGGAAGCATTGGGGAAGTCGCCTTTAAGCGCCATTCACGACGGTTTTAAAAACGCCTGGACTGCCGTTCGCGACGGCAATATTACCACTTTGATTGTCTGTTTTATCCTTTATTATTTTGGAACCGGCCTGGTGAGAGGATTTGGATTAACCCTGGGATTGGGCGTTTTAATCAGTATGTTCACGGCTATTACCGTGACTAAAAATTTTTTGGAGTTAATGATTTCGTCTGATAAAAATTGATTCACCAACCAGCGGAGATAATTTTTCAGACACGAAATGTTGCCTTGTTAAATTTTTATGGAGCAGACCTGCCAGCGGCGGTTAACAGGGTAATCAAAATTAATAGATTAATTTTTTTGCATGTTTGATTTTGTTTCTCATCGTAAAAAATTTTTATCCGTTTCCGGCATTTTATTATTGATTTCTGTTTTATCTCTTATTATTTTTGGTTTAAAGCCGGGCATTGATTTTATAGGCGGAACAATGATGGAGATAGAATATGAAGACCAGGCTTTAACCAACGCGGAAATAAAAGAAAATTTAAATCAATTTAATCAGGAAATCGGACAAGTTCAAGTTAAGGCCACGGGTGATAAAGGATTTATTCTAAGATTTAAGGAAATTAATGAAAAAACACATCAAGAAATTTTAATAGCCCTGGAAAGTCCTTTGGAAAAAAAGTTTGAAACAATTGGTCCAGTAATTGGCCAAGAATTGACACGAAAGACCAAATCAGCGATTATTTTGTCTTTATTGGCTATTATTTTTTATATTGCTTGGGCTTTTCGCAAGTTATCGCGTATTTCCGGCAAAGGAGAATCTTGGCGATACGGAGCAGGCGCTTTAGTGGCCCTTTTTCACGATATGATTATTCTTTTAGGACTTTTTTCTTTATTAGGAAGATTTAAAGGAGTGGAGATTGATGCCGCTTTTATTACTGCTATTTTAATTGTTCTTGGCTATTCCGTGAATGATACGATTGTGATTTATGATCGCGTTAGAGAAAATTTATTGACTTATCATTTTAAAGATTTGGAAAAAACCATCAATTTGAGCGTTAACGAAAGTTTAGTCAGGTCATTAAATACTTCTTTAACCACGCTTTTGGCCCTATTGGCCGTTTATTTATTCGGCGGAGATTCCATCAAAAATTTTGTTTTGGCCATGATGGTGGGAATTGGCGTAGGAACATGGTCTTCCGTCGTAGTGGCTGGTTCATTTTTACTTTGGAAAAGGAAAAAATAATCCCTTTTTTAGGGGACAACAGAAGAAATAGGTCGAATAATAATTTAAATAATTAAGATGTATTCAAAATACATCGCTGAAGGGCGAGGGATGAAAGTTGCTTTAATCCATGATTTTTTGACGCAATACGGCGGAGCAGAAAAGGTTTTGGAGTGTTTTCATAAAATTTGGCCAACAGCGCCAATTTTTACTTTATTTTACGACCAGGAGGCGATGAGAGATAAATTTATTGATTGTGATATTCGTGTTTCACCAATCCAGAATTTGCCGTTTGGAGTAAAAAAATACCGCTGGTATTTACCCCTAATGCCGAGCGCGGTTGAAAGGTTTAATTTAAAAAATTTTGATTTAGTAATTTCTGATTGTTCTGCTTATGCTAAAGGAGTAATTACCCAACCGGGTACTTGTCATTTTTCATATATTCACACGCCCACGCGTTATTTATGGTCTGACGCCCATAATTACCTTGATTCTTTAAAAGGAGGGGAGAAAATAGCAAGTAAAATTATTGCTCCGCTTTTAAATCGTTTGAGGATTTGGGACTATTTAGCGGCGCAAAGGCCAAATGCTTTAATTGCCAATTCAAAATTTGTGGCGCAAAGAATCAAGCATTATTATCACCGCGAGAGCACAGTGATTTATCCTCCCGTAGAAACAGATAAATTTAAGATTAGCGAAAAAATAGACAAATATTTTTTAGTTGTTTCTCGCCTGAGACCTTATAAAAGAGTTGATTTGGCAGTGCAAGCTTTTAATCATTTAAAAATTCCTTTGAAGATTATTGGTGGAGGAGAGAGCAGAATATTAAAAAAAATGGCCGGGCCACATATTGAATTTTTAGGTATTCTTTCTAACCAGAAAAGAGCCGATTATATGTCTCGTTGTCAGGCTTTAATATTTCCCCAAGAAGAAGATTTTGGCATTACAGCCGTGGAGGCCATGGCCAGTGGCCGACCGGTTATTGCTTATCAAGCCGGCGGCGCCTTGGAAATAATAAAAGAAAATAAAACTGGTCAGTTTTTTAAAGAACAAACCTGGGAGAGTTTAGCTGAAGCAGTCGTTAAATTTAAAATAGAAAATTTTAATTCAAATAAAATTAGAGAACACGCTTTGCAGTTTAATCAAGAAAGATTTAAAGAAGAAATAAAGAGTTTTGTCCAAAATTATAAGCCCTGAGATTGCCGAAGGACGCAGAAATTTTAGTTACAAAACCTTTACTTTGTCCCCCAATCTATGCTTTGTAATCCCAATTTTAATTTGGAGTTTAATATAGCCATCTAAACCACAGATTAGCGGCAGGGTGCTCAATGTTGTAGTAAAATTTATTTCGCATTGAGCTCGTAAATTTTAACAACATTGGTATGTTTCAAAAAGTAGATAAATTTCAGAAAACAGTGACTGGCGGAGCGATTATTATCGCCCTTTTTTCAATTTTAAGCCGTTTACTTGGTCTTTTAAGAGACCGATTTTTAAGTAGCACTTTTGGCGCGGGTCAAATTTTAGATTCTTATTATGCCGCTTTTCGTTTACCGGACTTGATTTTTAATACTTTGGTTTTAGGCGCTCTTTCTTCCGTTTTTATTCCAGTTTTCATTAAATATTGGCATCAAGACGAAAAAGAGGCTTGGCGAATTACTAATGGAGTGCTGAATATTTTATTCCTGATAATTTCTTGCTTAGCGATTATTTTGTTCTTTTTATCGCCGTTTTTAGTCAATTATATGGTGCCGGGATTTAGCCAGGAAGCAAAAAATTTAACGATTTCTTTAACTAAAATAATGCTTTTAAGCACTTTGTTTTTTACCCTTAGCAATGTAGCGGGCAGTGTTTTAAATTCTTTTCGCCGATTTTTATCTTACAGTTTAGCGCCGATTATGTATAATTTAGGAATTATTTTTGGCATTTTATTTTTAACTAAAAAAATTGGTTATGTTGGTTTGGGCTGGGGCGTTGTTTTAGGCGCCCTACTTCATTTTTTAATTCAAATTCCAGCTTTGGTAAAAACAGGTTATCGTTGGCAACCAGTTTTAAATTTTTTTCATCCCGCGATAAAAAAAATCAGCGTTTTAATGTTACCGCGCTGTTTTGGTTTGGCCATTTCCCAGTTTAATTTTATTGTTACCACTTTAATCGCTTCAAGTTTAACCATTGGCGCCGTGGCTATTTATAACCTGGCTTTTAATTTAGTTAACTTTCCGGTAAGTATTTTTGGGATTTCTCTGGCGATTTCCATTTTTCCTCTTTTAAGCCAATGTTTCATTGAAGACAAGAAAACATTTTTTGTTAAATATTTTTCTCAGACGGTTAGAAAAATTATTTATTTAATTATTCCAACCACGGTTTTAATTTTGAGCCTAAGGGCGCAGATCGTTCGTTTAATTTTAGGGGCGGGTGTTTTTACTTGGCGTGATACAATTTTAACAGCTCAAACTTTAGGTTGGTTTTCTGTGTCTCTTTTTGCTCAAAGTTTGATTCCGGTTTTTGCTCGGGCTTTTTATGCCACCCAGGACACAAAAACACCGGTTAAAGCGGCAATGGTCAGTTTTTTTATTAATATTATCGCTTGTTTGATTTTTGGCAATTTAATGGGAGTGGGCGGACTGGCTTTTGCCTTCTCACTTTCTTCCATTGTTAATTTAATACTTCTTTATTTTTATTTTGATAAAAAAATCACAAAATTACCCGATAAAGAAATTATGACTTCAGTTATAAAAATTTCTTTAATTTCTTTTTTAATGGCGATAATAATTCAAGCGGTTAAGTATTTGATTGGTCCTTTGGTTAATATGCAAACTTTTATCGGCGTTTTATTGCAAACATTTTTTGCCGCTTTATTTGGTTTTATTTTTTATTTGACCACTACTTTAGCCTTTAAATTTGAGGAAGTGGGAGTGATTACACAAATGATTTCAAAAAGAATTTTAATCTTTAAAAACAAAGGAGGAAAAAGTGGAAAGAAAAATTTTTAAAAGAGAAGATTGGAAGAAAGCATTTCCTGATTTTTATCAAAGAGGGAATCTTCTAAAAAAGATAAAAATAAAAATAAGAGTAGAAGACAAAAAAGCCCTTGTAATCGGAGAGACCAGAGAAAAAATGGTAATGACAGTTCTGGAAAAAATGAAAAGACAGGGGAAAATCAGGGATTATATCAGGACGGAAAAATTTGGTTATTTAGATTTAATTTTGGGCGTAGATTTTATCATTACATATGTGAATGATAAATATCGCGTTTGCCAATTTTCCGTTACTGGTCCGGCCTGGGTGAAAGGACATAAAGAAAGGCATCCAGAGATACCGATTGTCAGCGTAAAGCTGAATGAAAATAAGGAGTCAATAGAAAAAAAGATCCTGAAATTAAAAATTTAATTAAAAGAGGGCAGATTAGAAACGTCCTCTTTTTAAATTGACATTGGCTTTTAAATGACATAAAATTAAATGAATATGTTGAATTTAAATCTAATTAGAAATTTTTGTATTATTTCGCATGTTGACCATGGTAAATCAACATTAGCCGACCGATTTTTGGAATTGACAGGGACCATCAGTAAAGAAAAAATGAAGCCGCAATATCTTGACCGCTTGCCCTTAGAGAGAGAAAGGGGAATTACTATTAAACTTCAATCCGTGACCATGCGTTATGATTTAGAAGGGAAAGAATATGTTTTAAATCTAATTGATACGCCCGGCCATGTTGATTTTTCTTACGAAGTTTCTCGTTCATTGGCCGCAGTAGAAGGGGCGATTCTTTTGGTTGACGCTGGTCAAGGCATTCAAGCGCAAACTTTATCTAACCTATATTTGGCGCAAAAACAAAATTTACAAATTATCCCCGTTATCAATAAAATAGATTTAGAAGGCATTGATTTAGAAAATGTAAAGAAAGAAATTATCAATTTATTGAAAATTGAAGAAAAAGAAATTATTTGCGCTTCGGCAAAAAGGGGAATTAATGTAGAAGAAATATTATTGGCAGTAATCAATAAAATCCCAGCCCCGAAAATTGAAACAGACCAACCCTTAAAAGCCTTGATATTTGATTCTTGTTTTGATGATTATAGGGGGGTAATTGCTTTTGTTCGCGTTTTTCAGGGCAGTTTAAGGGCGGAAGATAAAATAAAATTTTTAGCCACCAATATCACAACTTCTATTTTAGAAGTTGGCATTTTTTCTCCCGATTTTAAAAAAGAACCTGAATTGAAATCAGGACAAATCGGTTATATCGTCACCGGGCTAAAGGATATTGAAAAATGTAGAGTGGGCGATACAATTAGTTTAATCAATGGAGAAACAAAACCTTTGGTTGGTTATCATGAGCCACAATCAATGGTTTTTGCCGGACTTTATCCCAAACAAGGAGACCAGCCGGAAAAATTACGTCAGGCCTTAACAAAATTAAAATTAAACGACGCTAGTTTAATTTTTGAACCAGAACATTCCTTGGCCTTAGGTTTCGGTTTTCGCGCCGGGTTTTTGGGTCTTTTGCATTTAGATGTGGTTCAAGAGAGACTAAAAAGAGAATACGATTTAGATTTAGTTATTACTTCTCCCAGTGTTGCTTATCAAATATGGTTAAAGGGAGAAAATAATTTTTTAGTTATTCATTCACCGAGCGAGTTTCCCGACCCGGCTAAAATTGATAAAATTAAAGAACCATGGATGACTGTGGATATTATTAGTCCACAAAAATATTTAGGCGTAATTATGGATTTTGCAACCACGGCGCCACAGGGAGCAAAATCCCGAACGAATTTTCTTTCTTTAGAATATTTAAGTCAAAGCGAAAATAAATTTGAACAAGGAAGAATAATTATTCATTTAGAAATGCCCTTATCATTACTTTTGGTTGATTTTTATGATAAATTAAAAAGCCTTACTCAGGGGTATGCTTCTTACAGTTACGCTTTTCTTGATTATCGTGAAGCAGAAGTTGTGAAGTTAGATATTTTGGTCGGCGGAGAAAAAGTAGAACAATTAGCCACTTTAGTATATGATGATTGGGCTTATCAGGCCGGCCGTAAGATTGTAACGGCTTTAAAAGATATTTTACCTCGCCAGCTTTTTGAAGTTAAGGTTCAGGCGGCAATTGGAGGCAAAATTATTGCCGCAGAGAGAATTTCTCCTTTAAGAAAAGACGTGACAGCTAAATTGTACGGCGGAGATGTTACACGAAAAAGAAAATTATTAGAAAAACAAAAAAAGGGAAAGAAAAAGATGATGCAATTGGGCAAAGTTAACATTCCGGCTGAAGCCTATTTGGCCATTATGAAAAGATAGGGAGCAAAGCGTTTATATTTTAGGTGAAATTTATTTTGTCAAAAAATTTATAAGCTTCAAAAAATATGGCAGTTTTAAAAAAAATTTTATCTTCCAAACCATTGTCGTATTTATTGGCCTTATTACTATTTTTTTCTTTTGTTTCTTTGGGGAGAGAAATAAATCGACAGATAAATCTTAAAAAAGAATTAAATTATTTGAAAGAACAAACAATGACAATGGAATTAGAAAACCAAAAATTAATGGAAGATTTAGAAAAAATTCAAAGCGAATATTTTAAAGAAAGGGCAGCTCGCCTTAAATTGGGCTTGCGTAAACCGGGAGAAAGAATGATTGTCATTGTTCCTTCTAAAGATTTAGAAAAAGATGATTCTTCTGAAAAATATTTTCAGAAGAAAATTTCCAATTTTATGATTTGGTGGCAAAAGTTTTTCCCAAAATTTCAAGATTTTGAAAAGCCGTAAATAATTTTTTTAAAGAATTTAAAAATAAAAATTGAATTTAATTCTTAGTTTTTATTTTATTTTTGATTTTTAATAAATAATCTAAAGTTTGAATTTTATCACCATTCTCCAATCATTTTAATTCAACGTCTACGCAACAAATATATTTTAAACCATAATATTTTTAATTTTGAAACATTTTTTGAAACGCAAAGGCGCGGAAACTAAAAGTTGTTTTTTTTGTTGATAATTTGTAAATAATTTGTTAAATTAAAAGAATAAAATTTTAAGCGAACAATAATCAATGGATTATCAAATTGTTAAATGGTTTAATGGTTTAGCCAATCAAAATTTTTATTTGGATATTTTTGGTATTATTTTAGCCGAATTTTTAATTTTTTCTTTACCCCTAATTATTATTTTATTTTATTTTTTTTCTGATAGAAAAAAGGGTTTATTTTTTTTGATTTTAAAAATAATTTTTTCTTTAATTTTCGCTTATAGTTTAAATTATTTAATTGGCTTGATTTTTCTTCGTCCTCGTCCTTTTGTTAATCATCAAGAAATCTATCAATTGGCTAAATTTTTTGCCAAAACAACAGATTATTCTTTTCCCTCATATCATACAACTACAGCCTTTGTTATGTCTTTTATGGTTTTATTTGATTGGCGAAAATTTGGGACAATATTATTAATTTTGTCTTTATTGGTTGGTTTGGGAAGAATTTTTGTCGGAGTTCATTATCCTATGGACATTTTAGGCGGGATTGTAACGTCTTTGTTGGCAGTAATTTCAATTAATTTTATTTTTAAATATTTTAACATAAGGAAAGTTAAATAATTATTAGAAACGATAACATGTTCGGGATTAACAACTATTAGTAAAAATTATATTAATAGTGCAAGATAATAATACAATGAAATTAAACAAAACCGGAGTAATCCGGTTTTGTTTAATTTTAAAACAGAAAAGAATAGCAGGTGTGGGAATCGAACCCACGACGGCACGCTTATGAAGCGTGTGCTCTACCGCTGAGCTAACCTGCCGCTACTCCGCCAATTTTTTATAATCTTAAATATTTATGATTATAATTTCAAGGCGGAGAATAATTTTGGTTGCCCTCCATAGCTTTAGGCGAGGGAGGGCCAAATTGCGGGGGCAGGATTCGAACCTGCAACCTCCAGGTTATGGGCCTGGCGAGCTGCCATTGCTACTACCCCGCGATATTGTTTTATTATAACAATAAAAAATTATTTTGCAAGTTTAAACAAGTTTAAAAATAAAATAAACCCAAAAAACAAGTTAAAAAATTTAAAAAATAAATAGAAAAAAACGAGAACCCAGGAAGAGTTCTCGCACATATTTTTTATCCTCCTATTTATTTTAAATTCTTTTCATTTTTCTTTTAAAGATATTTTCTTTATATTTTAGAGAATATCTTTGTTTTTTCAAGTTTAATTTTATTGCAGGAATGATGATTTCTTTCTGCAAAAAATTAAACCTGAAATATGGAATTAAATTGTCCCATATAATCATAAAAACCTCCTTTTGTTACAATATAAATTTATTTTATTATGGAAAATTGTATATACTCCGCACAAATGGTGCCGCGGGAGAGAATCGAACTCTCATGGAGTTGCCCCCATACGATTTTGAGTCGTACGCGTCTGCCTGTTCCGCCACCGCGGCACCATTTATGCGGGATAAAATTATTTCCCTTTTCACCGCGGTTTATTTTAGTAATAGTATAACATAACTTCAATTTATTTGCACATTTTATTGCTACAAATAATATTTTTTCCTTTTCTTACCATTAAGCTGTTACAACGAGGACATTTTTCGTTGAGAGGTTCATCCCAAAGGGCAAAATCGCATTTTGGCCAATTTGAACAGCCGTAGAAAAACTTACCCTTGCGTGTTCTTTTTTTTACAATTTCACCATTGCATTTTGGACAAGGAACATTAATTGTTTCATTGTTTGAATTGTTTTGGTTTAATGATTGAGTATATTTGCATTTAGGAAAACCAGTGCAAGCTAAAAATTTTCCAAAACGACCCATTTTTATCACTAATGGTTCATTGCATTTCGGACATCTTTTATCGGTTTGTTCATCGGTAAAAGTTTTATTTATTTCTTGTTCTTTCATTTTTAAATTTTTTATAAAGGGTTGATAAAAATTAATCAGCATTTTTAAATGATCATCTTTGCCCGCCGCCACTTCATCCAGCTTATTTTCCATTTCTGCCGTGAATTGATAATCAACGATAACAGGAAAATGTTTTACTAAAAGATTATTAACCAAAACGCCTATTTCTGTCGGATAAAAAGCTTTTTGTTGCTTTTGTACATAGTTCCTATTTTGAATAGTAGAAATGATGGGGGCGTAAGTGGACGGCCGACCGATTCCATATTCTTCTAAAGTTTTAACTAAACTGGCTTCATTATAACGGGGAGGCGGCTCGGTAAAATGCTGTTCGGGCTTTAATTGTTTTAATTTTAAGATTTGATCGACTTTTAATTTTGGCAAATAACATTCATTTTGTTTTTCAGGATATATTTTAATCCAACCATCAAAATTAATACTTGATCCATTGGCGCGGAAAAGATATTGTTTTGCCTTAATATCCACAGAAATTGAATCAATGATTTCTGAAGACATTTGTGAGGCCAAAGCCCGACGCCAAATTAAATCATAAAGTTTAAATTGATTTTTATTTAAATATTTGGCAATTTCCTTCGGAGCATAACGACAGTCAGTTGGCCGAATGGCCTCATGTGCTTCTTGCGCGTTTTTTATTTTTGTTTTATAAAAACGTTTTTGGTAATATTTTTTTCCGTATTCATTTTCAATGAATAGTTGGCTTTCGTTTAAAAATTTATCTGCTAAGTGCAAAGAATCGGTACGCATATAAGTAATTAAACCGGTAATTGATTTTTTATTTAAGGCAATGCCCTCATAAAGCTGTTGGGCAAACATCATGGTTTGTTTAACCGTAAAACCAAGCTTTTTGTTGGCCTCTTGTTGTAAGGTGCTGGTAGTAAACGGTGGCAAAGGATGTTTTGTCAATTGTTTTTCGTTTATTTTACTTACTTGATATTCAGCATCTTTTAGTTCTTTAATTATTTTTTCAACTTGTTCCTTATTTTTGATCCCTGGTTTTTCCAAGGTCTGGTCATCTTTTTTTGTTAGTTTGGCCCAAAAAGAATTTTTTTCTTTTTCTAATTTTATTTCAATTGACCAGTATTCTTCGGGTTTAAATTTTTTGATTTCCTCCTCTCTTTCCATAATTAATCTAACTGCCGGAGATTGAACGCGTCCGGCAGAAAGCCCTTTAACCACTTTTTTCCAAAGCAGGGGAGAAAGATGATAACCGACTAAACGGTCAAGGATTCTTCTAGCCTGTTGCGCGTTAACTAAATTTTTGTCTATTTCTCGGGGATTTAACAATGCTCGTTTTACTGCTTCTTCGGTGATTTCGCCAAAAGTGATTCTATAAAAATTGGAAATTGGTTTGTTGTTTGTTTGCTGGTTGGTGGACTGATGTTTTGAATTTTCAGGTTGTAAAACCTGGCTAAGGTGCCAGGCAATGGCCTCGCCTTCCCGATCTTCGTCAGTAGCAAAATATATTTTTTTTACTTGAGTAGAGAGTTTTTTTAATTTATTGACAATTTTTCTTTTTTTTGTGGGAATAACATATTGAGCTTCAAATTTTTTTTCTGGGTTAATCCCCATTTTTCCTTTAGGTAAATCACGGACATGACCTTGGCAGGATTCAATTAAAAAATTTTTTTCTAAAAAACGGCTAATGGTTTTTGCTTTGGTTGGCGATTCAACGATGATAAGATTTTTTTTATTAGAATCAGAAATTTCTTTTTTTACAGACATAATAATTTGTTTAATTTTATATTTTTGTTTGAAAGTTTATTTTATTGATTAATTGATTTTAAAATTTCTAAAATTTCTTCTGGCTTGGTGACGGGTTTGGCCCCCATTTTAATCAAAAAATTGCAGCCTTGAGAATTTTCATTATAGATTCCACCCGGAACGGCAAAAACTTCTCGGCCTTGTTCAAGGGCAAAACGAGCCGTAATTAAAGCGCCTGATTTTATCGGCGCTTCTATTACCAAAACGCCCAAAGATAATCCGGACACGATTCGGTTGCGCGCGGGAAAAGTTAATTTAGAAGGCCTTGTTTTAGGTGGATATTCGCTTAGCAGGGCTCCGCCAGATTTGATGATTTCTTTGGCCAGTTTTTTATGCTTTGGTGGGTAAATTATATCCAGTCCCGACCCGAGAACGGCCAAGGTGCGGCCATGGTTTTCCAAGGCAATTTGATGAGCTAAGCCGTCAATTCCTAAAGCCAGGCCACTAATAATGGTCAGGCCGGCTTGAACCAAAACATTAACGAAATATTCTGTGGTTTTTTTCCCATAAAAAGAAATTTTTCTCGTACCTACTACGGCCAAAGGAAATTTTTCTTTTGATTTTAATTTACCAAGACAATATAATTGTTTCGGCGGACCATAAATCTCTTTCAGTAATTGAGGATAATTTTTATCTTTAAGAGAAATAGTCAGCATATCAAAGGTTATAACAGATATGATAAAATTTGACAAGACGATTGAAAAAAGATAAAATGATTTTATGAAAATTATTTTAAGCGGCGGCGGGACCGGCGGTTCAGTTATGCCATTATTAGCCGTAGCTGAAGAGATAAAAAAACAGTGTGCAAAAGATGCGCCACAAATGCGCAATTCTGAATGCGAATTTTTATTTATTGGTACAAGAAAAGGAATCCCAGAAAAGAAATTAGTTCAAGAAAAAAATATTTTATACCGGTCAATTTATAGTGGCAAATTAAGACGTTATTTCTCTTTTAAAAATATCACGGACATTTTTTTTATTTTATTCGGATTTATTCAATCCATTTTTATAATTTTAAGATTTAAACCGCAGGCCATATTTTCTGCCGGCGGATTCGTAGCCGTACCTTTGTCTTTAGCCGGATGGTTTCTTCGTATTCCTATTTTTATTCATCAACAAGACATTGTTCCCGGCTTGGCCAATAAAATTATTGCGCCTTTGTCTAAAAAAATTACAGTCAGTTTTGGAGTTTCTTTAAAAAGCTTCAATCCGCAAAAAACGATTTTAACGGGCAATCCGGTGCGACCGGATATTTTTGAAGGCCGAAAAGAAAGAGCCATAAAAAAATTTAGTTTAGAAAAGGGTTTACCGACATTATTGATTATTGGTGGCGGTACCGGCGCTAAAGATTTAAATGATTTAATTTTTCAAATAGTTCCTCAATTAATTGATTTTTGCCAAATTATTCATTTAACTGGCCTAAATAAAAGTATAATTAATGAAAAATTAAATCATCGGCGTTATCATCAAATAGAATTTTTGACCAAAGAAATAATAGATGTTTATCAGGCCGCTGATTTAGTTGTTTGTCGAGCCGGGCTGGGAACTTTGACCGAATTAAGCGTTTTAAAAAAACCTTTAATTTTAATCCCAATTCCCGATTCTCATCAAGAGGCCAATGCTGAATATTTTAAAGAAAAAGCGGATATTGTTGTATTAAGTCAAAAAAAAATAATCGCTAAAATATTATTAAAACAAATTAAAAATTTAATTATGTCGCCGGACGATTTGAAAAGAACAGGAGAAAGTATTTATCAATTGATACAGTTGCGGGCAGGAGAAAAAATTAGCAAGATAATTTTAAAAGAAATTTAATGAGGACCAAATTGGCCCTCTTTTTTTGCAATTTTTGTTTACTATATTAATTTTCCAAAAAATTTTATTAATATAGTTTTTTTATGGGGTCCTCCTAGTTACGCTTACGCGAGTCGGGGGAATTGCATTTTAGAACGGAGATATTAAATAATAATACCTTAGCCATTCATTTTTATCCTCCTTTTATTATAAGAAATATTATACAAAAATAAAAAAATTTGTATAAAAAGTTATCCACAGTTTATTAGCACTCAATCTTGACGAGTGCTAATAATTTGAATATAATTAAATTAGTTTAATTTTTATATAATGAAATTTAATATTCAAGAAGACATAACCGAAAGACAACAGGGCCTGATAAAAAATATTATTGAAGAATATGTTGAAAAAGCTCAACCGATTGGTTCGGAGTTTTTAAGTGAAAAAACAAAACCGAGAATAAGTTCGGCGACTATTAGAAATGAAATGGTTGATTTGGTTAAAAACGGATATTTGGAACAACCTCATCTTTCTGCCGGGAAAATACCAACCCTGAAAGGATGGCAATATTATTTAAATAATTTATTAATTGAGGAGTCGCCATCTATTTATAAAAATAACCTGTCAAAGATAAAAATAAAAAAAGACGACCAAAGAATGATTATAAAATTTTATGCCAAAAAAATTTCGGAATTAAGCGGACAATTATGCATTTTGGCTTTTAGTAATAATGATTTTTATTATACCGGTTTAAGCAATTTATTAAGCCAGCCGGAATTTACAGACCGGTCAGTTGTTCACAATCTTTCGCAGGTTATTGATCATTTAGATAAAATTTTATCAGAAAATTTTGACTTCTTAGGAAAAGAAACAAAAATTTTAGTCGGAAAAGAAAATCCTTTTGGCGATTTTTGCGGCGCCATTTTTACACATTTAAAATTCATTAAAAAATATATTTTAATCGGAATTTTAGGTCCGGTAAGAATGAATTATAGAAAAAATTTAGCCTTGATTAAGCGAGTTCAAGAATTAATAAATTAATTTTATGTCCAAAGAAAAAGAAATAGAAAAATTAAGAAAAGAATTAGAGGAGGCAAAAAAAGAATCAATAGAGCATTTAAACGGCTGGAAAAGAGCCAAGGCCGATTATCTTAATCGGGAAAAAGAAATTAATCGGGAAAAAGTGGATTGGGTGAAATTTAGCAATCTGGAATTGATTTTAAAGATTTTGCCGATTTTAGACGCCTTTGACCAATCTTTAAAACAAATTCCTGATGATTTGAAAGAAAATAAATGGATAAAAGGCGTATTTCAAATTAAACAACAGCTTGAAGATTTTCTAAAAATTCAAGGCGTGGGAAAAATAAAATCAGTGGAAGAAAAATTTAATCCTGATTTTCATGAAGTAGTGGAGAAAAGAGGAGAAGGGGGGAAAATTATAGAAGAGATTCAAGCCGGTTATTTAATGAATAATGAAGTAATTAGGGCGGCTAAAGTCATTATTAAGTAAAATAAAGGTCTTTATATATTTAATTAGTTTAATTTATTATTAATATGACATTAGTTCCTTTTCGTCACGGCTGGTTCTGGGAGCCAAATGATATAGATAAATTTTTTGATGAATGGCCGCAAATGAAATCAGCCGACTTTATGCCGGCAGTCAACGTTTATGAAAAAGACAATAAAGTGATGGTAGAGGCAGTGGTCACCGGATTTGACCCGAAAAAAGTTGAAATTTCAGTTCAGGACAACGCTTTAATCTTAAAAGGAGAAAATCAGAAAAAGTCAGAAGTAGAAGAAAAAAATTATTATTATCATGAAGTTAAATCGGGAAGTTTTTACCGGGCAATTACTTTACCGGTCAAAGTAGCGGGTGAAAAAACACAAGCAGTCTATCAAGACGGTATTTTAAAGATAGAGATTCCCAAAGCCAAAGAAATTAAAAGTAAAAAAGTACAAGTCAAGGTTGTCAATAAAAAATAATCTGATAAATAAATTAAATTAGCAAGACCGGCTATTTATTTTACCGGCCGGGCTGATAATTAAATAATGAGGTATTTATGGGAAAAATAATAGGTATTGATTTGGGGACATCCAATTCCGCCGCCGCTTATATGGAAGCGGGGAAACCAAAAATGATTCCTTCAGCCGAAGGAACAACTGTTGTCGGAGGGAAAGCTTTTCCTTCTTATGTTGCCTTTACCAAAGATGATCAACTTTTAGTGGGTGAACCGGCCCGGCGTCAAGCCGTAGCCAATTCTGAAGGAACGATTTTGGCCACTAAGCGGAAAATGGGTACGGACTACAAATATAAAATTTATGGTAAGGAATATACGCCCCAGCAGATTTCCGCTTTTATTTTGCAGAAAATAAAAAAAGACGCGGAAATGTATTTGGGAGAAAAAATAGAAAAAGCCGTGATTACGGTCCCGGCTTATTTTAGTGATGCGCAACGTCAAGCAACCAAAGATGCTGGCGCCATTGCCGGCTTGGAAGTAATTAGATTAGTAAACGAACCGACCGCCGCCAGTTTAGCTTACGGTTTAGATAAAATAAAGGAAAAAGACCACCAGGTTTTGGTTTTTGATATGGGTGCTGGTACTTTAGATGTAACGATTATGAATTTTGGACAGGGAGTTTTTGAAGTTATTTCCACTTCCGGAGATACCCAGCTGGGCGGCACAGACATGGATGAGGTTTTAATTGATTATTTAGTCAAGGAATTTAAAAGAAAAGAAGGGATTGATTTAAGTAAAGATAAAATGGCGACGCAACGGTTAAAAGAAGCAGTAGAAAAGGCTAAGATTGAAATTTCTTCGGTGCTGGAAACAGAAATAAATCTGCCCTTTATTACCGCTGACGCTCAAGGGCCGAAACATTTATTAATGAAAATTACGCGGGCAAAGTTGGAAGAATTAGTGGAACCAATTGTGGAACGTTCTCGCGAATCGATTGAACAGGCAATGAAAGACGCCAAGCTTAAGCCCCAGGATATTGAAAAAATTATTTTAGTTGGCGGCCCGACAAGAATGCCGATTGTTAAAAAATTTATTGAGAATATTTTCGGACAAAAGATAGAAAGGGGCGTTGACCCGATGGAATGTGTGGCGATGGGTGCGGCCATTCAAGCCGCCATCTTGGGCGGAGAAACAGAGGTTAAAGATGTCTTACTCTTGGATGTTACGCCCTTGACTTTAGGCATAGAAACATTAGGAGAGGTAATGACTCCCTTAATTGAAAGAAACGCGACTATTCCCACTTCTAAATCGCAGGTATTTTCCACGGCCGCGGATAGCCAGACATCAGTAGAAATTCATGTCTTGCAGGGTGAGAGGCCTATCGCCAGAGATAACCGCACTTTAGGAAGGTTTATTTTGGACGGTATTCCGCCGGCGCCGCGAGGCATTCCCCAGATTGAAGTAACCTTTGATATTGACGCCAACGGTATTTTGACCGTTTCCGCCAAAGACAAGGCAACCAACAAAGAGCAACATATTACCATTAAAGACAGTAGCGCCCTTTCAGAAAAAGAAATTGACAAAATGAAAAAAGAGGCGGAAAAGTTTGCCTCAGAAGACCGAAAAAACAAAGAACTGATTGACCTAAGAAATCAAGCAGACACCTTGGTTTATACTTCAGAAAAAGCGATAAAAGACGCGGGTGATAAAATCAATAAAGAAGAAAAAAGTACAGTAGAAGATAAAATAGATCAGTTGAAGAAGATAAAAGACAAGGGAAATGAGGAAGAAATCAAAAAAGCGATTCAGGAATTGGGAGACGAGGTTCAGAAGATTGGAGCAAAAATGTATGAACAGGTTAAAAAAACAGAAAAAGACCAGAAAGGTAATAAAAATGAAGAAAAAAAAGAAGGAGAAGAAGGTCCGATTGAAGGAGAAGTGGAAGAAGAAAAGTAAGAGATAATTGAGGATAGATAATCATAAAATGACGCAACGGCGTCATTTTATGATTAAAAAATAAATATAAGGAATTAATAAAAAAACGAAAGAGGATGAACAAAAACATTTGTTCATCCTCGTAAATTATAGGCATAGAAAGAGATTGTCTCTCAAAATTTTTTTGGATTTCCTGGCGTTTTTTGCCATTATTCCGGCTTCTTGTGCCAGCTGTGTGGCGTCTTTCTTTTCTAAAAGCAGCCTTCCTTTTTTCCACCTTATTTTATAAGAGATAGAGTTAAAAGGATAAATCCATCTCACTCCATCAAAGTTTTTATCAATGGTGTCGTGAATAAGATGGAAAAACAAGGTCGTGGACAACAATATTCCCAGCAATATCCCTTCAATCAACATACCGCCAATGAAAGTAAGAGGTATCACGATTAGGGGAAGGTGTCCCAGAAATTTGTGAGTATATGAATACTCATCTAGGCTCAGGATTGTCTTTTTCTTCTTGCAGCACCAACGAAAAAATTCATTTACGATAATGTCTCCGTCGAGAATAAAAGCAAAAAAGAAAATCATCCCTGCCTGCCAGGAAAATAGCCCCAGAGTCCTACCCAGTAAAGCGAAACTTA
>JAQTOB010000008.1 GCA_028713575.1 Patescibacteria group bacterium
ATATTTGGCGTTAAAAAACATGCTTTCAGCCGTACCTAATTTCTGCATAAATTTAGAAATACCGTTTTCAATTTTCTGTTCGACGAAAAGATGATAATGATTTGGCATTAAACAAAAAGCAAGAATATCAACTAATCTCTTTCTGTTTAATCTACGAGGCGTTAATCTACGAGGCGAGACCTCGTAGGTAAGTTTTGTTCTTTGTCTAAATTCAGCCGATAAAGGCTGATCATCATTTAGAATATAAAGATAATGAACAAAACGCAGAAAATCGCCTTCTTCAAGAAAGATATTCCTTTTTTCAACGCCGCGATTAAAAATGTGGTAATATCCCCCTGTAAAAAAATTTAAATTTGCCATTTTTTTTACTATTGAATTTTATTAAATTATTAGATATAAAAATCTACTATTACTATTGTAACGTCCATAATTTACGAGACGAATCTACGAGGCGAGACCTCGTAGGTTCTCGATCTACGAGGCGCGGAATCTACGAGGCGAGACCTCGTAGGTTCTGATGCGGAATCTACGGTCTACGAGGCGCGGAATCTACGAGGCGAGACCTCGTAGGTAAGACCTCGTAGGTAAACGTAAACGTAGGTAAATAACCGTAGGCAACTTGTGGATTGATGCAAAACGTAAATCAATGTCAAGAGAGAAATGACAAATAACAAATTCCAAATAACAAACAAATTTAAAATCCTAAATTATAAATTATAAATTCTAAACAGTCGGCTTGGGTATTAGAATTTAAGTATTGACTATTATTTGGAGCTTGGTGCTTGTAATTTGTGATTTTAATTTATATTCCGTATTTTTGCCACTTGGGAACAACAACCTTTACTCTTCTTTCGTAGCCAGAATATTCTCCTATTGCGTTGACCTGAATTCCAATGGGCAAATTGGCGGAAGGAATTAAAGTATAAGTTTCTGATGAATCGCCTATATTGTTGATTCTTAACTTATAATATTTATCCAAATAATTAATGCTCAAAGGGTGAGGAAAAATGATACTAAAATACTGGCTGGCGGCAGAAGAACAAACTCGCGGGTCCCCGCCAGTATTACATTCATAAACCACAATATCGCTTTCCGTGGAACCAATACGCCTAATTTCAATGCTACTGGGATAAACAACGCCGTTAATATCCATATCTAATTGAAAAGATTCCTGGGGGTCCAAGTCAATAATCCAATCACCTGTTTGATAAACGATTTCTGTTGTAACTGAATATTTTTGTTCTTCGTCTTCCATTGTTCCGCTTAAATTAAGAGAAAGGGGGTCTTGGTAATTTTTAAAAACCTGATAACAGGCTTTTTCTTTGGCTGTTTCCGCGGCGAAAAAAGATTTTTCTGAAATTTCTGCTCCTAGAATCACTTGACTGTGACGAATAATTACTTCTCCGAACAAAACTGTGCCGGTGAGAATGGAAGAAATAATAAGAAGGGTTAGAATTAAAGATAGGGCCCGGGTACTTGGGGACTTGGGCGGTTGAATACTTGAGGAAAATGGGAATCGGTCCGCCGATTGACGGATTTTTTTTACTAACTGATTGATTTTTTTAATAATTGAATTTAACATAATTTCCTGATTACCTAATTTCCCAATTACCCAACTTATTTTTTATAGGTGTATCTTTGGGGCACGGTTTGTTGCAGGACCAATTCCTTTTGTCCGGTTTTTTCAATCAATGATTTTAATTTCAAAACAATGGTCGCGCGAGGGTGAGTGTAGGTGGTTGACCCGGCAAAAAAGGGGTCACTGGTCGGATTGATATAAAAATCAAGGCGTTCAATGCTAACATTGGTCATAGTAATGCTTTGATAATCTACTTCTTCGCAATCAGAATCTTTACATCGCTTAATAATACAGCGGTCAGAAGCGCAGGCCCTTTCGGTTAATGTCGTTTTATATCTAATTTCATTGCCGTCAAAATCTTTAAGACACAGCATATCAACTAATCCATTTTCAGGAACAGCCCCACAATCTTTGCTTTCGCCGTAATTATCATAATCAATCATACTCGCCCTAACATCTTTAACAATTAAAATCATCAGATATTGCCCGTCTTCTTGGACGTTAAGTTGACCAAGCCCCTTTTCCCGCGTGCCAATGACATTGATATAAATCCCCATGGCCGACATAACGGCAATAACCAAAATGCCCATAGAAACCATAAGTTCAATTAAAGTAAAGCCCGCACTTTTTAAAAATTGCCGATTATTTAAAATTATTGATGGTGCTTTTTCTAAATCACGCATAAATTTTGCCAAAATATTTAAAATCTATTTTATAATGCGTAAACCTCTTTTAGTCTTCCGGGTTTCTGGGAAAATTCTTGCCAGGAGCCCCGACGAGCTCTGTTCTTGGCAATTCTTGGCAGGTCATGACCTGCCAAGGCGAGACCTGCCAAGGCGAGACCTGACAAGGCGAGACCTGCCAAGGCGAGACCTGCCAAGGCGAGACCTGACAAGGCGAGACCTGACAAGGCGACCCCGCAAGGAACTCTGCCGGGAATTGTTAGAGAAATTATTCGTCATATCTGCTTCGCCAATCAGTCAAACGGCTTTCCAAAACTACGGTGTGAGTATTTTCCCTTTCTTGCCAAGAAACCGTGGAAACGATTTTCTTTTCGCAAGGAACAATGCAATTTCCTCCCAAATCTTCGCCATCGGAAATAGTAATTAGACGGCGAAAAACCTGCACTGAAGCACAATGAGTATGCAGGTCATCGGATTGTTGACAAAGATGACAATTAAGGCAATTATCAATTATTTCTTCTTCTAAACCAAAATTGGCTTTAACATTCAAGGCTGTTGCGTTGTAATTAAGAACATAATGACCGTTAACATCTAAACCATATGGCCAAGATTGGTCGGGATTTAAACGATTGCTATTAACAATGGCATAAACAATTTCAATGCCTTCACGAGCAAAATTGGTGGCCATAATTCTTTCTGTTGACTGTCCGCCTAAAACAACCTGAGTTAACCCCACGGTTAAAATAGCCACGATGGCCACAACAATAATACTAACCGCGACAATAGTTTCAATTAAAGACTGGGATTGATTATTAATCATTGATTATTAATTAAAAAAATTTTAGAAAAAACAGAGACTTAAAATTTTGTCCTATTATTAGGGGATTTGTTATTACATTTTTAGAAAGTCCTTTGAAAAATTCAATAATATCTTCGCCAAATTCAGCGGTCCTTTCTTCTCGGTCACATTTTGGTTTTTGGTCATTAGACATTTAAACTTTTATTAGAAATTAAAAATTAGGAATTAGAAATTTTCATTTATTCTGTTTTACGGACATCAATTTCTCCTTGACTATTAACACGCACATAATTATAAAAATTAGCGTCAAGATGTTGAAGTAAAATTAAAACCCGGTCGGCTCCGGTTAAAGGGATTCCGCCTTCGCCACTGCTAATATAAATCGGGCCATAGGGCGGTTTAAAAATAATTGAAGTTTGCGAGGGGTCAACTATTCTGACTTCTTCCGATAAAGTAATGGTTTGAATTTCCGTATCATCAATATCATATTCATAATCATTTGGCTGAGAAGTGTTGGCGAAAAGTTTATATGAATTGGGGACAGTAGAATTGTCAAAATAAACACCATAACCGCCTTCTGGGCGGGAAGAGTCTATTTGTTTCCCGCTTAGAGCCATCATTTGCGCCTGTTTAATAATGCCGGCCATTTTTTCTGACGCCGAATTCAAGTCCATGGATCGGCCGCCAGACCGCATATTAGCAAAAATCGCTCCGCCAACCAAAACAGTAATGGCAATTACCACCATTAGTTCCACCAACGTGAAGCATTGGTTATTTGAGTGCTTAGATACTTTCAATTTAACAAAATAATTTAACATTTTAATATTGGAACAATTAAGCTAAAATTAACCCGATTAACTTTTTTTAAAATCCCAAATTACAAATAACAAATCAGAGATGTGATGAGATGCGTCCCCATCAACGATAAAATTATTCTAATTAACCTAATTATTCTAATAAATGCCCAATTTCCAAACCCCAATGTCTAAAAATTTTTGGTCATTCAGCTATTGATTATTGGGATTTTATTAGGTCAATTAGAAATTAGGTCAATTAGAATAATTAGAAATTTTAATTAAACGTTTAGAATTTAGGATTTTCCGCCAGAGGCGGATCAGCCTTTGGCTGAAGGATTTTGTAATTGTTTATGATTTGTTGTTTGAAATTTGTAATTTACGGTTATTTTTGTGTTCTAATGTTTTCATGTTCTAATGATTATATTAATTATTTCTTGGCCGAAGATGAAAACAAAAAAAGTTCCCAGGGCCAAAAACGGGCCTAAGGGAATTTCACTTTTAAGTCCTTTTTTCTTAAAAACGATTAAAAATAAACTGACTAAGGCGCCAATAAAATAAGAAATGACTAAAGCCAAACAAATCATTGACCAATGGCCGAGAGCCACGGCCATAAAAAATCCAATACGCAAATCACCCAAACCAATTCCTTTCCCTTTGGTCAAGAGATATTGAACGGCAAAAAACCCGACGCCGATTAAAGTTGTCCAAAATATCTGAACAGAGCGAGCCCAAAAGCTCAAATCAATCAAGTGATTTGCCAAAGGCTCGGCAAAAAGATTTAATAATAAAACCAATCCTGCGCCAGACAAAAGCACAGAATCTTCAATCATCATATATTTTAAATCATAAACAAAAATAAAGGTTAAAATAAAATAAACCGACCAAGTGCGGAGAATTTTTAAAATATCTAAAACAAAACCTTTTTGTCCTAAAACCAAAAAATTGACATCAGAACGAAAAAACCCGACTAAGGGTAAAACAAACAAGGTCCCCATTAATAATTCAATAAGAGGATATTGCCAAGAAATTTTTTGTTGACAATGACGGCACTTACCTTTTAATAAAACAAAAGAAATCAAGGGAATGTTGTCGTACCAAGCAATTTGTTTTTTACAATGGGGGCAAAAAGAACGACCAGAAAGAGATTGTTTTTTGGCTAAACGATAAATCAAACAATTTAAAAAACTGCCAAAAGATAAACCGATGAAAAAAACGCAAACGTAAAAAACAACTATAAGCATATAATTCACTTTAACATTTTAACATTTCAACAATTTAAATGACAAATCCCAAGCACCCTGCCTGCGGCAGGCAGGCAAATAATCCAGGCTAGACAGGATCCCACTCCGCGGGACAAACAAATTTCAAACCCTAAATCCAAATAACTAAAATAAGATTTCTTATAATTTGTTCTGAATTTAAAAAATGAGAATTTAGACATTGATTTAGAATCTTGCTACTATTATACCAGATTCCGAGCAAATTTTAAAGAAAAAATCCTCGCCTCCGGGATATCTTTGGAGGGTGTACGCCTTCCAAAGAACCCTTTCAAAATTTGGAGACCAGGTCTCCAAAAAGGTCTCCAAAAATGAGGTCTCCAAAAATGAGATAAAGCCAGCGCACCAGCCCTAAAAACAAAGAAATAAACCAGCCGTAATGTTTTTGCCAATAATACGATTGCGCTTGGTAATATAATCTTTTGCGAGTTTTGTTATCGGGCAAACTTTGACCGCCAAAATGAATAACTTTTATTTCTGACAAAATTTTCATCCCGTAGCCGATTTTTTTCGCTCGTCGGCAAAAATCCCGGTCCTCAAAATACATAAAAAAATTTTCGTCAAAACCGCCCAATCTTTCAAAAACTTTTTTTCTGACGAATAAAGCGGCGCCGGAAAGCCAATCCTTGCCAGAAGCCCAGGGCTGGGGCCGGCCGTCCGGCAAAACCAACTGCGGAGCAACGACTCCCAATTTTTTATCTTCCAGAAAAACCTTAACCACCGGATTAAAAATATCTTCTTGAATCAAGGTGTCAGGGTTTAAAAAAAACAAGGTTTCACCTTGAGCAATTTTTGCTCCCTGATTATTAGCCCGGCTAAAACCGAAATTTTCGCCGTTAATTAGCAATTTAATTTCGGAAAAATTATTTTTAATCATCGTCGCGCTGTCATCCGAGGAATGATTATCAATGACAATGATTTCTTTAAAATAAGACCAATAAGGCCGCAGTGAATTTAAACAATTTTGCAAAGACTTCTTGGCGTTGTAATTGACGATAATAAGAGAAATGTTCATCAAAAATATTAACTTTTTTTATTTATTTGATAATGTTTAAGTCGTTTTAAAAAAGAATAGTAAGCAAGTAGTCCGGCATAAATTAACCCTCGCCAGCCGTCCAAAAATCCTTTTTTAAAAATATAAACTTTTAAAAATTTTGCGACCGGATAAACAAAAACCTTTTTAAAAGAGGATTTTTCTTGTTCTTGTTTTAATATCTTTGCTTCAATATCGGTATAATTTTGAGACCTTTGAATAAATGATTTAATGTTATTATAACTGTGATGAATAATCGGCTGAGTAAAAAATCCGCGAGGACCATTAACGACTACTAGTTCGTGAACCGCTCTTTGAAAACAACTTCCGCGACGGAAAATTTTTAATTGATAATCGGGCCAATTCTCTCCGTGCTTCAACCATTTACCAAAAATGATATTTTTCCTTGGTATCCACATCCCGGCGTATTTTTTTTCTTTCCCCGAGGCAAAAAAATTTTTAATTTCCGTATTTAATTCGGAAGAAATTTCTTCGTCCGCATCCAACGATAAAATCCAGTCGCCCTTAGATTGAAAAATGGCATAATTTTTATGTTTGGCAAAGTCCTCTTCCCATCTCTGAGAAAAAATTTTATCAGTATATCGGCCGACAATTTCCAATGTTCGGTCAGCACTGCCGGTATCCACAACAACAATTTCATCAACTAGGCCTTGAATTGAAAATAAACATCGGCTGATATTTTTTTCTTCATTTTTGGTAATAATAATAGCCGACAACATATTTATTATTTTTTAGCAATAATAACCAAATTATCTCCTCGTTGAAAAATAAAGGATAAAAAAGAAATTATTAATTTTATCAACCCCGCAACACTAAAACTTAAACGGTGATACATATTATGGCGAGTATCAACAAGCAGAGTTGTAAAATGATGATTTTCCAATAATTTTTTTAATGAAGTAGGGTCAAATTGCCAATAATGCTGTTTAAAAGCAAAACCGTACCAATTCCGCCCCAATAATTTTCGCCAAAAACTGTTAAAGTTCGGCAGTTCAACCAGGATAATGCCATCTTTTTTTAAAATGAAATATACTTTTTCTAAAACAGAATTTAAATTACTGATATGTTCAAGGCAATGAATCAGGGTAACGACATCAAAAGAAACTTCGGGGAAATTAATGGTTGTTAAATCTCCTGTCTTTAAACATTCATTTAAATGGAAGATTTTTTTGCCTCGTTCAATGGCCTTATGACAAGGGTCTATCCCGTGGGCATCAAAGCCGAAACGCCCCGCCTCTTTGACGAAAATACCCAAATTACAACCCACATCTAGCAGACGACCCGACTGTTTGTGTTTCTTAAGTCTCAACAAGGTGGCTCTGGCAAATGATGTCCTTAAGGCGAGCTGGTCTTCTCTTTTTAAATAATCATCTTGTTTTTGGTAAAAGTCCGGCTCTTGTTTTAGGGGAACAGGCCAAGTGCGAAAGAGGTCGCATTGTCTGCACTTAAGAATTTGATAAGATTCTTCGCCTTTTTTAAAATCTAAAACCAAGTCGTAATCTTTTGCGCCGCAAACACAGGTAGGAAAATTTTTAGAAAGAAGGATTGATGACATATTTTTTTATTTTTGAGCAACGATAATTATATGGCTACCAATAGACGGAAAAAAATCTCCAAGTCTTATGGCAATTTTTTTAAAAAATTGAGGAATTCTTGAATTAGTAATGGGGAAAATTATATTAGGTGAAGTTATTTTAAAAATTTTAAAGCGATGCTCCTTAAGTTGGTTTGTTAAAGCCGACATTGTATATGCCCTGATATGACCGGCCCCCCTTGCACTATATTCCGGGACAAAGCGAGGATATCGCCCAAAAAGTATTTTAATTCTATTCTTCAGCGAAACTAGATTCGGCGTTGTTATTATTAGAATACCACCATTTTTCAGGATTCTTTTTAACTCTTCAATAAAAAAATCTGTGTCGTAAATATGTTCAATGACCTCGCAAGCCGTAATTAGGTTAAATTCCGCAGTGGCGAACGGCAACCTATCTTCTAGATTACAAGTCATAGCCTTTATTCCTTTTTCATGGGCAAATTTAACAGCCCCAGAAGAAATATCTACTCCAAAAGCATCAAGGTTAAAACTATCTTTCAGTTTTTTGGCAAAAGAACCATCGGCACAACCGGCATCCAAAAATTTTTTAAAATGATATTTTTTATTCAAGTTTTTAATTAAATTAAAAACTTTTAAAAGATAAACTTTATCTTCTGTCCATGCTTTATATTGAGAATATTTAATGGCTTGATTTTTGAAGTGAATGTCCTTTTTCATATTTTGCCCTGAGACCTAACCTTATTTTTTAACCCTCTAAAATGCTTTACTGATGCTGATTTTAGAGTGATTTTTCCAATTTGGTGTAATTTCATTTGAAATTTAAATATAATTGTCGTTTCTTGCCTGGGGTCGGGGGTCTGACCCTATTTTTTTGGGTCGGGGTCTGGGGTCTGACCCTATTTTTTTGGGTCAGGGTCTGGGGTCTGACCCTATTTTTTAACCCTCTAAAATGCTTTACTGATGCTGATTTTAGAGTGATTTTTCCAATTTGACGCGATTTTACTTAAATATATTTTTCGTTTTTTATAAATTTCGGTCTTTCTTCTTTTTTTGATTCTTCTTTTACAAATTCTAAATATTCTTGACGGAGTTTTTCAACACTTCCGTCTCCGCCTAATGATAAAAATTGTTCACCGTCTATCAAACTATCTTTAAAATTCCCTTTAAAATAAAATTGATAACTGCTCCAGCGGTAATTCTCCGGATTTTTTGCTAAACCAGCGCGAACCGCATTGAGGTCAATATAGGCGCTAACCGTCCAAAAATAAGATTCAGTATCTATTAAAGAGGCATAAAATCTGTCTTGAAATAAATGGCCGGTCCGCTTATGTCTATAATTAAAATAACCCGCATAACAACCATTGACATAATGCATAATCTTAGAAATGGGGACGTCTTTTGTTTCTATAAATAAATGGACGTGATTTGACAAAAAATTATAAGAATACAAATAAAAATTGTACAATTTTTTTGCCTTTTTAATAATTGCCAGCAATTTTTTGTAATCGCGAGCTCCCCTAAAAATACGCTTCTGATTTATTCCCCGACAAACAATGTGGTATATTTTTTCAGGGGCAATAATTCTTTCTCTTAATTTTCTGGTCATTTTAAATAAAATTTTAAAATTAATCAAAATCGTGCCAAATTGAAATTTTTGCTCTATAAGTCTTTATTGGTGCGTGTTTCAGAAGGGACGTTCATGGGGTCAGACCCCATCCTTCAAATGTTAAATAAAATTTTAAAATTAATCAAAATCGTGCCAAATTGAAATTTTTGCTCTATAAGTCTTTATTGGTGCGTGTTTCAGAAGGGACGTTCATGGGGTCAGACCCCATTATATTTAGACCCCATTATATTTCAGGCCCCATTATATTTCTCCAGAATTGGGCTTTTTCTTGGTCGCCTTTTTCCTGGTAAAGAAGAGAAAGAGCTAATGACCAAGCAGGGTCTTTGGGTCTTAAAATATAGCCGTGAAAATTCTTTTCAATCGCCTTATCAAGGTCGCCTTGCAAATAATAAAGGTCACCGATTTTTTTCCAAATTTCCGGACGGGCTAAAGGAAAAAATTTTAAAGCCTGTAAATACATTGTCTCGGCTTTGGCATAATTTTCTAAATTAGCATAAATTTCTCCCAAGTAAACATAAACTTCAGCCATTTCCGCTGTCACTAGTTGATAATGTTCTTGATTCATTTGCGGATGGTCTAATGACGGATATAGATAAAACGCTTTTCTACACATTTCTTTGGCTCGCTCCCACTCTTTTTGATAAATTCTTAATTGGCACCAATCCGCATAAACCCGGGCCATTCGCGGTGCCATAACAGCGGCTTTGGCAAAAATTTCTTCCGTTTGTAAAAAATCATTTTCATTTTGAGTCAAACGCGATTTTTGCGACCAAAGACGAGCCAAATAAATCATTATGGTGTAATCTTTTTCCTTAATTTTTTCCATTTGATTGATGGCTAAATCTAAAATTTTAATTTTTGTTTCGTCATTTTTATAAAACTGCAAGCCCCACTCCAAATCAAGAGCAAATTTTTGGTGATAAAACGGCTCCTGAGACTGGAAGAAAAAAACTTTTTGGTAATTAGCTAAAACTTCAGGCCAGTCTTCAGTCAAAAGGGTGCGGTTATAATAATAATCGGCTAAAAGCATTTTAAAATCAAATAAAAAAAGAAACAAAAACAAAAAAGCAAGCAACAAAATTGTTAAAAAAATTTTTATTGATAAACGCATAAATCAAACTTAAATTCCAATCTCCAAATTCCAAATAACAAACAAATTCTAATGACCAAAATCCAAAATACTAAATAACTTGACCTCCGTTTTGAATTCGGAATTTAGGATAAGGAAAATGGCTGTGAGGAAAATAGAAAATAGTAATAGAAAGTAGAAAATAGAAAGTGAATAATATCAAAATCCTAATTTCCAATGACAAACCAAATCCAAAATCCAAATCCTCATTTGACATTTAGTCATTTGACATTGATTTGACATTTAGCATTTGGGCTTTGGTATTGTTTGTCCCGCGGAGCGGGATCCCGCATAGCATAGATAATTTGTGATTTGGGATTTATTATTTTTAAAACAATCGCCAGATATCCCCAAAAATAAATAGCCGTAGCGATGATATGAAAGGAAAACTGTAAAGAAAACAAATAACCGAGCAATCCTGTCAACAAAACCAAAACAAGTGTTTGAGTTTTTAAACAATCAGGTGTTTGGGGGTTTTTAAAAATAAATTTTAATCCCAACCAAAAAACATTAAAAAACAAAAATAAATAAGCTAATAAACCAAAAATCCCGGCATTTAAAAGCATATCTAAAAAATCATTGTGCGCCCGGTCCGGCACTTGGTTTATCCCTTCCAAAGCGGCGCAATCTGGCTGATAGTAACGAGGAGAATTTAAATTTAATGTTTCTAGTCCATACCCCAACCAGGGTCTTTGCTTGATTAAATCAAAACTGTTTTTCCACCAAAAAAATCTTAACTGGCCAGTAGATAATAAATTGCTAAATGTTTTTAATCTGACTGATAAAAAGTTTTCGTTTTCTTTGACCGACAAAGGATGTAAATTCAAAATTATTAAAAAAATTATTGAGAGAACAAAAAAGGAAAGAAAAACGACTGATAACTTCTTTTTCTTTTTAAGCCAAGAAAAGGCAATGATGAAAAAGAAAAACATTAAAACAAAGGCCAGCCAAGCGCTTCTGCTTTGCGTAAAAACTAAAATTAACAAAGTTAAAATAGATAGACTAACAAATGCCGGTCGAAAAAATATTTGTTTTAAAGATTGGGGCTTTTTGGCTTGAAGAATTATAAGAAAAATAATTGGCAAAACCAACAAAAGCCAAGAAGCAAAAAAATTCGGCTGGCCGAAAGTGGAAAAAACGCGGTAGCCGAGGGAGGGAGATTCCGACCAGCGAAAAAAATCCAAACCCAATATCTGTAAAAATCCGTAAATGACCGCTACGGCGGCCGTGATGATAATTGTATGAAAAATGCGTTGGATTTGCTTTTTACTTTTTAAATTAAAAAATAAAATTAAAAAGAAAATAAAAAAATGGAGCCACATCAAATAGCCCATTTTTCGGGCGTAATAGCCCCAAAAACTGTAATAAAACGATTGGGAAAAAATCGTCGCCAAGCCGAGAATAAAAATAAAAACAAGGGCGGGAAGAACATATTTCAGGCACTTAGTCCGCCAGTTGGCAGATTGAATACTTGGTCCGCCAGTTGGCGAATTGGGTGCTAAAATAGTCTTAACTAGCCAGAAAAAAAAGATTATTTTCACCAGGGTCTGAAACAAAAAACTGCCGGAAATCTGCCAGGTGCCGTAGACGACCGGAACAAAAAATAACGGGGTCAGAAAAAAAATCATCAGCCAGCCGACTTCTATCAACAAATCAATCAATTTTAAAATCTTCTCCTTCATATTAAGAATAATAACAAAAATTCGCAAAATAATCCATTACAAATTAATAAAAACTGAATTAAAATTCAACTCGGGTCATTAAAATTTCTTGTCCTGAAGTATAACCAAATTGTCTCAAGAAAATTTTAACCGTTGATTTAAAAATTTTTTAGAAAAATTAAAAATCGGTCAAAATCACGCCAAATTGAAATTTTTGCTCTATAACCCTTTGTTGATAGGAATTTTAGAAGGGATGTTTAGGGGGTCAGACCCCAGTAAAATATGAAAAATCCGCTTAATGCGGATTTTTCCTCTTTAAATAATTTAAAATATTTTAAATTTTTTGTTCTATAACTTATTCTAATCTTATTACCAAGTGGTGTCGTCGACCAGACCGGCCGGCGTGGCGGTGTGTTTACCGGCCGCCACATCACCGATTACTCCGCCTAAACAATAGTGAATCTGATAAGTAAGATTTGGGGCACTAGTTGACAGCGTTACATATGTATAAACCGTGTTGGGACAATCACCGTCTGCTCTCGGTTGGGGATTTTCCGGCACCACGGCCATATAAGTTGTTCCTGAACAGGCATCAGTGGCAAAGCCGTCATCTGAGTCCAAGCACACTCCACCAATGGTATTGTCTCCCGCCACTTTAATATCCGGATATTCGTTGTTATCCAAATAATACAATTCCAAAGCGGTTTGAATTTGTTTAATGTCCGCGACCCGGCGGGCGTCTCTAGCTCTGGCTCTGGCTTGATTAAGGGCGACCACGGCTAAAGCGGAGAGTAAACCCATAATCGCCACCACAACTAAAAGTTCAATTAAAGTAAAGCCTTTTTTCTTTTTTGTATTCATGGGAATTTTTTTAAAAATATTTAATTATTCTATTATGTCCTCAGTATATCACAAATTGAAAAAAATATCTGTGGATAACTTTATTTATCAAGGTCCGACCTTAAAAGGGTTAGACATCGGGGAAAAGGGGGACTTGTCTTTATTAATTTTTTTGCTAAAATACTATGGTTGAATTATGATAAAAAAACAAATCAATTTAATGGCTGAAGGCGAATTACCGAGAGTGGTAGTTAAGCAAAAAAATGTGTCTAATTTGAAAAAAAAACATTGGGTCTTTAGACTCTTGGTTTTTATTTTAGTAATAATTGCTTTATTCTCAACTAATGTTATTTTTTCTAAAAATAGCTTAATCACCAATTTAGGTCGCTTGTCTTTTTGGGAAGGAGTGACTCGTTTGATGATTGGCAAGGATAAAATTTTAAAAGGCGAGATATTTGACCGCATCAATATTTTAATTTTAGGCATGGGTGGCGCGGCCCATGAAGGTCCTTATTTAACAGACACTATTATTTTAGCCAGCCTTAAGCCCTCCGCTCATCAAGTCGGACTTTTATCAATCCCGCGCGATCTTTATGTGCCCATTCCCAATTATGGCTGGCGGAAAATAAACTCGGCTAATGCTTTGGGCGTAGCGGCATCAAAAGACGGCGGGCTGTTAACCAGTCAAGTGGTCAGCAATATTTTTGACACTTCTGTCCATTATTGGATTAGAGTTGATTTTAAACTCTTTAAAGACATTATTAATGAATTAGGGGGCATTGAAGTAGAAGTGGAAAAATCATTTGTTGATTATCAATTTCCTGACGCAAATTTTTCTTATAGAACAATAAGCTTTGAAAAGGGCTGGCAAACTATGGACGGAGAAACGGCCCTTCAATTCGCCCGCTCCCGGCACGGAACCAATGGCGAAAATTCTGACTTTGCTCGAGCCAAAAGACAACAAAAAATTATTTTTGCCATTAAAAAAAAATTAACTGAAGAAAATGTTTTATCTCAGCCAAGAAAAATTTTAAGCATTTATAACAGTTTGCAAAATAATTTCAGCAGCAATCTTGATTTCAGCCAAGCTATCCGCTTGGTTAAAATCGTACTGGAAGTAAATTTTGAAAACATTATTACCAAAATTATTGAAGCTGAGCCGAACGGACCATTAATTTCAGAAATCAATTCCAATGGCGCGTTTGTTTTAAAAACCAAAACCGGCGATTTTAAAGAATTGGCCGATTTGGCAAAAAATCTTTTAGAGCCGACCATTGAAGCCCCTCTTTTTGGACAAAGGGCCGCCGGTTTAACCGAAGAACCAGTTGCTTTGATAAAACAAAAATCCAAATTGATTATTTTAAACGGCACTTATATTCCCGGTTTGGCTCAAGAGGCAAAAGAAAAATTATCCTTATCTGAATTTGAAATAGTCCAGGTTGGTAACGCATCAACAAGGAATTATAAAAAAAACATCGTATATCCGATTAAAGAAAATTTTGACCAAGAACATTTGACAAATCTTTGCCAAATAATCAATGGCGAAACAGAACAATTATTAGATAAAGATTTAAAAAATATATTTGACCAACGAGCCGATTTTTTAATTATTTTAGGAGATAATTACTAAAAAATTAAAAAACATGGAAACGCAGAATCACAAAAACGAAAAAAAAGCAAAATATCTTTTCAAAGGGGCTGACCTCGCCGAAAATCAGACCCCCAAAATCGCCCTTATTGGACAAGTAAACACGGGCAAATCAACTTTGTTTAATCGCTTAATTTCTGAATCAAAAGCGATTATCTCTTCTGTTCCCGGAACAACGCGCGACCGCCAATACGGCATTTGTTCCTGGCGAAGTTATAATTTTACAATCATTGACACCGGCGGGGTTGAAGAAAATAAACCAAAAAATGAATTAGAAAAAGCAATTAAAAAACAAATTAAAGAAGCTTTGAAAGAAGCGAATTTTATTTTTTTCTTAATAGAGGCCCGACTGCCCGAAGACGACTTTGGCCCAGCTTTTTCCGGTTTTGAAAGAGAAATCAGCCGATTAATAAAAAAAACAAAAAAACCTTGTTTTTTAATTTTAAACAAAGCGGATAATTTGCAAAAAATGAAATGGGCTTTAAGTCTGACTTGGCAAAAACTTGGATTAGGAAAAGCCTACCCCATTTCCGCCACCACTGGTTCCGGCGTAGGCGACCTTTTAGATGAATTGTTAAAAATGCCCTGGGAATTTAAAAAATCGGATTCTCAATTCTTGGAAAAAACAATTAAAGTGGCGATTATCGGTCGGCCCAATGTGGGAAAGTCAACTTTATTAAACGCTCTCTTGGGAAAAGAAAAGGCCATTGTTTCCAACCAACCGCACACCACGCGCGGACCGCAAGATACTTTGGTTTATTATAAAAAAAAACCTTTTCTTTTAATTGATACTGCCGGCATCAGACAAAAAAGAAAAATCAGTGATTTTTTGGAAAAAATCGGAGTGCAAAAATCTTTAAAAATGATTCAAAAATCCGATGTTGTTTTAATGGTTATTGATGTTACGCAAACGATTGGCCATCAAGACAAGGCCTTGCTTGACTTAATTATAAAAAGCAGAAAAGCCCTGATTATAATCCTAAACAAGTGCGATTTGGAAAAAGCCTATCAACCGAGAATCAATTTAGCCAACTGGGCGCCGTGCCTTTTAATTTCTGCAAAAAATAAGAAAAACGTAGAAGAAATTTTCCCCCTGATAGAACAGGTGAAAAAAAATCATTTTTCAATTTTCAGTGAAGATGAATTGTCTAATTTTTTAAAACAAACGATAATAAAATTCAATTGGAATGAAAAAATCTGGCAGAGAATTGAATTAAAACAGGCCGGCACTCAACCGCCAAAATTTATTCTCAAAATACCAAGAGTATTCGCTCGAAGAAAGCTCGTACCCCAGGCACAAATAAATATTTTGAAAAAAGAATTAAGAAAAAATTGGGCCCTGGAGGGAACGCCCATAGATATCAAAACATTAAAACAATAAAAATATGATTTTAATTGTCGGATTAGGAAATCCGGATAAAAAATATGAAAAAACCCGCCATAATGTTGGCTGGTTGATGGCTGATGAGTTAATAAAAAAAGAAAAATGGCAAAAAGACAAAAAGGCCGATTGTTTTTATTTTAAAAAAGAATTAGCTAATCAAGAAATAATTATTATCAAGCCTTTAGCCTTTATGAATAATTCCGGACAAGCGGTTCAAATCATTCAAAAAAAACATAAAATTAAAACAGAAAATATTATTATTATTCACGACGATATTGATATTTCTTTGGGCAAAATAAAAATCGGGCAAAACCATTCCAGCGCCGGACATAAAGGTGTGCAATCAGTTATTGATCATTTAAAAACAAAAAATTTTGTCAGAGTCAGAGTCGGCATCAAACCAGCGAATGAACTAAAAATTCCCGCGGAAAAATTCGTCTTAAAAAATTTTTCTAAAAAAGAAAAGGAAATGCTTAAAAAAGTATTAAAAATTATCCCCGAAGCAATTGAAATAATTTTAAAAGAAGGAATTAATCGCGCCATGAGTAGATATAATCATTAGAAAAAATATTGATGGGGGCGCACCTCATCGGCATCACTTATCAGTAAATCCCAATCCTCGCAAAAATTGATCAAAATCACACCAAATTTGAATTTTCGTTCTGTAAGTCTTTATTGGTGCGGATTTCAGAAGGGGTGTTCATGGGGTCAGACCCCAGACTCCAAGACCAGTAAATCCCAATCCTCGCAAAAATTGATCAAAATCACGCCAAATTTGAATTTTCGTTCTGTAAGTCTTTATTAGTGCGGATTTCAGAAGGGGTGTTCATGGGGTCAGACCCCAGACCTAAAAGAAAAAAGCCCTGCGAGAGGGCTTTTTATGTCTGGACACCCACCGAGGGTATCCAAAATTATAATGTTATTTCCGCGACCAGATATTCACCTTCCCTGTGAAATTCAATGGTTTCGGCGTTGGTTTCGTCGCCATCGTAAACGACTTTACCGAGACGAAAATAACTATATATCTCGGTTTTTTCGTTTTCACTGTTATCCAGATAAATTTTTATCTGGATTTTGTCTCCTGACTCAAAAAACGCTTTTTCGGAGACAAAATTTCTTCCCCCAACTGGGCGGTCAAATATACTGTAATAATTTGACCATGTTTCCAGCCGGGCAATATTCACCCAGCAGGACTCCCAATTTTTATTGTAGACTTCTATTTTCTGTTCTTTATACAGAAAACAGATTTCTACATTCTGAACGCGCAAGGCCAGTTCGCCGTTCGCGTTCGGGGAAAGAACTTCCCATTTGGCACAGCTACCAAGCAGAAAAAAGCATATTATTTGGAGGCTTACTAGTCTCCAAAAATTCATCTTTTTCATTTCAATTTCCTCCTATATTTTTTTAAAATGAAATTTCTCTCCATTGTCCTGCCTACCAGCCTGAGGTCTACGCTTGACAAGCAAGATCAACCTCAAATTGCGGCTACTTCCCGGGTAGGAGGGATGTCCGGTTTTGCCACTGATAAACAGGACAATGGAGAGAAAAATAAGAAATACTGTGGCATTTCTTGAAATTCCGTCGCTCGCCCGTCATGAAAATAAATTTTCCTGCGGGCTCGCTAGGAAATATAAAAAGAACTATTATTTTCTATTTATAATTTTATCAAATTTTTTCGTTTTTGTCAATAGTTTGTAAAAACAAATCTTTAATCTTTATCTCTTTTTAACTTTTTCTTCTATGGTCGTTTGTTTTGAAATGTTAGCTAAAATGCCAAAGGCGGCGCAAAAAATCACAAAATTCGTTCCGCCATAACCAATTAAAGGCAAAGGAATGCCGGTTAAAGGCAAAATTCCCAGCATAGCGCCCATATTAACCATGGCTTGAAAAATAAACAAAAATCCCAAGCCAGCGGACAAAAGCCGAGCAAACATATCTTTGTTTAAAAGGGCCAAACGAAAAATGCGATAAGTTAAAAATAAATAAAGGACAACTACGGCCGCGGTTAAAATAAAACCCAATTCTTCCGCCAGCACGGCAAAAATGGAATCACTAACCACTTCGGGCAAATAATATATTTTTCGCGCCGAATATCCCAGCCCGCGACCAAACCACCCCCCAGAACTAACCGCCATAATCGCTTGATTAACATGATAACCAATGCCCCAAGGGTCGGATTCCGGGTGTAAAAAAGTAATCATCCTATTCAAGCGATAGGGCGCCATTTTAATCATCGCCGTAATCGCAACCAAAAAACTAAAAAACAAAATTCCCAGTTGATAAAAAGAAATTCCAGCAATAAAATACATTGCCACGGAAATAACAACAAAAACTATCAAAGTTCCCAAATCCGGCTGACTGATAATCAAGCCGGAGATAATTACCAGAAAAAAAAGAAAAGGCCAAAAAACCTCTTTGAAACTTTTAATATTAGCCTGATGTTTGGTGAGCCAGGCGGATAAATAAATGATGAAGGCAAGCTTGGCCAGTTCTGCGGGCTGAAAAAGAAATCCCAGATTAATCCAACGACGCGCTTCACCCTTGGCAAAACCAAGACCGGGAATAAAAACGCTAACCAAAAGAATAATTGTTAAGGGCAAACAAAATAACGCGACTTTTTTCAATTTTTTGTAATCAAAAAAATAGAAAAGAAAAAAGAAAAATAGACCGGGTAAAATACCGCGCAATAATTGATGTTTTAAATAAAAATAACAATCGCCTTGTTCTTGACAGGCCATAAAATAGCTAGCGGACGAAAGAATAATTAATCCCAAAACAATCAAGGCAACAAAATTAATAAGCAAAATATAGTCCGGCTGATTTTGTTTTTCCGAATGGGAGTGGATGATTTTCATAGCGCTTCGCTTTTACTACAAATTGCGAAAAATTTACAAAACTACGAAAAATTTTTTAGTACTTTCGTATAATTTCGTATTTCGTAATAACTAAAAATGGATTACCAATAAAACGGAGAATAAAAAAATTACCTGAACCAATAAAAGACCAAAGGCCAAAAGATTGACTATTTTTTTCTGACGACGAAGATAAAAATAAAAAATCAAAAATAAATTAACCAATAAAATTCCCAACCCCAAAAGAGGATAAATCAATAATTTTGGCCAAAAACCAATAATTTCGCCAATTAAGATATTACGATGCAAAATAATTTCTCGGCCGAGGATAATAGATTTATTCGCGCCTAAAAAATTTATCAAAATATAAACCCAAACCATCAAATTCAAAAAAATACTCTCTCCAACTAAAAATAACATTTCTTTATCTTGCCAAAATTTTTTTTTCTGAATTTGTTGAAATGTTTGTTCCAATGACATAAAAACGTTAAAATATTAGAATTTTAGAACATAAAAATGTAATCCGCCCCTACGGTGGACTCGCCGATGAGGTGAAAAACGATTGACAAATTTGATTTAATACTATAATATAATTATTACAAAATTTAAAATTAAATAATAGAATTAATTATAAAGTAGCATCTAAATTTTTTATTTTGGAATTTTCATTTTATATCTAACGAACAATTATGGCACATAAAAAACAAGGCGGGTCAACTTCTTTGGGTCGTGATTCGCAAGCAAAAAGATTAGGTCTTAAAGTTGGTAGCGGGCAAAAGGTTTGGCCGGGAATAATCATTCTTCGGCAACGAGGGACTAAAATTCATCCCGGAATCGGCGTTCGGCGAGGGAAGGACGATACTCTTTACGCTGTAACCGAGGGACAGATTTCATTTACAACAAAAAAGGTGAAAAAATTTGACGGTCATTTGGTGAAAAGAAAATTCGTCAACGTAATTTTAAAAAAATAAATTTATAAAAAAGAAATTTCAAAGCTTAAACTTTGAAAAAAGTTTGGAAGCAAAGCTTCCAAACTTTTTTAGTTTAATTCCCCGGCTAACATTAACAAGGCTTTACTTAATTGAGAATCTCGGTCATGAAGATAATCGTCATCAGTCATTTCAATTTCAATGTCCGGAATAATGCCCTCTTCGTTAATTGACCGGCCCAAAGGCGTGTACCAATAAGCCACGGTTAATTTAAGGGCTGAACCATCATTTAAACCCTCTAATTCCTGAACTGAACCCTTGCCAAAAGTTTTTTCGCCTAAAATTGTGGCTCGTTTATAATCTTGCAAAGCGCCAGCTAAAATTTCTGAAGCCGAAGCCGAACCCTGATTAACCAAAACAATGGTAGGAATGTGTTTTAAGTCCCCGTCGTTATTTGCCTGATATTTTTTTTCTTCACCCTGAGCGTCTTTGGAAACAACAATCACTTCTTCTCCGGTCCAATAACCGGCGATATTAACCGCGGCATCTAAATAACCGCCGGGATTATTACGCAAATCAAGAATCAAACCCTGAGGATTGGCCTTAATAATAACAATAGCAATGTCTTGAAAATCTGCCCATGTGTCTTCGGAAAAATGAGAAATATTCAAATAAGCGATTTTGTTTTCTTTAAGCTCCCAGGAAACCGTTTTAATGTTAATAACATCTCTGGTTATTTCTACATCTTCTGTTTTTGTTTCTCCTTCTCGCCAAATAGTTAATTTGACCACTGTGCCTTTTGGTCCGCGGATTAAAAGAACCGCCTCATCTAATCCCATATTGCTCGTATCTTGGTCGTCAATGGCAAAAATTTTATCTCCGGACCTTATCCCGGCCCGAAAGGCCGGAGTATCAGGCAGGGGCGCGATGACAGTCAAATGGCCATCTTTTACTCCCAATTCCATGCCTACGCCTTCAAAGCTGCCGGCCATATCTTCAATAAATTTTTTTGCTAATTCCGGTTTTAAAAAAACAGAATAAGGGTCATCAATACCCATAACCAATCCTTTTAAGGCGCCATAAAACAAGTCCTTGTCTTCTATCGGCTGTTTAACATAATTTTCTTTTAATGTTGACCAAACATGCCAAAATAAATCATTGTCAAAATAGACATCAGCGGAGGTATCAGAAGATAACGACTTTGAGGGCCTCTGCTGAAAAGAAGAATCACCAAAAAGAAAGCCAATAATAAAGGCAATGACCAATAAAATAACTACTTTTTTTTGAGAAACCATGCGCATAAAAATATAAAGTATAAATCTTAAAATGCCTGTTTAAAATGCTAAATTTCAAATGTCAAAAGATAAACAACAAATAACAAATTCCAAATAACAAACAAATTATCTGCTCCGCCAAAGGCTAAATAAAATCCTTCTACGAGGTCTCGCCTCGTAGGTCAAAATCCTTCTACGAGGTCTCGCCTCGTAGGTCAAAATCCTTCTACGAGGTCTCGCCTCGTAGGTCAAAATCCTTCTACGAGGTCTCGCCTCGTAGGTCAAAATCCTTCTACGAGGTCTCGCCTCGTAGGTTGAGGTCTCGTCTCGTACAACGCCTCTTAAATTTTAAATTTTATAACAATCCCTTCTTATATCCTAAATGTTTATAAGTTAGTTCTGTGGCTATCCGGCCGCGCGCTGTTCGGTTTAAAAAACCGGATTGTATCAAATATGGTTCGTAAATTTCTTCAACCGTATTTAAGTCTTCGCCGACGGAGATAGCTAAAGTTTTCAAGCCGACTGGTCCGCCAGAAAATTTTTCCACTAAAGCAACAAGAATTCGCCGGTCCATTTGATTAAGTCCCTTCTCATCTATTTCCATCATTTGCAAAGCTTGAATCGCCTCTTGTTTGCTAATCATATCTTTATCATTAACTTGAGCGAAATCCCTAACTCTTTTCAAAAGCCGGTTGGCTACCCGGGGCGTGAAACGCGACCGCAAAGCGATTTCTTTGGCTGCGGCAGAATGAATTTCAATGCCTAAAATTTTAGCTGAGCGTTTAATAATTTCTTCTATTTCCGAAAATTGATAAAATTCCAATTGATAAACCGCGCCGAACCGATCGCGCAAAGGCGGAGCAACCAAACTAGGCCGAGTGGTGGCGCCAATCAAAGTAAATTTCGGCAAATCCAAACGCAGAATCTTGGCACTTGGCCCCTGACCAACTACCAAGTCCAAAGCATATTCTTCCATCGCCGGGTATAAAACTTCTTCAATTGTTTTATTCAAACGATGAATCTCGTCAATAAATAAAATATCGTTGTCTTTTAAAGAAGTGAGAATTGCGGCTAAGTCTCCGACTTTTTCCAAAGCCGGACCAGAAGTCACTTGAATATCTGTTTCCATTTCTCGGGCGATAATATAAGATAGTGTCGTTTTTCCGAGTCCGTGAGAGCCATGAAAAAGAGCGTGCTCCAAAGATTCTTTTCTTTGTTTGGCGGCCTGAATAAATATTTTTAAATTCGCTTTTAACTTTTCTTGACCAATAAAATCAGCCAATGTTTTTGGTCGCAAAGTTAAATCCATTTTTTTGTCTTCGGGAAATTCTTGCTGACTAACAATGTGATTGTTTGTTTTTATGACCATGATTTCGTTTCTGATTACAAAATTATCTTTATAGAGTATACAATAATTCTTTATCTTTGACAATCTAATTTAAAATGTTAGAATTTACAAAAGGGCGCATAGCATAGCTCCCCATAAAATTTTACTTCGTAAAATTAACGGGGCAAGCAGTGGCAGACCTGCCTACTCTGCCTACCGGCAGACAGGCGGCAGGCAGGGCGCCACTTTTATAGTGATAATTTACAATCTATTTTGTCTTTGGTGAGCGTAATTCGGGCGTGTAGCTCAACGGCAGACCTGCCTGACGGCAGGCAGGGCGCCACTCTTATAGTGATAATTTACAATCCATTTTGTCTTTGGTGAGCGTAATTCGGGCGTGTAGCTCAACGGCAGACCTGCCTGACGGCAGGCAGGGCGCCACTCTTATAGTGATAATTTACAATTTAATTATTCTTTCTGGTGGGTGTAGTTAAAATGGGCGTGTAGCTCAGTGGTAGAGCGCTACTCTTATAAAGTAGATGTCGAAGGTCCGATCCCTTCCACGCCCACCAGAAAGAATACTGAAAAGGTTAATTATCAATATATCGGCAACTACATATAAAAATAATGGGGAGTCGCCGCTATAAGCGGAAGGTTCGGGGGTTCTCAGCCACATTATTTATTTTTTGAGGTATGGCTGATCCACCGCTGGTGGAAAATCCCTCTGCTGCCGATATTAAAAACATTAAAACACTGGAATATTGGAATATTTTATTTTAAGGACAAATTGACATAATTATAGAATTTTTATGCTTAATATCATCATCGGCGCTTTAATCATCGTCGCCGGATTTATGGTTATTTGGAAAAACGAATGGATTTTAAAAAATTTCGGCCGAGTCGGCTGGGCAGAAGAACATCTGGGGTTAGAAGGAGGAAGCCGTCTTTTTTATAAATTTATTGGAATTTGTTTCATGTTTTTAGGGCTTTTTGTTATAACCGGACTTTGGACTGATATTTTAACCGGTATTTTCAAATTTTTCGGCGGACAAAGACATTGATTTAAAGGAAAATATCTGCTATGATTGATTGATAAAAAAGGGGGTCAAAATGAAAATATTTTCCTGGTTGGGGGCGCCAATAGAATGGTTATTTGACTATGAATTCTATTGGTGGAGAAGGGCGGAGAGAAAACCCGCTCAATATCAGAAATCCATTGAGTTCAACCGAGATAAAAGAATCTGTGAAATTAAGGGATGGATTCTTGTTTTTCTCGGATTGGGAACTGAATTTGGCTATCTCGGATATGGTCTGATGAAAAATTCAGGGTCATATCTTATCCTGATAGCCGTTACAATAGTTTCAATATTTTTGACCGAATTCGGACTGATTCATCTTTTTGCTGTCCGAACAAGGCCGAAACCGAAAAACCAATAAAAAGCCGAAATAATAAATCGGCTTTTATGTTTTAATAAAATGATGTTTGGTTTTGAGGCTTAATTATTACATTTGTATTTCAAGGCTGTTTATGATATAATAGTTAAAGACAATAACAATCGGGGCCGATAACTCAGTTGGTAAAGCGCCACATTTGTCCTGATTTTGTTAAAATTCAAAAAATTGAGGATTTTCTATAAATTCAGACGGGCCTATAGTTTAGTGGCAGAACGCTACATTTGCAATGTAGGAACGGCAGTTCGATTCTGCCTAGGTCCATAATTATATTTCCGCCCGAATTTATCAGAACAATGTGGAGGACTGGGTTCAAGTCCCCATCGGTCCGCCAGATTGAATTGGCCAATAAAATTTGAAACAAAAAAAAGAGCTAAGCGGCTCTTTTTTTTGTTATATGAAAACTATTTTTTCTCTTCTGGATGTTTCTTTAACCATTCAATCGCTTCTTTTTGACGTTGTTTTCTTTCTTCTTCTTTATGTTTCTTAATTAAGTTTTCTTTCTCTTCAGGGGAAATCTTTTTAAAATTCTTTACTGTTTTTACTTCGCCGCTCCCCGATTCCCAAATCTGGTCCGGTTCAGTGCTGTGGAATTTACCTTCTGAATCCTTCCAGCCCCGCGGCTGACGGGTTATCTGACTAAAAGTTTCCGGTTCTTTTTCTAAATCTTGAAAAATTTCGTCTAAATGTTCAGCCGGATCGCCGTCGTCGCTGGGAACCTGCTCCGGGTCTGATAAATCTTTCTCGCCAGAATCTTCTGTTTCTCTTTCGCGATTATAATTATCTTGTTCCAAAGGAGATTCTTTTCTTGAATCATTTTTTCTTTCTTCTGGCACATCATCAATAGTTTTTTCCGCGTCAAAATCATCATTATCGTAATTTTTGTATTCTTTGTTAAAAAGCATATATTTTGTTTTGTTTATTATTAATTATCTGTTAATAGTCTATCATTTTTTTTCAAATAAGTCAATCCCCGCAAAGAAACTAAACCGTAAAATAGTCTCATCTAACAATCTTTTTCAGGATATGACTACAAAAATTTATAACAAGGTAATCCTTCCATTGAAAATTTTTTAAAATAAGTTATGATTAATTTGTCCGCAAAAGCGGAAAATTTAGAATTACAATGATAACCAATGAACAAATTATCAACCAAATAAATAAGGCAATTTTTGAACAAAAAACATTGCTTTATGTTACTCGTCAAAAAGAAAGGGCTCAAGGGTTGGAAGACGTGTTGACTCATTACAAAATCATTTCTCAGAATAAAGACTCGGCGGAAATCATTGAAAAAACAAAATTACCCAAGGGTTTAATTATTGTTTTTAAAAACAATACAAAAATTCAAAGGATTTGCCAAGAAAAAAAACTCAAACTTCTCAATCCTGATTATTCTTTGAATGAAAAATATGAAAATAAAATCAGCCAATATCAATGGCTAAAAACGATTATTCCTCAAAACCTCCCGAAAACAATAATCACCTTGCCAATTAAAAGCTCTTTTCAAAATTTAAAAAAAGAAATAAACGCGCCGTTTATTTGCCAGTTTAATCGCAGTCATACGGGAGAAGGAACTTTTTTAATTTCCCGGCAAGCTCAATGGCAAAAAATGGCCAAAAAATTTCCTTTTCGCGAAGTAAAATGCGTAAAATTTATAAAAAGCCCGATTATTACGGTTAATGTCTGCTTGTGGCCCTCCTGCATCAAGAATTCGGCGGATAAGCAAGGCTGCGTTCTGGTCGGCAATCCTAGTTATCAAATAACCGGATTAAAAGAATTAACTGATTTTAAATTTTCTACTGTGGGCAATGATTGGTCCTGGACAAAGAAAAACCTTTCTTCTAACGACTTAAAAGCAATAAAAAATCTAAGTGAAACAATCGGGCAAAATATGATTAAAGAAGGCTGGCGCGGATTATTTGGTCTTGATTTAGTTAAAGATAAAAAATGGCTAATCATTGAAATCAATGCCCGGCAACCGGCTTCTGCGGGATGGGAAACTTTGCTACAAAGAGACCAGGGAGAGGGAATCACTGTCCTTGCCTCCCATTTCGCCGCTTTGTTAAATCTCCCCTTGCCCGCTTCTTGTTCAGAAATGCAAAAATCTTTGCAAAAAATCCAAAAAGGAAGCCGAATTATTATTAGAAGAAAAAACGCTCAAAATTACACCAAATTGAAAAAAATGCTCCAAAACCCTTTACCAAAGCCCGTTATAGAGGGGGCGTTTAGGGGGTCAGACCCCAAGATAAATGTGGAATTGTTTCAGATTCGGAGCCTTGAAAACGGTTTGGTAAAAAAAAATGGTCAATTGAATAAAACTGCAAAATTATGGAAAAAGAAGTTTTAAACATTTCGGCGACAGGACAAAAAATAATTGATTCTTATCTTAATATGTCCATTGCCGGCAAAGTAATTACTTGTCCTTATTACACCAATTTGAAGAAAGAAAGAGCGGCCTTAAAAGTTTTTTTAGGCAAGGGCTCGGCGCAGGAAATCATCAATGAAACAAAATTTCTTTCACAAAAAGAAAATATTGATTTGGCGCGCTTTTCAGAAGAAAGGCTTTACCGCTTTATGGTGGAAAATAATCTCGGCATTGATTGTTCTGGTTTAACGATACATATTTTAAAGGCGGCTTACAAAGAAAAAAGCATAAATCTTTTTAAAAAAATAAAAGTTGTTTCTTTTTTAAAAAATCCCTGGCGCTGGCTGGTCAGTCAATTGAGGCCGATTGAAAATATCAGCGTTCGGATTTTGGCTGATGGAAAAAACAGTTTTTTATTAAAATCTCTGAACGACGCATTGCCCAATGATTTATTGATTCGGACCAATCTTCGGCATGTTTATTTGATAACAAAAACCGAAAAGGAAAATGGAATAATAAAAAAAATAAGCTTTGTACACGCGCCACGGCCAAAACGGCCTGATTATTTTGGCCCGGGCATTTTTCAAAAAACCGTTATTTTAAAAAATAATTCTCTTAAAGAATTGGGGGAGAAAATAAACGATGAGGTTATAGTTAAAAGATTAAAATTCTGATTCTTTAAAATCCCAAATCACAAATTACAAACAAATTTTATTTATGAATATCTTAAATCATTCTATTTTAAACACTACTCTTTTTTGTGTTATTATTTCAGGCTTAATAGCGTTCGTGTCTGCGCCCTTGTTGATTTGCTTTTTAGAAAAATTCAAAATCAAAAGGACTTTTGATAACGGCTCGGCCAAAGGCATTGGTCATCGCGGAGAAAAAACCGGAACACCGATTATGGGCGGACTTTTAATTGTGATTGTTGTTTTGTTGGTCACTCTTTTTTTTAACTGGGACCAAAGATACACTTATGTGCCGATTGGCGTCATGTGCTTGGCGGCGATTTTGGGCATGTGGGACGACATTTCAAATGTTTTTGGTAAAAAAAGAAGGGTTCGTCACTTAGACCAAATTTCTAAATTAATCAAAGTGCATAAAAATAAATGGTTCCGCCTTTGGTTAATTATCACTCTGCCCTGGACTTTATTCCGCAATATTTTCCATATTTTTAGTCCGCAACCGACCCGCGGAGTTTTACCACATGAAAAAATTCTTTTACAATTTACCGCCGGCGCCATTACCGCCTGGTGGATTGTTTTTAAACTGGGGCAAGATTGGCTTTATGTCTGGGTGCCTTTTAGTGGAGAAATTTATCTCGGCTATTGGATGATTCCAATTATTATTTTTATTGTCGTTTTTTTGGCCAATGCGGTTAATATTTCGGACGGACTTGACGGCCTGTCCGGTGGCGCCTTAATTTCCGCCTTTGCCGGCTTGGCAATCTTAAGCTATTTTCAAGGCAGTTTGCCCTTTTCCGTTTTAAACGCCACGGTTATCGGCGCTTTAATAGCCTATGTCTATTTCAATGTCAAGCCGGCTAGATTCCAAATGGGAGATGTCGGTTCTTTGGCCTTGGGCTCTTTATTTGCGGTGATGATGTTGGCTCAAAATCGTTTAATTTTAATCCCCTTTTTCGGCTTCATCTTTTTGGTGGAAATAATTTCTGTGATTCTTCAAACAATCTGGCGATACGGATTGGGTAAAAGACTTTTTAAAATGGCGCCTTTGCACCATCATTTGGAATTTTTAGGTTGGTCAGAAGAAAAAATCGTCATGCGTTTTTGGCTGATTAATCTTTTTATGGTCATTGTTGGTCTCTGGCTGGCAATGCACTAATATAAACGCAAGGGGCAAATCTTAAAATGCAACCCGCCCGCACAGGCAGGAATGACAATATAAAATTAAAAATGGATTAAAAAAAATATTTTACATTTTGAACTGTCATTTTAATTTTTAAATTTTAACTTTATTTTTTTCAGGCATAAACTTCAAAAAATAAAATAAGATACTTCTTTATTTTAAAAATTGATCAAAATCACACCAAATTTAAATTTTCGTTCTATAATCCTTTGTTAATGCGGGTTTTGGAGTGGATGTTTATGGGGTCAGACCCCAGATAAAAAATGCAAAATTCTATCAGGACAAGTAAATCTAATATTTTTATAAACCTTTTTGACAAAAAAAGGCGGATTTTAATTTACGCAGAAAAATCATTCGGCCTGAAAACACGGGAAAAATTTCCCACTTTAGCCAAAACCGCGGACGGCGTATTACGTTACGCTAAGTATAAAATAAGCGGAGTGGTTGATTCCATATGTGAAGAAAAAAACGTGACGGAAGTTTTAAAAACTAAAAAAAATATTCCTGTTTTTAAAAATTTGAAACAAGCAAAAGAAAAAACCAAAGCCAATACTTTAATTTTAGGCATTGCGCCCAGTGGCGGTCAACTCCCTGAATATTTTTTAAACGATTTAACCTGGGCTTTAGAAAACGGTTTGGATATTGTAAGCGGATTACACACGCCAATTTGTTCTTTTCCAAGTCTGTTCAAATTAGTTGGAAAATACGAAAGAAAAATTTGGGAAACCCGTTTGTCTCCGAACAATCTACCCATTGCCGGATGTCGGGTTTATCAAAAAATAAAAAAACCTATCGTTTTAATGGTAGGTATGGATTCGGCTATTGGTAAATTAACGGCTACTTATCAATTGGCTGATTTAGCTAAAAAAAACGGATTGCGGCCACAAATCATTCCCACTGGCCAAACCGGCGTAATGATTGAGGGCTGGGGAATAACTATTGATAAATGCGAAGGCGATTTTATGGCCGGAGCAGTAGAAAAAATGATTTTGGAAAAAGATAAAGAAAAAAACCCTGATTTTTATTTAGTGGAAGGTCAGGGGTCCTTGTTTCATCCGGCCTATTCCACCACTTCTTTGGCCTTAATTCACGGTGCCTGTCCTACGCATTTGGTTTTGGTTCACCGACCACAAAGAAAAAGGGTGACTAATTGTCCTTTGTTAGCTGTTCCAAAAATAAAAACCGCAATTAAAACCTATGAAAATATGACCATGCCTCCGTTCAGAAAGGTCAAGGTGGTCGCCATTGCTTTAAATACCCAAGGGATGAAAGAGCAAGAAGCAAAAAAAACGATTAAAGAAATCAAAAAACAAACCGGATTGCCGACAACGGACTTAATTCGCTGGCCCCAGGATTGGACGAAGTTATTTTTGAAAAAATTAAACAAAATCGCGCCAAATTGAAAAAATCCTTCTAAAATCATTTATTGGTACGGATTTTAGAGGGCCTCTTAATGGGGTCAGACCCCAAAAAAATACAAGGATTGGACGAAGTTATTTTTGGAAAAATTAAACAAAATCGCGCCAAATTGAAAAAATCCTTCTAAAATCATTTATTGGTACGGATTTTAGAGGGCCTCTTAATGGGGTCAGACCCCAAAAAAATACATTCGCTGGCCCCAGGATTGGACGAAGTTATTTTTGAAAAAATTAAACAAAATCGCGCCAAATTGAAAAAATCCTTCTAAAATCATTTATTGGTACGGATTTTAGAGGGCCTCTTAATGGGGTCAGACCCCAAAAAAATATGAAAAGTGTACATTTTATTGGTATTTGCGGAGTGGGAATGGCCGGCGTGGCTGTGATGATGCAAAAAATGGGTTGGAAAGTAACCGGTTCGGATAAAGGATTTTTCCCGCCAATCAGCGACTTTTTAAAAAAAAATAAAATTGATTTTTATCCCGGCTGGCATCCGGAAAAAATTAGTAATCCTGACATTATAGTGGTCGGTAATTTTATTTCTTTAAACAACCCCGAATATTTATTCGTCAAGAAAAAGAAATTGGTCATAAAATCTTATCCAGAGTTGGTGAGAGAATATATTGTTAAAAAAAAGTCCGTGGTTGTGGCCGGCACTTTTGGTAAAACCACGATTGCCGCTTTTGTCGCTCATCTTTTTAAAATCGCCGGCCTAAATCCCAGCTGGTTTATCGGCGGATTGGCAAAAAATTTTTCCTGTGGCGCCGCAAATAATCAGGACAATTGGAGTGTAGCTGAAGGAGATGAATACACTACGGCGCGCTGGGACTCGCGGTCAAAATTTCTTTTATACAAACCGACTCATTTAATCCTTACATCTATTCTTTGGGACCATCTTGATGTGTTCCCCCGGGAAAAAGATTATGACCGGGCTTTTAAAAAACTTATTAAAATCATTCCTTCTCAAGGCGTAATCATCGCCGCCAAAAGAAATGACACGCAGAAAATTGATAAAATAATTTCTCAAAGTAGGGCAAAAATAATCCGCTACGGACCCTATGAAGTCAAGTCCTATAAAACTGATTACAGTTATGAAATAACATCTTTAAATGAAAACGGCTCCGAATTCGTCGTTTATCATT
>JAQTOB010000009.1:0-9282 GCA_028713575.1 Patescibacteria group bacterium
CATAGAGAAGAAAAGTGATAATACTTGGGGACAAAGTTTATCCATTGGCGGGACACCGGGTCAAGAAAACAGCGCTAAACAAACAATTGTTGAAGAAGAGGAAGAAGAGGAAGAAGAGGAAGAAGAGGGAGAAGAGGAAGAAGAGGAAGGGGAAGAGATATCGGCAGACACGAGTCCGCCGATTATTAGTTTAACTTCTTATCCTTCTAATCCCGCTACGGAAACTCAAGCGACTTTTATTTTTAGCGCCAATGAGAATGTAAAATTTTTTTGTAAATTAGATGTAGGCGATTGGGAGGATAATTGTTTTTCTCCAAAAATATATACTGGCCTTTTTCAGGGAGAACATACATTTTATTTTAAAGCAATTGATGATGCCGATAATGAATCATTGGTTACAAATTATCAATGGATAATTGAATCAGAACAAGAAGAATCTCCGGAACCGGAAACGCCGGATACTTTTCCCCCCACGGCTCAAATGAGTGGCCAGCCAAACAATCCCACTAATCAAACAACGATTGACATCACCGTGGGAGGCGAAGAGGTAACACATTATAAATACAAATTAGACGACAGGATTTATGACAATGAAATCCAGGTTTCTACTCATATTATTTTGTCGGATTTATCTGACGGCGAGCATGTTATTTATATTATCGGGAAGGACGCATCCGGCAACTGGCAGGAACAAACAAACCCCACCACTTATAGCTGGACAATAGACACTTCTGGCCCCGTTTCTAATATTATTTTTCCTAATGATGACGATATTTTTAACAATATTTCTTGGTTGGAAGAAGAAAAAATCATTGGAACAGCTTCTTCGGACAATGATTTGGCCAAAGTGGAAATTCAAATTCAAAAAGGACTGGGAACCCAATATTTAGATAACGGCAATGCCACTTCTACTCCGTCTTGGATTGATTCACCTATTTGGTCTGAAGCGATTTTAGATTCTGACATCGCCAGTTCAACGGCGACTTGGCATTTTAACTTGCCGGTTTCTTTATTAACCGAAGATAATTATTATTTTGTTCGGTCGCGAGCTTTTGATTTATTAAACAATATTCAGGATACGGTTTCAGTTGTTGAATTTATTTTTGATGTCACCCCACCAGAAAAAATAACCGGTTTAAAAATAGAAGAAGGAGATAGCGCTTTAGACTTTACGTTTTTCTGGGACCTGATTGATGATAATTTGGCAGGGATTGATTATTATGAAATTTATGACGAGAACAACAATTGGAATAAAGGGAATAAGATTCCAGTTGAAGAAATTAGTTTTGATTCAACGGGAGAAGAAGGGGTTAATTATTCCTTTAGGGTTCGCGCTTGCGATAAGGCCGGCAATTGCGGAGAATTTTCCGACCCCGCGATTTATTATATTACGGAAGAAGAAGAGGAAGATAAAGATATTTTAATTGTTCGTGGCGATAATCAGGGGTATTCTGTTTATATTCCGACAGAAATTCCGGAAAATGCCGAAGGACTGCGTTCAAAAAAAACAGTAGGGGCTCCCAATGTTCAGAAATTTGGCGGCGCTTTTTGGCAGAAATATGAGTCAAACGCTTACACGAATTTTGAGTTTTTTTACAATCCCGTTGACGACGGTTTAACGATAGGACTTTGGTATTATTTACCTATTTTACCGGTTAGGTCCTGTCAAGCTAAAGTGGTTGATGTTTACGATTTCTTTTCTATGTATATAGTTCGTCCGAGCGCAGAATCTTCTAACATTTATTACTATGTTAATTTTTATAATGATGAACCCGATGTTATTTTAGATATGGCTCCTATTCCCTGGTCAATTGGTTGGAATCACCTTGCCGTTGCGGTGAGTTCCGATAAAGACAAAAAAGCTTCTCTTTATTACAATGGTCAGCTTGTTGGCAGCAAAGTAGTGGGGAGCGTCAATTTTAACATTATAAAATTGTATTTTTATAACGGTTTTTGGAGCGATGCCGATGTTGATAAAGTTTATTTTGATGACATATTTTTTACGGCAAAAGAATTGACATCAAGTCAAATAAATTCCATTTATACCAGCAATCAGCCATATAATTAACAGTTTGGCCGATTTAAAAGTTTATGGAAAGTTTACGGAGAGTTGACCTCCATGGTGCCATATTAATTTTTTTATGCCCTTGACCTTGATTTATAGAATTTGTAAAGAACTTAAAATTAGATTTTTTTTAATCCTTTTATTTTTAATTTTCCAACCAATTTTAGCCATCGGATTTATTAAAGTTACTCCAGACGAGGTTAAGAATTTGCCGGTAAAAACAAATGTTCAAGTTCAGGGAGTGGCGGTTGTTGAGCCGGGGATTTTAGGGTCGCAGATTTTTTATCTTAACGGAGTTCAGATTTATTCTTATTACAAGGATTTCCCTGAATTGAAAATCGGCGATGAAATTTTGGTGAAAGGTGAGATTTCGCAATCGCGAGGAGAGAAAAGAGTTAAAATTAAAACAAAAGAAGACATTCTGTTATTGAATAAAGGTGTGGTTATTGAACCGAGATTTTTGGTGATTGACACCATAAGCGGCGAATTTGTCGGTGATTTGATAAAAATAAAAGGTTTGGTGATTGAAAAGACGGGCCAGGAAATTTTTATCAATGATGATGCCGGCGAAATCACGGTCTATATCAAAGAATATGTTGACATTGATAAATCAGTGGTCAAAGAAGGAGATAACGTTGAAATAACCGGCATTTTAACTAAAAATAATGATGAATTCAGGCTCTTACCAAGGGGAAACAAAGATATTGCCGTGGTTAAAGCGTTAAAGGAAGAAAAGGAAGTCAAACAAATTCACTTATTGGCCAGCGAAGCCGGAGTAATAGATTTTTATCAATTAAAACCCTATTTCATTATCAGCGCCATCATTTTAGGGTTAATTTTCATCATCCTTTTATTTTTTGAAAAACGCAGAAACGGCTGAAATCAGAATCTTGAATTCCATCACTTCTTGCAGTAATTTCTTGCAGGTGCGACCCGCAGAAGTTATCTTGGAGCATCTTGGAGTATCTTGGAGGGGTTCAACCCCTCCAAGGTCCCCCTTCCAAGGTTTTTGTCGTTACATATTCTTCTTCGTCCTCCCTTTTAATAATCATTGATTGTGATATAATGAAAATGATTTTTAGGTAAAAAAATATGAAGAAAAACAGCGCAAAAATAAGCAACGGGCTGAAAATAAAAGTGATTGGCGTGGGCGGTGCCGGTTGTTCTGTTGTCAAGAGAATGGCTCAGAAAAAAATTTCCAATGTGGAATATATCGTCATTGATACCGACAGCCAGATGTTACAAACCTTAAGTAGTTCAATAAAAAAAATAAGGATTGGCAAGTTATTAACCAAGGGATTGGGTGCGGGCGGAGATTTTGAATTAGGGCAACAAGCGGCGGAACAAAACACTAAAGAATTAAAAGAGGCAGTTAAAAGAGCAGATATTATATTTTTTACCGCTGGTTTTGGTGGCGGTACCGGAACCGGTGCCTTACCCGTGATTGCTGATTTGGCGGAAAAAACTAAAGCCCTGACCATTGCCATTGTTACCAAGCCTTTTGTTTTTGAAGGCGTTCAAAGAAAGGCAGTAGCCGAACAGGGCTTAAAAAAAATGCTTAACCGAGTTGACTCCTTGATTGTTATCTCTAACAACAAGCTTTTGCGCGCCATTGACCGTTCAACTCCGATTTTAGGCGCTTTTGCCATTGCGGATGAAGTCATTAAGCAGGGAGTCCAAATGTTTTTTAATATTTTTAATGTTCCCGGTCTGATTAATGTTGATTTTGCCGACATCAAGCCGATTATTAAAAATGCGGGTGAAACTTTTTTGGGCGTGGGTGTGGCCTCGGGCAAAGACCGAGTTAACCAGGCGATTAAAAATATTTTAAAAAATCCTTTAATAAACGTTTCTCCAAGGGGAGCTAATGGTATTATCCTTATAATCTCCGGCTCAAATGACTTGAAGATGGCTGAAGTTAATGAGATTGCTGAAACAATTACTAAGCAAATTAACCCTAAAGCAAGAATTGTATTTGGCGCGATTATTGATGAAAAATTAAAAGACGAAATAAAAATAATTTTAATTGCTTCCGGTTTTGGTCAGCCTCGTCCCCATGGCTTTTCGGTGCAAAATTTAGATAAAAATAAATTACAAGAACAAGGAGAAGAAAAGAGAACATTTTCTATGCCCCGGATAATCCGCAAAAATGATGTCTATGTTTATCAAGAAAAAGATACGAGCCAGACAGACAAGAAAACAAAAGAAAAAAGAAAAGAAGAAATAGAAATTAATTTTGAAAATGAGCTGGACATTCCCGCTTTTTTAAGGAAAAAAATGAAAAAAGGCAAATAAATGCCATCTTGACGAAAGGCATTTTTTATGTTATCATTTAACATAAATAACATAAATAAAAGAATAAAAAATTAATATATGAAAAATATTAAAAAAGAATCAACGGGAGGAGGTTTACCAGAAGGATTTAAAGAAGATTTTGAGTTTTTGGGAAATAAATTGGGTTTTTACATTTCTGCTCTAAATGCGCCAGAAGAAATTAAAAATTCTTGGCTGGCGATTTTACCTCAAATGTCCATTGAGCAAATAGGGCGCTTGATTGATATTTTTGAAGAGAAATATCTTCAACAGGAAACGCAATACATTGACGAAGAATTTAAAAAAGTTTTGGCTGAAATTGAAAAAGAAAAAAAAGAAAAAATAAATAAAATAGACGAAGAAACAATCAAGCAGATACAAGATTTAGCCCAAAAAATAAAAAACTAAATTATGAGACAAGAAAATCAAATTTTGGACGACGAAATAAATTTTAGAATCAGGAGAATCAAAGAAATTTATTATGATTTTGAAAAAGAGATAAATTTGTTGAAAGAAAAACAGAATCAAATTATCAATCAGGCTTTAGAAAAAATAGACAAACAGAAAATTCAAGACGCTTTGAATAAATTAAAAAATAAATAATTAATTTTAAATCTATATCTTATGGAAAAAAATAAACCGGAAAAAGTGGAAGGAGGCGCTCCTTTCCAATCTAAGAATGAAGGAGTTGAAACCGGCAAGGCAGAAAAAATTTTAGATTTAAAAGAAATGAGTTTTTTGGAGTTGCAGAACAAAAAGAATCAGCTGGAAACAACTTTATCATTACTAATAAGAGAATCTCCTATGGAAGAAAATGAGCAAAAAATAAAAGAAATGGAAATGGCCTTAAAAAAAACAGAGAAGGCTCTAGAAGAAAAGAAAGAAAACCTACCTGAGGAAGAAGCAGAAAAAGCGGAAAAACAGATAGACCAAAAGACTCAAGAATTAAAGGTAAACGCCGAACAAGCGCCAACCTTGGTTAAGAAAGAAGCTCAAGAAGTGGCAGAACAAGGGCAAGCAGTTGCCGGAGAGGCTAAAAAGAAGATTGGTTTTTGGAAAAGAGCGAAGAACTTTTTTTCTTCAAGGGAAGTTCAGAAAGCGGGAGGGAAAATGGCCTATGATACAGGCACCACCTTAATTGGCGTTAAAACTATTACTGATCTACTTGGCCTTGCTTTTAAAAGGGGCGATATTTATAATTATCTGCAACAAAACAAAATAGTAAAAAGCGAAAAAGAAAAATTAAACGAGATGGTAGAAAAAATCGTGGACTTATTGAGGGAACGGGAATCAAAAACCGAAGAAACAGCCGATAAAGAAGGACTTGTTACCCGAAACGAATTTTTACGAAAAACCGTAGCGGAATTTCGTCAAAAGGTAGAAGAAGCCAAATCAATTTCTCCAGAAGAAAAAAAGGAATTTAAAGCGCTTTTAGCCAAAATTATCTCAGAGAGGAAGAAAAAAGTTGAAACAGTGGAAAAAGAAACAGAAGGCAAAACAAAAAAAACATTAGACCTATATTTACACACAAAAATTAGCGCTTTAAAAATAGTTAAGGACGCCTTAAACACGGCTTTAAGCGGAGCGCAGATGCACGCCCTAAGGGCTCCAATGTATATGACGATGTCTGCTTTGGAGCGAGCGGAAAAGGCTAATCTTACCTTTGAAAAACTTAAAATAAAGGGAGAAGTCCTTACTCCGGAACAAGAGGAAGAAAGATCAAAATTTGCTCATCTTGCCAAAGATTTGACCATAGTGGCGACCACTGAATTTGTTAGGTCTATCGCTTTTCAAGCCAAAACAGAAGAAAGAAAGAAAATGGGATGGAAAGTCAGAAGCATGGATTTTATCGCCGCCTTCGGTCAATTGGTCAGGATGGTGGGTTTGGCGGGAATCAGTATTGGCGATCTTATTCCCAAAGAAGGCGGAGGTTCAATTTTTGACGGAAACATATTTGATAGAGTAAAAGAATCTAGTGAAAAGTCTATTGATAAATTAATAGACGCCTATCAGTCTGGAGGAGCGTTTGGCGTAGCTAAGCAAGTTGGGGAAAACTACATAGAAAATGCGACAAACCTTATACCCCAAAGAATTAAGGGAATTTTTAAAGGAAAGGGGACTGATAATAATCTCACCCAGCAAATAGAACAAAAAGGAGGACAAACTCCCAAGGATTATCAAACAGAACAGTCCATGCCCCAAACAGAACCCGTTTCTCCGGAGCCGGTTGCTCCTATAGTGGAACATTTGGGTTATCAAGGTGGTAAGTCTGTTTGGCATGAATTAGAAAATCAATTAGAAGAAAGAGATTCATTTGATGAAATATTCGGCCAGGGAGATGAGGCGGAAAAAACTTACGCCATTGATTATTTAAAGGACAAAATTGCCGCTAATCCCCAAGAATATGGATTGCCGGAAGGAACGGATGTTGATGATTTGACAGACGCTCAGTTAAAAAATGTAGATTGGGACAAACTTTGTGATTTAGGGTCAGAAGAAATAGACAAGGCCTTTCCAAATTTAACAGAAGAAATGAAAGAAAATATTATTGACAATAATAAGCTTTTGCAAGAATATGTTTCTAAAACAGGTAAATCTTTAGATACTGACACAGTAGACCAAGTTTTAAATGATATTAAAGAAGCTGGAGGCGTTGATGAATATGTTATGGGACAAGAAGCCTCAGTTCCACCCATTTCACAACCATTAGACACCAACCTTAACATTAACCCGGAAGTGCCAGTTTTGACTGCGGAAATCGGGGAAAACATTAATCAGCTCAATGATTTAATGGAAAATGCCGGAGATAAGAAAGAAATAAACAAAATTGTTGAATCATTGGTGGAAGAATATAATCGGGAACCAATTTTAAATGATAATCCGGAATTTCATGAATCCTTAAATAAAGGTCTAAATTATCAGTTAGAAAATCTTTTAGAAAACAGAGGGGGTTTATTTAAGGGACGCGTTGGCCAAGAAATAGAAAACATTGTTCAAAATATAACCCAGGTCAATGGATTTTCCCCTGAAGAAGCCGACGCTTTTACAAGGTATCTTGGCGGGAATGATGGAGTTATTAAACTGGATGATATGGCAAGATTTATGCCCAATGGTCGGTTTGATTCAACGCGCTTACAATGGGCAATGCAGGATTTTAAGCAAATAATTCATTCAGGGAAAGTCCCAGTATCTCCGGAATTCACTCCGCGCTGGGTTAATCTCATTGACGAGACGGGAAAAAGAAGTTCCAAGCTGGTCAATATGAGAATGATTAACAATAACGTAGAACTTGATTTGAATAATGACGGAATAAGCGACGACGTATATAACCCCAAAGCCGCCGAAAACATAATGAAATCATTCAACGAACAGGAGAAAATAATGCGTGAAGCGGCAGCCGAGTCGGCAAAAGCTCAAATAGCTTCACCTTCCGCAGAAAATCCGCCTATCGTGGACAATAAAGCGGCTCCCCCTCCGCCTTTAGGCAAAATGCCGACATTGGGCGGGGAAGGCGGAATATCACATCTTGATGAAAAAGAACAATTACTTCAAGAGAAAGAAAGATTAATAAAAGAATTAAAAGAAGAATTGGCTAAACCGTCGGGGGCTCAACTTCAGACAGAAACCATACCTCCCACGTCTCAACCTCCGGAGAATTTGCCGGTCGTGGAATCCGCACTCACGGATACGAGTTTGATTAATGTCATCAAACAAAAGTTTGGAGAAGGAAACATTGAGAGTAAATCATTTGGGAATGAATCGTATTTGAAACATATTAACCCAGAAGGAAAAGTGACTTATCTTCATCCGGACGGGAATAAAATGACGTTTGACGAGAGTGCAAGTATAAAACTGGCAGAAGGAGGATTAACTCGCGAACAAGCCGCTGATTTTATTCAGAGAAGAGAAGTGGCGAAACAGCAGGTAGCTAAGGATTTATCAAATGATATGGATGATATGATACAGCAGGCGAAAGGGAAAAAATAGGTTTTGATATATACATAAAAGGAAGGCAGAAATGCTTTCCTTTTGGTTTGTATAAAAAAGAATAAAGGGTGCTTTTCGGGAGCACCCTTTAATGAAATGAGAATTATTTTTTGGTTGAAGTCTCGGTTGGAGCTGATGTTTTTTCCAGCCTAGCCAGCTTGGCCTCAATCTCGGCTATCCGCTTGATTTTCTCCGCGATTTTCGGATTTAGCCGGACCATCGCCGAGTCCCAGAGTGCCTGATTCCCGCACTTCTGGTATTGGGCGTACATCGCCATACCGGTAGAATCGTTCTTACCATAGGCAAGGATGAAAACCATCTCCGTTAGGTCGTTGGTCTGTCTTGCCCGCAAATCAACCTTTTTTTCCAGGACCTTTGTCTTGGAGGCTTGGTTGGCAATCGCAATTGCGTTGCGGGTTGCCAATTCAGAGGTTTTTTTCAACAGACTATCTGTCGCCTGCAGGCTGACCTGTGTTGCCGCTACGTGGCCATATAGATTCGCCACATAGGTGCTCAACGTGTCAACTTTTGCGTTGACCGCCAGCACATTTGCCATTACAGAATCGGTTTTGGCTTTATAGGCCTCAACCTTTGAACGAAATGACCTGAACGATAGAGTCATCACTACCATAGCAATGACTGCTATGCCTAAACCAAAAACAATAGTGTTTTTTCCTTTTTTCATTTTTTCCTCCTATTTTGTTAAAGATTATATATATTCTATCACAAAATTGCCATTTTGTCAATAATTTGCAGCGGGAAAATTAATAGAAATTAGGATTTAAAAAGGAAAAATCAGCCCTATATGGCTGATTTTTTCAATTTTTTTATTACCAAGTTCCTGTCTGGGGGGTATTTGGTTGGAATATCTCTGGGAGTTCTACACCCAGAAGTTCTTTGGCCTGTTCGGCCGACAA
>JAQTOB010000009.1:9382-24738 GCA_028713575.1 Patescibacteria group bacterium
AAAAATCAGCCCTATATGGCTGATTTTTTCAATTTTTTTATTACCAAGTTCCTGTCTGGGGGGTATTTGGTTGGAATATCTCTGGGAGTTCTACACCCAGAAGTTCTTTGGCCTGTTCGGCCGACAAGCGCTTCATGGTCATATCCCATAAATCCTGTCGCCCGGTGCGCAAATATTCTTCCATGACCCTTTTCCCCGTTAGCCAGTCGTCTTTCCACGCCCTTTTAAAGAGCATTTCAATAATGTCGTTGATTTTCTTGCCGTGTACTACGGCAAGGTGATTGGTTTTGTACATATATGTCAGAATATATGTAATTTTCTTGAACGACTCCCTCATCTCCTTTTCAACAGCGTTGAGTCGGGCATTTAAAGTAGAGCCCATTCTTGTCGTCTCCTTTTTTAGGGTTGCAACCGACGACTCTACTTCTCCGATTCTTTTGTAAAAAAGAAATGAAAGAATCGCCGTGATAACAATCATTGTGAGTGCGAGCACCAGAAAAGACCTGATCGATATCACGGGTATTTTTCTTACTTTTACCCGCACACTTTCTTTTTCTTCTGCAACCGGCGAATTTTCCGGAGCCGTTGGCGTTGGTTCAGGGGAAGGAGTCCCTGTTTTTTCACTATCAGCATTGTTTGGTTCGGCCATTTTTGCCTCCTTTTGTTATTTTTTTGATAGATTATTTGAGTTAAGAACTGAATAAATCATATGGGAAAAATTTGTTTTTGTCAATAACTTGCCTTATTCAATGATTATGGTATAATATGTAATATGAAGAATAAAAAAGAAGTGGAAATAAAAGAAAAAAATATAAAGAATGATGATTATAACGCCAAACAGATTACGGTTCTAGAAGGGTTGGCGCCAGTCAGAAAAAGGCCGGCGATGTATATCGGCTCAACTAGTTCGCGCGGTTTACATCATATGATTTGGGAAGTAGTTGATAATGGCATTGACGAAGCGATTGGCGGTTATTGTAATGAAATAGAAATTGAACTTTTACCCAAAAATCAGGTCAGGGTCTCTGATAATGGTCGCGGTATTCCAGTGGACATCCATAAGCCGACCGGCAAATCGGCCTTAGAAGTGGTAATGACTAAATTGCACGCCGGCGCTAAATTTGAAAGAGGCGTTTATCGAGTATCTGGCGGGCTGCACGGCGTAGGCGTTTCCGTAGTCAATGCCCTTTCTTCGTATTTGAGAGCTGAAGTAAAAAGAAACGGTAAATTATGGGTTCAAGAATACAAAAGAGGAGTGCCACTTAAAAAAGTTAAATTTACTGGTTCGGCCAAGGGGAGTGGCACCACGGTTGTTTTTGAAGCTGACCCGGAGATATTTGATAAAGTGGAATATGATTGGAAAACGATTATATCCCACTTTCGCCAACAAGCTTATTTAACCCAAGGATTAAAGATAAAAGTGTTTGACCGCAGGGAATCGCACTCCCCTAAATCATACACTTTTTATTTTGAAGGAGGGATTTCTTCCTTTATCCGTTATTTGAATCGAACTAATGAATCTAAACAAAACAATATTTTTTATATAAAAAAAGAAGCGGACAAAATTTCTTGTGAAATAGCTTTGCAATATGTTGACGATTACAAAGAGACGGTTTTGGGATTTGCCAACAATATCCATACGCCGGAAGGAGGCACCCATATCGTCGGTTTTCGCACTGCCTTGACCAGATGTCTGAACAACTATGCCCGGGACAAGCAGTTTTTAAAAGAAAAGGACACTAATTTGGGAGGCGATGATGTCCGCGAGGGATTGACCGCTATTGTCAGCGTTCGTTTAGTTGACCCCCAGTTTGAAGGTCAAACTAAGGCTAAATTGGGTAACAATGAGGCTCGTTCTGCCGTAGAGTCGGTTTTTACCACGGCCTTTAAAGAATTTTTAGAAGAAAATCCAAAAGACGCGGAAGCAATAATAGGAAAATGTATTTTATCGGCTCGGGCGCGACAGGCGGCTAAAAATGCCCGAGAAACAATTTTAAGAAAAGGAGTTCTTGATAGCCTGGCCTTGCCGGGAAAATTGGCTGATTGTTCTTCTCGCGAACCGGAAAAAAGCGAGTTATACATAGTGGAAGGAGACAGCGCCGGCGGCAGTTGCAAGATGGGGCGCGACAGAAACTTCCAGGCCATTTTGCCTCTAAGAGGAAAAGTGCTTAATGTGGAAAGGGCTAGACTGGATAAGATTTTAGCCAATCAAGAATTAAAATCTTTAGTTATCGCTTTGGGGACGAACATCGGCGAACAATTTGATATTAGTAAATTGCGTTATCACAAGATTATTATTATGTCTGACGCGGACAGCGACGGCATGCATATCCGCACCCTTTTACTGACTTTTTTCTACCGTTATTTTCCCGAATTAATAGAAGAAGGTCATATTTATATCGCCCGGCCTCCGCTGTATCGCCTGAAAGCCGGAAAAGCCGTACAATATGTTTATTCCGACGAAGAAAAAGATCAACTAATTGTTAAATTATCCGGAGATAAAATTGTTAAATCAAAAGCAAAAAAATCTGCCAAAAAAGAACTCACTTTTGGCAAAGAAACCAAAGGATTTAAAATTAAGAAAATTGGGATAGAAGAAAAATCCGTTAAAGGTGGATTTGCCCTTGATGAGAACAAAGAAGAGAACTCGGAAAAAATTTCCGGAATTAACATTCAACGTTATAAGGGTTTGGGCGAAATGAATCCGGAAGAGCTTTTTAATACTACCATGAATCCGGAAACAAGAATCTTAAAAAAAGTGGAAATCCAGGATATTACTAAAACTGATGAGATTTTTGAAATTTTGATGGGGAAAGAAGTGGAAACAAGAAAAAGATTTATTCAAACTCACGCGAAGGGAGTGAAAAATTTAGATGTTTAATCGCTATTTTGTACTAATATCCAAATTCTAAACATTTTGAATTTTTGATTTTGGTTATTGGATGTTGTTTGGAATTTGTCCGCCTGCGCAGGCAGGGTACTTAGTACTTGGAATTTAAGTAAAGTGGGTATTGCAAATTTTTTAATATATGTTATTCTCTTATCAAGACCCACGGGGGTCATTTTAAAGACGATTTATGTTTCAAAAATTTACCAATTATATTAAAAATTCTATTGCCGAACTTAAAAAAGTAAGTTGGCCGACAAAAGAACAAGCCATTAATAATACGATTTTAGTTGTTGGCGTGAGTTTAGGCGTGGCTATATTTTTAGGTTTGATTGATTTTTTATTAACTAAGATTTTACAAATAGTATTGTGAATTCAAAAATCAAAATGACATATCAAAATTTAAAATTGTTAAATATTAGAAATTGTCGCGAAGCGACACCGATATTTTGCATTTTGCATTTTGCATTTTGCATTTGAACAAAGTGATATTATGCCCAAACAAATACAACAAGAAGGTCGTCAATGGTATGCCGTTCATGTTTATTCCGGTTATGAAGAAAATGTGGCAGAAAGCCTGAAACAAAGAATTGCTTCCATGAATATGGCGGATAAAATTTTTAATGTTTTAGTGCCCATGGAAAAAAGAATAAAGATTAGAAATGGGCGGCGTCGGGTAATTAAAGAAAAAATTTTTCCCGGTTATGTTTTAGTGGAAATGATTGTTACTGATGATTCTTGGTATGTGGTTAGAAACACGCCCAGCGTGACCGGTTTTATTGGTTCTGGAACAACGCCGATTTCTTTGTCTCCGGAAGAAGTTAAGACAATCCAAAAAAGAATGGGTGTAGAAGAACCGAAATACAAAATTGATATTGATTTGGGCGCGCCAGTTAGGGTAATTGATGGACCGTTTAAAAGTTTTGAAGGCAAGGTGTCGGAAATTGATGAAGAACGGGGTCGGGTTAAAATACTAATTTCTGTTTTTGGACGGGAAACGCCGACTGAATTGGATTTTTTACAAATTAAAAAATTATAAAAATATGGCTAAAAAAATAAAAACAGTGCTTAAGCTTGAAATACCGGCCGGACAAGCTAATCCGGCGCCACCAGTTGGTCCGGCCCTTGGTCAGCATGGGCTTAATATTGCGGAATTTTGCAAAAAATTCAACGATCAAACTCAAGATAAAATTGGTAATGTCATTCCGGCCGAAGTCACAGTTTACGAAGACAGGACATACTCTTTTATTTTAAAAACGCCTTTGACCGCTGATTTATTAAAAAGAGCGGCAGGAATTGAAAAAGGTTCGGGTCAGCCATTGCAACAAAAAGTCGCTAAAATTACTAAAACAAAGATTAAGGAAATTGCCAAAATTAAAATGCCGGATTTAAATACGGATAATCTTGACCAAGCGGTTAAAATTGTAGAAGGGACGGCTCGTCAAATGGGAATAGAAATAGAGTAATATAAAAAAATTATGAGAAGCAAAAAATATCAGGAATTTAAAAATAAAATTAAAAAAGAATTATATGCCCTTGATGAGGCGATAGAATTTATTAAAGAAAATTCTTCGTCTAAATTTGACCAAACATTGGAAATTCATGTTCACTTGGGAATTGACCCTAAAAAAACAGAACAGCAGGTAAGGGGAATGCTTGTTTTTCCGTCCGGTGCGGTTAAGAGAAAAAGAATCGCGGTTTTTGTTGGCGCGGGAAAAGAAAAAGAGGCGAAAGAAGCGGGGGCAGACATTATTGGAGGCAAAGAACTAATTGAAAAAATTAAAAATACAAGCAAATGCGATTTTGATATCGCCGTAGCTGAGCCGGAGATGATGAAAGAATTATCTTCTATTGCTAGAATTTTAGGCCCTAAAGGATTGATGCCCAATCCGAAAACAGACACCGTGACAACAGAAATAGCCAAAACTGTTTTAGATTTACAACAAGGGAAAATTAGTTTTAAAAGTGATGCAGGCGGTAATATTCACCAAGCCGTGGCCAAAGTTTCCTGGCCGACGGAAAAAATAAAAGAAAACATAGAGACCTTTTTAAATGTTATCAAAAAATCAAAACCAGCCGGGGTAAAAGGTCTTTTTATAAAAAATACGGTTTTATCTGCGACCATGGGGCCGGGACTTAAAATACAGATTTAAGAAAAGGTCCGTCGGAAATAATTCAATATTATGAGTAAAGGTAAATTTATTGTTATTGAAGGGACAGACGGTTCGGGCAAGACAATCCAAACAAACCTTTTATTAAAAAGATTAAGGGAAAGAAAAATTAATGTTCAATCTTTAGATTTTCCTTGTTATGGAAAACCGTCCGCTTATTTTGTGGAACAATACTTGAAAGGTCATTATGGAGGCTGGCGAGAAGTGGGCGCTTATCGCGCTTCTCTTTTTTATGCCTTAGACAGATTCGCTAATTCCTTAAAACTAAAAAAATGGCTGGAACAAGGGAAAGTGGTGATTGCTAATCGTTATGTCGCTTCTAATTTAGGACATCAAGGAGTGAAAATAAAAAATAAAACTGCCAGAAAGCAGTTTTTTAATTGGGTGAATAATTTGGAATATAATATTTTATCTTTGCCTAAGCCGGATTTGAATATATTTTTACATATGCCCAGTCAGATTGCTTATCGTTTTGTCGGGCTTAAAGGAAAACGGGAATATTTGGGGGCAAAAAAAAGAGATATCCATGAGAAAGATATTTCTCATTTAGAACAGGCGGAAAAATCTTTTTTTGAAGCCGTAAAATTTTTCCCCAAAGATTTTATCACGATTGAGTGCGCAAAAAAAGACAAACCTTTGGCGATAAAAGAAATAGAGGAAAAGATTTGGAAAATCGTACAAAAAATTTTGCGTCATTAATTGTTTTTTTTAATAAAAGTTCCCTGTGCTGTGTCCTCAATTTGGAATCCAAGATTATTTATTTCTTGGCGAAGCTGGTCAGCCGCGGCCCAGTTTTTTTCTTTTCTAAACAATTCTCTTTTTTTTACTATTTCTTTTATTTTCAAAGGAATTTTTGATAAATCTTTTTTTGTTTTAATTAAATCCAGGCCAAGGATTTTATCAAAATCAATTAAAGTTGCCATTTTTTCTCCATTTGACAGGTCGCTTTTTATTGTTTCCCAAACAACGGACAAAGCTTGAGGCGTGTCCAAGTCGTCGTTGATGGCGGACGTGAATTTTTGTTTTGTTTCTTTATTGATTTTTGTCGGCCGAGGATAGCCGGCAACATTTTGATAGAGATTGTTTAAAGCGTTTTGACTAGCGAGGAGGTTTTCCCAGTTGAAATTTAAAGGAGAGCGATAATGAGCGGTTAAACAAAAATAACGGTAGGCCAAAGGATTAAAACCCTTATTGGCCAGGGTGGACAGAGTGATAAATCCTTCGCCGCTTTTAGCCATTTTTTCTTTGTCTAAAATTAGAAATTCGTTATGCAGCCAGTAATGGGCTAAAGGTTTTTTTCTTGCCGCCTCCGCTTGGGCGATTTCATTGGTGTGATGAACCGGAATGTGGTCAATGCCGCCGGTATGAATGTCAAACGGCTGGCCAAGGCATTTACTGGACATCGCTGAGCATTCAATATGCCAGCCGGGCCAGCCCTTGCCCCAGGGTGAGGCCCATTGCATAAGATGAGACTTTCCCTTGCCCACGGCCTTGAACCAAAGAGCAAAATCAGTCAGATTTTTCTTTTCCGGATTGATTTCTACCCGAGCGCCTGGTTGTAATCCCTTGATATTCAATTGGGCCAACTTGCCGTAATCAGGTAATTTGGCGGTATTAAAATAAAGGCCGTCGGAAGTTTCATAAGCATATCCGTTTTTTTCTATTAACCTAATCATTTTAATCATTTCTTTGATATAGGCGGTGGCCTTTGTCCAGAGGTTGGGGAATTGAATATTTAATTTTTTAATATCTTGCTTAAAAGCTCGGGTATAAAATTTAGAGATTTTTTTAATTGATTTTTTATTGAATTTTTTGCCTTCTCTTCTTAAAGCTTTAATCATTTTATCTTCGCCAAAATCCGCATCAGAAGTGAGATGTCCGACATCTGTGATGTTCATCACGTGTTTTACTTTGTAGCCGTTGTATTTTAGGGTTTTTTTTAAAATATCGGCAAAAACATAAGCGCGTAGATTGCCAATATGCGCGTAATTATAAACCGTGGGTCCGCAACTATACAGCCCGACCCTATTTTTTATCGGTTTAAAAATTTCTTTTTTTCTATCAAGGGTGTTATAGAGTACCATAAAAATGATTTTAAAGCCATTTTTTCTTTTTGAAAGAGCAAAGCAGGGAAATAAAAATCGCAACCATTAAACCAATAATTATCCAGAAAGAAAAAGGTTTGTTGGTTAAGGGCATAAATTGCAAGTTCATTCCGAAAATGGCGGCGATTAAACTGATGGGCAAAATAGTCACGGAAATAATGGTCAAAATTTTAATAATATCGTTAAGTCGGAAAGAAATCAGAGCATTGTTGGTTTTTTCCATTGCCTCAATGCTTTGATTAAGATTTTCCAAATTTTCCCAAATATCGTCAATTGTTTCCAAAATTTCGTCAAAATACATTTTATATTCTCCGGTAGAAAAGAAGATGTCTGTTTTTTTTAACAGCTTGGAAATAACCAAGCGGTGGGCCTGCATGATTTTCCGAAAATTGACGATATTCGTTTTTGCGATTAGAATTTCATTAACCATTTTTCTTTCAAAGCCCTTGAAAATATGTTCTTCAATGCTGTTGATATTGATATTAAGAACATCTAAGATAGGAATGCAATAGGAGAAAAGGCGGTTAAGAATTTCATGAATTAAAACAGAGGGATTTTTTCCAAAGTATTTTTCCTGTTGTTCGGGATTGATTTTACACAAATTGAAAAAATTAATTAAAGGCGTCAATTCGTCGCGATGAACAACCACTAAATAGTCGGCATTGATAAAAAAATCAATTTCCGAAGAGATTATTTTTCTGGTTTTTCGGTTATAGACAGGGAAAAGAAGAACCATAAAGATATAATCTTTTGTCGCTTCTAATTTTGGTCGCTGGATTTGAGAAAGGCAATCATTCAAATGAATGGGGTGAAAATCAAAATTTTCTTTAAGATATTTCATTTCTTCTGAAGAACAGCGGGAAATATTGACCCAGGAAAAATTTTTAACTTTTATTTGTTGGATAAAATCTGACATATTTTTTATTTTATTAATATTTTATTAATATGGTTATTTTAACACTTTAAAATACTTTGCCAAGCAGAAAAAAAGTGTTAGAATATTTGATATGTCTTCTTCCTTTTTTCCTCTTAAACTTTACTTTATTTTTTTTATTGTTTTATTTTTTTCTTTTTTTCTGTCCTGGTGGCCGCATTTACAAATAGACCTGTTCGTTCATTCTGAGCCTTTAGTGACTGACTTTGAAATAAACCTTGATATTTTAGCCAAAAATATTATTTTTAATTTAAATATTTTGCCGGTTAAAATAGTTAAAATTCAAGAAATGGAAAATTGGCCCGAATATTATTTTTTAAATGATTTACAAGAAGAAAATTTAGGAGAAATAATGATTTTTAAAAAGAATGATTTTGAGGAGTTAATAAAGTTCAAGATAGAAGAATTTAATCAGAGTAATTTTTTAAACACAGGAGAAGCCATGCGGATAAGCAAAAAAGTTTTTAAACATCAGCCGGAAAAATGGGAAATAGAAGTGATAAAAAAAGATTTATTGGCCGGACAAGGAAAATTAAAGGTTTTTGTGCAAGAGGAAACAATCAGAGATTATGATTTAGAAGAATTGAAGAATAAAATTAAGTTTAAAAATATCAAAGAGGCAAAAAAAGAATTAGAGAAGATTTATGGGATAAAAAAGATTGAAATTAAAAATTATCCGCGTTTTTGGCAGCAAGTTCCGTTTTTTCCTTCCCGAATTATTTTACGAATTATTCCCGCCAATGTTTCTTCAACATTTAATTAGAAAATCCGCCTCGCAAACCATTAAATTAAATAAAACACCGCCTTATAATAATCAACAAATATAACTTTCAGGGGTTGACAGCATTTAATGGAAGTAGTAAAATAATTAAGCTATTAAAATATGAGAACGTAAAACATGAGAACATTGGAGCATTAAAACATTAGAACATAAAAACGGAAGAATTAATCAAGGCCTAAAAATAAAGGCAATGCTCTAAATTTTTCCCTTTAAACTATTAATTGTTCCTATGTTCATATGTTCTAATGTTGTAATATTAAAATGAATTTATGCCAGATAGTCAAAACGTTTCAAAAGATTTTTTGAACGTCGAAGGAGTGGTTGAAGAGCTGTTACCGGCCGCCAGTTTTAGAATAAGGCTGGACAATGGTAAAGAAATTTTGGCTCATCTTTCCGGTCGGATGAGAATATACCATATTAAAATTTCTCCCGGCGATAGAGTTAAGTTGGAGATAAGTCCTTACGACCTTACCAAGGGCCGGATAGTTTATAGATACTAAATTATGAAGGTTAGAGCATCGGTTAAAAAGATTTGTCGTTTATGCAAAGTTGTGCGCCGCGGCAAAAAGATTTATGTGATTTGCAAAAATCCGAAACATAAACAAAGACAGGGATAACCGCTTTAAGCGGTAATTTTAGATTATAAATATGGCAAGAATAGTAGGTATCAATTTACCGTCAAACAAAAGAGTAGAAATAGGCTTGACCTATATCTTTGGTATTGGTCGAGCCACGGCGAACAAAATTTTAAAAACAGTTAAAATTGACCCCAATAAAAGAGTTAGTGATTTAACCACAGAAGAAACAGAGGCTTTAAGACAAATTATTGAGAATAAATATAAAACAGAAGGTTTTTTAAGAAGAGATATTTACGCCAATGTTAAGCGCTTGAAAGAAATTGGCTGTTATCGTGGCAGTCGGCATAGCAAACATTTGCCGGCAAGAGGCCAGAGGACAAAAACCAACAGCCGAACAGTTAGGGGCAATGTGCGCAAAACTATGGGCAGTGGTCGTCGTCCGGCCGCTCAAAAAACATAAAATTTATGGCCAAAATTAAAAAAACAATTAAAAATGTTCCTAAGGGACGAGCTTATATTCAAGCTACTTATAACAACACCGTAGTTAGTTTGACTGACCCATTTGGGAATGTTTTGGCTTGGTCCAGCGCCGGTAAAATGGGATTTAAGGGACCGAAAAAGGCCACGCCCTATGCCGCTAGTATTATTGTTAAGAATGCGGTGGAAAAAGTCAGAGAATACGGATTAAAAGAAGTTCAAGTTTTTGTTAAAGGCGTGGGCATGGGACGCGAATCAGCCGTTCGTTCCCTTTATGCTAATGGAATTAATATCTTATCAATTAAAGACATTACGCCTTTACCTCATAATGGTTGTCGGCCTAAAAAGGCAAGAAGGGTTTAATTTTAAGTTATGAAATTTGAAAATCAATGTAAAGTTTGCCGTCGGGAGGGGAAAAAGCTTTTTTTAAAAGGCGAACGTTGCAATACAATAAAATGCGCTTTAGTTAAGAGAAAATATCCGCCCGGTATGCATGGCCAAAAGGGTTATCCGCGTTTATCGGATTATGGCCGGCAATTAAGAGAAAAACAGCAATTAAGACATTCTTATTTTATCCCGGAAAAACAATTTAAAAATTATTTTAAAAAAGCTAAATTAATGACCGGCAATACGGAAGAAAATTTTTTGAAATTATTGGAAAAAAGATTAGACAATGTTATTTTTCGCGTCGGCTTTGCCGAGTCAAGAAAAAAGGCCCGTCAATTAGTGAGTCATGGCAATATTTTAATCAACGGCCGATGTGTTGATGTCCCGTCTTATTTGGTTAAAGTCGGCGATTTGGTTAAAATAAAAGAAAAAAAATCAATTATTGAAAAAGCCAAAGAACAGTTGACTAAAAGAAGCAAAGAAACTTTACCAACCTGGCTAAATGTTGACGAGAAAAATATGGAAGCAAAAATTTTGAAAGATTTGGACCCTGAAGATTTGCCGCGAGAATATGAAATGGAGTTGATTATTGGTTTTTATAGCAGATAACAAATTATTATAATATAAGAACATGAGAGCATGAAAACATGGTAATGTAAAAACATTTTAATATAAATGTATAAGTAAATGTTCCAATGTCCCAATGTTAACATGTTCAAATGAGTTTATATGGAAAATATTTTTTTACCCCAAAAAGTAGAATATCAACCTGACGAGAAGAATAAAGACAAGGGGCAGGTTGTTATTGAACCTTGTTGGCCGGGATATGGCACAACTTGGGGAAATGTTTTAAGAAGGGTTTTATTAACTTCTCTGCCCGGAGCCGCAGTAATTGCCGTTAAAATTAAGGGCGTGAAATATGAATTTTCTGCCGTTCCTGGAGTTTTGGAAGATGTTTTGGAAATTATTTTGAATCTTAAATCTTTGCATTTGAAGATTTTAACCCAAGAAGAGAAGATGGTTAAATTATCTCTTAAGGTGAGCGGGGAAAGAAAAGTAACAGCCGGAGATATTGAGAAGTCGGCGGAAATAGAAATTATTAATCAGGACCTTTTGATTGCCACTTTAACTGATAAAAAGGCAAGCCTGGAAATGGATATTTGGGTTGCTAAGGGCTATGGCTGGACGCCTTCGGAAGAAAGATCAAGAAGCGGATTTGAAGTGGGAACCATTGTCACGGATTCTGTTTTTAGTCCGATTTTAAATGCTTCTGTTAATGTAGAAAATATACGGGTAGGCAAAAGAACAGATTTTGACAGAATTATTTTAGGCATTGAAACCAATGGCACCATTTCTCCCTTTGACGCCTTTTTATACGCCGGCCGTTTGTTAAAAGACCAATTTAAGAGTTTAATTGATTTGGGAGAAAGAATTGTTATGCCGGAAGAAAAGCCTAAAAAAACAAGAAAAAAAACAACAAAAACAGTAAAAGCCATCAAAAAAAATAAAGCCAAAACAAAAGGTAAAAAGAAATAGTTTATGCGTCACCAAATAAAGAAAAAAATTTTGAATAGAAAAAGAGACCCGCGACGGGCTTTATTAAAAAGTTTGGCGGTTAATTTTATTTTAAAAGAAAAAATTAAAACCACGGAAGCCAAAGCTAAAACTGTTAAGCCGATTATTGAGCGTTTGATTACTCGAGCAAAAAACAATAATTTAAACAATTACCGTTTGATCCATTCCTATTTGCAAAACAGGGAAGCGACTAAAAAATTATTGGAAAATATCGGACCGAAATATAAAGAAAGACCGGGCGGATATTGTCGGATAATTAAAATCGGACCACGGCGGGGCGATGCCGCTCCAATGGTTGTTTTAGAATTAGTTTAATTTATGATTAAAATTGAAAGAAAAACATATAATATTGACGCCACGGACAAAGTTTTGGGTCGTTTAGCCAGCCAAATAGCCCAACTTTTAATTGGCAAGGGAAAAGTTGAGTATCGTCCCAATGTTGATAATGGCGACATAATTATTGTTAAAAATGTTGATAAGATAAAAATTACCGGTCAAAAATTAAAACAAAAAATATATTATCATCATAGTCAATATCCTGGTGGATTAAAAAAGAAAAAAATGGAAGAAGTTTTTTTAAAAAAACCAATGGATGTTTTAAAGAAAGCGGTTTGGAATATGTTGCCCAAGAATAAATTAAGACAACCAAGAATCAAGAGATTGAGCTTCAAATAATATAAATATAAATAAGGAGGAATTGTGGAAGAAAAGGTTCTAGTTATCACAGCCCTAATTGAAAGAGCAGAGCCGGTAGCAAATTTTCTGGCCGCGGCCACCGGCAGAAGAGAATATGTTTTCCTCTGGCCGGATATGGTCGCAGTGGAAAAAATTATAGGAGAATATCCTATAATTTATATAGATGCGGATTTGGGGAAACTAATCCCCAAAATCGTCTTCTGGGCTAAAAATATAGACCAAAGTAAAAAGGTTTATATAATAAAAATACAGCCCGTTCCTAAGGGACAGGCGATAATTTCGCCCGGGACGATTATTCCCCTAAAAATTTCTTTTAATTAAAAATAAAGTCCCGGTTTTCACCGGGATTGTTTTTATGTCTAAAAAATGTTATATTTTTTATATGTTTAAATTAGAAATTAAAAAATACGGCAATCCTGTTTTACGGACCAAATGCGAAGAAGTTAAGGAAATAAACGAAGAAGTGAGGTCTCTGGCTAAAGATATGTTAAAAATTATGTATCGCGAGGATGGCGTTGGTTTAGCGGCGCCGCAAATCGGAGACAAAAGAAGAATTATTGTTGTGGATATTGGACAAGGTCCGCTTTCTTTGATTAATCCGCAAATATTGATTAAATCAAAAAAAACTTTTCGTGATTACGAAGGTTGCTTAAGTTTGCCGGGAATAAATTTAAAGATTAAAAGGGCTAAAAAAGTGGAAATACAAGGATTTCTATTAGAAAAGAATCAATTGGTAAAAATTCAGGCAGAAGGGCTGTTGGCGCGCGATTTTCAGCATGAGATAGACCACTTGAATGGAGTTTTAATTATTGACCACACTTCTCCTTTCAAAAAATTAAGAGCTATTAGAAAGTTAAAAAAGAAATTGCGAGTGTAGTATAACGGCTATTATATCTCCTTCCCAAGGAGAAGACGGCGGTCCGACTCCGCTCACTCGCTTTTTCAAGATGCCTCCTTAGTTCAGTGGCAGAACAGTGGTATCGTAAACCACATACGTCAGTTCGATTCTGACAGGAGGCTGATTCCTCATCTTTCAAGGACATTTATCTTTATACTTATGATTAAATTTGTCAATGTCACAAAATTTTATCCGCCCAATACTTACGCGCTAAAAAATACCAGTTTTCATATTCAATCGGGAGAATTTGTTTCCATTGTCGGTCAGTCCGGAGCGGGGAAAAGCACAATTATCAGACTTTTAAGTGCGGAAGAAAAATCAGATAATGGCCGGATTATTATTGGCGATTGGGACATTACCAATATTAAGCCAAAAGAAATTCCTGCTTTAAGACGACAGATTGGTATTGTTTTTCAAGATTTTAAATTATTAGAAAAGAAAAGAGTAGGCGAAAATATCGCCTTTGCTTTAGAGGTGATTGATACGCCGAAAAAAAAGATAAGGTCAATTACTGACCAGCTTTTAAAAATAGTTGGTTTAGAAAATAAAATTAATTATTTTCCTCAACAGCTTTCCGCAGGTGAAGCGCAAAGAGTAGTGATTGCCCGGGCCTTGGTGCATCGGCCGAAAATATTATTGGCGGACGAACCAACTGGCAATCTTGACCCCATTAACACTCGGGACATTGTGGAATTATTGGCGAAAATAAACGAGTTTGGTACGACCGTGTTGTTGGTTACGCATAATCGGGAAATCGTTAATTTTTTAAGAAAAAGGGTTATTACTCTTGACCACGGCGTTATTATCGGCGACCAAGTCAATAGCGGAAGATATGTGATATAGGAGGCGGGACTACATCGGGTTTTTTTATTGATTTTTAAAAGAATTTGATTATAATAATGTTAGTTGATAATTTTTTTAATTATGTTCTGTCATTTTGCATTTTGATTTTTTCATTTTGCATTTGATTGAGCTTTAGCGAAAAAATTTATGGAAGAAAAACAAATCGGCAAAATTACCCACTTTTTTAGCAAAATAGGTGTGGGCGTGATTGAACTTTCTGATGGACTGAAAGTCGGCGACACTATTAAAATCGTTGGCGGCGACCGGGAATTTATCCAAACCGTGGATTCAATGCAAGTAGAACACGAAAATGTTTCAGAAGGTAAAATTGGAGAATCGGTTGGTTTGAAGCTTGACGAAATAAGCAGGCCAGGAGATAAGGTTTATCGGGTAATTGAATAATTTTTTTTAAAAAAATTTGCATGAAGGAAAAATTTTCTGACAATTTTTTAATTTCCCGGCAGAAAATGGCGATTATCGGTTTTTTGATTATTCTTTTTAGTCCTTTGCCCGCTGGTTTGGTTTATGGTTTTTTTTGTTGGCGCCAGCCGGAAATGAAAAAAGACGGAAAATTAATGATTATTTTTTCTCTGTTTTGGGGAGCGGTTTCTTTATCTTTAGCCCGAAAATATTTTGGTTATTAGAATTGTTTTAATAAAATTTTGAAAATTATCCCGAATTTGTTTTAAGCCCTAAAAAATAATTAAAATGCAAATTAAAATACCCGATATTTCAATTAACATTGACAAATTAATTAAGCGTTGCGGTTACGCCGAATTGAGAAATAGAAAAAAAGAAATAAGTTATGTCCGACGTTTACGCGGTTATCAATACCCGCGATTTCACATTTATTTGGAAAATGGATATGCCAATCTCCATCTAGACCAAAAAAAACCATGTTATCAGGGTTCCCGGGCTCATAGCGGGGAATATGACAGCGAAGCGGTAAAAGAGGAAAGTGAGAGAATAAAAGCGATTATTAGTGAGTATAATAATTAAAATATAAACAATTTTGACAAAAGTC
>JAQTOB010000010.1 GCA_028713575.1 Patescibacteria group bacterium
ATAATTATGCATCCTTGGAACATTGGCTCTCCAGGTGGACCATCTTATCCCGAAAAACTTGCTATATTCATGGGATCAGAAAAGAATGTAGAACAAGCTAACAAAATCATGTACAAAAAACTTACAACGACACTTGAATGGCTGCGAAATAAAAATGTAATGTAAAGATTATCTATGTTATGCCAGATAGTGTAGTAGAAAAATTTTACAGCCAATTCGGGTTGCCACCGTCCTATTTAGAAATTCCTATTACTCCCTCACTTGACGTCCCATTTTATCAAAAATCCGGCGATTTTCCTGATAACTACGGAAGCATACGTAATAATGCTACACACGGTACGGGTTATAATACTTGGGCTGGATGGCGAGATTTAGCTATTAGCTCATATGTTTCACCAAAAGAAGGCGACATCGTTGTCGGTGATTATGAGGGCGGTAGGCTAGATAAATGGCTGCGCGACAACGGCATTCACACATTATTATATGCCGGATTCTCAACTAATCTTTGCGTTATGATTAACCCAATCGGACTTCAGGATATGTTTCGTCGTCATTACAGGCTTACTATTTTAAGAGATTGTACTATGGCAACAGAATACGATGATACTTATAGATCTCGCAGAGTTACTAATTTAACCATTCGCTATATTGAAACATATTTAGGAGCCTCAACGGTTATTCCCGCATCTCGTTGACGAGTCACGCCCCATTATAAAAATTTATTATAATAAAGATATACCAAAATTATTTCGCGGTAGATTACTGTTATATATATGGAAACCATTCTTATACTACTATTATTTATTGCTACGGCAATTATTTCTCTATTAGTCCTCTATATTTCAGCTGGAACTTTTAAAATCTTGACTCTGCCAACCGTTTGGTTTATTTTTTATTCAATCTGTATTTATATTCGGGCTCCTCAAATCTTTTTTGAAAATGGAGCGACCAATACTCCTTATCTATGGGCTGTTTTGTCGGGATTATTACTGTTCCCAATTGGGGCCGTAGCGGCAAATATCTTCTTTCGATTCCACCCCAAAAAAGAAATAAATAAATATTTATCTAGTCCGCTTGTAGATAGTCAGAAAAAAGAAACCTTTCGTCTTGTTTTCTTTCTAATGGTCGCTGTCTGTTTGATCGTTGTTTTAATATATTTTATAAAAATAAAAATTGGGAGTGCTCTGCCCTTTCTGGCACTAATTAAAGGTTATGGCGAACAAGCAATCAGTACCCGAATTTCTATTACTAATCTTTTCCCACATTTTTGGCGATACCGTTTTATTTTTTCTACAGTAATTCCATTATTATCAATTATTGCTTTATTAAAAATGTTTACCTCCCCAAAAGAAAAAATATTCTGGCGCAATACTTTTATTATATTGATAACCATTCCCGCTTTAATCTTTATTTCTTTAGGTTTTAAATTATATTTTGGGATACTTTTTTTCTTAATTTTCTTGGCCGTCACATTGGCAAAAAATAATCTAAACTTTAAGTCTATATTGCTTATAATATTTATAATTTTACTAGCTTTTATTGGAACATATCTTTTAAGTCTCGGCTTTGATGAAAACGTTTTTTTTACCCTAATGAGAATTTTTAGAGCCTTATTTAACAGGGCTACCTATGCCTATTCTAATATACTTTATTATATATTCCAAGTCTTTCCTTTCCGGCACGATTATCTTTATAAATTATATCTTCCTAATCCAGGAAGAATTTTTTCTTTTGAATCATTTTCTCTACCGTCCTATATGCATAAGATAATGAATCCAGAGTCGTTTGGCGGCTCCTCTCCAACCGTATTTTTTGGAGGTATATACGCCAGTTTGGGCTATCTGGGTATGCTTTTAAGCATACCTTTAGTAGGATTTCTATTTCAGACAATTCAAATATATTTTATTCGCCGAAAAAAATCGATCATCAATGTCACTTTTCTAATAATCTTGTGTTACTATGCGCTTTTTACCGCCGTTAGTTCTATTTTCGATTTTTTCTCCCTAATTTTAATTGTTTTGACCTTTATTTTTCTTTTTTTAAAAGCTGGGCCAATTATTTTATATAAAATAATTAAAGATTAATTATGTGTGGAATAGCCGGAATTATTAATTTAGACCAAAAACCAGTTGATGAAAAAAAAGTAGAAAAGATGATAAAAATTATAAAGTATCGCGGTCCTGACGACGAGGGCTATTATATAAATGGAAGTGTTGGACTGGGTCACTGTCGCCTGTCTATTATTGATTTATCAAAAGCCGGGCACCAACCAATGACGAATGTAAGCAGGGACTTATGGATGGTTTATAATGGAGAAATTTATAACTATCTTGAATTAAGAGAAAAACTAAAAAAAATCGGCTATCAATTTAAATCTAACACCGACACCGAAGTGATTATTTACGCCTATAAAGAATGGGGAGAAAAATGTTTAGAAAAATTTAATGGGATGTGGGCGTTTGCTATTTGGGATGATAAAAAACAACGGCTTTTTTGCGCTCGAGATAGATTTGGCATTAAGCCATTTTACTACTACCTTGATGATAAAAAATTCATTTTTGCTTCGGAGATAAAGGCAATTTTAGAAAACAATGATATTAAACGACTGCCAAACGACCGGTTAATCTACGATTATCTGGTTTACGATCAAGAAGAACACACTGACAAAACATTTTTTAAAGGAATATTCAAATTACCTCCGGGCCGTTATCTGCTCATTAAAAACAAAAAACTAGAAATTAAAACCTGGTGGCAATTAAACCCTAAACCACTCAAACTCAAAAAAGAAACTGATTATCAGGAAAAATTTCATCGACTTTTAAATGATTCAATCAAACTTCGATTACGGAGTGACGTTCCAATTGGTACCTGTTTAAGTGGCGGATTGGATTCATCTTCGATTGTCTGTATAGTTAATAAACTGATGAAACAGGATGGTGAAACTAACAAGAAAACTACTTTCACCTCCTGTTACAATAATCAGCCCGCCATAGACGAGAGGGAATATGTTGAAGAAATTGTTAAAAAAATTGGGGTGAAAAAAAATTATATTTTCCCAGCCATTGAGGATTTACAAAAAAACCTAAATCGTCTAGTCTGGCACCAAGAAGAACCTTTTAGTAGTTTAAGCATATATGCTCAATGGGCGGTAATGGAAAGGGGTAAAGAAAAAAAAGTTAAGGTTATTTTGGACGGACAAGGAGGAGACGAGGTGTTGCTGGGGTATGAAAGATATTATGTCTATTTTTTACTCAGATTGATTAAAGAATTTAGGTTTATCCGAATGATTAAGGAGGCTAATCAAATAATAAAAAACTCTAAATTAAATTTCTTTCAATTTTTTAAATATTTCCTTTATTTTTCCGCGCCCAAAATTCGGTCTATTTACTTGAATAAAAGGGCTAAAAAAATACTGAATAAAAACTTTTTGAAAAGCAAAAAGGAAAAAACGTCTTCCATTCATTCAAAAAGGCCAACCGATCTCCAACTGTTGCAAAAATTGGAAATAACGAGACTAAATTTGCCTAATTTGCTAAAATACGAGGACAAAAATTCATCGGCATTTTCTATAGAAGCTAGGACGCCTTTTCTCGACTATCGATTAGTAGAATTTGCCTTTAATCTTCCCTATGATTTAAAAATCAAAAATGGTTGGTCAAAATATTTACTCAGGAAATCAATGAAAAATATTCTCCCCGAAAAAATCCGTTGGCGCAAAAATAAAATAGGGTTTGAGGTGCCTCAAAAAGCGTGGCTAACAACAATTAAGACTGAAATTAAAAAAATTTTTAGTCAAGAAATTCACGCCTCAAAATACTTAAATCGTTATCAAATACTAAAATGCGTCGAAAATAATAATTTTGACGACAGAATATTATGGCGCGCCCTAAATCTAGAGTTATGGATGCGAATTTTTAAATTATAGGTTAAAAAATCTCTATATATTATAATCTTATTCCCTCAACATCTAAAAACACTATCTTTAAACCTCCCGTTTGTTATAATTATATATAAATATGTCCAAAAATAAAAAAATGATTTGCATTTTAACCTCAGCTCATCCGATTTTTGATATCCGAATTTTTAATAAACAGGCTAAAACTCTAGTTCAAGCTGGTTATGATGTTACTTTAATCGCCCAGCATGATAAAGAAGAAGTAGTTGATGGTATAAAGATTATTCCTTTACCAAAACCAAAAAAAAGATTTGAAAGATTTCTTAGGACAGATTATTTAATCTATAGAAAGGCTTTAGAGCAAAGAGCTAATATTTATCATTTTCATGACCCAGAATTATTACCTTGGACATTAAGATTAAAAAAGAAGACGGGGGCAAAAATAATCTACGATGCGCATGAAGACTATCATCAGGCAATATTATCAAAACCATGGCTCCCGTCATTCTTAAGAAAAATAACTGCATCTATCTTCAATTTCTATGAAAAACATATATCTAAAAAATTCGATTATATTATTACCGCTACTCCACACATAACACAAACATTTAAACAAAAAAACGTTGCTGACGTAAAAAATTATCCCCTAATTGATAAAAAAATCATAATAGATAATAATCTTAAGAAAAAAAATATCACCTTAATATATACTGGCGGGATAGAAAAAATTCGAGGAATAAAAGAAATTATTAGATCCTTAAGATATATTAAATATGACATAAGCTTGAAATTAATTGGCTGCTTTTCTGATAAAAATTTTGAACAAGAAATAAAAATGATGCCGGAATGGAAAAAGGTTGATTTCTCAGGACAAATAAAATTTGAACACATTAATCGTGAATTAGAGAATGCTAACATTGGATTGGCTCTTTACTGGCCCGAACCAAATCATATAGAAGCTCTCCCAAATAAAATATTCGAATATATGACTGCTGGTTTACCAATAGTTGCCTCAAACTTCCCTTTATGGAAAGAAATTGTTGAAAACAACAATTGCGGAATCTGCGTAAATCCGTTAAAAGTAAACGAAATTGCTGAAACAATTGAATATTTAATAGAGCACCCCGATGAGGCAAAAAAGATGGGAGAAAATGGAAGAAAAGCGACTTTTGAAAAGTATAATTGGGAAAATGAAAGTAAAAAATTATTGAAAATTTATAATAAATTGCTAGAATGAATAAATAATCTAATATTATCCTAAAAAATTTATGTTTAACAACTTTAAAAAAATTTTAATTTTAGCCCCACACACGGACGACGGGGAATTTGGTTGTGGAGGTACAATCGCTAAACTTATTAAGGGAGGTAAAAAAATTTATTATGTCGCCTTCTCAACCTGTGAGGCATCGGTGCCAAAGGATTTTCCTAAAGATATTTTAAAAAAAGAGCTTAAACAAGCGACTAAAACACTTGGTATTAAGTCAAAAAATCTAACTATTTTAAATTATCCCGTTAGACATTTCCCTCAAAATCGTCAAGCCATCTTAGAAGATATGATAAAACTTAAAAATAAAATTGTTCCTGATTTAATTTTCATGCCATCACTACACGATATTCACCAAGATCATCTAACCATTGCTCAAGAAGGGCTCCGAGCATTTAAACAAAGCAGTATTTTGGGCTATGAAGACGTCTGGAATAATTTAACCTTTAATACCATCTGTTTTGTCCATTTAACGGAATTGATTATTAAGAAAAAAATTGAAGCTATAAAAAAGTATAAATCTCAGTCTAAAAAGCTTTATGCCACCGCAAAATTTATTAGAAGTTTAGCCCATGTGAGGGGGATTCAAATAGGCACAGAATATGCAGAAGCCTTTGAAGTTATCCGTTGGATTATTAATTAAAATATTAAAATATGCAAAAAATAAACATTCTTATCACCGGCACCGGGGCGCCAGGAGCGCCGAGTATAATACAAAGCCTAAGAGTAATTAACAGAAAAATTAAAATTATCGGGGTAGATATGGATGAAAACTCTGTCGGTTTTTCAATGGTTGATAAATATTATTTAGTCAGACCGGCTGAAAACAAAAATTTCATCAAGGACATATTACAAATAGCAAAAAAGGAAAAAATAGATGTTATTATTCCTTTGGTTACAAAGGAATTGCTAAAATTTTCGGAAAACAAAAAACTTTTTGAAAAGGAAAACATCAAAGTATCTATTTCGGATCCTTTGGGATTAAAAATAGCTAATAATAAATATCTTTTAATGAAACATTGCCTAAAGGAGAATATTCCCGTTCCCGAGTTTAAATTAGTCAAAAATTATAATGAATTTAAAAGGGCTGTTTTTGATCTAGGATATCCTAAAAATAATGTGTGCTTTAAACCTCCAGTCTCAAATGGAATGAGGGGTTTTAGGATTCTAACCAAATCAATTAATAGGCTGGATATTTTACTCAATCAGAAACCCGATGACGTATTAACTTCATTGGAAGAAATTGCCCCCGTTCTTAAAGGTGCCAAATCCTTTCCTGACCTTTTGGTGATGGAATATCTCCCTGGACAAGAATACAGTGTTGACATTTTGGTTGACAACGGGAGGTGTATTGTTGTTGTTCCCCGTTCTAGGGATAAACTAAAAATGGGAATTAGTTTTGTGGGAACAACGGTTAAGGATCAAGAAATTATAAAGTATTCAAAAAAAATAGTTGAAACACTAAAATTAAATGGAAATATCGGGCTACAATTTAAACGAGATAAAAAAGAAATTCCTAAAATTATAGAATCTAATCCCCGGGTTCAAGGAACGATGGTTTTAGCTACGGCGTCTAAGGCAAATTTAGTATATGGGGCCGTGCAACTATGTCTTGGAGAAAAAATTAAACCGTTTAAAATAGCCTGGGGGACAAAAATGATTCGCTATTGGAAAGAAGTATATTATGATAAGAGAGGACACTCATTTACACTCTAATTTTTCTGATGGGAAAAATAGTATTGAAGAAATGGCCCAAACTGCTATTAAATTAGGGTTAAAAAAAATAACATTTACCGACCATGTTTGGGAAACAAGCGACTGGATAGATGATTATGTGGAAGAAATTAAAGAAGTTCGGAAAAAATATCCAAAGATAAAAATATATTCTGGGATAGAGGCAAAAGTAATTGACTTAAGTGGGAATATTGACGCTAATAAATCTTTCTTTAATAAAGTTGATTATGTTTTGGGTGCTTTCCATAGAATACCAACAGGGAAAAGGACTTATCTCTCTAGTGAAGAAATTATTAAAAATAAAAAGATAGCTCTTAATTTCTGGTATAAAGCAATAATAAACTTATTGAAAAATAAAAATGTAGATATTATTGCTCATCCTACATTTATTCTAAAAAGATATAAAATAAAATTACCGAAATGGCTGAAAAAGGAAATTGCTGAAAATGCTCGAAAAACAAATAAAACATTTGAGATTAATAGAAAACACAAAGTCCCAAATAAAGAACTTATAAAAATACTAAAAGAACATAATATAAAACTTATATACGGTAGCGATAGTCACAATATTAAAGAGCTTAAAATGTTTAATTAATAAATATTTAAAAATATGAACAAAAGAAGTTTAAAAAAAATTTTTTCTTATTTTTGTTATATACCAAAAATCCCAAAAATAATTTTGTTGATTAAAAATTGGCCATCTTATTTTTTAAATTGGCTGGGCATTACCAAAAGAAATGTTACCTATTACTTTCGGAATGGTTATAAAATAAAAACAGTTGAAGCCATTGATGTCTGTACAATCAATGGTATTTTTATTATTGAACAATACAAGAATGCCACGGAAAACTATAATAACACCACTAATCCTGTCGTAATTGACTTGGGAGCCAATATTGGACTTTTTTCTATTTATACAAAAATGAAAATTCCAAACGCCGAAATATTCGCTTACGAACCGGTCCCAAAAAATTTTGACATTCTCTTAGAAAATATAAAAAAGAATGATCTAAAAAAAATAACACCCTATTGTCTTGGAATTTCTGGCAAAGAAGAAAAACGATATTTATATTTAGAAGACTCTGTCTCGCACTCTATTTACCTTAATAATCAAAATAAAGGGAAGCAATGTATTAACATAACCTGTATAACTCTTGAAAAAATTTTAAGGGATAACAAAATTGATATTTGCGACATTCTAAAAATAGATACAGAAGGGTCTGAATATGAAATTCTCTATAACTGCTCGAGGAACACTTTAGAAAGAATTAAAAAAATTATATTGGAATGCCACCACATTAAATCATTTGAAAATTATAATAAAAAATCTATGGAAAAATTTTTAATAGATAATGAATTTTCAATAAGTGATGTCGATGAGAATATCATATATGCGGTAAATAAAAAAAATAAATAAATAAATAATGGGATATATCTATGAATTTAAGAAATAAAAAAATTTTAATTGCTGGCGGAGCTGGATTTATTGGCTCACATTTGTGTGAAAAACTATTAAAAGAGAAGGGGGAAATTACTGTTTTTGATAACTTTAGTACTGGAAAATCATCAAACCTAGAATCAATTAAAAATAAAATTAAAATAATTAAAGGAGACATACAAAATGCCAAAGAAATAGATAAAGCATCTAAGGCTCAAGATATTATTATTCACGAAGCCTTTCCTTATGGTGCGGCCACAAGGAGTGTTGATAAACAATTTGTTGGAGACGGAACTATTGGCACGTTTAATGTACTTCGTTCGGCCTTAAAAAATAATATTAAAAAAGTGGTCTATGCCTCTACTGTCGCGGTTTACGGAATCAAAAAAAATTCTCCTCAAAAAGAAGAAATTGAAAAAAATCCATTTTTACCATATGGAGCCACTAAATATTTAGGAGAACTATACTGTTCTAGTTTTTCTAATGTATATGGATTAGAAACTGTTAGTCTAAGGTATTTCAACGTATTTGGCCCTCGATATGCCACTTTTGATCACAGCGCCATGATTCTCTTTCTAAAAAGGGCAATTCAAAACAAAGACTTAATTATTTACGGAGATGGACGGCAAATCCGTGACTATACCTACGTCGACGATATAGTGGAAGGAACTATCCTGGCCGCTAAAAAAGAAAAAAATCATGGGACTGTTTATAATCTCGGTAAAGGACGTGGACTAAGTATTTTTGATCTGGCTAAAAAAATCGTTGAATTAACCGGGTCTAAAAGTAAAATCCATTTTGGGAAAAAAAGCGAATATAAGATTCTCAAACGAGGCCTTCCTTATGGAGTTACCAAAAAAATAAACGGAAATTTTGTCGATGAAAGAAATTATGTAGCAAACATAAATAAAGCAAAAATAGAATTAGGATATCTGCCTAAAATATCCCTAGAACAAGGAATAATAAAAACTTTTCAATGGATGAAAGAAAAAATTTAAAAGATAGAATATCTCTTCCTTTGGTTTCAATAATAATAGCTTGTCGAAATGAAAAAGAAGTCATTGATAAATGCCTTGATTCTCTAATTGGACAAACTTACCCCAGCCATAAAATAGAGATTCTTGTAGTTGATGGAATGAGCGAAGACAAAACTCGTGAAATTGTTAGGGGATACTCTAAAAAATATTCTTCTATTCATTTATTCGACAATATTAAAAGAAATACTCCGTGTGCTTTTAACATTGGTATCAAAGAATCAAAGGGTGAGGTTATCACAATAGCAAGCGGTCACGCGATTTATCAAAAAAATTATATATCCACATATGTAGAATCATTAAAAAAATATAATGCCGATTGTGTTGGCGGATTACAAACAACCTCTACTTCAAAAAATTCTTATGTTGCCAAATCAATTGTTTTTTGTCTTTCTTCTTTATTCGGTGTTGGTAATGCTCTCTATAGGATAGCAAATACCCATCAGCAACCAAAAATTGTTGATACCGTTCCTTTTGCCTGCTACAAAAGAAAAGTGTTTGAAAAAATTGGTTTATTTAATGAAAAATTAGTTCGTAGCCAAGATATGGAATTTAATATAAGATTAAAAAGAGCAGGGGGCAAAATTATCTTAATTCCTGAGATTATGGGCTGTTATTATCCCCAGAACACTAACCTTAGAAAATTTTTCATATACCACCTAAAAGACGGATTTTGGTCTACTTATCCCCTAAAATTTGTTAAAACACCCTATAAATTAAGACATTATATTCCTTTGATTTTTTTAATGAGTCTATTTGGAATGGGGATATTGGGAACTTTTTCTTTATTTTTTTTCCGGTTGTTTCTATCTATATTCGGATTATACCTTTTAGCTAATCTTTATTTTTCTATAGAAACTGCCATAAAAGAAAAAAATTTTAAATATTTTTTTATTATGCCAATAGTATTTGGTATTCGTCATATTGGATATGGATTGGGTTCAATTTGGGGTTTAATAAAAATACTAAAACCTGAGAAATAACTCTATGCTAAAAAGACTATTTGATATTATATTCTCTTTCTTGGGAATAATATCAACCCTTCCTTTATTAATACTAATTACTATAACAATAAGAATAGATTCAAAAGGACCAATTTTTTATAAAGGAATACGAATGGGCAGATTTAATAAATCCTTCAAAATTCTCAAATTCAGAACTATGTTTGTTAATTCTGAAATAAATGGTCCGCCCATAACCATTAAAAACGACACAAGAATTACAAAGGTGGGAAGATTTCTAAGAAAATATAAGTTAGACGAATTACCACAGTTTATAAATGTATTAAAAGGAGAAATGAGTTTAGTCGGGCCAAGGCCCGAAATTCCCCTTTATTTCAAATATTATACTGAAGAAGAAGAAAAAATAATCTTATCTGTCCGTCCCGGGATAACGGATTATGGCTCAATTGAATTTCATGATGAAAGTAAACTTCTTGCCGGAAGTAAAAATCCTGTTGAAGACTATGTAAAAAAAATAAAAGATAAAAAAGTAAAACTTCAATTGCAATATATTAAAAATCAATGTTTATGGCTTGACGTTAAAATTATTCTCAAAACCATAAAAACTATAATCTATACGAGATTGTATAAAAAAAACATATGAAAAAGACCCTGAATCTCACTTGGAATACTTTAAATAATCTAGAAAATATTTATGGAGAGTCTTTTTATTTATTAGATTCGGAAAAATTCAAAAAAAATTACAATGAATTTCTTAAATCATTCCGAAAGATTTATCCTAATTCTTTTATAGCATATTCATATAAAACAAATTATATTCCTAAACTCTGCAAATTAGTTAATCAAATGGGAGGATATGCAGAAGTGGTTTCTGAAATGGAATTCAATTTAGCTATTAAAATCGGAGTCACTCCTAAAAAAATCATTTATAACGGTCCGTATAAAAGCGAAAATTCCATTAAAAAATGTTTATTAAACGGCGGCATGGTTAATTTAGATTCTCTCTCTGAGGTAGATATAATTGAAAAAATTGCCCATAAATACCCTAAAATAAATATGTCTGTGGGATTAAGATGTAATTTTGACATCGGAACTCCTCTAATATCAAGATTTGGACTTGATATAAATGAATTTTCTGAAGCTTTTAAAAGGATAAACAAAATTAGGAATATTAATGTTAAGGGAATTCATTGTCATTTCCCGAACAGATCTCTGGAAACATTCATCTCTCGAATTGATAAAATGCTATATTTATCCAAAAAATTCTTTAAAAATTCTCCCGAATTTATTGATATCGGCGGAGGATATTTCGGAAAAATGGATTTAGTTCTAAAAAAACAATTTAACTGTGAAATACCAAGTTATCAAGAATACGCAGATATTATTGCTACAAAAATAGAAAATGCTTATAAAAATATAAATAATTCAAAAAAGCCTAAACTTTTCCTTGAACCCGGAACAGCTCTTGTGGCAGATACAATGAAATTTGTAGTAAAGGTTATTAGTACTAAAAATGTGCGCAATAAATGTATTGCAATTGTTTCGGGAAGTAAATTTAATATTTCACCAACATCAGATACTATAAATTTACCCATTAAAGTGTATCGTCAATGTAGAAAAAATATTGCCAATAAACAGAAAACTATTGATATAGCTGGCTATACCTGCATTGAGAACGATTATTTATACAAAAAATATAAAGGAAACTTAGAAATAGGTGATTACATTGTGTTTAACAATGTAGGGTCATATTCATTAGTTATGAAACCACCATTTATTTTGCCAAATTGTGCAGCCATTGAACATTCTCCTAAAAAGGGATATAATATTATTAAAAGACAAGAAAATTTGAAAGATATTTTTAATACTTTTCGCTTTTAAATCTACTACTATTTTTTAAAATTATTACTTTTAAAATAAATTTATGAAATCTTTAGGTTCTAAAAAAAATAATCTTGTTTGGTTGGCTGGTAAAATTATATCTAGTCAAGAAGCTAAAATATCTATTTTATCCCCCACATGTCAATATGGTCTCAATGTCTTTGAAGTAATTAGGTGTTATTTAGATAAAAAAAATGATCAACTCTTAGCTTTTAGGCTAAGGGACCACCTTCTACGACTTTTCCGTTCTGCAAAAATAATGAGAATCAAACCTAAATATACAATAAATGAAATACAAAGTATATTTATTAAAACAGTAGCTGCAAATAAATATAAGGAGGATATCACTGTCCGTATAGTCCTCTTTATAAATGAGTCTGGAAGCTGGAATTCTGAATATAAGGGTGAATTATTAATATCTCCTATTTCTCGAGGAAGGACCCACGGTTTTAAGACTGGAATTAGTTGTTGTATCAGTTCATGGGAACGTATAAATGATAAATGCCTCCCCCCTCGAATAAAAACAGGAGCCAATTACATTAATGGGCGAATGGCTCAACTTGAAGCAATAAACAATAAGTATGATTCGGCCCTCTTTCTTAATAACAAGGGTAATCTCTCTGAAGCCCCGGGTTCTTGTATTTTTATTGTAAAGGAGAATAAATTAATAACTCCGCCCATTACTGCATCAATCTTGGAAAGCGTTACAAGGGACAGTATCATAAAAATATCCCAAGAAGAACTGGGAATTTCTATTGTGGAAAGAGACATAGACAGAACTGAGCTATATCCCTGTGACGAGGTGTTTTTATGTGGAACAACGATGGAAATCGTTCCAGTGATATCTGTTGATAGAATAAGAATCGGAAATGGCAAAATCGGACCAATAACTAAGACTATAAGACAAAAATACTTCAACGTCATAAAGGGAAAAATTAATAAGTATAAAGGGTGGGTTACCGCTTTTTAATATAAAAATAACATAGATTGAAATGGAATTTATATTTATCACAAATAATCCTGAAATGGCGGCATACGCTCAAAAAATAGGGGTTGAAAGAATTATGGTTGATTTGGAATATATAGGGAAAAAAAAACGCCAAGGACATTTGGATACCTTAATATCTAACCATTCTATAAATGATATTAAAAAAGTAAAAAAAATCATTAATCATTCAAAACTTTTAGTTAGGGTAAATCCAATATATGAAAGATCTAAAGAAGAGATTGATAAAGCCATTTCTAATGGCGCGGAAATCATTATGCTTCCAATGTTCAAAACGGTTTCGGAGGTTGAAAAATTTATATCAATAATCAATGGGAGGGTCAAAAATATTCTCCTGCTTGAAACGTCACAAGCCCTAGTGAGAATAAATGAAATATTAAAAATAAAAGGAATTAACGAAACCTATATAGGACTTAATGACCTTCACTTATCAATGGGATTAAATTTTATGTTTGAATTATTAAGTGGAGGCATTATCGAATATTTAGCCAATATTTTTAAAAAACATCAAATGAAGTGGGGATTTGGCGGTATAGCAAAAATTGGACAAGGAGACCTCCCTGCTGAATATATTTTAGCAGAACACGTAAGGCTAAATTCTCAAATGGTTATATTGTCTCGCACTCTACACGAAAAGAGTCAAACAATCCAAGAATTAAAAAGAACTAATTTTATGAAAGAGATCCAAAAACTGAGGAGAAAGGAAAAAGAAATTAAAAATTGGCCGGCGGAAAAATTCATTAAAAATAAATCTATTATGGAAGAAAAAGTGAAGCGGATAGTTAAAAAATTACAATGATTAACGCTTAAAAATGTCATTAAAAATAAAATCTAAAATTCATCACAAAAAAATTCCCCGGCAGGGATTTTCTGTCCAGTCACTAAAACAAGCCAATCCAAAAAACTCGCGAGGAAGACGAACGTGGGAATATAAAATGGCCAAAGGGCAACAATTGTCGTTTTATCAACGATTGAAAGGGGAAAAATTCGGAAATCACTTCCATAAAGGCGAAGACCCTTCAAAAAATCCGGAAATAATTATTTTTACTTCCGGCATTGTTCAGATAAAATTTACTTATTTGTCAGGCAAAGAAAAAAATGTCATTATTGATGCTACTAAAGCGCCACAAAAACTTCTCCTCTTTCCATATGTTTTACATGCTAACGAGGCAAAAACAGATTGCACTTATGTCGAGTATAGACAGACTTGGTTTGATAAAAAAAGGCCTGACACTTTCTCTGAGAAAGAATTCCTGAAAATGCAATCGCAAAAAAACAGGCCGCGTAATCAATAGTTCAAATATAATTAAAACGAGGACTGTCCCCGAAAAGATTCATTTTCTTAGCCGCATCAATACTGGATTGTAACCCGATTTTTGAAAAATAGTCGATATTCGACTATTTAATTTTTAGAGGCTCAGTCTCCAAAATCGGACCTACAAAGTATTTAAAAATTAAAGGGGGTTAAAAACCTTGGTGGCCGAGCCACCAAAAGCCACCAAAACCAAAACGAAGTAAAAATCAAAATAGACATATGTAGGGGTTCAACCCCTCCAGAACACCAATATATATCCCCTCTTTGCTTGAAAATAACTGAAAGGAAAAGGGCTAGAAAAAGGAGGTGCGAAATAGAAATAAGGAAAGTTTAGATAAAAAAGTTTGGGAACTAAGTTCCCAAACTTTTTTAATTGACATAAATTTCAATGGATATATACTGAATATATCCATTTCATTTATTTTACATTATGGTAAAAAAACTGAAATAAGTCTATGAATTTAAAAAATAAAAAATATTGAGATTCCCTAAGACGGGAAAATATCAATATGAACCTATTTAAAAAGACCAATTTAAAAAGAGTTTTGCTGTTTTTGCTTGGCGACGTTATTTTGGTTTCCCTGTCCTGTGTCCTGGGATTTTTATTGCGTTTTGACGGCCAAATCCCCTCTCATTACTGGCCCATGATTAAGGGATTTATTATTATTGCCATTCCTTCAACCGTTTTCTTTTTCTTTCTGGAACGCCTTTATTCTATCTCATGGACCTATATCAGCGTCCGCGAACTCTTAAGAGTGACGCGAGGAGTGATTGCCGCTTTCTTGGGCGTTGGCGCCGTCTTGTTTTTAGTCCGCCATTTTCCAGTTTTTGAAGGATTCCCCCGCTCCATTATCTTCATTTCCGGATTTTTAAGTCTTCTTTTGGTGGGCGGATTCCGTTTTTCCAAAAGAATCTATTTGCACGGCTTTAAGATTGGCTTTAACCATAATAACAAAACCGCCGGTCGCCCAGTTTTAATTATCGGCGCCGGGGAAGCCGGGGAACAATTAGCCAGGCATATTTTGGGGTCAAAAGAAGCCATTTATTCCCCTCTCGGATTTGTTGACGATGACCCCTCAAAACAAAATGTAATGATTCATGGCATTAGGGTTTTGGGGAAAAACAGCGATTTGCCGGAAATCCTTGAAAAAAATAAAGTGGAAGAAATCTTTATTGCCATGCCTTCGGCCAGTCAAAAAACCATTAAACAAACCGTTTCTTTAGCCCGAATCGCCGGAGTGGGAAAAATAAAAATTTTACCCAGCACTAAAGAAATCTTGGCAGAAAAAATCAGTTTGAGCCACTTGCGGGAAATATCCATTGAAGACCTTCTAGGACGCAACCCGATAAAAATAGACACTCAATCAATTAAAAACTACATTGCCGGTAAAACCATTTTGGTAACCGGAGCCAGCGGTTCAATCGGTTCTGACCTTTGCCAACAGATATTGAAATTCCAGCCCCGCCATTTAATCGCCCTTGACCAAAGCGAAACCGGCACTTTTTATCTGAAAAATGATTTAAACAAATTGTTTCCAGAAATAAAAAAGACGTTTATCATTGCTGACATTTGCGACCAAAATAAGATTGATAAAATTTTTGAAAATTTCAAACCGCAAGTTATTTTTCACGCCGCGGCTTATAAACATGTTCCCTTGATGGAAGAAAATCCGGACGAAGCGATAAAAAACAATGTCTTTGGCACTTTAAATCTTGGGCAAAACGCTTTAAAACACCAAGTGGAAAAATTCGTGATGATTTCCACGGACAAAGCAATTAACCCCACTTCCATTATGGGCGCCAGCAAAAGGGTCTGCGAGATGATTATGGTTTGGTTAAATAAATCTTCTAAGGCGGTCGCGCCTGATAATTCTGGCAAGGATGGTCCCGTGACAGGAACAACGCGTTTCTGCGCAGTCAGGTTTGGCAATGTTCTCGGCAGCCAAGGCAGTGTGGTACCGGTTTTTAAAAAACAAATTGAAAAAGGCGGACCAGTAGAAGTAACCGACCCAGAAATGAAAAGATATTTTATGATTACCGCTGAGGCCTGTTTACTGGTGATGCAGGCCGGAGCCATTGGCCAGGGCGGCGAGGTTTTTGTCCTGGATATGGGTAAGCCGATTAAAATCGTGGATTTAGCCAAAGAAATGATCCGTTTAGCCGGCTATCGCCCGGACGTGGACATTCCTATTGTCTTCACTGGCTTGCGGCCTGGAGAAAAACTATTTGAGGAAATCTTGACTAAAAACGAGATTCCTACTAAAAACGAGAAAATATTCATTGCTAAAATGGCTGAGATAGATGAACAAAAGCTGACAGACGGACTAAATCAATTTCAGAGAGGATTAAAAGAAGGCAATAAAGACATTTTAATCAAAGTCCTGAATAATTTGGTGCCAAAATACCAGAATCATCAAAATATATCTTAAAATTTCTAATTGACTTAATTTCTAATTGACCTAATAAAATCCCAATAATCAATAGCTGAATGACCAAGAATTCTTAGACATTGGGATTTGGGAATTGGGCATTTATTAAAATAATTAGGTTAATTAGAATAATTTAGTCATTGATGGGGACGCACCCATCACTAACTAAAAAGGGTTAAAATCACACCAAATTGAAATTTTCGCTCTATAATCCTCTATTGATGCGGGCTTTAGAAGAGATGTTTATGGGGTCAGACCCCAGGTCCCAGACTCCGGGATAAAATATGTTGATTTATCTTGATAAAAATGATATAATAAACAAATAATAGACAAATAATAAATTAAATGAAAAAATAAATATGGAAAATTATAACATTCATCTTGACCAAAACCGGATGAAAAAAGAACCCGAAGAACACAAAGAAGTCCTTTATCATGAAGAAGACGAAATAGATTTACGGGATTATATCAACGTCCTGCTTAAAAGAAAACGAATTATCGGCGCCATTTTTCTGGTGGCCGTCATCGCGGCCGTAGTAATCAGCCTACTGATGACGCCCGTCTATGAAGCGACCAATCTGATAGAAATCGGAAAAATAAAAAACGAAACTATTGAAACTTTTGATGACATCAAGGCCGTTTTTAGCCGACCAGCAATCTTAAAAGAAGTCCATAATAAACTCGGCTTGCCAAAAAACGTTAACGTGGAAAGCGTAGTGGGAAAATTTACTTTAGAAAAGGAAAATGAAACCAATGCCAGTAAATTCATTAAAGTAAGCGGCCGGGCGGAAACGCCGGAAAAATCAGTAGAAGTAGCCAATGTCGTGACGCAAATTTTACTTGACCGACATCAACAATTATTCAGTGAAGCAGAAAGAATGTTTGAAATAGAAATGGAAAGCATTAATAAAAATAAGGAAAAAACGGATAAAGATATTGTTCAGGTCCAAAAAGACATCGTCCGACTGGAACAAGATGTAAAAATATATGAACAAAGAATAAATCAAAAAGACAATGCCCAATCAGACGCGCAGGGGCGAATTGCTGAAAGCTATATTAATCTTTTGGCTACTGTAAAAAACCAAAAGGAAAACAAAGAATATCAATTACTTAACTTAGAACAGCAACTAGTTAATTTAGACCAACAAATTCAGGAAAAAGAATATGAAAAGGCCTATCAAACCAAGACAACGGAAGTAGAAATTCCCGCCACCCCGCCGGAAACAAGGATTAGTCCCAAGAGAAAACAAAATGTGATGATTGCCGGTGTGTTGGGTTTGTTTGTCGGCATTCTCTACGCTTTTGGCGCGGAATACTTCAGTAAAGAAAAAATGGTGTGAATATGAAGATGATTATCAAAAGTAAATGGTTAAAAAGTTATCCACACTATAACCCTTGTCCTTATATATATTTATCTTATAATATAAACACTATGATCACTGCCCCTATTGGCATCTTTGATGCTAATAAGGGCAGTTTTTTATTCTAGATTTATGAAAATTTTTAGAAAACAAAAAGTCTGTATCTATATTGATGGGAATAATTTCTATAAGTATCTGAAAAACAAAGAAATTGATTTCCCAAAAGGAACAAAGTTTGATTTTAAAAAATTCTCCGAATATTTAACGGGCGAAAGAGAATGTATTTCTAAAAGATATTATATCGGCATCGTAAGAAATTTCGACCATAGTAAAAGAAGCCAAGAATTGGTAATGGGACAACAAAAATTCATCTCTAAAATAAAAAATGACGGATTTATAGTAAAACCCGGACGGATAATATATGATCAAGGAAAAATAAGAGAAAAAGGTACTGATGTAAAAATCGCCGTCGATTTAATTACAGGTGCAATTGATGACTATTACGATACCGCCATTCTAGTAAGTTCTGACACTGATTTGATTCCCGCAATAAAATACGTAAAATTCAAAAATAAAAGGATCGAATATATCGGCTTTTCCCACCGACCATCACTGGGTATACAAAAGTATGCCACTTTGTCAAAATTACTTTCTTCGGATGATCTGGAAAAATTTAAGGGTATATAAAAATATTTATTAAAGATGAAAAATATATGAAGATCATCAAGGATAATATTTCCATCAAAGAACTGGAGGAAATGGCGCATAACCTGTTTGATAATCTGGTAAAAATCGTGGTGGATATAGAAAAAGGAATTATGGCGGTTGATGCCGGACTTCATTCCGATGAAGAAGAAACGCTCTTACAAAACGGCTCCAAACAGCAAGATTTATGGGGCATCAACATCTATCCGGAAAAACAGGACGATTCCTGGATTGAATTTGACTCCATGATAAATTTGCGGCCGATGCAAGGAAACCGCAGTCGCGGGATAGAAAATCCGGAAATTAAAGAAAAAATAAGAAAAATCATTAATAAATTAATCCTTCGCTAAAATTAAAATGGAAAATAAACCGACATACCAACATCAGGATTTAGCCGACGGCCGCTGGTTTGAATTGAATTTCATGGAGCAGATGGCCAACGTCGGCAGCGAAGTGGGACGAACAATGTCATGGAAGGAAAAAGGAGATAATGAATACAGTCAGAAAGCTTTTGCCCGGGCCCTGGAACTACTTGATCTAACCATTGAAGACCGAAAAAACAGATCAAAATTAAAGGAAATCGTCAGATTGCGCGAAGTTTTAGTTGATTACTTCTTTGGCGAAAATCAATACGGATCATCCAACCGGCTTTGGCATAATTACTTCTACGCCTTCAACTTTGCCGCCAGAAGAAACCGCTAAAAAAATTGTTTTTAAAATACCATTAAAATAAAATCCTCTTTTAAAAGAGGATTTTATTTTATCAGTTATGTAGGGGTTCAACCCCTGCAGGGGTTGAACCCCTACATGATTATTCCGCTTTCTCTTTTTCTGCTTCTTTAACCGCTTTTAAAATGTCTTTTTTCAAGTCCTGAGCTATTTTCTTATTATCCTTTAAAAACTTCTTGGCGTTTTCCCAACCAACGCCCAATTTATTGTCTCCATAA
>JAQTOB010000011.1 GCA_028713575.1 Patescibacteria group bacterium
AAGACATCTTGCGCCTAATAAACACCCCGTTTCCTCTGGTTTAAATGCTTGGCAAGATTTTATTTTGTCTCCAACTTCCCGATAGACAAGTCGTTGAAAGATAGCGGCGTCAATAGTGAATCTTTGTCCCATAAAACGGAATCCCTTAATTTCTTTTTCCCTATCCGTTTGAATTGATGCTTCAAGAATCGGCATTGAATTGATTTGTGGTGGCTCCAGGGTTTTTGTTTTATTGATAAAAGTAATAAGTTTATTCTTGTCGCTTGATACCGACTGAATTGTTGTATTTGCACCATATACTCTCTCAACCAAGTCTTTGAACTGATAATAAGTAATATCATCACTCTTGCCGACAAAGAAATTTACCGGCTCGTAAATTTTATTCCAGCTAGACTGATTGTTTTCTTTATTTAACGCAAGCGTAATAAGCAATGCCGATTTTACCTCATCATCACTTTTCATTCTGAAAGTAAGACGGCCATACCACATCATTGATTTGAAATAGGTCTTTAATTGTTCTGTTCTGTCATAATGGCCTCTTGGAATATACTGCGAATAATCTTCTTTTAATGCTTCTAGCGGTTGTGGCCCTTGCGGAGTGTCAATCATCACATCCTCTCTGCTGCCGATATTCATTACAGGGGACTTTGCCGTGCCTTGATGTGCCTCAATAAGCGCCAATTCTTGATTGACTTCGTTTATGACAATTGGCGGAATACCAACCGAAGGATCTAACAGCCTGCTACCAACTGTAAAAAATCCGACATTTCTTTTAGCAGCATTTTCCCATTCTGTTCCTTTCAGATTGTCATATTGGTTCAATGATTCGGAAAGCATACCGACATTAAGCTGTTTTAATTCAGCTGCCAATTCTTGCTCCTCAAGTTGTTTGAGCAAGAAATCAAACATTAAATGGTAGTTATGAAGTATGGAGTCGGTTGTGATAAAACTCGGCGTATACATATACCGATTTGATTCGTAAAGCGGGAAAAATTCATTATGATAAGCTGGTTTGGTTACAAAAGCATTTTTTACAAGCAGATTTTTCTCCGCATCAGAAAAAGTAAAATCATTCGCGTTTGTAACATTGCTTAAATTTTGACTCACAGAATAAGTCGGGACCTTCGGGCTAATATTTACCGCGACTTCCTCGTAAGTCGCGAACTTGGAAGCGAATGCGACAGCTGGTTTATAAATATCTTCAACGGATTTCTCAATAATTTCTTGGCCCGATTTCGGCAGGGCAAAATAAACAGCCAAGATAATAATAATAACGACTCCTAAAATACCAGAAATTATCCAAACTTTTTTCTTAGATTTTGGCTCCAGCATAATTGGCGGCACTTGTTGGGAACTTTCCGGTACTAATTGATTAAAATTTTGATTGTCCATATTTTTTATTCCTTCTCGACTAAAAAGTTTTAGCCGTTAAAAAAATTAAATTATTATTTATTAAACTTTACAACAGAGGTCACTTTACAACAGGGGCCCGTCCCCCTTACAACAGGGCCTGTCCCCCGAAATCATCGCCCTTTTACAACAGGGGTCTGTCCCCCTAAATCATCGCTCTAAAACCTGCATCAATAAAGTGTTTTAGGATGATTTTTCAAATTTAGAACTATTTTGACTATTGAAATAAAAATTTTTTTAATTGGCGGAGAGGGTGGGATTCGCCAGGCCATTCGACCTGGCGCCCCGTCGGATGACGGGATGAACCCCCGAAAAAAATTATCTAGCTTTTTTAATATTGGCGGTGGGGGCGAGAATCGAACTCGCATGCCCCTTGCGGGACCCTGGTTTTCGAGACCAGTGCCTTACCGTTCGGCACACCCCACCTTTTAAAAATTATTTTCGTATTCAATTTGACCGTCCGATTCAACCGCTCTCGCACCTCTCCTTATTTAATTTTAATCGCTTTTCCTAAAAACCAACAGTCGTGACCAAACCATTGTTTTTTTAAAAAATAGCATTCATTAAACCCCATTTTTAAATAAAAATCTTTGGCTTTATACCTTTTTAAGCTCCAACACCATAATTTGTTTATTTTTTCTCTCCGGCATTTTTTCTCGGCAAACCTCACCAATTCCTTGCCCACTCCCGGCCTATTAGAAACCAAAGAATAAATTTCATAAGAACCAGCCGCCGGCACTAATCCTATAACTCCAAGGCATTTATTATTTTCCAAAGCCAGATAATAATGTTTCTTTTCTATATGTTTCTTAATAATATCTTCGTTTGAAAAATGAAAATTCCTTGTGTCTATTTTTTTTACTATTGATTTAATTTTAATAATATCTTTAATTGTTGCTAATCTGATTTTCATAGTTATCTTTTAAAACTATCCTCAGCCCGATAATTAACCAAAAAACAACAGCCAGATCATTCTTAAAATACGGCGTATCAACCAAGCCATGGACCAAAATACAAACCATCGCGCCCATGACTGCGCCATTTAAAATTATATCTCTATTTTCCAAATTTTTAAACCCTTGTTTGAAAAACCTTATTAAAATCCAAACAAAAACAATCAAACCAACCAAGCCCACTTCCAGCCAAATGGCCAAAAACAGATTATGCGGATATGGCTGAGGCGGAGCATAGAAATTTCTTCCGTCACGAGCGATAAAACTATTGGCCTGATAATCGGGGATTAGCCTTTCATATCCGTCCAATCCCGCGCCCAACACTGGTGAAACCTTCAACAGGGAAACAGCGCCGGACCAGATGTTCAAGCGGAACTGACCGGATAAATCCTGCAAAAGCGCCTTTTCCAAAAAATATTGGCGGGAAAATGGCCAGACCATGATTAACAAAAAGGCAATAATCAACCCGGTTAAAACGTATTTCCTGGTTTTTTTCAGAACAACACCCCAAAAAGCCAAGCCAGCAAAAACGCCGATAAGCGCGCCCTCTGAACGGGCTAAAACCAGCGCCCAAAAGGTAATAAAAAGAAAGACAAAACAACAAACAACTGACCGGATTTTCCCGCGGAAATTCACAATCCCGCCCGCAACCAGAACGATAAGCGGCGCCAAATACAAACCCAAAAAATTAGGATGGGAAAACGGACCAGTCGCCCGCCATACCTGCGCCCGTCCCCAGACCTCGGTGCTGAAAACTCCCCCTCCCAGCCATTTTTGTAAAATCGCCCAAACAGAACAGCAGAAAGCGGAAAGGCCCAGGGTAAAAATCAATGTTTTTTTGTCCTGATCGTTTTTTATCAAATCCAACAAAACTATTAAAAACATAGCCGGCTCAATAAAATAGGCCCTCCAAACTCCGGCCGCGGCCCTTAATTCCGGCGCCACGAACATAGAGATAGTCGCCACAAGCAGCCACAAACAAATTAACCAGCGCCATCCGCTTAATAAATTGTTAAATCGTTTAATTGTTAAATTGTTAAATCGTTTTATCAGCCAAACCATAAAGAGAATCAAAATCATCAACTCCAAAAAAGTAAAAGGAATTCCGACAAACGAAAATTTTATCTGATAAGTCGGCAATAAAAACAATGTTAAATATAAAGCATGCCTCGGCTTAAACCAAGAGAGAAAAATGTAAAAAATAAAAAATAAAAAATAAAAAATCATTTATTTGAATTTAAAACGTCTTTTAGTAAATTCCTATCTATTCCCTTAAAAAAATAAAGCGACACCCCATAAACCGCTGCGCCCAAAACAATTGAAAAAACTAAGTTAAAATTTTGACAAAGCATCAACACTCCTGACATTGCCAGGCCGGCCATCAAACTTTTAAAAAAAATTTTAAGATTGAACGAGATTCCGGTAGTCTTCCGAAATAAAAGAAAGGCAAAAACGAACATCAGTATTTCGCTGAATACCGTTACCCAAGCCGCGCCCCAATAAGAATACTTCGGGATAAAAACGAAATAGCCTATTAAAGATAAAGCCATAACCAAAAAATAAAAGGGAAGTATTTGTTTTTGTTTTCCCAAGCCAACGGCCAAATTCTTAAAAAGTTCGGCAACAAACAAAATGCCGGCGGCGATAATTACCACTTTAAGGACGTCTCCGGCCGGACCGAATTCCCGTCCGCCGAGTAAAATCATTATCCTTCCCCCGAGAATAATTGTTCCCAAAACCATAGGCAAGGAAATGGCGACCAAAAGGTCAAAACTTTTTTGCACGAGATTCTTTAGTCGCTGACTTTGTTTTTGTTGCCAAGCGCTCGTCATTTTCGGCAAAATCAATCCCAAAAAAAGCGGCGGCACCGTAATCAATACCTCTAAAATTCGGTAACAAGCGCCATATAATCCTACTTCTTCCGGTGAATGGTAAAAAGATAGAATCAAAGTGTCCGCCTTGAAATAAAAAACGTTTAGGACAATAGCTAAACCCACGGGCCAGGATTGTCTGATTATTTCCTTCCAAAAAGAAAAATCAAAACCGAATTTCAAAGCTGTCTTTTTCGGAACGGAAAAAAATAATATCAAAAAATTTAACAAATGACCAAGTCCAAAAACGCTTAGGACCGCATAAAAACTGAAGTTGCGCCGGACGAAAATAATCATCAATGTCAGAGTAATTATCTTTCCCCAAATCTCTCCCCAAAAAATTTTCTTCGTCTGCAATGTCTGCTGATAAAAAGCGGAAAGCATCTGGATCAAGGTGCAAAAGAAAAAAGAGCCGGATAAAATTCCTACGGCCGTTTTGACCATTCCAGAATAAGGAAGAAAAAGACAAAAAACAAAGGCACCACCGTAAAAAATAAAAGCGGAAAAAAATCTTAAGGTAAAAATATTGTTTAAGACAAAACTCGTCCTAACCGGTCTCTCTTGTTCTGATAAAGAATCTGTCTCTCCTAGATAGCGTAAAGTTATCAAATAAAGGCCGAAATCGGCGATAATGCCGAAAATCTGCAAAAAAGCGACTGCCGTGGAATAATAACCGTAATCTTTCGGCCCCAAATAGCGCATCAGCAGGGAAATGACGAAAAGTCCTAAAAACAAGGCTAAGACGCGACCGATTATTTGGATAATAAAATTTTTAGCAACAGAACGAGTAAGGGTCATAATCCAATAATATCAGAAAAGGTCCGAATTATCAAGATAAAACTTGACGTTATTTCAATGTTAGGTTAAACTTAAATTTATGTATAAAGTCTACGCAAAATTTTTTATTCTTATCTTATTTTTATCAGTATTCTTCTGTCCGGCAAAAACCGCTCAGGCTGGTACTTATCAAGCGGAAAAAACCGAGCAAAGTTATGCCGGAATCATTAAATTGGATTTAGGACAAAGCCTTACTTTCTGGGTCAAATTTAAAAATCTAGGCCCTGATCCATGGGAAGGAACCGGACCTGAGTATGTATTTTTAAGAACTATTTCTGGAATGAGGAGCAAGCTGGTCCATTCTAGCTGGTACAACGACCACATCCCCAATCGGGTTAATCCCGTCTCCACTATTTATCCCGGAGACGAGGCTTTATTTAGATTCGCTTTATCCGCACCACGAACTGGCGGAACCCATTGGGAAAAATTCCAACTTTATGCCGGGACCTCTCCCATCCCGGGCGGTGAAATTGAAATTGCTGTAAAAAGTGTCGGCGAAATTAGTGAGCCGGAAATCATTGAACCGGTTACTCCTGTCATCCCAACTCAACCCTCTATCCCAGAAGTAACATCACCCTTAGAAAAAACTTGGTGGCAAAACATTCCTACTTCTCCGAATATTATTGATAATCCTTACTGGCCAAATCTACCTGACGGTCCGGAAATAAAAGTCGGGTTGCTTTATGTTGAAGAAACGGAAAAAAATAACAATTTGCCCTTTCAAATATCTTCTTTAAACAATCAATCTTATAATATTTTAGACCAAGATGATAAGCTGTTGGTGAAAAATACTGCTGGGGAAATAATAGAAATTGATTATGATTATAAAACAAATCGCTATTTTTTAAATGACAGTCAAGGAAAAAGATTGTTAATGTCCGATTCGTATTTTAAGGTTTCCGCTCCGGAACCAGTCATTTTTAAAATTAATTCTTGGCAAAACGGTCCATTTTGGGGAGAAAATGTTAATGACAATGAATTTCGAGGCGACTTAGAAATTAAATATAATTCTTCCACTGAACGTCTCTGGCTGATAAACCAATTGCCCCTGGAAGATTATGTTAAAAGCATCGCCGAAGTCGGCGATGGTTCCCATGCGGAATTTTTAAAAGCTCAGGCCATAGCGGCCAGGACTTACGCCTTGTTTCGTTATTTTACTCCGAAATACACCAATACTTCTGACGGTGAAGCGTTTTTCACTGTTCAATCCACCCAGGCCGACCAGGTTTATCGCGGTTATCAAAAAGAATTAAGAGCACCGAACATGATTCAAGCGACCGAACAGACTAAAGGAGTCATCGCCACCTATCAAAACGACCCCATTCTTGCTTATTATTTTGCCCAATCAGATGGACAAACCCGAGACTCCTATTCAGCTAAAATGACCTGGGCTCCGGTTGATTATTTAATCGCTAAAGCCGACCCTCCATGTGAAGGGAAAACTCTAACCGGCCATGGCGTCGGCTTGTCCCAAATCGGCGGCATCAATGCCGCCAATCAAGGCGCTAATTATTCTCAAATCCTCAAGTATTATTATACCGGCATTGAATTGACAAAAATGTATTAATGAAAAAAGACAAATATAAAATCCCGCTTTATTAAGCGGGATTTTTTAATACAAAATCAAAACGGGTCTGATAACCGACCCGTTTGAAAAAAATTTCCTCCTTAATTAACTTCCGTTATGGCCGTTGCCATTATGGGAATTCTTACATTTCACGCAGTGTGCGGTATGGGGCACCTCTTCGACTCTTTCCCTGTCGATAAGACAACCGCATTCCCCACAAAAAACGGCTTGACCAGGAAAGGAAATGAGTTTTTGCTTCATTTCCATTGATTTTCGCCACACTTTATTACATCGTATGGCAAGGCAACAATTCTTTTCCACTTCGTAGCTATTCCCCCCGTCCGCCATCTTCGGATCGGGAGGTTCTGAACTTCCCATTTCATCGGTGAAAAATTTTCTGTTGGTTATTCTTCTAGTCAACTGTATTCTGGAAATTTGCTTATCCAGAGCTACGGCCTTAAAAATAGCCTCTTCTCTAATTTTCGGAGTTAAATTCATGACATTCACCATGAATTTTTTTCTCTCCTCACTAGTGAAATTCACTAGTGCCAGTGCCGGGAAGTCGGATGCCTGCGTACCTGTCATACTTAATACCTGTTGAAACATGAAAGTCCTCCTTTGTTATAAGTTAAATATCTATTTAAATTCTGCTCTATTTTTTGAAAAATGTCAATGCCCCGTTTTCACCCTCTCTAAATTATTTATGGCCACGGAAATCAGATTTTCGTTAACCAGCCCCTTTTCCATTTTCTTAACTTGTTTTATGTTACCCTTTGTACACGGATGTTTAGGTAAACGTCCCTGGCAATAAAATGTCGTCTGAACGATAGAAATGTCATAAGTTCCAATTTCTCTAGCCCTTTTAATGGTCTCTTGCTTGTCAAAACCTATCAATGGTCTTAACACAAGCAAGTCCGTTCTTTCTTCGGTTATTTTCATATTCTCAATGGTCTGTGAGGCTACCTGTCCCAAGCTATCGCCGGTAATTAGGGCGTTAATATATTTCTTTTGGGCAATTTCCGAAGCAATTTTAAACATGGTTCTTTTACAAATAAGACAACAATCCCTTGTCCCTTCTTCTAAAATGGACTTTTGGATTTCCTTAAAAGGAATTAAATATAACGTTGATGGTCCTTGATATTTACTTAAAATGGTTACTATTTTTTTAACTTTTTCAATTACTTCTTTTTCATGGTCAAGGTAGGAATAGAAGTGAATAAAAGAAACCTTCATCCCTCTTTTCATCATCTGCCAAGCCGCCACTGGCGAATCAATGCCATCGGAAAGTAGGACTAGTCCCTGCCCGCTGACGCCAATAGGCAAACCACCCGGCCCGCTTATTTTCTCCAAATAAACAAAAGCCTTGTTATCCACTATTTCAATAAAAATGGTAATGTCTGGATTTTCCAGCTTAACCTTTTTGCGTAAATTGTTGACTACGAATTCGCCAACTATTTTATTTATTTCCTGAGAAGTTAAATTAAAATTTTTATTGGAGCGCTGAGTAAAAATTTTAAATGTCTTAAACTCTTCCTCTCGCAAAATTTCAAAAACCAGCCTTTCAATCTCCCCAACATCTTGTTTTGTTTCTCGGACAAAAGAGAAATTAGCCAAACCAAAAACATTTTTCAGTTTTTTTTCTATTTCTTTTTTATTTTTTTCTCCCAAAAGCGTCAACTCAATAATGATCCGCCCTGAAATTCTTTTTATCTTGCTAAAAAAATCCCTATCCAAAACCGTTCTGATATTTTCTATCAATTTTTCTTCAAAAAAACGGCGATTATTTCCTTTCAGCCCGATTTCGTTATAATGACAAACTATACTCATATTAACATCTTAACATTTAAGGACCAAAACATCAATTATTCATTCCCGATTACCCAATCCCTAATCATCTGTGGATAAATCATCTTGCCAAAAATATTATTTTTATGTTATTATAAACATACTTTAACGAGTCGGCTATGGAAAACTGTCAATTCATAAAAAATATTCACTTTCCCAAGGTTATTGGTTTGTCTTGGATTGAAAACTCAAAGGCCGACTCCTCTTAATAAAAAATAATTAAAAAAAATAAATAACAAATAATAAGTCGGCGGGCTGGATGTTGCCGCTTTTTTATAAAACTGAAAAATAAAAATAAGGAGGCGGAAAAATGAATGACGAAAAAAATAAGGCCGAGACTAGATGCTATAAAAGCATCCAAAGAAAAATCAATCAGATTATAAAAAGGGGGATATATTGTAAAGCCCCCCAAAAAAATAAAAAAAAATATCTGATTGAATTAATCTGTTTAAAAAATTCCATGATTTCCGGCAAATAAAAAAGGAGGCATAGAGACACAATGGAAATATGTATCACTAATCTAGACAATGAATTTGAAAACCTTTCTCGCAGAAAATCCGCTATTATGAAAAAATTAGAGCGGAGTCGTAATTCTGCGAAAAGGATAAACCTAGAAAAGGAAATCGCGCAAATAGAAAAAAAAATAGCGCTAATTTCCAAAAAAATAAAAAATTAAGGGGGAGTATATTAAAAAGCCGCCACTAAGACGGCTTTTTTTCTTATTTTCTTCTTGATTTCCTTAATTTTTCTGATAAAATTATCATTGTTCTTTCCTCATATCAAATGTCAATGTGTTATTCGGGACGTAGTGTAATGGCAGCACGAGTCTTTTGGGAAGATTTAGCGGGAGTTCGAATCTCCCCGTCCCGATTTAAAAATTAATATCGTTATAACTCGGCAAAAAAAACCCGCCAGAGGCGGGTCCGCCTTTGGCGGAAATCAAAATTCAGGTCTATGTACCCCGACCAACATCTTAATGAGAGCCTTAATGCCTTGATGAGGTGGAACCTCGTCAAGACCATATCAAGACCATCAAGGTCTCGCCCTCTAATCAATCCAATTATTTTAAAACCAGATAAACTGGCCTTTTATTACCCCCTGATAATCAGATAAACTATGTAAATAACGTACAGACTGACGAAAATAATTCCCTGTTTGCGGGTCAATTTGGCTTTTCCTCCGGTCAAAGTAAAAACAAAAAGAAGAAAAGTAACAAGTAAAACGACTAAAATATCCGTATTTATTTTTGTGGAAACGGGCAATGGTCTGATTAAAGAAGTAATGCCCAAAACCCAAAAAATGTTGAAAATGTTGGAACCGACGATGTTGCCTACAGCGATGTCGCTGTTTTTTTTCGCCGCCGCCACCACTGAGGTGGCTAATTCTGGTAAAGAGGTCCCAATGGCTACAACAGTTAAACCAATTAAGGCCTCACTCACTCCCAGCGACTGAGCGATTAAAAGCGCGCCGTCAACTATCCACTTTCCTCCCAAGACTAGACAACCCGTTCCAGCCAAAATCATCAAACCGGAAACAGGATACGAAAACTTCTTTATTTTATCGTCCATGTCCACATCCTTGTGCCTGATGCTTATGATGTAATATAAAAAAATCAAAAAAAACAGGAGCATAACCAGGCCGTCCGTCCGATCCAAAAAGGCCTCAAAAGTATTATTCAAAAAAACGTCACTAGCTAAAATCCATAAAACCACTACGGCCAAAACCGCCAGAGGAATCTCCTTCCAAATTGTATTATTTTTCACGATCAATGGCCTAACAATCATGGACAAACCGAGAATCAACAAGATATTAATAATATTGCTTCCCAGGATATTTCCCAGGGCGATATCAGCCGTTCCCTTGATGTTAGCAAGAACATTAACAACAAACTCTGGCATAGAAGTGCCGAAGGAAACGATTGTCAAGCCGATAACGATCGTAGAAATGCCCGTTTTTTTTGCTAAAGAGGAAGCGCCGTCCACCAGCCAATCCGCCCCTTTGATGAGGAGAAAAAACCCAATGATAAATAAAAAGTAAGAAAGCATATTCTTTTTTTATTCGTATCTTAAGGCCTCAATCGGACTTTTTTTAGAAGCTTTTTTCGCCGGATAAAGGCCGAATATTATGCCAATAGAGCCGGCCACGCCCAATCCCAAAAGAATGGAGGGAAAAGAAATGACAAATTGCCAATTCTGGCTGAGTTGCTTTGCCAAGACTAAAGAAGCCAGATAAGACAAACCTATCCCCAGGCCGACGCCGATCAAACCGCCAACAATCGTTAAAATAATTGACTCTATTAAAAAATGAACCATAATATCTTTTCCCCTCGCCCCTATGGCTTTTCTTAATCCTATTTCCCATGTTTTTTCAGTTACCGCCACCAGCATGATATTCATAATTCCCACTCCACCAACCACTAAGGAAATGGCCGCGACTGAGGTAAGTAAAACGGTCAAAATCCCCGTAATCAAACTAATGGTTTCAATCATTTCTTCCGAAGTGGTTATATGAAAATCGTCATCTTCCGGGTCATCAATATTATGTAAATCCCTTAATGTTAATTTAATGTCTTCTACCATATTGGGAACTGATTCTTCGTTCTTGGCCATTACGTGAATCTCTTGATAATAATCTATTCCTAAGAGATACTTTTGGGCCGTGGTATATGGAATAAGCACGAATTTATCAATATCCATAAAGGAAGAAACTTGTCCTTTTGCCGGAAAAATTGCTACTACTTTGAAATATTTATCCTTGATTTTTATTTTTTCCCCCAAAGCGTCAGCCGTGCCAAAAAGATCTTCTTTTACTTTGGCGCCGATGACCGCCACCGCGGCTAAAGATTTTATGTCTTCTTCGGTAAAATATTCTCCTTCTCCCGGATAAATATTATAAAGTTTGGCCATCCAATCGGCAGTCCATCCCAAAATCGTCGGTTTATATGTTTCTCCTTTATAAGAAACACTTCCCGGAACCATCAAGGATGGGGTGATTTCTTCCAAGTCGGGAACATTGTTTTTATTTTTTAGAGCCTTGATGTCTCTTTCCTTTAAAGAATCATTAAATAAAGTATCGGCCATGTCTTGAGGGCCCTTAACTTCTTTGCCGGGATTGATCTGAACGAAATTTCCGCCTAAAGACTTTACTTCGTTTAAAATTAGACTTTCAGCTGACTGCCCAATGGACATAATTAGGATAATGGAAGTAATGCCGATGACAATGCCTAAAATTGTCAAAAATGAACGCGCTTTGTTCGTTTTTAACCCGATTAAAACCGTTTTAAGGGAATATTTTATTTTCATATGCCAAATTTGTAGAAATTTTCGGGCTCATTTTGTAGTGAAAAAAATTTCGCTACAAATTTGAGCACCGAGCACTCAATTTATTCCTCTAAGCTATATTTAAAACGCTCTTTGAGATGACGAATTGCTTGACCTCTTTGTTTTAATTTTTTTTCTCGATTTCTCGCATCTTTTTCTGATTTGTAGGCTTCGTAATAAATAAGTTCGGGGTTTTTCTTTCTATGTTCTTTAAATCTTCTTTTTAAATCATCGGTGTAGCCTATATAGATTTTTTTCTTTATCTGATTTTTAATTATTACACGTAATACATAAAAAAATAAATTGAGTGCTCGGTAATGATTTTATTATTGAAAAATTTTCGCCCTTCGGGCTTAAAAATTCAGACAAAATCGCTATTTAAACAATCCGTCTTTAGCATAATGGCGATTGATTACTTTTTCGTCGCTTTCAATCAGGCCGTCTTTTAATTTGATGATTCTTTTGGCCATTTCTGAAGTATATTTTTCATGTGTAACCATTATAATGGTATGCCCTTTTTCATTAAGATTTTGAATTATATCCATCACTGCTTGACCGGATTTTGAATCAAGATTTCCGGTTGGCTCATCGGCAAAAATAACATCCGGGTCATTAACTAAAGCTCGGGCAATGGCCACTCTTTGTTTTTCTCCTCCGGAAAGTTGAGACCGTTCATGTTTTAAACGATGTGAAAGACCCACCATTTCAAGCGCCTTTTTTGCTTTATCTTCCCATAATAATTCTTTTATCCTGGAATAATAAAGAGGCAATTTAACATTATCTAAAACATTGGTTCGGGGAAGCAAATTAAAAGTTTGAAAAATAAATCCCATTTTTTCATTCCTAATGCGGGCCAATTCGTCATCGCTGTATTGATTCATTGACTTGCCTTGAAAAAAATATTCCCCTTTGGTCGGCCGATCTAAAAATCCTAAAATGTGAAGCAGGGTTGATTTGCCGGAACCAGAAGGACCCATAATCGCCACAAATTCTCCTTTCTCAACAATAAAAGAATCCCCCCTTAAAGCCGGGGTTTTTATTTCTTCTTCTCCGTAAATTTTCTCTACTTTTTCTATTTTAATCAAAGGCATATCTTAAGGCATTATTATTTTATCTCCTTCTTCTAAACCGCCAATAACTTCTATTTTTCCCTCTGTACCTTTTGTCCCCACTTCTATTTCCCGTTCTTCAACGACCTCTTTTTTTTCTTGAATCTCCAACAATTTTACAAAATATTTATTGTCTTTTTTGAAAACCATCCTGCTGGGAATGGTCAAAACGTTCTTTTTCTCAGCTGTAATAATGTCCATATCAGCAGTCATTCCTGACTTTATTCTTTCATCTTGATCAATAAAGCTAGCGGTTATTTTATAGGTAGCCACTCCTTCTATTATTTTTTCCGCCGGATCAATACTTGTTATTTTGGCGGCAAAAACTACTTCATTGCCGTAAGCGTCAAGCACGACTTTAACCAAATTGTCCTCTTTAATCTTCGCGATATCCGCTTCCGGCACATTGGCTTTCAATCCAAAATCATTTTGAGAAATGACAGAAACTATTGAAACGTTCGGCGAAATAATTTCTCCTACTTTGGCGTCCTGTCTCGTTACTGTCCCATTTATAGGAGATTTCAAAATTGTTTTTTCTATCTGAACCTGGATATTTTTTATTTCCGCCTCAACTTGTCTGATTTTGGCGCCTTGGGAAACAATGTTCGTTTCCGCCTGTTCAACTTTTGCTTCCTGCGCTTTTATCTGTTCATCAGTAGCGCCTGATTTTTTTAAGGCTAATTCATTCTTTGCTAAGTTCAAATTATTTTCGGCGGTATTTATCTGAGCCTGAGCCGCGGCAATATTATTCTTATTGGTATTTTTTTGGGAAGTAATTGCCTGTCTCTGCGTATTAATGCTGGAAATGGAGGCGTTAATGTTCACTCTGGCCGTGTTGATGTTGCTTTTATAAGTATTTGAAACGGTTTGCGATAAATTCACGGCGTTATTAACGACGTCATTCAAGCGGTTTAAAAAATCTCTGATGCTATTTAGATAATCTTCTCCATTAATTAAAAATTGTTCTGGGTTGTCTAAATTAAAATTGTCAATGTCTGATTTGAACGAAATTAAAATATTTTTAATAGTGAGGCGTCCGCTCTCCGCGTCAATTTTTGCTTGGGAATCAGAGGTAGAAATGGTTAATTGAGGAAGTTCCGAATTATCATTGGAAAAAAGATCGTCTACCTGCTTATTAACCGCGTCATCGGCATAGAAATAAGCGCTATTTAAAATATCTTCCACGTCATCATAAAGGTTAGCTAAATCAACGTCCGCTTTATTTTGAACATTTTCCAAATTTATTTTTTCATTGACCAGGGTTTTCTCCGCGCTGGCCACTTTTGTTTCCGATAATTGGATATCTTCCGGCTTAGCGCCGTTTTTCAATTCTTTTAAATTAGCTTGTTCTGTTTCCAACATTGCCCGGGCTTGGTTTAGTCCTGCCCGAACGCTTTCCAAATTAGCTTCGGCTTGAGTTAATTGCGCTTTTAAGTCGGCATTGTCTAAAATAACCATTGATTGGCTGATTGCCACGACGTCCCCGATAGCTACATTCACTTCTGCCACTTTTCCGGTTTTTTCAAAGGCCAAATCAACGTTTTCCGCCGCTTCCACCCGGCCGGTCACGTTAACTTCCTGTGTTAAATCGGATTTTTCTACTATTACAAAATTATGGGACTCCTCTTTGTTTCTCAGTAAAACAAATAAAATTATTATTACTAGTCCGATAATAACAAAAATGTATTTTTTCTTAATTTTCATAAATTATTCACTTAGATTAGATTTCCGTTATTATAACCATTAAATGACCTATTGTCAAGAAAACCCACTTGCCAAATGTGGCAAATAATGCCCCTTTCTCTATTTGACAAAGATGATAAAAATGATAGAATCATTATGCTGTAGGTATCGTAATAATGTTTTGTCTTTTCTTATCTCCCTAAAAATTATGCGGGATTCGTACAATGGTAGTATGCCACTCTTCCAAGGTGGAGATGCCAGTCCGATTCTGGTATCCCGCTTTTCAATATAATTCACTGGGAAACGGGGATTCTCAGTCACATTATTTATTTTTTAAGGTACGGCTGATCTCCGCCAGCGGGCGGACAGACTACCTTTGGCGGAGACCCCACCTACCCGCTCTTCTTTTACGCTATTGAAATGGCAGGTTATCTAAGAAAGAATGCCTTGATGATTATTCAAAAAGGTATTCCGTAGCTAAATCATTCCAAAATTTTAACAAAGGATAATTAGCGAAGGATACCCCTACCCGCTCCAAACAAAAAAACAGATATAGATCTGCTTTTTTGTTTCAGATAAAATTCTTGCCAAAATATGATTTATTTGTTAATATTTTTCTGTATTCCTTGTATATGCTCTTTTCATAAATTAAGCCGAGGTAGCTCAGTGGTAGAGCAAATGGCTGGTTTTCGGCCCTTTTAATGGTAACATTAAATGTAAACCAGGTGAAATCGGGGAAACCTGATGAAAAAAAGGCAATCCCGAGCCAAGCCCTTTTAGAGGGAAGGTGTAGAGACTATCCCGTAGGGAGTACTCTAAATATTTAGAGGAAGCGCCTGGAATCCTAATAATTTAGGATTATGATATAGTCCGAACCTTTGGGAAACCAAAGTAAAAATTAAGGAAAACCATTGTGTCGGCAGTCCGATTCTGCCCCTCGGCATCTGTTAACGATTATTGACGTGAATAGAACTCCAGATTATAATTAATATATTATTATGTATCTGGAGTTCTTATTTTAATAAATCATTCTTATGCAAACCAAAAAACAAAAAGCAATTCAATTAAGAAAGCTAGGTAAAAGTTACAATGAAATTACAAAAAGATTGGGGGTCCCTAAAAGTACTTTATCTACATGGCTTAAAGGGGTTAAAATGCCTCCGATGGTCCAACAAAAAATTTTAAATAACGCTCAAAAAATCTGGGCTAAAAGCATCACTGATTACAATAAAAAAAGAGCGTCTTTAATCAAAGACAAATGGCAAAAATTTGAGAAAAAAATCAGCAAAAAAATCAATAAATTATCAACGGAAAAAATTAAATTGATTGGCACGGCCCTTTATTGGGCAGAAGGTTATAAAAAAACGAGATGGACTGCAATGTTTTGTAATTCTGATCCGGATATGGTTCATTTAATGATGAAATTCTTTCGAGAAATATGTCTGATACCGGAAAAAAACTAAAACCACAAATACAAATTCATGCTAATATCTCTGAAAAAACAGCTAAACAATATTGGTCGCGAATTAGCAATCTTCCGATAGAACAATTTAGAAAAACACTGAGACAGACTAGTAGAAGCAGTAAAAATATGCGAGTAAAAAACACTTTACCGTATGGTGTTTTTAGGATCTATATTTCCGATGTAGAATTGGTCCATAAATTAAAAGGTTGGATTAAAGGTCTTATAGAACAATCTGAAAAATAGTATATTGTATAACAAAAACTCGTTCCCCTAACGAGTTTTTATAAATTGAAAATGGGCACTGAGGGATTCGAACCCCCGACCTGCTGGATGTAAACCAGACGCGCTACCACTGCGCCAAGTGCCCATTGATCGGAGATTATACTGTTTAGATATTGCCTTCTTTTTCCCTATATTCGTCGAATTTCTCCAAAATTTCGTTATAACGCTTGAAATATGACTTAACTCTTTCATGGTCCGGATCAGAAAATCTGCTAATCATCTCGTTCATTTTTTCTTCATAAGCGGCAATCAGTTCTTCTCGGCTGTTAATCTCTGAAGAAATTATTTTATCGTGGATTTCTTTAAGTAAATCAGCCAACTCTTCTGAATTTTGCTCAAATTCTTCATTTAATTTTTTATATTTTTCGTCTTCTATTGCTCGTTTCTCTTTAAACATAGATTTATATATAATTTATAAACATATCTCCTGTTAAAATAATACAGAATTTTCAAATTTAGTCAAATAAAAAAAACACTTGAAATTATCGTCGTTTAGAAAGGGGAAGCGTAACCGCCTCTTGGAATTATTATTGTTACACTTTTTCAGACCTCCCGTATATTGTCGGGCGATGTGTTTTTATACAGTTTATTAAGTGGACTCTCGGCGCCGGCCCGAATCAATCAACTCGGTGATATTTAACGCTACGGCATTTTTTTTAAGAAAAGCGGCGGCAAAATTATCAGCATAGCTCTCGTATACGGAAGCCCTATATGCGGCTTCCTGAGCATTTATTAAATCTTGTTTTGTCTCTATTTTGCTAGTATTTATTATTTTGACCAAATTAGGATTTGCTTTTATAAAATCTTCTAGATTGTCAAATTTGGAAAGTTCTTCGCGCAAATCTACAGGGTCAAAACCGGGAACAGGCATTGTCAAAAGGTTTGATTCGTAGTGCAAATCCCATTTTTCTGCCGCGTCTGAACCATGATAGTCGGGATTGGTTTCGTAATTTCTAATATAATCACTTGCATGGCCAAGCTCGTGAGCAATAATAAATTGTCTAAGTAAATTTGGCGAAAGCCGTGAAAAACTTATTCCCGGTATCTCGGCAACCCTTGTAGAAGAAGATCGACGAACATCTTTTAGCCTGCACAGGTGTTTTTTATCCATAGAAACTATAAATATAGTAGGGACAAAAGTTTGTTCATCTACTCGTACGCGATCAAAAAAACCGCCGGTATTTGGCTCTTCTTCCGGCGAAATAAAAACGATTTCTACGTGAGAAAGATAATCGTATTGTTCTAGTATAAGCTTTAACACGTCAAAAGTTGGCTGGTCTAACCCAAAATCATTTTGCTTGACCAGTTCACAAAGCTGTATCCTTCCTGTTTGCTTGTCTTTATTGTGTTCTATCGGGTCTGGCTGAAAAAATTTTTCTAATTTATTCCCTGACATTTGTTTGCCTGTTTATTCCATTGAATATTTTATCAACGACTTCTTACTCCCCGAATCTTTAATATTAGTGAGGCCTGTCCCCCTAAACTGCCGCCCCAATACCCTCATCAACAAAGCGTTTTAATCAGCCAGCTGACGGGTTAGAACTACTTTACTACTTTTTACTTTATTTAAAACATTAGTCCCCTGTCTGTTAAAAAATATTTTTGAATTGCGTATAACGTTTCGGCATATCTGAAGTTGCGATAGCAATTTGGGAAAGCATTTTTCGGAGAAAAGTACGAACCAGATATGCCGTGTTGTGCGATGTTGTTCTAATTTTTTAATTCCTTAAGTTTTTGGTCCCACCATTCTTTCACGGCGTTTACATGCGCTTTGTGTCCTACTTTTCGGAAGTATTCAAATTTCTCTTCAAAAACTTCATGATGTTTTTTTAGATTTTCGGGACCCTGCAATGCCCACAGTGAATGCTTCAGCTCCGCACTTTCTTTTTTCGCCAAGTACTCCATTGGCAAATACCTGTTTGCCGACACATCAAAATCAATAGGTACCACTAAAAAATTATAATTTTTATCAAGTATTTTTTTGGCAAGAATTTTGATTCGCTTCTCACATGTTTGCTCGCAGAAGATGAAAAAACTGGCCTTTTTAATTTTTTGCTTTTGAATTATCTTATTGCTGTTTAATAAATTTTCCAAAGTTGAAAGAGTTTTATTTTCAGGAATGAAAAGCCAATTTTTGGTTATTGGATTTAAAAATGGTCGTTCTTTAATAATGGCACTAAACAATTTTT
>JAQTOB010000012.1 GCA_028713575.1 Patescibacteria group bacterium
TTTAGAATTGTTATTCTTTGGTTTTTGGTTCTTCTTTCCCCTGTTGCTTTTATGGGCAGTGTTTTACCGTCATTTCAGCGTTACGCCAATCAGTGGTGGGAAAAATTTACCAGCCAAGTTATTGTTGGTCCAATTTTGGCGTTTTTTCTTTGGTTGTCATTTTCCATGGTTCAAACTTCGGACAATATATATAAAACGGTTGTTGTTCCCGGGAGCCAAACGGAAGAATATATTGCCGGCGGAATGAGCAACTCGGCGGGTACAGGAACACAACTTTCCGCTGCTATTTCTGAAGCCGGCCGGCCGGAATATATTCTTAATTTTATTATTGGTATTGGCATGCTACTCGGTTCTTTAATGGTTGCTCAACAAATGGGTGTGGCTGGCGGTAAAATGGCCGGACAAGCCCTGGGAAAGATTCAGGCCATGGGTTCAGGTGTGGCCAAATGGCCATTTAAAACTGCGGGCAAAGGGATTAAATCATTAAGCAAATATGCTGTTAAATCAGCAGAAGCTTCAGTGGGCATTCCTTTAACCAAAGAAAGATGGCAACGAATTTTAGCTGACAGAAGAGAGTGGATTGATAAAAAACGAGACGCGAAATTTATTAAACAAAGAGAAAAGGGCATCTTATCTTTTTTACCAAAGGGTGAGGCAGGAGAAAAAGGATGGTCTCATGTTCTTACTTGGAAAGAAGGAGGAAAAGCAATTGGAAGAGTTTTTCAAGGTTTAACAGGGAAGGCTGATAAATTAAGAAAGAAGGCCACGGAAATGGGGAAAAATAAACAAGAAGAAGACGAAACATCAGAACACAAAATCAGGGAAGGAGAAATTTTAAACCAAGATAAACAATATGAAAACAAACTAAATGAACAAAGAGAAAATAAAAATCAATTAGAAACGAATTCTAATATTTTTACAAAATCAGGGGATAGGATTATGCAATTAGATGATGTTGATAAATATATAGAAAATCTGGAGGCGCAGATAGAAAAAGCAAGAAGCAAAAATGAAGACGACCCCTGGGTTGGAAAAGCGGAAATATTTTTAGAGGGTCTAAAAAAACAAACAACCTTAGCCAAAAAAGGAAACCAAAAAACGATTGATTTAAATACTCTTGGTCCAAATGTTGATAAGAATTTTTATTCGCAGAATATAACGAAATGGTTTAACAAAGAAGTAAAAACAGCAGGTCAGGCAATAGAAAAGACAGAACAAGAACAAGAAAATTGGCAAAAAAAGAAAAAAAATTATGAGTTTACTAAAGAGGATTATACAAATGTTAGAAGCGGGATGACAAATCTGGAGATGTCTATAACAGAACTTAATTTAGACGAACAAACTAAAAATAAATTCTTAAAAAGAATAAATGATTTACAGGATGAACTGGGGGATGGTAGCGATGACGCTTTTAATAAATTAAGTCAAGAAAAGAAAAACGAATTGGCGCACAAGGCCTGGACGCTTAAAGATGACTTAGAACAAGAAACAGATAACTTAAAAAAAGAAGGGAAAATAGATACTGATCAAATAATGGGAATAAAGGATTTTTGCAAAAAAATTCATTCTTCTTTAAGCAAGGAAGTAATTAAAGAGAGTTTTACCAGAGAAGACCACGAAAAAACTAAAGGCAATATAAAGAATTTGGCCGCTACTATTGAAACACTTGATTTGTCTCCGGAAGCAAAAAATAATTTACAAAATGAATTAAATGCTCTGCAAAAAGAATTGGAAACACCTTTTGATGAATTAACATTAGGAAAAAGAAACAGAATCGCTAGTCAATTTGAAAAAATTAAAGACAACTTAAATCAAGAGATGGAAAATAACAAAATAGCTCCCGAAAAAGCGCAAAAAATATCCGATTCTGCTCAAGGAATCCACTCAACTTTAAACAGAAGAGTGGTTGGTAGGTTTACCAGAGAAGACCACGAAAAAACTAAAGGCAATATAAAGAATTTGGCCGCTACTATTGAAACACTTGATTTGTCTCCGGAAGCAAAAGGTTATTTCCAAAATGAATTAAATGCTCTGCAAAAAGAATTGGAAACACCTTTTGATAAATTAACACCAGAGAAAAAGAGCAGAATTGCCAATCAATTTGAAAAAATTAAAGACAACTTAAATCAAGAGATGGAAAATAACAAAATAGCTCCCGAAAAAGCGCAAGAAATATCCGATTCTGCCCAGGGGGTTCACTTAATTTTAGAGAAAGAGAAAAAATTAAAAGAAAAGATTGAAAAAAGAAAACAATTAGAACACGAAATAGCGGATTTACAATCTCAAGCAGAAATGATTCAACCAAGAACAATGACCGCAGAACAAAGAAGGGTTTTAAATGTAGAAGTTATGAAAGAGTACGAATCAGTTAAGGAAATAGATGATTCCCAGGAATTAATCACTCTTTATCGTCAGGCAGAAAAAAAGAAGAATGTTGGTCTGGCAAAGGCTATTTTAATGAAATTAAATTCTCAAAATGATATTAATGAAATTTTAGGGGAATTTAACCTTGAACAAAATTTTAGGGGAATGGCGGACCTTGGGAAAATAATTCATGATAAATTAGGAATAAGCCAACAAGAGGCCTATATGTTTATAAACGATTTATCTTTCAAAAATAAAAACGCCGGTTTATACAGGCTTTCAGCCGCAGTGGGCAGAGATAAAAGAACCGGACTATATCGGCCATTAGACGAAGAAGAGCATAAAAAAATCGTTTTAATTGAAAGCGGAAAGGCTGAATCGGAAAATTTTTATAGAAAAGCTTCGTGGGCTGCGTTATTTGGCAAAAAGACAGACCCAAATACAGGAGAAAGAATCCCGATTTTTGATGAAACAACGGAAGCAATGCTTAAAAGAGATATTGATACGATTCATAAAGAATTATTACAAAATTTTCGATTAGAAAAAGAAATGCAAAGAAATATGGCTCACAAGAATGTGCTGGATGGAATGAAAAATATGTTATCCGCTATGTATGGAGAAGCAAAAATAAAAATGGAGGCGGTGATAAAAGACTTAGAAAGAAAACAAAAACAGTTTTGGTCATAATAAAATATTTTAAATATGTTGGAAAAGGAAAAATTAAATTTTCTTATTGAAGAAACGAGAGAAAAAATAAAACAAGAAATTGCTGAAGGATTTTTTTATCATTCTGATAAGATGAAAAAGTGGTATCAAACTAGAAAAGAATTAGGGGAGTTTTTAAAAAAAGGGGGCGACTTAAAAGAAACTAATCCTTTGGTTTATGACCAATGTTTAGATTTATTAAATAAAATTAAATGGTTTTCTTTTGTTCATCTGAAGTCAGAAGATTTTATTGATTTATTCAGACAGGGCTTAAAATATGCCTTAATGAGCAAAGATTATCCCTTAGAAAAAAATTTAAGCATGTTTTTAATTGACATTCCTATTCTTTCTGTCAGGGATGAATATAAAGGGAAAATACGCGAAGCAATGTTTGCTAATCAAGAAAAATTAACTTCCAAGAAAATTGTTATGGGAAATAAAGAAAAAGACCCAACCATAAGTAATTGGTTAAAATTTTATGACACAGAGTTAGGGGCGGGAAATGTGGAAAAATTAAAAACATTAGAAATTTTATTTAACAATAAAAATGTTATCAAATTGTCAACCGAAGAAAAGCAAGTAATCAAACGTTTGATTGACCTTTATGAGGAATTAAAAATATCCGCTATAACCGTAGAAGGATTGGAAGAAGAAGATTATGTTATAGATGAAAATGGAGAAATAGAATATCATAAAAGAAGTTATGTGGAAAAAATCAGTCAAGGATTTGCTAAAACAAAAAAACAAAAAGCATTAAAATTAGAAAAAGAAATGATTCAGGAAAAGATAAAGGCGGAAAAAATTAAAGAAGAAGCGAATTTAATTGATATAAATCAAGCAATCGGAGAAGTAATTAAAAGAACTAATTTAACATTCCCCCAAGAGGACCTTGAAAAAAGATTTAAAAATATTATTTTGTCTTTTTTAAAAGATGTCCGCACGGGCATTGAAACAAAAATTACCCTTAAAAGAGAAACGCAAATTGGCGGCATGGGATTTGACCAAGAAACAACTGATAAAATAATGGATATTTTAAAAAATGTTAAGCCTAAAATTGACCAAAAGTTTTTAAAAGAAGAATTGTTATCAAATGGGGTTTTAAAATCAGAATTATCAACAAAAATGTCGTTTCCCGCTGGTCAATTAGATAAAATTATTCAAACAGAAACAAGGCAGACATTAAACGTTGAACCAATAAGCAAAAAAAAAGAGACAATTGCGTCTAAACAGGAGCAAGTTTTTAAAACAAAATCAAAGTCACCTTTTGTTCCTCCGCCAATTATTAAACAAACGCCCTCCGCGCCTGTTTTATCAGAGCAAAAGACAATACCTTCTCTTCAAGCATCAATTTCAACCTCCACAGTTAAACAAGAGCCGGTCATCCAAATTCAAGAATCAACAATTAAAAAAGAAGTCAAGCCAAAGCTGGAAGAAAAACAAAAAACAGAAACACAAATTTCTTTATCTAAAGACATTGTTTCGCCGTCGCAAAATATTTCCCAGACAAAAACAGAAGAACCCGTTAAAATAGAAATACCCGTTCGTCGGCCAATTGAATTGCACAAACCCGTGGTTGAAGAAATAAAAGTCAAACCTAAAACATACAGCCCCATTGATGAACTAAGGACAATCACTTTAATTGATTGGCGTCGCTGGGGAACCCCGAAAGAAGCAGCCAAAATGGTTCAAAATAAAATAAATTTATTAGCCGAAGAATCTTTAGTTAAAAAAGCCGAAGGAATTAAGGCCTGGAAGAGTTCAGAAATTAATCAATTATATTTAAATATTGGGGCAGAATCAATTGACCAAGGAAAGTCGGTAAATGAAATAATTATCCAAAGACAGCAACAAAATAAGCCAACCCTGAACGAAGAAGAGTTTAATGTTGTGGTGGAATTGAACCAGAAACTGCGCTTCTAAAAATAGGCAATTAGGTGCCTTGGTAATCATGATTTAATATACATTCCCAATGGTTATTTAATTAACAAATCCCCAATTAACCAATATGCAATTTGTTGTCCCCCAATTTATTGATATAGAAAGTAAAATTATCGGGCCAATCACGCCTCGTCAATTTATTATTCTTTTTATTACAGCGGGAGCAATTATTTTATGTTATAAATTAGCCGATTTTGCCCTTTTCATCATTGAGGCGATAATTATTCTTGGTTTGGGCGTGGCTTTGGCCTTTGCAAAGATTAACAATCAACCAATTTATTATTTTCTTTTGAATATCATCAATGTTGCCAGAAAACCAAATTTAAGAATTTGGCGCCGGGAAGTTATTCAAGTGGTAGAAAAAGACATTAAGGAAAAAACAAAAATCAAGGAAACAACTAAGGTTCGTCAACCGCTTTCATTTTCTAATTTTTCCAAAGTTGCTCTTTTAGTTGATACGGGGGGGAAATATAAAGAAGAATTGACGGAAAATGAAGATTTCAAAATATAGAATCTGCAAAAAGTTTTAATATCAAAATATAATAATAATTTATGGCAATACCTTCAACACAGAGATATTTAGACATTTCGGAAATCAAAAATGATTGCGTGGTTTTAAAAAACGGAAGTCTATGTGCCGTTTTATTGGCTTCTTCCATAAATTTTGCCCTTAAATCAGAAGACGAACAAAACGCAATTATCCAAAATTATATTCGGTTTTTAAATAGTTTAGAATACACAATCCAAATTGTTATTCAGTCCCGGCCGTTTAATATTAAGCCCTATATTTCTCAATTAGAAGAATTAAGAAAAGTTCAAAGGAACGAGCTTTTAAAAGTTCAAATGGCTGATTATTCTGATTTTATTAAAGAGTTGGTTCAATTGGGAGAAATAATGACCAGGCGTTTTTACATTGTTGTTCCTTACAATCCTTTGGGGGACAAAAAAAGAAGTTTTTTTTCCCGATTTAAAGACATTTTTAGCACAGTTAAATTAATTAAAATAAAACAAGAAAAATTTGAAAAATATAGGGAAGAGCTTTTTTCAAGAGTTGATAATGTCATTTCAGGGTTGAATAGCTTGGGGCTTACAGTTGTTCCTTTAGACACGCAAAGCTTAATAGAGATTTTTTATAATATTTATAATCCGACTGAGGCAGAGATTCAACCAATGGGAGAATTAAAGGATTTAATGGTGGAAAAATAATATGGCGATAAAACCTTCGGCTCTCAATGAGTCAAAAATTGAAAAAGAAAAAATAAAAACCACCCCTCTTAAAGAAGATAAATCAAAAGAAATTGTTGAAACAGAGGAATTTTATCGAAAAGGAACAGTCACAGTTTTAGATTTAATCGCTCCTTCGGCCTTAAGGGTTGCCCCTCAATATCTTCAATTGGGCGATCGGTATTTAAGAACGATTTTTATTTCCACTTTTCCCCGGTATGTTTCTGTGGGATGGTTTGTTCCAATAATAAATTTTAATGCTCATTTGGATGTAGCCATGTTTTTTTATCCGGTCCAAACTAAAATAATTTTGAAACAATTACAAAAACAGGTTGGTAATTTAGAGGCTGAATTATCTGCGGAACAAGAAAAAGGAATGCCTCGCGACCCTCTTAAAGAAACTGCTTTAAGAGACGTTGAAAGACTAAGAGATGATTTAACTACTGGGGTTGAACATTTTTTTCAATTTGCCCTTTATACTACCATATACGCCAAAAACGAAAAAGAACTTGATACATTAACGGAAAAAATAGAAAGTTTATTTGCCGCCAAACTGGTCAAAACAAGGAGGTCTTTTTATCAATCTGAACAGGGTTTTAATTCTACTCTGCCTTTAGCTCAGGATGAATTAATGGTGACAATGAATATAAATTCCTCTCCTTGTGCTTCAAGTTTTCCTTTTATTTCTTCTGACCTAACTTCAAATAACGGAGTTCTTTACGGCATAAATCGGCACAATAATAGCCTGGTTCTTTTTGACCGTTTTTCCATGCCTAACGCTAATTTTATTGTTTTTGCCACTTCTGGGTCGGGAAAGAGTTATTTTTGTAAGCTTGAAGTTTTACGTTCTTTAATGTTGGGAACGGACGTTATTGTCATTGACCCAGAAAAAGAATATAAACATCTTTCTGACGCTGTAGGGGGAACATATATTAATATTTCTTTGGCCTCGGATAGTAAAATCAATCCTTTTGATTTGCCGCAAACTGCGGCCAAAGATGTTAAAACTACGGATATTATTCGTTCAGGAGTGATTGCCATTAAGGGACTGTTAAAAATTATGATTGGTCGGAACTTAGAGGGAGGAACAAAGGGATTTACGCCCCAAGAAGACTCTTTAATGGACCGGGCATTATTAGAAACATATGCCAAAAAAGACATTGTCCCCGGATGTGACTTAACTAGAGTAGACCCGCCAACGATGAGCGACCTTCAGGAAGTTCTTAGTGGCATGGAAGGAGGAGGAGATTTGGTTGAAAGATTAAAAAAATATACGGAAGGCACATTTTCCGGATTTTTGAACAATTCAACCAATGTTAAGATGAATAATCAATTAGTGGTTTTTTCCGTTCGCGACTTAGAAGATGAGTTAAGGCCCATGGCCATTTATACCATTGTTAACTACATTTGGAATGTAGTGCGTTCGGAATTAAAAAAAAGGATTTTGCTTATTGATGAGGCCTGGTGGTTAATGCAACATGAAGATTCCGCCAAATTCATCTTTGCTCTGGTCAAACGTTGCCGAAAATATTATTTAGGCGTTACCACTATTACCCAAGACGTTAACGATTTTTTGCTGTCACCTTACGGTCGGGCAATTGTTACTAACTCGGCGATGCAGTTGCTTTTAAAACAATCTCCGGCAGCAATTAATTCCGTGACCAAAACTTTTATTCTCACTGAAGGAGAAAAATATTTACTTTTGGAATGTGGCATAGGAGAAGGCATATTTTTCGCCGGCTCTAAACATGTGGCTATTAAAGTGGTTGCTTCTTATTCAGAAGACCAATTAATAACTTCTGACCCCAAGCAACTATTGGAAATAGAAGAATCAAAAAAAGAGTTTTCCCAAAATTTAGAATAATAAAAATATTTTTATGATTAAAAAAAATAAGATACTTATTATCGTTATTGTTCTTATCTTAGTTTTTATTCTTGCTTTTTTTCTTTTATCACAAAAGAAGAGGGTTAATCAAATGAGTTCATTCCCCGAAAAAACAGAACAAGAAAAAATGGAAGAATTTGAAGGAAAAACCCAAACGACAGAAGACCCGATTATTGCCCTAAAAGCAAAATTAACTCTTCAGGCTCGTTTTTTCATAGAGCGTTATGGGAGTTATTCTTCAGATAGCAATTACAACAATCGTCGGGCTATGGAAGACCAGATGACCGAAAAATTATTTACCAGGGTTATTGAAGAAATAAATTTAAAAGAATTAACAAACGAATTTTATTCTTTAGAGACAAAGGTGATTAATGTTGAATTAAAAGAGTTTGGCGAAAAAAAAGTCGTTTTTAATGCTCAGATTCAGGAAAAAGAGATAAAATCAGGACAAATAACGACCCTGCCAAAACAAACAGAATTAATTTTTATCAAGGAAAGCGAGGATTGGAAAATAGATGAAATAAATATATTTTAATTCAGTTTTATGGTTGAAGAAGAACAGAGGAATCAAGCCGACATAGAGCAGGAAAGAAAAAGGGCGCTTTATCAAGAACAAAGAAAAAATGCAGGCAAAAAGGAAGCAAAAACGAAAAAGGGACCCAAAAAACAAAGTTCTTTAAACCAAGAATCTTTGATTAACAGGCCGGAGAAAAAAAATAGTAAAACTGCGCCAAATGACGAGGAAAACGAGGAAGAGCAAGCAAGAGAACTGAGAAAAAAACAAGCAACAGAACGGTTAGAAAAATCTCAAGCATTGCTTAACAAAGATAAATCAGAGGGAGGCGGAAAAAGAAAAGCCATTAAAGACGCCATGTCGGCCATTAAAGAACAGGGTTCTGAAGAAGTTTTTAAACAAGCCTCCGGTTTTATTCATAATATTCTTTGGGGATCTCTTTTTACACCAAGCTTTCTCTTTAGTTTGGCGGGATTAAATATTTATTTTTTAGCTTCAGCAGGTCTTTTTGATAGTTTTATTCCTGAATTGTCTAAAAAAATATCTCCATTTGGACTTCTTATAAAATTGTTAGGTCGATTTGGCGGGATGATTTTAGGAACGCTTGTTTTGGGCCTTTTGGATTTAATCCTTCTTGCTTTGTTATTATTTATTTTTTTAATTATTTATTGGTTTATCCATCCCGGAGAATTGATTAAATTTTTGCCGGCTTGGGAAAAATTTGAAAATTTATTTAATTTATAAATTTTGATTTATGATAAAGAAAAGATTATTAATTTTTATTTTAATTGTTTTGTTTTTTATAAATATTAAGTTTACAGAAGCCGCTGTCTATGAAACAGGGTCTTCTGTAGAATTCACTCCCCAGGTAAGTATTGGGACGGAAATAGAGGCTGGTAAATCAATGGAAATTAGCGGAACGAGCATTGCTAAATATGTCGTTGCTATTTATAACTGGGCTTTGTCTGTTATTGTTATTTTGGCCATTGTAATGATTATGGTAGCTGGGGTTCGTTGGATGATGGCTGCCGGCAATGCCTCAATTGTGGGACAAGCCAGGGACCAGATAATATCTTCCTTAATAGGATTATTGATTGCCATTGGTTCTTACGCCCTGCTTAATTTTATTAATCCCGCCTTGGTGAGAATGAGGGAAATAGATCCCGGGGGGATAAAGAATATTAATATTGAGTTCAGAAAATGTGCTGATAATGAAGCATGTGTTTATGATGGTAAAATGAATGATAATTACGATTGTGTCTGTAAGCCAACAACGAGAATCTACTTCAATCCGGGGGCGGGTGCAATAGGTCAAGGACTTAGAAAAATTTTAGGATTTAAGACCACAAAAGTAACCACTACTTTTAAGTCCGACAAGGAGTGCGGTCAGATTGGGTTTTGTGATGGTTGCGGGGGAGTTACAATGGGCGTTAAATGTCTTTATGGCGGTGATTGCGTAGTCAATGATTCTTTTTACACAGAGGATAATCCTTTAGATGTAAGCGCCATAACCCGAGAGAGTTTTTATAATCCTTCAGCTGCGTATTGCGCTGACCCATCTTTGACCCGTTAATGTGATTGGGCCTGGGGTCTTGATTGGGCCTGGGGTCTGACCCCCTAAATAGACCTTCTAAAACCCTTGTCAATAAAGGTTTATAGAGCGAAAATTCCAATTTGGTGTGATTTTGAATGATTTTTAAAAATTTAAAAATTTATAACTAACATCTTATGTCGGAAAAAACAAAAAAAATATTAATTATTATTTTATTTATAATTATTGTTATTGGATTGGCCTTGCTTTTATATTTTGTTCTATTTAAAGAAGCGGCACCAGTTGAGACGGTGATTGAGCCAGAAGAAGAAGAAGTCGTTCCTCGTTTGCCCACAACCAGAGAATCCTGGGAAAGTATGACCATTTCTGAAAGAATTCAGTATGGTTTACCGGCACTTGAATGGCCATCAGAAGAAATTGAAGAGATTGTTGAGCCAATTTCAATAATTGTGCCTGAAATTGACGACGTGGCAGATGGAGGGAGGACCTGGGTTACACCGATTTCTGATGACCCGGTAAAAGGAGCAACATTATCCGCCGATGGCGAGAAAAGTATTTATTATAATTCTGAAACAGGACAATTTTTTTCTACTGATAATTTTAGCAATAAAGAGTTATTGACCGAACAAATTTTTTATAATGTTGAAAAAATAAACTGGGCGCCGACAAAAAATAAGGCAATTATTGAATATCCTGACGGATTTAAGATAATCTATGATTTTGACACCGAAACACAATATACTTTGCCAAAAAATTGGGAGGAATTTGACTGGAATTTTTCCGGCAGCCAAATAGCCTTTAAGTCGCTTAGTAATTATCCGGAGAATAGCTGGTTGGCAATTGCTCAGGCTGACGGTAGCCAGCCCAAACCCATAGAGCACATGGGAGAAAATGCGGACAAGGTGGTGGTTTCTTGGTCTCCAAACAATCAAGTCGTTGCCTTTTCTTCTACGGGCGAGGCCAGGGGCGTTTGGGAACAAGAAATACTTTTAATTGGACAACATCAAGAGAACAATAAATCATTAATTGTTGACGGTCGCGGTTTTGAACCAAAATGGTCGCCCAAGGGGGATAAAATTATTTATAGTATTTACTCTTCTGAGACAAATTATCGGCCCCAGCTTTATTTAGTAGATGCTCAGGGTAATCAAATCGGACAGAATAAAAAATCATTAAAATTAACCACTTGGGCTCATAAATGTACTTTTAATAAAGACGCGACCACTATTTATTGCGCCGTCCCTAAGAATTTGCCAGAAGGCGCGGGTTTAGTTTTAGAATTAGCAGAAGATTCTCGCGATGATTTTTACAAAATAGATGTGGCAACTGGCATGGTTTCTTTTTTGGCCGAAGACGCCACTGGCGGTTATGATGTGGAAAATGTTTATTTGTCCGAAGACGAAGATTATCTCTATTTTGTTGATAAAAATACGGAACGGTTGAGATTTATTCAGCTTAAGTAAAAGTTTGAAATTTCTAATTAATCTAATTATTCTAATAAATGCCCAATATTCAATTTTAATGTCTAAATTAATTAATAGGGCTCTGTTAGGTCAATTAGAAATTAGTCAATTAGATTAATTTTTTTATGTCTATTTTTGTTTGTTCAAAATGTGATGCTCAATTTCCCAAATGGCTTGGTCAATGTTCGCAATGCGGAGCATGGGGAACAATTATGGAAAAGGGGGAAGAATCAACAGAAATAAAGAATTTTAACAATCAAGTTATAGATTTTAATCAGATCAATCAAGAAAAGTTTTTTAAAATAAAAACAGGTTTAAATGAAGTTGATAGGGTTTTGGGGGGCGGAATTGTTTTTGAGTCATTAATTTTGTTGGGGGGACAGCCGGGGATTGGCAAATCAACATTAGTTTTACAAATTGCAGATAAATCGGCCAATCATCCGGTTTTTTATGTAAGCGGGGAGGAGTCGGCTCAACAAGTGAAGACGAGAATGGATAGACTCAACATTTCTTCTAATAATTGGAAATTTCTTGGCGAGTCGGACATTAATGTAATAATTGCCAGCTTAAAAAGATTTAAGCCCAAGGTTATAATTATAGATTCAATTCAAACTATGGTTTTTCCCGAAATTGCCTCTGAAGCCGGAAATATTAATCAAGTGAGAGCCTGTACGTCAAAATTAAGAGAAATAGCCCAAGAATTAAAAGCAGTAGTTTTTATTATTGGTCACGTTACTAAGGAGGGGGTAATGGCCGGGCCAAAAACGCTTGAACATTTGGTTGACATTGTTTTGTATTTAGAAGGAGACCCCAGTCATCGTTTTCGCTTTCTTCGCGCAGGAAAAAATAGATTTGGGTCAACAAACGAAGTTGGGGTTTTTGATATGGGTCAGACAGGTTTAATGGAAGTAGTTAATCCTTCGGAGATTTTTTTAGCTAACCGAAACGCGGAAATTAGCGGGTCTGTGGTTGTGCCAGTAGTGGAAGGAAGTCGTTCTTTTTTGGTTGAAGTTCAGGCTTTAGTTTCTCGGACTTCTTTTGGTTATCCACAAAGAAAATCAACAGGTTTTGATTTAAATAGATTGGGGCTTTTAATTGCCGTTTTAATTAAGCGTTGTAATTTTAATTTAGCTAATCAGGATATTCATATAAACATTGTTGGTGGTTTGCAGGTTCGTGAGCCAGCCGTTGATTTAGGCGTTGGACTAGCCATTGCTTCCGCCTTTAAAAATAGTCCGATTAATCCGGAAATTGCTGTTTTTGGAGAAGTTGGTTTAGGAGGAGAAATTAGAGGCGTTAAAGCTACAGAAAAAAGAATTAAAGAAGCTTTTAAATTGGGATTTAAAAAAATTATTTCTCCGGTTGGAGATTTTGCGGAAACAAAAATCATTCAAGTTAAAAATTTGAATGAAGCTATAGCTCAACTTTGTTGATATGGCAAAATTGAACAATTTTCAAGTATTAAATTACAAATTTAAAACAGTTTTTATCTCAGAATTTTAGATTTTGATATTGTTTATGATTTATGATTTAGGATTTATTCCAGATGAGTTGTTCGGATAGACTCATTTATTTTTTTTATCAAAAGAGGATAATTTTTAAAATCAGAAGCATTTTTGAATAAGTTTTTAGCAGTTTCGCGCGTTTCTTTAATAATTTGTATATCAGAGAGTTTGGCAATTTTTAGGTCATTGGAGAACCCTGATTGTTCCGTGCCAAAAATTTCTCCCGGTCCACGAAGTTCTAAGTCTTTTTCCGCCAACTCAAAACCATTTTTTGCCTGAATTAAAAATTGAAGTCTTTTTTTTGTTTTTTCTGCTTGAGCAGATAGGTCTCCTTCATTTTCTAAGAATAGAAAACAATATGACTGGAAGGAACTTCTGCCGATGCGTCCGCGTAGTTGATAAAGTTGAGCCAGCCCGAAACGTTCCGCTCCTTCAATTATCATAATTGAGGCGTTGGGAACGTCAATTCCCACTTCAACTACGGTGGTGGAAATTAAAATATTAATTTTATTTTCTGAAAAATCTTTCATGATTTTTTCTTTTTGTTCTGATTTTAGCCTGCCGTGTAATAAGCCGATTTTAAGGTCGGGGAAAATTTCTTCAGATATTTTTTTATATTCTTCTTTTACTGATTTAACTCCCAGTTTATCAGAAGGGTCAATTAGTGGGCAAGTGATAAAAGCTTGTCGGCCATTTTTTATTTCCAGTTTAGTAAATTTATAAATGTTTTTTATCTCTTTTGGTTTGATAATTTTTGTAATAATTGGTTTTCTTCCCGGCGGAATTTGAGAAATGATAGAAATATCCAAATCTCCATAAAGCGTTAAAGCCACGGAACGAGGAATGGGGGTGGCCGTCATAGAAAGAAAATGAGGAGAATGGTTAGACGATTGTCTTGTTAATAAAGCGCGTTGATTTACGCCAAAACGATGTTGTTCGTCGGTAATTGCTAAAACTAAATTTTTAAATTTGGTTTTTTCTTGAATTAATGAGTGCGTGCCAATAATAAAATTTATTTCTCCAACAGAGAGCATTTTCAGTAATTTTTGTTTTGTCGTTTCCTCTTTATTTGTTTTAATTTTTCCTCTGGTTAAAAGCGCGATTTTAAATGGATATTTTTTAAATAATTTAGAGATGTTCTTAAAATGTTGTTCAGCCAAGATTTCCGTGGGGGCCATATAAGCGACTTGGTGGCCGGCCAGCAGAACATTAAGAATAGCAATAGCGGCAACAATGGTTTTTCCACTGCCCACATCGCCTTCTAAAAGGCGATTCATTGGCGTTTCTTTTTCTAAATCTTTTACAATTTCCCACGTCGCTTTTCTTTGCGAATCGGTTAATTTAAACGGAAGAGACTGAATGAAACTTTTTATTTTATCAGTTTTAAGGTTAATTTTTATTGCTTTCTGGCTTTTTATTTTTTGTTTGATTAATTGATTTCTCATTTGAATTAAGAACAATTCGTTAAATTTTAGGCGGCGAGATGCTTTTTCTAACCATTTTTTATTTTGAGGAAAATGGATTTGTTCCAAAGCAAAAGAAAGACTAATTAATTCATATTTTGTCCGAATTTCTCTCGGCAACCAATCTTCCGCTTCCTGGGCCAATGGCAAGATTTGACGGACAAGAAAGCGAATTTGTTTTTGAGATAGACGCGTTGTACTGGAATAGACGGGGACTAATCGTCCGGTATGAAGAGGACTTTGACGATAAATTTCATAAGAAGGATTGGTTAACTGGAGGCCATAATATTCGTCATGACTGATTTTTCCTGCCAAATATACTTCTTGGCCGGGTTTTAATATTTTGGCTAAAAATGACTGATTGAACCAAATTATTTTTAAAGAATCGGTTTGGTCAGAAACAATGGCTTCGGTGATGATAATTTTTTTTCTTGGAGAACGATGATTGGCAATCAAGTTTATTTTTGCTTTAATCGTTCCCGATTTTTTGCTTTTTAAGTCCTTTATCTTAAAAATTTCACTATAATCGTCATAGCGAAAAGGATAATGAAATAACAAATCGCCGGCGGTTTTAATCCCCAGTTTTTCCATTTGACGGGCGATTGATTTTCCCACTTTGGTTAGTTCAGTAATTGGCGTTTTTATGGTTATCATAAGTTGTTTTATTATAACATTTTAACATTTTAAATAATAAAAAAAAAGAGTTTGACTTTTTGGGGAAATAAAATATAATGTTAATAATGAGAACATTTGGAGAGGTGGCTGAGTCCTGCCTGCCGGTAGGCAGGGGTCGAAAGCGGTCTATATGTTTTACGTCTACATTCTAAAGAGCCTTAAAGATAATAATCTCTATATAGGGAAAACCAACGATTTACAAAGAAGACTTAATGAACATAATGGAAAGCATGTCCAATCAACTAAATCAAGAATTCCCTTTATCATTTTAAAATACTTTAAATGCCGTTCAGAGAAAGAGGCGCTAGAACTTGAGAAAGAATTTAAAAAAGGGTATAAAAGGGAAAAAATAAAGAGAAAATATAATATT
>JAQTOB010000013.1 GCA_028713575.1 Patescibacteria group bacterium
TTTATACAAAGTTGCCGGAGTTAAGAATTAGTTTACTGGCAGAGGCCATTAAGGACGCAAAAGCGCGGGCGGAAAAAATTGCCGAAAGTAGCGGTAAAAGAATTGATGTAATTAAGTCTGCCAGTATCGGCGTGGTCCAAGTTTTGCCGGTCAATTCCGTGGAAATAAGCGATTACGGCGCTTATGACACTTCCAGCATAGAAAAAGAGGTGATGGTAACGGTCAAGGCGAGTTTTAATATGAAATAGATGCGTGCGAATCATTTTTACAAATTGATTATCGCCGTGATGATCTGCGAGGTGGCGGGCCTTGTTGGTTCGGTTTTTACCGGGCCGGCCATTGACGGTTGGTATGCGGGTCTAATAAAGCCATCGTTTAGCCCGCCAAGCTGGATTTTCGCGCCGGTTTGGACAATTTTATTCGCCCTAATGGGGATTTCATTTTTTCTGATATGGAAAAGTGATATTTTTATCAATCCTAAAGAAAGAAGAAGAGGAATAATCATATTTTTTATTCAGTTAGTTTTGAATATTTTTTGGTCAATTCTTTTTTTCGGTTTACGCTCTCCTCTTGGGGCTTTGGTGGAAATATTTTTTCTTTGGTTAGCCATTCTGGCTACTGTGATCGTTTTCAGAAAAATCAAGCCAATCGGTCATTTGGCGGCTTGGTTTTTAGTGCCATACCTTTTTTGGGTTAGTTTTGCCGCTTATCTTAATTATTCAATTTGGCGATTGAATGTCGCGCCGGGCAGAGAAACAATGGTCTATACGGAAGAGAAGTCGTCCGGTTTTAGCAATGAACGGGTAGAGAAAGCGATTACTGATTATCTTTTGACCCAAAATGATTTTAGCTGGAAAACGCAAAACAATAGCCACAATTTTTGCGCCATTGAAAATCTGATGCCGGAAAAAGAATTATTTCCTTTGTATACTTGGGCGTATTGCGGAGAATATATTATTCAAAATGACGAATTAAAAATATTAAGCGGTTCATCTGGTCCGACGGAGATAGATTATCCGAACGAACTTTCTTTTTATGATTTAGGCAAATTTTCCCACAGGAAACCTGGTGATGGTGCGCATTACGCTATGGACATTGAGAAGATATTTCCCGAAGAGATATGGCAAAAAATTTTTAATTTTAACCGAAAAAATATTATTAAAAAAATAGAAGACATCGCTTTAATTAATATTTCCGGCTGGGAATCAATAAAAAAAGCCGTTGATGGTTGTGAAGTAAAATCCGTTTGGCAGCATCACGACAGAACAGTTAAAGCAGAGTTGAGAAACGGAGGAGAGTTGAGCGGAGTTGAACCGATAATTGATGAAATAATGAAATTAGCAGTTGCGGCCGAACCACGATGCGGTAAAATTTTAATGGGAACGGAATAATATATTATTTTTTTTAAAATTTTGTTTTATTTATCCACAGGGGACATTTGACATAAAATTATTATGGGTATATGCTTATAACATACGGTCGGAAAAAATTTAATCAATTTATTTAATAAAAAGCATATGCCAAGATTTAACGGAACTGGACCTATGGGTTTTGGCCCGGGTACGGGCTGGGGCAAAGGTCCTTGTGGTGGTGGCCAATTTTTTGGTCGCCGAAATGGCAGACAAGGTCAAGGTTTGGGACAAAGAAGATTTTGGGGACACTACCCCGCATCGGCTCTCGACGAAAAAGAAGAAATAAAAATGCTTTCTGACGAAGAAAACATTTTAAAAGAAGAACTTGAAGCCATAAAATCTCGTTTAACCCAGCTGAAATCTGCTAAAAATTAAAAAAATAGAAAAAATTTTTAAGTAAAGTTAAAGGTCAAGATATTAAAAATTATTTAATATGAAATGTTTTTAATTTGCGTTAATCAATAAAAGATATGTTATCACAAATACCAATCAATTTGGAGAAAATTGACAAGAAAAATTTGGACGCGGAAATATTAAGAGTCGGCATTATTGCCGAGTTAGACGCGGTTAATTTATATGAACAAATGGCGGCTATAGCGCAGGACGAGAACATAAAAAAAATTCTTTTAGATATTGCTAAAGAGGAAAAGACGCATGTGGGAGAGTTTCAGGCTTTATTATTAAATCGTGACCAAGAACAGGTTAAGGAAATGGTCGCCGGAAAAGAAGAAGTTAAAGAAGAAGTGGGGGAATAATAAAACAAAATTTATGAAAATCGCAATAAGTTCAATGAGTGAAAATATTGAAGGCAATGTTTCTGATGTTTTTGGCAGATGTCCATATTTTGTTATTACTGAAATAAAAGACGGTAAAATAGAAAAAACAGAAATCGTCAAAAATGAAAGTACTGACCAGAATAGCGGAGCCGGAGTTTTAGCCGCCCAATTAATGGCGGAAAAAAATATTGAAGTCGTAATTGCCAATAATGTCGGACCAAGAGCCCTGGATGTTTTAAATCAATTTAACATTGAAGTTTATGTTGGCAAAGGAACAGTGAAAAATGTTTTACAGGATTTTATGGACAAAAAACTTAAGAAAATGAATTAATATATTGGAAAATATAATTTTATTTATTTAGAAAATGAAAATAAATTTTCATTTTTCTTAATCATTCCAATTATGAAATTAGTTATCCCCACAAATGGCAAAAATGGTTTAAATGACAAAATAGCCGAGCATTTTGGTCGTTGTGCGACTTATACTTTTCTTAATGAAAAAGGAGAAGTGATTGAAATTATAGATAATACCAGCGAGCATATGGGTGGAATTGGCCTGCCACCTGAATTAATGAAAAAATACGGAGCAGATATTTTATTATGTCATGATATCGGACCGAGGGCCATTAATCTATGTAAAGACTTAGGGATTGATGTTTATGTCTGCCAAGCCGATAGGGTAAAAGAAATTTTTGAATTATGGCAAAGTAATAAACTTAAGAGGGCGGGCGTAGAAAACGCCTGTAAACAGCATAAAATATGAAAATTGCGGTCACCGGAGGAAAGGGCGGTACGGGGAAATCAATGGTTGCCACTTCCTTAGCGGTTGAATTTGCTAAAAATAAAAAAACCGTTTTATTGGATGTTGACGTTGAATGTCCGAATGACCACCTTTTACTTTCCGTTAAAAAAAAGGAATTTGTCAAGATTTATCAACCCATACCAAAATGGAACTTTAATAAATGCAATAAATGCGGCAAATGCGCTTCTGTTTGCAAACAAAATGCGATTGTTTTTGTTAAGGGTAAATATCCGGCTTTTGTAAAAGATATTTGTATTGGTTGCAAGGCCTGTATTGTCGCTTGTCCTTATGGGGCTATTTCTGAAACCAAGAAAGAAATTGGGACGATTTATACGGGCAAAAATTATAACGTGGATTTGATTTCCGGCGAACTGAAATTAGGTGAATTGGCCTCAGGCGAAGTGGTGGCTGAAGTTAGAAAAAATTCGGAAAGTATCGTTAAAAAATTAAAATCAGAAATTATTTTAATAGATTCTGCGGCCGGCATTGGTTGTCCGGTAATCGCGTCTTTAGTTGGTACCGATTATATCATAGCCGTTACCGAACCTACGCCATCGGCTTTGCACGACTTGAAAAGAGTTTTGTATTTGGCCAATCATTTTCAAATAAAACATGGTATAGTTATTAATAAATACGATTTGGCGAAAGAATTTTATCGGGAAATAGAAAAATTTGCCCAAAAAAGCAATACCCCTGTTATTGGAAAAATTCCTTATAAAAAAGATTTTGTTGATGCAACCATAAAAATGAAACCAGTGGTTGAAATTAACCCAAATTATCAAAAGATATTTAAGCAGATAATTAATCAAATAAATTTATCAATAAAATGAAAGAAAAGGTAGCTTTAATCTCAATTTTAGCCAATGTATTTTTGGCCATCGGCAAGTTAATTGTCGGATTTATATCCGGTTCTAGCGCCATTTTTGCCGAAGGATTACATTCGGGCACAGATATATTATCATCGGTTGTAAGTTTTATCGGTATTAAGATTGCCAAAAAGCCGGCGGACAAAAAACATCCTTACGGCCATTATAAATTTGAAGTTTTGGCTGGATTGGTTATAACCATAATTTTGTTTTTAACCGGCGGGTTTATTATATTGGAATCAGTTAAGGGGTTTATAAGTCCTTCTCCGGTCAGGATTGGTTATTTGTCTCTCGGCGTGATGCTGATGGCGGCCATAATAAATGAAATTATGGCGAGGTTGAAAATTCATTATGGGAAAAAAGAAAATTCAATTTCCTTATTATCCGACGGTATTCACTCCCGGGTTGATGTTTATGGTTCATTGGCGATTTTTATCGGTTTGTTTTTGACTAAGTATTGGGTCTATGTTGACTCTCTTTTGACTCTTTTGGTCGGTTTATATATCATCAAAGAATCCTTTTCCATAGGAAAAGAAGCAGCTGATTCCTTACTTGATGTTTCCGCCGACGAGGAAACAGAAGAAAAAATAAAATCAATTGTTAAAAAAGAAAATATTGAAATAAATTCTTTAAAAACACAGAAAAAAGGTTCAGCCGTCACTGTCAATTTGGAAATAAATTTGTCACGCAATTTAAAAGTGGAAGAGGCGACTAAGATTTCTCATCACTTAAGAGAAAAATTAATTCAGGGTATAAAATCTCTTGAATATGTTTCAATTCAGATTGCCAGCCATGAAATTGAAATCGGATTTTATAAATCCGGTTTTAGTCGCGGTTTTAGCTGGCAAAAAAGAGGGAGATTTACACATGAAATAAAAGAAGCATCTGGTAAAGGACCCGAAGGGCATTGCGTTTGCAAAAAATGCGGTTATAAAACATTACATCAAAGAGGAATTCCTTGTTCAAATCTTCAGTGTCCGAATTGCAATATAAATTTACAAAGAGAATAAATATGTCCAGGCCAAGACTTTGTCGGAAAATAAGATTTAGTCCGAATGTGACTTATTTTAAGCCTCAAGGCGTGCCTTTGAGATTGTTGGATATAGTTGAATTAACAACAGAAGAGTTAGAGGCCTTGAGATTGAAAAACGAAAAAAATTTAGAGCAGATAGAAGCCGCTAAAATGATGAAAACCTCAAGAAGCACTTTCCAAAGAATTTTGACTTTGGCCTATAAAAAAGTAACGACGGCCTTAATTAAAGGAAAGGCGATTAAAATAATTAAATAGAAAAATTATGAAAGTATTGAAATTTGGCGCCGAATGGTGTTCAGGGTGTCTAGTGATGAGGCCCAGATGGGCGGAAATTGAGAAAGAGTTACCCTGGCTAAAGACAGAAATGTATGATTACGATAAAAATAAAGAGATGGTGGAAAAACATAAAATTAACCAAAATCTTCCCACCTTTATTTTTCTTGATAAAAACGGAAACGAAATTACGCGTTTGGGCGGCGAACCGTCAAAAAAAGAATTACTTGCGCTTATAGAAGAACATAAGGATAAATAATAAATTGATTAAGATTAAATTTATGTTTAAAAGGTTTTTAATTTTGTTTTTTCTTTTTTGTTTTTTAATTGTTCCCAAACAGGATGTTTTGGCGCAAAAATCCGTTAATGTTTATTTTTTTTGGGGAGAAGGATGTCCGCATTGCGCCAAAGAAAAAGTATTTTTAGAAAAACTTGAACAAAAATATTCGGAAGTGAAAATTTATGATTATGACGCCTGGAAAACTTCGGAGAACAGGCAATTATTGGTTGATTTTGGTGAAAAATTAAATGTCAATATCTCGGGCGTACCTTTTACCGTTATTGGAGAAAAGTATTTTATCGGGTGGTATAACGAGGAAATTACAGGCGCAGCCATTGAAGAAGCAATACAATGCGTTTTGGAAACAGGATGCCGGGATGTCGGCGCGGAAATTTTGTTTTTAGAAAATCAAAATAATGTTGAAGAAGAGAATTGCGGCTGGGAGGAAGGAAAATCGGCGATTCCGCAAAAAATTAAAGTTCCTTTTTTAGGAGAGATTGAAACAAAAAATTTTTCCTTACCATTATTAACGATTGTTTTAGGCACTTTGGATGGGTTCAACCCCTGCGCGATGTGGACATTATTGTTTTTAATTTCTTTACTTTTGGGAATGAAAGACAGAAAAAGGATGTGGATTTTAGGAATAGCTTTTATTGTTGCTTCAGCTTCGGTTTATTTTCTTTTTATGGCTGCTTGGCTTAATTTGATTTTATTTTTAGGTTTTATTATTTGGGTAAGGATTGTCGTCGGTTTAATTGCTCTTTCTGGCGGCGGTTATTCTTTAAAAGGATATTTTACTGACCCAAAGGCGGGCTGTAAGGTGACAGGCACGGAGAAAAGGCAAAAAATTTTTGAAAAGCTTAAAAAAATCACGCAGCAAAAAAGTTTTTATCTTGCTTTAGGAGGAATTATTCTTCTGGCTTTTGCCGTCAATTTAGTGGAATTGATTTGCTCTGCCGGCTTGCCCGCGGTCTATGCCCAAGTTTTGGCCTTAAGTCATTTGGTCAAATGGCAATATTATCTTTATATTTTGCTCTATATATTTATTTTTATGCTGGATGATTTGTTTGTTTTTTTTGTGGCCATGACTACTTTACAAATGACCGGTATTACCACCAAGTATAGCCGAATATCAAAATTAATCGGCGGATTGTTAATGATTATCATTGGTTTATTATTGTTGTTTAAGCCGGAATGGCTGATGTTCGGATAAATTATTTTAAAGATAAAGATTTGTTTTTAAAAAACAAATCTTTATATATCTGTGGATAACTTATTTGACTTATTGTAAAGTATACTTTACAATAAGTAATATAAATATAACTTTTTTATATGAATTATCAACAATTTAAAAGGATAAAAATATTAACCACTTCTTTTGTTTCCGCTACCGTGGCCGTAGCCGTTGTTTATAACAACATTATTTTGGCTTTAGCCGGAGTGATAATCGGCATGATTTTCCTTTTTTTTGTCAGAAAAAAAACAAAGATTATTTTAGTGGACGAAAGAGTTCAAAATATTGCTGGTCAAGCCGCTCGTTTGACTTATGTAATTTTGACCATGACCATTGCTTTTCTCTCTTTGATTTTTCTTGGCAGCGGTCGGCGGATGAATGACATTAATTATGAAACACTGGGTGTTATTTTAAGTTACACCACTTTATTCAGTATTGCCCTGTATTCGCTTTCATATAAATATATCAGTAAAAAATATGGAGAAACAGATGACGAACAAGATTAAGGTTTATCGGGCTATGCGTAATATGACCCAAGAAGAATTGGCGAATAAAGTTGATGTTACCCGACAAACCATTATTGCTATTGAAAAAAACAAATATGTTCCGTCTCTGGGATTAGCTTTTAAAATTGCGAGAATTTTTGGCGAAACCATTGAAAACATTTTTCATTATGAAAAATAATAGTTTTCTTAAACATATGATTCTCAAAAAAATTGATAAAAATTTAATCACTTATATTATTGGTATAAGCATTATTTTTTTTCTTTTTATTTTTTTTATTATTTGCGCGCAAATCGGTTATGATGTAAAAAAACGTTGCGAAATGGCCCAAAGCAGATATGGAGGCGAATGCGTTGACGCTTTAATGTATCAAGTAGCCGACGATTCTAGCCAATATGGGAAAAATAGCGCGATTTGGGCCTTGGGACAATTGGGCGATAAAAAGGCCTTATCTTTTTTGGAAAAATACGACACGGGAAAATTGCTTCCTAAACGCGAATCTTGGAATGAAGGAATCAGCCAATATGAACTACGCAAGGCCATTAAGCTTTTAAGGGGAGGATTTAATTTATCAGCCTTTATTTGGAGAAATTAGTGTTTTAATTTTGACGATATTTAGTATAATAGACAAAGATATTTAAGTAACAGAAACTAAAATCAACAGAATTTGTGGCACTTACAAAATTATAATTAATATGTTAAATAATAAAACATATCAGATATATGATTAAAAAAGATTTTTCAATTTTAATAGGAGGTAAAGCCGGAGAAGGGTCCAGGAAGGCGGGCTTGGTAATTGCCAAGTTGTTCACTGAGCTTGGTTATAAAATTTTTATTTATGACGATTACCAGTCTTTAATCAGGGGAGGACATAATTTTTCTCATATCAGGGCGGCAGATAAAAAAATTCTTTCTCATAGAGAAAAACTTGATTTTTTGTTGGGCTTAAATAAAGATGTTATTGAAAAACATAAAAATAAGTTAGATAAAAACGGAATCATTATTCAAAATAGCGAGGCAAAAAAAGCAGTAGAAGAGGTCGGAGGCAAATCAATGATGGAAAATACGGCTCTTATTGCCATTTTCGCTAAAAATATTGGAATAGAATGGAAACTTTTAGAAAAAGTTTTAAAAGAAGAATTTAAAAAATTTCAGAAACTAAATTTAAGAGTAGCCCAAAGGGCATTTGACAAAGCAGAGATATTAATTAAAGTTAAAAAATTGAACAAAAAAGGATTTCCCCTTATGACGGGCAATGAAGCCCTTGCCTTGGGGGCTGTAAAAGCCGGGCTTGATCTTTATCTTGCTTATCCCATGACCCCGGCCACAGGAATTTTGCACTATTTGGCGGAAAATAAAGACAGGTTTAAAGTAGTCGTTTCCCAATTAGAAAATGAAGTCGGGATTGTTAATGCCGCAGTAGGGGCGGTTTATGCCGGGAAGAGAACCATGATTGGGACATCCGGAGGAGGCTTTGCTTTAATGACAGAGGGATTTAGTTTGGCGGCCCAAAATGAAAGTCCTTTGGTTATAATAGAAAGTCAAAGAATGTCTCCGGGAAGCGGCGTTCCGACTTATCAGGCCCAAGGAGATTTATTATTTGTTTTAGGCGCAGGGCACGGCGATATAATTAAGTTTGTTATTGCCCCCGGCGATGCCGAAGAATCTTGTTTTTGGGGAGGGAAAATATTAAATCTTTCTTGGAAATACCAAACGCCCTCAATTTTGCTGATAGACAAGGAGGTTTCCGAGAGTACTTTTAGTTTTGATGAAAATATTTTAAAAAAAATTAATCGCGAACAACCCTTTCTTTGGAATAAAAAGGGGAGATATTTGAGATATAAGAACACAAAAAATGGAATTTCTCCTTTGGCTTTTCCCGGAGACAAAAACGCAATTTTTAAATCAAACAGCTATGAACATGATGAATTTGGCTTGACCATAGAAGACAAAGAGGGTGTAAAAAAGATGCAAGACAAAAGATTAAGAAAGTTCAAAGAAATGGAAAAAGAAGTAGATAAATTAGAATCAGTTAAGGTTTATGGGAACAAAAAGTCAAAGAAAGCCATTATTTGTTGGGGGTCAACAAAAGGTCCGGTTAAAGAAGTAGTTGAAAAATTGGGACTTAAAATGATTCAACCGATTATTTTACAGCCTTTTCCCGCGAAAAAAATAAAACAAGTTTTAAAAGGAGTAAAAAAAATTGTTTTAGCAGAAACCAGCGCCTTAGGGCAAATGGAAAAACTTTTAAATAGTCATGGGATAAAAGTAGATAAAAAGATTTTAAAATATGATGCCCGACCGTTTTTACCAGAAGAAATAGAAAAAAAATTATCTAAATTTTAATCTATATGAGTAATAAAAATATAAAATTAGAAACATCTGCCCGGAATACTTGGTGTCCGGGATGTGGCAATTTTGGTATTTTGGCAAGTTTAAAAGAAGCAATCTCTGAGATAATAAATGAAGGAATTTCAAAGGAAGAAATAGTTTTAGTGAGCGGGATTGGTTGCGGTTCAAAAATTATTGATTACATAAATTTGAACAGTTTTTCTTCTCTACATGGACGATCAATCATTTCAGCAGAAGGAATAAAAATGGCTAATCCCAAACTTAAAGTTATTGCATTTACGGGAGACGGCGGTTGTTATAATGAGGGGATTGCTCATTTAATTCACGCCGCCAAAAGAAATGCCGATATTACGGTTTTAGTTCATGATAATAGAAACTTCGCTTTAACCACCAGTCAATTTACAGCCACTTCGCCAAAAGGATTTAAAGGAAAATCAACTCCTCAGGGGAACATTGAAGAACCTTTTAACCCTTTAGAATTAATGTTTTCGTTAAAAACTAGTTTTATTGCTCGGGGATATTCCATGAAAATTAATCACCTTAAAGATTTAATCAAAAAAGGAATTAAACATAAAGGATTTTCTTTTATTGAAATTCTTCAGCCTTGTATTACCTTTTTTGACAATACCGATTTTTATAATCAAAGAGTTTATGAAATGAAAGAAAATGACTTAAAGACAGACGGAGAAATAATAAAAAAAATAAAAGAATGGGACTACAAAAACAATAATTCTAAAATTCCTTTGGGCATTTTTTATCAAAGAGAAGGACCTACTTACGAAGAAAATTTATTAAAATAAATAACTTAAATATTTCGCGGTAAAATAAAAAAAATAGCCAAGCCGAATTTACGTTTGACAATTTAAAAATATAATCAATAAAAAAAATTATATAACAAAAAACCGCATGAAAGGCGGCTTTTTGTTTTTATGAAAGTGTGTTTAAGCTTTTTTAATTTGCACTGCCGATGGTCCTTTTGGAGTATCATTAACTTCAAAAGTCACGGCATCACCTTCTTTTAAGTCACTGAATTCAACTCCAGATAATTCACTGGAATGGAAGAATAAGTCTTTATCACTGCCTTCTTGAGCAATAAAACCAAAACCCCTATCAGTTAACTTTTTAATAGTTCCTTGCATAAATTGAAATTATAATTATTGGCCTGTAGTAAAAAATAGAAGTCCGACTGTTTTTCTATGTTTACCAAACAGCATTAGATTTTAATGAAATTAAATATCTAACAATAATATTATAACAGATTATATTTTTTTAGCAAGGCCCGTGTGCCGCATAAATAGAGTCGTGTATGGATTGACAAAAAAGATAGGCGAGATAAATTTATTATAGTATTATGGGGATTGATTCCTTTTTATATTAATTTTATGTTGATTAACAGATAATTTACAGTTAGGGTTAGTAATTTTATAAAAAAATTTTAAAGTTTTAGAAAAAATAAAAATGATAAAAAAGAAAAAACAAACAAAAATTTTATTAGAAGGATTTAAAGAAATAATAGTTCATCTTAAAAAACACAAAAGAACTATTATTATTATTTCTTTTTTAAGTTTGATTTCTGCTTTGGCCAATGGAACCGCTCCTTATTTTCTTGGCAGGCTGACAGACTCCATTTTAGATAAAGAAAAGTTTTTTTTCTCAGAAAGAATTATTATTCCGTATTTTTTAATTTTTTTATTCATTTGGACAGGAGTAAAAATTTTAGCCGATTTAATTGATTGGCAAAACAGATTAAAAAAAGAAAAACTGAATTATGTTGCCTACGCCGATTATATTCGGAATTCTTTAGGTGCGATTTTAGAGCTACCCCTTTCTTTTTACAAAAATCAAAAAAGCGGGGAGGTTGCTGATAAAGTGGGACGAGCCGGGAATTGGATGTCTAGAATTTTAGAGATTATTGCCGATTTAATGCCACAGGTTATAAGTTTTTTGGTTGGTTCAATTATTTGTTTTTTAATCAAGCCGGTTTTGGGATTAATTTTAATAATCGGTTTGATAATTTATATTTTGGCTTTAATCAAAATAGTAAAGCCGGCCGCCAAATTACAACTCAAAGGACATAAGGCCTATTCCAAGGCCTTTAGTCATGCTTATGAAATCATTTTAAATACACCGACAGTTAAACAATCAGGAGCGGAAGAATATGAGAAAAAGAATTTTTTTAAAAATTTTTCTTTGAATATAGTAAACATTTGGATGAAAGTAGTCGTTATTTGGCACAAAATCGGATTTTTTCAAAGGCTTATTATTAACTTAACCCGGTTGATTATTTTCATCATTTCTATTGTTTATATTCATCAAGGACAGATGACTATCGGGCAGCTGTTGATGTTTTTCTCTTATTCGTCAATGATTTTTGATCCTTTTGTTCGTTTAGGATATAATTGGCAGACAATTCAAAACGGCTTGGTGGCGGTAAGCCGGGTAAAGAAAATTTTAGATATGCCAAAAGAAAAATATCAGCCCGATAAAAAAATTAAACTTTCCGAAATTAAAGGAGAGATTATTTTTGATAAAGTGAATTTTTCTTATCAAGACAACAAGGAATTAATTATTAATAATATTAGCTTTAAAGTAAATCCCGGAGAAGTAATCGCCCTGGTCGGTGAATCAGGCGCAGGAAAGAGCACTTTGATAGATTTTATTTCCGCTTATTATTTTCCCCAAAAGGGGCGAGTTTTAATTGACGGACAAAACATAAAGAATATAGACTTGCGATTTTTAAGAAGTAAGATTGCAATTGTTCCCCAAGAAGTTACCTTATTTAACGACAGCATTAAAAATAATATTGCTTATGGCAATTTTGGGAGTCAAGAAAAAGAAATAATTCAAGCGGCCAAACAAGCTTATGCTCATGATTTTATAGAGTCATTTCCTCAAAAGTATCAACAAGTGGTTGGCGAAAGGGGAGTCAAGCTTTCTGTCGGACAAAAACAAAGAATCGCCATTGCCCGCGCCATTTTAAAAAATCCAAAAATTCTTATTTTAGACGAACCCACCTCTGCCTTGGACGCCAAATCGGAAAAATTTATTCAAGAATCATTACAAGTGTTGATGAAAAACAGAACTACTTTTATTATTGCTCATCGTTTAAGCACGGTAAGGAAGGCGGACAAGATATTTGTTATTGATAAAGGCAAGATTGTGGAACAGGGAAATCATGAAGATTTAATAAAAATTCCTAACGGCAAATATCGTCAGCTTTACGAATTTCAAATCGGCTTGCTTTAATTTAGTTTTCTTTTATAATTAATTGTGCTTAATTATAACTTAAAAATTTTATGCAATTTCCTTCTAATTTTAATTTAAAGCCCGCAAATGTATTGAAAATAGCCGGTTTGACTTTAGTCGTGATTATTTTAATCAGTTTGGCTTTTCGTTTAATTGGTTCTTCAATAAGCAGTATAAACGTTGGGCAGAGCCCATTAGCCTATAAAGAAAGTTATAGCAAAGATTACGGCCAGACTGACAGTAGCGTTGGTTTGTCTGTTAGAAATGTAA
>JAQTOB010000014.1 GCA_028713575.1 Patescibacteria group bacterium
CTCGAAAGACGTACTAGGTTGGCTCCGGAGGGCGGACTCGAACCGCCGACACGCTGGTTAACAGCCAGCTGCTCTGACCAACTGAGCTACTCCGGAATATTGTTACTATTTTATATTGTTAATATCTAACCACTTTCTTCCTTGACCTGTTTTTAAAAACTTTTCTCTCTTCATTGCCTCCTTTTTGGTTTCAAATAACTCTTTATAGATTAAAATTAATGGCTTATTTTGTTTGGTCCATTTATTACATCCTTTGTTGTGCTCTTTTAATCTTATCTCTGGATCTTTAGATGTATAACCAACGTATCTTTTGGAATTTTTTAAACTTTTTAAAATGTATGTAAAATGCATATTAATTATATATTGCCAGCCAGAGGCTGGTCCGCCTTCGGCGGAAGCTACTCCGGAATATGAATTTTAATAAATTTTATTATACCGCTTTTATTTTTTTTGACAATGATGAAAACGGGTCATTTGACCCGTTTTAAACTTTTTTAATTCTTAATTCCCGAATATCACGCTTATAAAAGAAACGGGAATTATAAAAATTACGTGAACAATGATAATTAAACATACTGTCATTGTTCCTGCTATTAACGCCCCTACGGCGATAATAGTTAAAATTAAAAAAGGAAATAAATAAGTAAAAAAATTAATAATTTTTTCCATTTTTCTCCCTCCTTTTTAATATATTAATAATAATCTTTAACTTTTTGAATGCCTTTTTGTTGCCTAATTCTCTCCAGGGCTCGCGCCTCAATTTGCCTGATTCTTTCCCGAGTAACATTAAAAACCCTGCCCACTTCTTCCAATGTATGAGCTACGCCGTCGGTCAGGCCGAACCGAATATCCAAAATTCTCTGTTCTCGTGAAGATAATTCCACAACAATTTCTTTAATGTATTTCCTTAAAAGCATCAAAGCGGCAGCCCGATCGGGCGCAATTGATTTTACGTCCTCAATAAAATCCCTTAATTCCGTGTCCTTGTCATCGTCATCGCCAACCGTGGTTTCTAAAGAGATAACGTCCTGAGATATTTTCAACAAATATCTGGCTTCATCAACCGGCACGCCCATTTCTCCGGCGATCTCTTCCGGTGCAGGCTGACGTCCCAATTGCTGTAGCAACCATCGTTCTGCTTGATGAAACTTACCTAAAATTTCCACCACATGAACCGGAATTCTAATAGTTCTTGATTGGTCGGCCAAAGCTCTAATAATCGCTTGTCTAATCCACCAAGTGGCATAAGTGGAAAATTTATATCCTTTTCGCCAATCATATTTTTCCACAGCCCGAAACAAACCAATATTTCCCTCCTGAATTAAATCTAAAAAGGTTAAACCATAACCGGAAAATTTCTTAGCAATACTAACTACTAAACGCAAATTGGCTTCAATTAATTTTTTAGTTGCCTGCTTGTCATTTTTATCCTTTCTTTTTGCTAATTCTACTTCTTCTTTAGGAGAAATTAAAGGCACCCGGCCAATCTCTTTTAAATACATCTGAATTGAATCGGCAGAAAGCTGGCTCAAATCAAAAAACATCTCTTCGCCCTTACTTTCTTTTTTTGGTTCTTCTAAAAGACTTTCTTTGGATTCTTCAATTTTAATTCCGATTTTTTCCAAAAAATCCAAAAATTCTTCATAGGCCAAGAGATATTTTTCCACTCTGGGAAAAGCATAAAAAAGTTCGTTTTCAGTAACAAAGCCCCGCTGCTTCCCTTTTCTTAGTATCTCTTGCGCTTCCTGTTCCGGCCATTTTATTGAAGAAGATTTAATTTTCCCAACATTTTTTGAAATCCGCCCCTTTTTCTTAAAAAATTTTTTTTTAAAAATTTTCTTTATTTTTTTATTTTTAAACATATTATTAACAATCATTAATCTCTTGAGAAACTTTGACAATCTTCTGACTTATTCTTTCAATTTCTTTTTTGTCTTCGCCCTTTTCCGCCTCCTTTAATTCTTGAATTAATTTTTCCATTCTTTTATTCAGGTATTTCTTTTTTAAAAGATTAGCTAAGCATTTTAATTCTTTTTCTATCTCTTTTAATTTATAATTCTCAAATTCTTTTTCCGCCAAAAAAACAAGAAAATCAAAATAGGCCTTTGTTTCTTCGTCTTTCGCTTCTTTTTTTATTTTTTCCAAATTAATTTTTTTATTTTTTATAAAAAAATCTTTCATCTTTCTCGCCGCGGCCTGATCGCGCGGGTCTAAAAACATCTCTAAAACAACTTCCTTTAATGTTTTTGCCTGGTCCGGATATTTAAGAATTAGGGCTAAAAATTTTTGTCCGGCTTTTTGTTCAGCGGAAATTTTTTCTGAAAAAACTTCTTCTGAATCGGAAATTTGTTTTAATTGACTAATATTTCTCAAATTATCCCTTAAAGAAATTTCTGAAACATTTAAATCATTGCTTAATTTTTTTAACCAAAGGTCTTGTTCTACTGAATCGCCCAGTTTGGCGATAATGAGCAAAAGAATTCGGCTAATCTGTTTTTTGTCTTCTATTTTATTTAAATCCTTATCTTTAAACGCCAAAGAAAAATAGTATTCCATAATAGGCTGGGGCTCTTTAACCGCTTTTTTCCATCCGGATAAATCAGTGCGAATAAACTCATCGGGGTCTTTCCCTTTCCTCAGTCGCAACACATTAACATTTAAACTTTGTTGAAGAAGCATATCAATGCTTCTTTGCGTAGCGGCCTGTCCGGCTAAATCAATATCAAACGCCAAAACAATATTAGAAGTATATCTTTGTAAAATCTTGATTTGGTCATGGGTCAAGGCCGTGCCAGAAGTACAAATAACATTCTCATAACCTGCTTGATAGCAAGCTAAAACATCCATATTCCCTTCAACTAAAATAAGAAAATCTTCTTTTTTGGCTTTATTTTTTGCCTTATTTAAACCGTATAAAATCCTGCTTTTATTATAAATTAAAGTATCTGGGGTGTTAATGTATTTAGGCGATTTTTTTTCATCCTCTGACCCAGGTAAAATCCTAGCAGTAAAACCGACAATTTGGTCATGAACATCGGCAATAGGAAAGGTAAGGCGATGGCGAAATCGATCATAAAAGCCGCCTCTATTTGATTTAATAATCATGCCTGCGGCTTCAATGTCTTTTTCTTTAAATCCCCTTTTGGTTAAAAACTTTAATAAAGCATCCCATTTGTCAGGGACAAAACCAATTTGAAACTCATTAATGATTTTTTTATTTAATTTTCTTTCTTTTAATAAATAATTTCTCGCTTTTTCCGCCAATGGAGATTCCCAAAAAACCTTGTGATAAAATTCGGCCGACCAGCGGCAAATGTCAAATAATTTTGTTTTTTGACTGACGGCCTGAGGATTATAACGGTCAATGGTGACACCCGCTCTTTTGGCCAAAACTCTTAAGGCTTCAGGAAATTCCATATTCTCCATTTTCATAATAAACTTAAAAATATCTCCTCCTTCGTTGCAAGCACCAAAGCAGTGCCAAATTTGTTTTTCCGGGGAAATAAAAAAGGACGGGGTTTTCTCCCGATGAAAAGGACAAAGAGCGCGAAAACTATTACCAACTTGTCTTACCTGGACATATTCGGAAATCAAATCAATAATATCTATTTTTGATTTTATTTCTTCAATTAAATCCATAAATGAAAACAACAAAATACTTGAGAAAAATTTTCTCTTTTTAATGTTTGTTTATATTATATTATTGATTATTAATTAATATAGCAAATTTTAATTAAAAAATCAAGGTCAAAACCGATAAACATAAACCAGTGGTCCGTTTTCCCTGATTCTCTCTTTTTTTTCCGGCACTAATCCATGAATAGAAAAAACGTAAGAAACCACACGACTGCCGGGTCTAAGTTCTTTTTTAAATTTATCTTTTAATTTTTTTTCCAAAATTTTCGGTAAAAGATAGGTATAAACCACATCTGCCTGAGACAAATCTTCCTTAAACATACTTTTGGCTTTAAAAACAACTTCTTTGTTCCCTTTTAAAAAAGCAATAAATTTAGAATATAAAACAAGAGGCAGAGCCGTTTCCAAACCAATGGCCTTTGCCTTAAATTTTTCCTGAGCAAAAAAGACAACCCGACCGTCTCCGGAACCGAGTTCATAAAATTTTTCTCCCGGTTTTAATTCCGCAATTTGAAAAATTTTCTCCAAATCTTTTTTTTTGGTCGGCACCCAGGGCGCTACAAAAAAGCAAGCCAAAAACATGGTGATAAAAACATAAATTAAAAACAAACCGATTAAAACCAATAAATATAAAAATATTTGCATAAAAATAAAAAATTATCTCTATAAATTTACCAAACGGCGCGATTAATATTCGCATCTACTCTAATTCTTTCTCCAGCTACTATTGTAAATGGCATACAAGCGCATTCTTTACCCGGCGGACAACTCCATCTATCACAAACATATAAATCGCTGTTACTGCCAGACAAATTATCATAAATAAACAAACTATAATCTCCAGGCTCCAGCTCTGATTCAAAATAACCATTCTCGTCTGTTTTAGCTGAAGAAACCAATAAATCGCTGCTATATTTATTAGCCGGCTTAGTGATAAAGACAGTAGTTTTTAGTCCTTTAGGACTACAAGGAGCTCTGCCCGGGTCCGGCATACAATTTCCTTGATATATACCAATATTACCAAAAACTGTTCCTCTTTTTTGAATAAACGTTTCCTGTTCTTCAGTATTGTTAATTTGAAAAGCACATCCAGTAAAAAAAATTACTAAAAAAAATAATCCTATCCCAATATAATATCTTTTTTTTGTCCCATTTTCCCGGGTTAAATTCCGAATAGTATTAATTATTTTTTTATTGTTATTCATATAATTATTGTTTTATTTTATAAAAACATCCGAATACTGTCTTTTCTTTATTATATAACAAAAACTGACGCGCCGGATAAAATTCTTCTTTATTTAATATTTAAAAGAATGGTTTTTTCATTTATTATTCCATCTTCAACGATAATTTGTTCCGGCTCAGGCATTCTCAAATTTTTTGGAAATGTATTTTGATTAAAATAAAGAAAATAACTGCCGGGCTTAACGTTAAACTCCGCTACCCCGTTTTGATCGGTAATGACCACTCCTCCTGCCGGCGGTTGACCCGGTTGCTGGGCCAAATCAATTTCTAAATTCGGTACCACGACATTATTATTTTCCATTTTTGCCACAACGATAAGTTGCGCTTCACCACGAATACTGTTTAATTTTTCTGCAGAAAAACTTGAATTAAAAGGAAATATATTTCCCACAATATAGCCAAAAATTAAAGCAAAAATAAGAATAATCCATATAATATTTTTCATAATTTTATTTAATAAAACAATTGATTAGATTATTTGGCGGAGAGGGCGGGATTCGAACCCGCGATACCGTTTCCGGTATACGTGCTTTCCAGGCACGCCCTTTCGGCCGCTCAGGCACCTCTCCAAAATTACTTTTTGCCAATTTTTTCAAAAAGAACTGATAATTGTTGTTTTAAAAATCTTTTACCGTCGCTGGTTTTTAAAAACTTTTCACGGCGCAAAGCATCCTGCTTTAAAAAATATGCCTCATAGTGTATTAACTTCAATGGCCTTCGTTTAATTGTAGACCTAACTTTTCCTTCGCAATGTTCTCTCAGCCGCCTTTTTAAATTTTTTGTGAAGCCTGTGTAGATTTGATTGTTGTTCAGTAATAAAATATAAATATAATACATTTTATTATGTAAATTATGGATTCGCCCCGAGATGAACTCGGGGCGCTACGGGTTAATCCCGTGTTAGCGCCCCGAGATGAACTCGGGGCGCTACGGGTTAATCCCGTAGCGAACCCGCGATACCGTTTCCGGTATACGTGCTTTCCAGGCACGCCCTTTCGGCCCCTGCCTGCCGGCAGGCAGGCCTGCCTGCCGGCAGGCAGGGCTCAGGCACCTCTCCACACCTCGCTTTAAGCGAGTAAATTCTAAACTCTAAGCTCCAAATTCCAAATAATATCTAAATCCAAAATTCTAAATAAAAAACTAAAATATAAAAACCAGAATTAGAATAAAATTATAAAAATATTATAGCAAAATAATAAACAAAGGCAAGAAAAAGGGCCCCATAATACGGGGCCTTCTATTTTTTAATTCAGGATAAATACATATCCATATATACGGATATATATATGTCCCTCAGGGGCAAGAATCGCTGTTCCTGCAAAAGGAACAGGCCTTTCCTTCCCCTCGCTGTTTCCGACGCGAACGTCAGAACAGCAAATATTCTTTACTACTATACCATCTTCTCGACGGTGTAGTAAAATTTCTTCATTCTTTGCCAGCCATTGATTGGCCGGCATTCCTTTAATCTTCTTCCTCTTTGGTTGAAGATCAAAAATTCTCCCCATTTAACCTCCTTATTATTAGATTAGATATATTATGGCAAAAATATAAAATTTGTCAAGATAAAATGTCTTTTATTTTTTTGACTTTTTTTCGGTTTTGAGAATATCTAATGTTGTTTCTATAATCGTGTCCGGGTTAAGAGAAATTGAATCTATTCCCTCTTTGACCAGAAAACGGGCAAATTCGGGAAAATCGCTGGGCGCTTGTCCGCAAATTCCGACTTTTCTTTTGTATTGATGCGCGATTTTAATAATTTGCCTAATCATTCTTTTAACGCTTTCATTTCTTTCGTCAAAAACATGGGCCACCAAACTAGAATCTCTATCCAAGCCCAAGGTTAGTTGAGTTAAGTCATTGCTGCCAATGGAAAAACCATCAAATATCTTGGCAAATTCATCGCCCAAAATAACATTGGAGGGAATTTCACACATTACATATACTTTTAAAGGATTAATTCCTTTTTTTGGTTTTCTTAATCCATGCTGGTCAATAATTTTCAAAATCTTTTTGCCTTCTTCTACGGTCCGACAAAAGGGCACCATTACAATCACGTTATCCAGTCCCATCTCTTCCCTAACTTTTTTAATCGCTTGGCATTCTAAAGAAAAAGCTTGGGCAAAATTTGGGCTGTAATAACGGCTGGCGCCGCGCCATCCAATCATAGGATTTTGTTCAATGGGTTCAAAAATTCGGCCACCAATCAAATTAGCGTATTCATTTGTTTTAAAGTCGGAAAAACGGACAATCACGTCTTTGGGATAAAAAGCCGCGCCAATCCGACCAATTCCCTCGGCTAATTTGTCAATATAAAATTGGACCTTATTGCTATAACCGGCAGTAATTTTATTTATTTGATTTTTAACTTTTTTATCTTTTAATTGAGAATAATTAATTAAAGCTAAAGGATGAATTTTAATGTAATTGTTAATAATAAATTCTTCCCGCGCCAAACCCACACCGTCATTGGGAATAAAAGAAAAACCAAAAACTTGTTCCGGTTCGCCAACATTCATCATAATTTTTGTTTTAGGTCTTTTTAAATTTTTGATTTTCGTTCTTTTTACCATAAAGGGCAAAAGTCCTTGATAGACATTTCCTGTTTCTCCTTCGGCGCAGGAAACTGTAATTTTCTGATTTTGTTTTATATTTTTAGTGGCATTGCCTGTTCCAACAATACAAGGAATACCAAGTTCCCTGCTTACAATCGCCGCATGACATGTTCTTCCGCCAGCATCGGTAATAATAGCAGAAGACATTTTCATAATCGGCACCCAATCGGGGTCTGTCATTTCTGTCACTAAAACTTGGCCAGGTTTAAATTTAGAAATATCTTTAACATTTTCAATAACATTCGCTTCTCCTTGGGCAATTTTAGAACCTACGGCCACACCGGAAATTAACACCTTGGGCTTGCTTTTTTTGTCGGTTAAAACATATTTTTCCAAATAATCTAAGGATTTTTGTGACTGGACCGTTTCTGGTCGGGCTTGGAGAATATAAAGTTTTTTATCTTGACCGTCTTTCGCCCACTCCATATCCATAGAACGGCCATAATGCTTTTCAATAATTACTGAATATTTTCCTAATTCCATAATTTCTTTATCATTAAGAGTAAATTTACTCCTTTCTTTAGGTGTTGTTCTGATATTTTTCACCGGACTTTTTTTGTTTTTTGTGTAAATCATTTTCCATTCTTTAAGTCCTAAATGCTTGCCGATTATTGGCCGATATTTATTTATCAAAGGCTCATAAACCAAAAATTCATCCGGGCTAACCTTGCCCTGAACAATATTTTCTCCCAAACCCCAAGAGGAAGTGATGACTGTCACATCGCCAAAGCCTGATTCTGTCTGGCAAGAAAAAATAACGCCAGAACAAGCCTTATCAGAACGAATCATTTTTTGCACGCAAACGGAAAGCGCGACTTTAAGGTGGTCAAATCCTTTTTCTTGCCGATAAACAATCGCCCGATTGGTAAAAAGAGAAGCCATGCATTTTTTCACCGCTTCCAATAACTGCTTTTCTCCCCTTATATTAAGATAAGTTTCCATTTGTCCGGCAAAACTGGCAGTCGGCATATCTTCGGCCGTAGCGGAACTGCGTACCGCCACGTCAACTATTTTTGTTCCGTATTGACGCGATAAATTATGATAAGCGGAAATTATTTTTCTTTCAAAATCAGCAGGCAGTGGCGTTTTTAAAATCATTTCTCTGATTTTTTTGCCTCGCTGAATTAAATCATTAATATTTTTAATATCCAATTTTTTTAAAACTTTTTCTATTTCTTTTCTTAAATTTCCTTGTTCTAAAAAATGCCAATAAGCCTCAGCCGTAGTGGCAAAGCCATTGGGAATTCTTACGCCCCTTTTGCCAAGACGACAATACATTTCCCCTAAAGAAGCGTTTTTGCCTCCAACTTGAGGCACATCTTTAATACTAATTTCTTTGAACCATTTAATCATAGGCAGTTTGTTGAATACAAAATATAAAAATTAAAATACAAAATAATAATTCAAACTTTGGAATTGAAACAATCTTAACTTTTTAATTTTAAAATTTTACTCTATTGGCGAATCTATGCAAAAACGGAATTTTCCACTCTCGGCCAATAATTCCGTTAACTAATCCCATTAAAGACAAAACAAAACAAAGAATCCAGCTAACAAAACCGATAATCCAGCCAACAAAAGGAATAACCCAGATTAAAACAGAACAAATTTCCACTAAGAATAAAAGCAGTCCTTGTTTGGCGTGAAAACGAACATATTCGTTTTTAATTTTAAAAATAAACGGAATTAAAGAAAAAACTCCCAAATAAGAAATGGCGGCCAATAACCTGGATAAAATGCCATATTTCTTGATTTTTTTCGCTTTAGAATTAATTTTTTCAATAATATTTTCTATCATAAATTTTATTTATAACTTATTAATGAAACTATTATACCATAAATTCAAAAATTGTCATGGGATAACCAGTGTACTTATCTTGTATAAAATCCTTGACAAAAGGGTAAAAATGTGATTTAATATAAACAGATAAAATAAATTTGATCTTTACAAATATAAA
>JAQTOB010000015.1 GCA_028713575.1 Patescibacteria group bacterium
TTTTATTCTCGGCTTAATGGATATTATCACCGAGTTTGCCCGAATCATCTCCCTTTCTATTCGTTTATTCGGCAATATTTTTGCCGGTGAAACATTAGCGATAATCATTCTCGGCGGCCTCGCCTATATCTTGCCTTCTGTTTGGATGGCCATGAACTTGTTTACCGGGACCATTCAAGCTATGGTTTTTGGTTGTTTAACTACTGCTTATTACATGTTAGCGGTCAAAGAAACGGAATAATATAATTAATAAATTAAATATATAAATCTATGGAAGAACAATTTATTATTGAGGCGGCTCGTCTTTTGGCCAAAGGATTTTGCACCTTAACCATGGGATTCTCGGCCATTGGTGAAGGATTTTTAATTGGGAAGGCCTTAGAGGCAATAGGCAGAAATCCAGAAGTGGAAGGAAGTTTATTCAGTAAAATGATTATTGGCGCGGCCATGGCGGAATCAACGGCCATTTACGCTTTAGTCGCCTTCTTTATTCTCTAAAACGAAAATGTTGGAGAAAATACTAGGAAATTTTGGATTTGACTGGCGATTAGCTTTGGCTAATTTGATTAATTTTTTGATTATTGTTTGGCTTTTAAAAAGATTTGCTCTTAAGCCAATTAAAAAAATCCTTGATGAAAGAGAAAAAAAGATTAAAAAAGGGCTGGAAGATGCGGAAAAAGCGGCGCAAAATTTACAATTAACCCGGGAAACCAGCGAAAAAACATTATTAGACGCCAAGAAAGAGGCCAATAAAATAATCATTTTGGCCAATAAAGAATCGGAAAAAATAATCAACGAAGGGTCTAAGCTGGCTGAAGAAAAGGGCAAAAAAATTATTAACCAGGCCAAAGAAGTAATTGAACAAGAAAAGAAAAAAATGTTAATGGAGATAAAAAGTGAAGTTGTTGACCTGGTAATTGACGTTTCGGAAAAAATCATTAAGCAAAAATCCGAACAAAAAGAAAAAGAATTAATTGAAAAATTATTAGAATAAACATGAGATGTTCAAGTCAAAATTTAGCAAAAAAATTGCTGAAATCCATCAAAACCAATCCGAAAAAAATGAATGAAATAGCCGACCAATTCATTCTTTTTTGTCATCAAAAAAATCTTGATTATTTACTCCCAAATATCTTAAAATATTTAGAAAAAAAAATCGCCGAAGAAAAAGAAGAAAAAACCTTGTCAATTAAAATAAAAAACAATCTATCGTCATCTATGATTGAAAAAATAAAAAAAATTTCCGGATTCAATAAAAACGATAAAATTAAAATTATTAAAGACCAAAAAATTTTGGGCGGATTCATCGCTCAATATCAAAATAAAATTTTTGACGCCAGTGTCAATCATAATCTATCTTTATTAAAAAATAAATTGATTAATGAATAATTAAATGAGTTTAGAAAAAATCGTTGACAAATTAAAAAAACAAATCAAAGAATTTGAGCCGAAAATGGAAATCAATGAAACCGGCAAAATTTTGGAAGTCGGCGACGGCATCTGCCGTCTAAGCGGTTTGAATAAATGCCAATCCTCGGAAATGCTTCTTTTCCCGAAAGAAACAATCGGTTTGGCTTTAAATTTAGAAGAGGACTCTGTCGGGGCTGTTATTTTGGGAAAATACCAACATCTTAAAGAGGGAGATATAGTAAAAAGAACCGGTCAAGTTCTCTCAATTCCTGTAAATGATGATTACGTCGGTCGCATTGTTGACCCTTTAGGACAACCGTTAGATGGAAAAGAAAAAATTAAATCAGATAAACGATATCCAATTGAAAAAATCGCACCCGGGGTAATGGAACGAGAACCAGTAAGTCAGCCGCTCCATACCGGCATTAAGGCCATTGACTCTTCTATTCCGATTGGCCGCGGTCAAAGAGAACTGATTATCGGCGACCGACAAACCGGCAAAACCGCCATTGCCATTGATACGATTATTAATCAAAAAAATGAAAACATAATTTGTATTTATGTGGCGATTGGACAAAAACAATCAAAAATCGCCAATATTGTAGCAAAACTTAAAGAAACTGGAAGCCTGATGCATACAATCATTGTTTTTGCCGGCGCTTCAGAATCAGCCGCCTTGTCATATTTGGCTCCCTATGCCGGCGCAACTTTAGCCGAATATTTTATGGACCAAGGAAAAGATGTTTTAATTGTTTATGACGACCTTTCCAAACACGCCTGGGCTTATAGAGAAATTTCTCTATTGCTTCGTCGACCTCCGGGACGAGAGGCTTATCCCGGAGATATTTTTTATTTACATTCCCGCCTTTTAGAAAGGGCTTGCCGCCGAAACCAAAAAGCCGGAGGCGGATCAATTACCGCCTTGCCAATTATTGAAACGCAAGCCGGAGACGTAAGCGCCTATATTCCAACCAATGTCATTTCAATTACTGATGGCCAAATATTTCTTGATTCAAATCTTTTTTACAAGGGTATCAGACCGGCTATTGACATGGGCATCTCCGTCTCTCGGGTCGGTAGTAGCGCACAAATAAAATCAATGAAAAAGGTTGCCGGTAAATTAAAACTTGATTTAGCACAATTTCGCGAACTGGAGGCCTTTACTCAATTTGCCAGCGACCTGGACCCAGAAACAAAAAAACAAATCAGCCGAGGACAAAAGATAATTGAATTATTAAAACAACCTCTTTATTCTCCTCTGCCCATCAGCTATCAAATAATCTCAATTTATGCTGTCAACAACGGATACTTTGACGAAATTAAAAATGAAGAAATTAGAATAAAAGAAAAAAGTCTTTATCAATTTCTAAAAATGAATAAAAAAGAACTTTTAAAAACGTTAGAAAAAAATTGGAACGAAAAAATTGAAGAAGACTTGAAAAAAACTTTAGAAGAATTCAAAAAATCTTATTTATAATATCTATGCCCGGAATATCAAAAGCCATTAAAAACAGAATTAAATCCGTGGGGAGTACTAAAAAAATAACCAAGGCCATGGAATTAGTAGCGGCGGCAAAAATGCGCAAGGCAATCATAAGTTCCCTAAGTAGCCGTTTTTACGCCAAACACGCCTGGGACCTTTTAAAAAATTTGGCGAAAGAAGAACATTTAAAACATCCTTTATTAATTAACGTTAAAACCGAAAAAGAACTTTTAATTGTTATTTCTTCTAATCGTGGCTTGTGTGGCGGATATAATGTTAATATCGCCAAAACAACCATTCAATATATTTTAAAAAATAAAAATAAAAAAATTGATTTAATAATCGTTGGTCGCAAAGGAGAAATTATTAGCCGAAAAATGAAAAATAAAATTATTGCCAGCTTTGTTGAATTCAGCGACGACTTAAAAATTAAAGAAATCTCTAGTTTAACTCAATTGGTAATTAGTGAATTTACTAAAAAACAATATCATAAAATATCAGTCATTTATACTGATTTTATTTCCAGTATAAAATATGAACCAAAAATTAAAATTCTTTTACCAATTAATAAAGAAATTTTTATTGATGTTATTGATGAAAAAATAATTGAAAAAGAAATAAAAATTAAAAAAGCAAAACCTTTGATAATTTTTGAACCAAATGAAGAAAGTGTTTTGGATTTAATCCTTCCCCGTTTAACTGAAGTGCAAATATACCAAGCTTTATTGGAGGCCAATGCCAGCGAACACAGCGCGAGAATGTTGGCGATGAAAAACGCCAGCGATAATGCCGAGAATATGATTAAAGAACTAATGCTTTACTATAATCAGGCCAGACAATCAGGCATCACTCAAGAAATTGCGGAAATCTCCAGTGGCGCCCAATCTTTAATAGACATCTAAATAATTTTAAATATTGATAAAATGAATATTAAAAATAAAGGAAAAATAATTCAGGTGATCGGCGGAGTGGTTATTGTTTGTTTTGAAGAAAAACTGCCAGAAATACATTTCGCTTTGGAAACGGAAATTAAGGGGGAAAAATTAATTTTAGAGGTTGAACAACATATTGGTCTAAATCAAATTAAAGCTTTGGCTATGGGCTCTTCCGATGGTCTGGAAAGAGGACAAGAAGTTATTGACACGGGGGGCCCTATCTCTGTTCCGGTTGGAGAAGAAACATTGGGAAGAATGTTTAATTGCCTTGGCGAACCGATTGACAACCAACCGCCATTAAAAAAAGCGGAAAAAATGCCAATTCATTCTTCGGCGCCAAAATTCACCAATCAATCAACAAAAATGGAAATTTTGGAAACCGGAATTAAAGTGATTGATTTGATTTGTCCGTTTTTAAAAGGCGGTAAAATCGGATTATTCGGTGGCGCCGGGGTGGGGAAAACAGTGGTTATTCAAGAACTAATAAGAAATATTGCTCAAGAGCATGGCGGCTATTCAATTTTTGCCGGCGTAGGTGAAAGAAGCCGAGAGGGAAATGATCTTTACCGAGAAATGAAAAGTAGCGGGGTTTTAAATAAAACCGCGTTGGTTTTTGGCCAAATGAACGAACCGCCGGGTGTCAGAGCCAGAGTAGCTTTATCTGCCTTAACTATGGCGGAATATTTTCGAGACAAACAAAAAAAAGATTTACTTTTATTTATTGATAATATTTTCAGATTTACCCAAGCCGGTTCAGAAATTTCCGCCCTGCTCGGTCGCATGCCTTCAGCGGTCGGATATCAGCCAAATCTTGCCACAGAAATGGGGGCGCTTCAAGAAAGAATAACCTCAACCAATGAAGGTTCTATCACTTCCGTGCAAGCGATTTATGTTCCGGCTGATGACTTGACTGATCCGGCGCCGGCAACAACCTTTGCGCATCTTGATTCAACAATCGTGCTTTCCCGCTCCCTTTCTTCTTTGGGCATTTATCCAGCAGTTGACCCATTGGATTCAAATTCTACGATTCTTGATCCAAACATCGTCGGTGAAGAACATTATCAAATTTCCCGAGAAGTACAAAAAATTTTACAAAGATACAAAGATTTACAAGATATCATCGCCATCTTAGGAATGGATGAGTTATCAGAAGAAGACAAATCAATCGTTTCCCGAGCCAGAAAAATACAAAAATTTTTGTCTCAACCATTTTTCGTAGCTGAACAATTTACCGGAATTGCGGGAAAATATGTGAAACTAAAAGACACTCTTGAGGGTTTTAAAGAAATTATTGAAGGCAGGCATGATCATCAAAATGAACAAAATTTTTATATGAAAGGAAATATTGAAGAATGTCAAAAATAAAAATAAAATTTAAAATCGTTACGCCGGAAAAAATCGCTTATGAAGATGAAATTGACCAAGTGACTGTTCCGACAGAAGATGGGGAAATAACTATTTTGGGCCGTCATGCTCCTCTGGTTTCTATTTTAAAGCCCGGAGAAATGATAATAAAAAAGGATAAAGAAACGATTTTTTTAGCAGTTTCCACGGGTTTTATTGAGGTTCAACCAGAAAGTCAGGTTTATATTTTGGCAGATACGGCGGAACGAGCGGAAGAAATTGATTTAAAAAAGGCAGAAGAAGCGCGCCTCAGGGCAAAAAAATTGCTGGAAGAAAAACAAGACATGGCTGACATTGATTTTGCCCGACTCCAGGCAGTTCTCAACCGAGAAATGATCAGACTAAAGGTGGCGCAAAAATACAGAAAGATAAATAAATAATTATTTATTGCCAATTTGTTTTAATTGTTATATCATTCATTTATATAATTAAACAATTATTAAATGAATCTATGAAAGTAAAAGATATTATGCAAAAAAAAGTTATCAGCCTGCGACCGGATAATACTTATGAAGAGGCAGTTAAAATTCTCTATAACAATGACATTACCGGCGCGCCAGTAATTGATGAAGAAGAAAATTTGGTCGGTTATGTTTCGGAAAAAGACCTTTTCAACATTCTTTATCCTTATTACAAAAGTTATTATGAACATCCGGAAATCTATACTGATTTTGAAAAAAGAGAAGACAAGGCCCAAGAAATAAAGTATCAACCAGTAGAAAGATTTATGAACAAATCTCCCCTAACCATTGAGCCTGAAATGTTTGTTATGAGCGCCGGCGCAATCATGCTCGCCCAGCGCATTCATCAATTTCTGGTGGTGGAAAAAAGAAAAGTGGTAGGAATTATCAGCCGAGAAATGATTTACCGAACAATTTTCAAAAAAAATTTCAATTTATAATTTATAATTTCAATTAAAAAAGCCCGTGTGATTTAAAAATCATCGGGTTTTATTTTTCCTAATATCAAAACTTGCTCGCGTTTTCACCGGCTATATAACCGGTGCTAAAACAAGCTTGTAAATTGTAACCGCCAGTTGGCCCGTCAAGGTCAAGGATTTCTCCGGCTAAATAAAGATTATCAATCAATCTTGATTTCATAGTTTGCGGATTGATTTCGCGCAGGTCAATTCCGCCGACAGTGATAATCGCTTTATCATAACCATCTAAACGCTTCACTTTCAAAACAAATTCTTTTAAAAGATGAATTATTTTTTTTCTTTCTTCTCTTGTAATAAGATTGACTTTTTTTTCCGGTTCAATTTTAGAAATTGCTATTATAACAGGAATAAGCCTCTGGGGTAAAAGTTCATTCAAGCTATTTTTAAACATTTTATTATTCGTTTTTTTAAAATCTTTTTGTATTCTTTTGTCCAGGTCTATAAAATTTAAAGCTGGCTTAAAATCTATTTTAATTTCAATGTTTGATTGGTCAATAATTTTTCGGCTTAAATCAAGAATAATCGGCCCACTTAATCCGTTGTGAGTGAAAATCGCCTCGCCAAAAGCTGAACCGATTTCTCTGTTATTTTGCCAAAGACTAATTTTAACGTTTTTCAGGCTTAATCCTTCAATGTCTTTGATAAATTGTTCTTGGGTTATGACGGGGACAAGCGCGGGGGAAAGCCGAGTAATTGTATGACCTATATTTTTTAACCATTGATAGCCGTCGCCGGTTGACCCGGTTGAGGGATAGGATTTTCCGCCCGTACAAATAATATATTGTTTGGCGACTATTTCCCGAAGGTTATTAAGAATTATTTTTTCAATCTTATTTTTTTTCTTAATAACATCTTTAACCGCCTGGCCAGTCATTATTTTTACTTTTGACTCTTTTAAATAGCCAATCAAAGCGTCAAGAACATCTTTGGATTTATCGCTTAAGGGAAAAACTCTACCGCCTCTTTCTATTTTTATTTTTACTCCCCTTTTTTCAAAAAAATCAATTGTTTCATCTGGTCCAAATTTATAAAAACAAGAAAAAAGAAACTTTCCGTTTTTCCCAAATTTTTCAATCATCTGTTTTAAGTCGTCTCTTTTGTTGGTAAAATTACATCTCCCTTTGCCTGTGATTAAAAGTTTATTTCCTAATGTTTTATTCTTTTCAATTAAGACGACATTGGCATTGAATTCTCCCGCCCGACCCGCGGCCATCATACCGGCTGGTCCGGCGCCAATTACGGCTAAATCATATTTCATTTTTTTATTATAACATTTTTTTAGAAAAAAATAAAAAAGTCGCCCCAAAATGGAGCAACTTTTTTACGTCATCTTATTTTGTCCAAATTCGCTTAGCCAATCGCCAGCCATATTTGGCAACAATCAAAATAATAAACAAATAAACAACATATTGAAATATCTGAAACAGCAATCCAACTAAATTAATAGTGATGTCCTGAATAACTTCATTAACATTGCGAACAAATGATTTAACCGCTAATTGCCACGATTCTTTTAAATCTTGCCAATCAACAAATTTATTTTCTGTAATATAAACATTAAAATAAGTATAATTCAAGCGGTCAAGCTGCTCGGCTTTAGCCCGCCCTAATCTTTCCAGCTGCGCGGTAATGTTAATGCGCTCCTGGGTCAATTTCTCAATAATATTTATTTTACTGTCAATAATTTTTGCCAAACTCTCCGCGTCCTGAATCCGGGTGGCAATTCCGGCAATGTCGTCATAAGCCGCAGTTGCATTGGTTAGGGTCTCGTTAATAGAATTCATTTTTTTCTCCAATATCTCTAATTCACTGGTATAATCATCAACTAACCGCTTAATGGTATAAGTGCTCTCGTTAAATTCTTTGGGATTTAATTCATTAATAATCGCCATTATTTCTTCCGTATTCTCTTTTCTGACTTTAAATCTGTAATTACAATTTTTTTCATATTCATTGGCGGTCTCAAAAATTACGTCTGGTCGCGATTTTAAATCCATAACCTGACTACAGGCTTCTTCTAAACGGCGCGTCTCAATATAGATATTATATTCTGTCACTTCAAAATCTTCCGCGTTTTCACCGCTGATTAAATCGCTGTCAGTTGCCGGAACCGGCGGAGTTACATTTCTAACAGACAAACCAACGCTACTGTCAGTCTGGCCGTAATCTTTGCTATAACTTTCTTTATAGGCTAATGGGCTCTGCCCAACGTTTATACTGCTTATTGAAGAACCAATTAAACGAAA
>JAQTOB010000016.1 GCA_028713575.1 Patescibacteria group bacterium
TTAAAACCGCTTTAGCCATCAGAGAAATCGCTTTAAAGGAAAAATTTGAAGCAGAAGAAAAAGAAATTGAAGATGAATTGATAAAATTAAAAAAAAATTATCAAAACCAGGAACAAGCCCTAAAAAATCTTGAATCAGAAAGAGGAAGGGCGTATATTAAAAACTTGATTATCAATCGCAAAGTTATTGAATGGCTAAAGGGCCGGTTAAAAACATAATTTCAAAAGGGACACAAAACACAGATAACGGGCATTGGACATAAATTGAATCTACTAGAGTAAATTCAAAATGCAAATATTAAGACGCAACCTGCCCGCCGGCAAGCAGAAATGAAAATGTAAAATGTAAAATTTTTAATTTTGATCTATCATTTTGCGTTTTAATTTTTAAATTTTAAAATTAAAAAAAGTGTTTCACAAAAAGGATTCACTTTATAAATAAATTATTATTTTATCAAATTAACTAACATGCATATCGCTATTATTTCCGACTCCCATGATAATATTCCCAATCTAAAAAAATTCTTTGATTATTGCCAAAAAGAAAAAATAGATACGATTATTCACTGTGGCGATCTTTGTAAAATCAATTGTGTAATTGAATCCTGGCCAAAAAATTTTGAAGCAAAAATACATTTTGTCTACGGTAATGCCGACATCTTGGAAGAATTAAACAATAAAATTTTTTCTAATCTTAAAATCTACGGACAAATCGGCGAAATCTTTTTAGAAAACAAAAGAATGGCTTTCACTCATTTCCCCGGTCAGGCGAAAAAACTAGGGGAAACGCAAAAATACGATTATGTCTTCTATGGGCACGACCATAAGCCCTGGGAAGAAACTTTAAAAAAAACGGCATTGGTTAATCCGGGCAATTTAGCCGGTATATTTTATAAAGCAAGTTTTGCTCTTTTAGATCTTGAAAAAAATGAATTATCCCTTAAGATATTAGAGGAGATATAAAAGCGGGAGTAGTTCAGCAGTAGAATGCTTCCTTGCCAAGGAAGAGGTCGCGGGTGCGAATCCCGTCTCCCGCTCCAGTATCAAACTTTCATCTTTTTTGCCCAGGTGGTGGAACTGCTATACACGAAGGACTTAAAATCCTTTGAGCGCAAGCTCGTGCGGGTTGGACTCCCGCCCTGGGCACCAAATGCTTCGCTTAAAGCCAAAAATAAAATCTTAACCCTTTGACAAGACTCAGGGTTGATGCTGGACGAAGCCGAAGCATCAAAAATAAAAAACTGGAATTAAAATAAATATATTCATCTTATTTATTATTAAGACTAGGAAAAAATTAGTAAGAACTTTTTGGAAATTCAAAGCTCCTCTATTTAAGGGAGCTTTAAATTTTATCAATGCTTGTTTGCAAAAGATGTTTGTGATATGATTAGGTTAAATTATAAAAAACGGTTGTAATTCCCGATAAAAAATGAAAGAAAAAATTTACAATATTTTTCTAAAGGGTTGGCGTCCATTTTTTTGGCTGGTTTTAATCGGCTTCATCCTCTACGCTAAAACCCTTTCCTTTAATTTCGTTTATCTGGATGACAATCGCCTTATTTTGGATCTCCGAGATTTTATAACCAATCCGGCAAACATTATAAAAAGTTTTCAAGAGGACGTTTTTATTTCTTCTCCAGACGCTTATTACCGTCCGCTTCTGACCGTGTCGCTGATTTTCAACGCCCTGATTGCCGGTACTTCGCCGGCCCTTTACCATCTGACCAACATTATTATCCACATTCTGGCCGGCTACCTTCTTTTCCTGGTCCTGATGAAACTGAATTACCGAAAGGAGTTGTCTTTCGCCGCCAGCCTGATTTTCGTCGTCCATCCGGTCCTGACGCAGGCCGTGGCCTGGATTCCCGGCCGGAACGATTCTTTAATGGCTGTGTTTTTGTTCTCTTCTTTTTATTTCTTCCTGCGTTTTTTGGAAAAAAACCGGAGGAAAAACTGTTTTTTCCATTTATTGTTCTTCCTCCTGGCCCTTTTAACCAAAGAATCCTCTTTATTCTTGCCGCTACTGGTAATCTTTTATTTTCAATTCATTCATCAAGAAAAAATTCCTTTTTGCCATAAAACCTGGTTTTTAGTCGGTTGGGCAACGGCCATCGCCGCCTGGTTTTTATTAAGGCAAAACGCTTTTCGGGTTCCTTTGGAAATGGGATTAGGTGACTTGATAAAATCCGTTTGCCAAGGATTGCCGGCTTTGCCACAGTTTATCGGCAAAGTTATTTTTCCTTTTAATTTAACAGTTTTGCCCATTATTCAAGATACAAGTTTTATTTATGGAATTATTGCTTTTGTTTTAATTGTCGGCCTGATTATTTTTTCCAAAACTAAACGTTGGAATTATCTTATTTTCGGATTTTTCTGGTTTTTAGTTTTTCTTTTACCGTCTTTTATCCGACCCAATGCTGAAATTGTCGTCGATTTTCTTGAACACCGGCTATACGTCCCTTTGGTCGGATTATTGATCGTTTTTTTGGAAATTGCCGGATTAAAATCAAACAATGGGAATAAAAAATGGATAGCAATTATTTTTCTTGCCACCATTTTTTCAATCATCACCTTTTTCCATAGCAACAATTTCCAAAACCGCCTGGTTTTTTGGCAAAAGGCGGCAAAAAATTCTCCACACTCACCCTTGGCACAGAGAAATTTAGGGGCGATGTATTTTTTAGACCAGCGGTATCAAGAAGCGGAACAATATTTTAAAAAAGCCGAAGCCTTAAATCCCTTTGAACCAATGGTCCATAATAATCTCGGTTTGATTTATTTTAACCAAAACGATTTTGACAAAGCGGAAGCGGAATTTGAACAGGAAATAAAAATAAATCCTAATTATGATAATGTCTATTTCAATTACGGTTTATTAAAACAAAAACAAAATAAAAATGAAGAGGCGATTGCTCTTTGGGAGAAAACTATTAAAATAAATCATTATTATCTTGGCGCTTATGCTATGTTGATAAATGTCTATCAGGAACAAGGAAATGAGGAGAAGAAAAATGAATGGACGGAAAAAATGGAAAAAATAAAAAGATGACTTGATAAAATACAAACGAAATAGTAAAATTTATTGTCTGCGGACGTGACGGAACCTGGTAGACGTGTAGGACTTAGGATCCTATGGGGAAACCCGTGTGGGTTCAAATCCCACCGTCCGCACCCTCCTACTCCGCCAGTCGGCGGATTCAGAGGGCGGGAATATCTATAATCCATCCTCATCTTACTGTCCGTAAAAAAAGATGAGAAAAATGGTTTAATCCCGCCCTCGGCGCCAAAATATTTTTTTATCAAAATTACACCAAATTGAAAATTTCGCTCTATAGCCATTTATTGATGCGGGTTTTAGAAGGAACGTTTAGGGGGTCAGACCCCATCTATCAAATCTTATTTTTCTATAACCCCGCCGCCCAAAACTTCATCTTTGTTATAGAAAACCGCTGATTGGCCGGGAGTGACCGCTTTTTGCGGTTTTTTTAGTTTCACGTCTAATTTTCCGTTTTGCTGCCATTTTAGAAAATCCACTAAAATATCGGGGTGACAGTATCTTATTTTAACTGTAATTTTTTTCTTATTTTTTATTTCCTTCCCATCAAGCCAATTGATTCTACCAACTGTAAATTCTTTTTGATACAGGTCTTTTTCTCCTCCGACAGTTAAAGTATTGTTACCATTGTCCATCTTCACCACATAAAACGGTCTTTTCTGCCCTTTAATCAGCCCTTTTCTTTGTCCCACTGTATAGAAGGGCAAGCCCTGATGTTCTCCAATAATTTTACCGCGTAAATTTTTGATTACTCCTTTTTTTGTTTTCCTCCGTAAATTGTTTTTAAGAAATTTTCGGTAGTCGTTATCGGGAATAAAACAAATCTCGTGCGACTCTTTTTGTTCTTTAATTAATAATTTATTTTTAACAGCAATTTTTTTAACTTCTTCTTTGGTTAAATCACCTAAGGGGAAAATAATTTTTTTTAGCTGAGATTGCTTTAAACGGTATAAAAAATACGATTGGTCCTTAGCTTTGTCTTTGGCCTTTAATAATTTGTAAATTGTTCGATTTTTGGAATTTGTGATTTGGGATTTGTTTGAAATTTGAAATTTGAAATTTGAAATTTCACGCGTTATCCGCGCGTAGTGTCCGGTAGCTAAAAAGTTCGCTCCTAATTTTTCTGCTTTTTTTAGCAATAATCCGAATTTTATTTTTTCGTTGCACCAAATACACGGATTGGGAGTCCTGCCGTTTGCATATTCTTTGGCAAATGGTTTAATTATCTCTCTTTTAAATTCTTTTTCCAAATTAACAACATAATGGGGAATTTTTAATCTTTGACAAATAATTTTGGCATTTTTTATCGCCGACTTACCAAATGAGCCCGAAAACATGGTTAAACCGAAAATTTGGTATTTTCCTTGCAATAAAAAAGCGGCGACAGCCGAATCAATGCCGCCAGACATAGCAATGGCTACCATTTTGTTGTTATTTTTTTTCACTTTTCTTTTGGTAATTTTCAATCGCATCTTTTAACGCCTGCTCGGCTAAAACCGTACAATGATATTTATGCGGGGGCATTTCACCTAATATTTCTCTAATCCTTTTGCTGGATATCTTTAACGCCTCTTCCAATGTTTTCCCTTTAACCAACTCTGTTAAAACCGAAGTAGAAGCGATGGCGGCGGCGCAACCAAAGGTCTGGAATTTAATATTTTTGATGATATTATTTTCCACTTTAAGGTAAATTTCCATAATATCCCCACAGGTGATATTGCCCACTTTGCCAATCGCATCAGGATTATCAAGTTTTCCAACATTGCGCGGGTGAAGAAAGTGGTCCATAAGTTCGCTATTTTTATCAAATTGTCCCATATAATTTTATTATAACATAAAAACACAAGAACATTAAAACAGTAAATTGTTATATTGTCATATCTCTGCGTTCTGATATTTTAATTTTTTAAATTTTAAATGTCTTATATTCTTTGCCTCATTGGCAAATCCGCCGTAAAGACGGATTAGATTTTTATTTTTAAAGAAGATATATTTCTTAATCTATTAACAACAAAAATTAATTTTTTAATAGTATAATCCAAGTCTTTCTTTTTTGTCCAGCGACCAAGGGTAAACCTTAATGAGGAATGAGCCAATTCTGGGCCCAGGCTCATGGCTAATAAAACATGAGATGGCTCTAAAGAAGTTGAAGAACAAGCAGAGCCAGTAGAACAAGCAATACCAAAACTGTCTAGATTAATCATCATGGCCTCTCCTTCAATTCCTTTAATGCTGATATTAATATTATTAGCTAAGCGCATTTTAGCGTGTCCGTTTAAATGGCTGTCTTTTATGCTATCTATTATTTTATTTATAAAATAATCCCTCATCTTCATCAATCTTTTTTGCTCTTTGTTCATTTCTTTTTTTGCCAATTCCACGGCTTTGGCAAAACCGACAATGCCGGGGATGTTTTCCGTAGAAGCTCTTTTACCTTTTTCATGTTCGCCGCCGTGAATTAAAGACTCTATTTTGACACCTTGCTTAAGATAAAGCAATCCTATGCCTTTTGGTCCATAAAGTTTATGGGCAGATGCAGATAATAAATCAATGTTTAATTGATGAACATCAAGGGGCAAGTGGCTAAATGTTTGAACCGCGTCAGTATGAAAATATATTGGGATATTAATTTTTTCTTTTTGCCGTCTCTCTTTTTCCGCTTGAACAATTTGACTGATTTCTTTAATCGGCTGAATTACTCCTGTTTCATTATTTGCGTGCATAATGGAAATCAAAATTGTTTCGTCTTTGATGGCCTGTTGTAATTTTATTATATTAACCAAACCGTATTTATCAACCGGTAAATGAGTAATGGTGGCGTTTTGTTTTTCTAAAAAACGACATGGTTCTAAAACGGCATGATGCTCTATTTTAGAGGTAATAATATGTTTATGGGGCAAATTTAAAGCGAAAAAAATTCCTTTAATTGCCAAATTATTTGCTTCTGTTCCGCCACTGGTAAAAATTATTTCTTCTGACCGGGCATTAATAAATTGAGCGATTTCTGCCCGCGCTTTGTTCATAGCCAGTTTTGATTTTTGTCCGATCTTATGCAAACTTGAAGCATTACCGTAAATTTTAGAAAAATACGGTTTCATGGCTTTTACTACGCGCGAGTCTGTTGGGGTGGTAGCGGCATAATCAAGATATATTTTTCTCATAATTATTTTGATAAATTATTTTTATTTTTATAAACAAAGTTAGTCTCCAATATTTAACGCAACAGCGTTACTATTAATTAATTGATTAAATACCTCATAAGGTTTTTGAAAATTGAGCGCGGCTCGAGGTCGTCCGTTCAGTAAGTCCTGTACTTTTTTAACTTCATATCTACTTACTTTGTTAAAATCAGTTCCTTTTGGAAAAAATTGCCTGATTAAACCATTAGTATTTTCGTTTGTGCCTCGTTCCCAAGGGCTTCTTGGGTGAGCGAAATATACCTTGATGCCGGTAATGTTGGTAAATAATTTGTGTTTGGCCATTTCTCGTCCCTGGTCATAAGTCATTGATAATTTCATCTGTTTGGGCAACTTCTTTACTTCTTTAGCAAAAGATTTAGCTACGGTTTCTGCTTCTCTGTTTTTTAATGGGACAAGAATAGTTGTCCTTGTCGTGCGTTCTACTAAAGTGCCAAGAGCTGAACGATTATACTTGCCAATAATCAAATCTCCTTCCCAGTGTCCTGGGACAATTCTATCTTCCACTTCTTTGGGACGCTCCTCAATACTAAGCATATCCTCTATGTTTCGCTCCATTTTAACGCCTCTTGATTGCTTGTGTCTTCTCTTCCTATTCTGTCGCAAGCAGGAAGTCAGTTCCTTTTTTAAGGACCCGCGAGGCAAGACATAAATATATGTGTAGATTGTTTCCGGAGCGATATGCATAGCCATATTATCAGGATAGTCCTTTTTTAGCTCTTCGGCAATCTGTTTGGGCGACCATTTCTTTTTTCTGAGTTTTTTGACGATATATATCCAAAGCGCCGTTTGGTTATTCAGTATCCGCTTGTCCTTTTTTCTTTTGCTGGCGTTTCTCTCCGCTCGCCGCTGCGCTTTGCCGGCCCGATAGGTATATTTATTACAACTACCCACTAATACTTCACGACTGATTGTGCTAACATGGCGGTCTAATAATCTGGCAATTTGATTTAAAGAATATTTTTGAGCGAGCATTCGACTAATCTCTTCTCGCTCATCAAGATTTAATCTTTTGTAATTTTTCATAAGAATCTAAGCTTAGTGATTATACTTTTTAGTATAACATTGTTGCGTTAGATTCTGGACTCAAACAAATATTAAAATAAATTTTTTTGTCCGGGTAAAACTTTTTTCTTTTTAATTGTTTCTTTTTTTAATTCTGGCTCGGTAAAAATACCGATTTCTCCGTAAACGCCGTCATAACCAGGATTGATG
>JAQTOB010000017.1 GCA_028713575.1 Patescibacteria group bacterium
TGACAATATTCGCCACAAGCACATGCTACCAGATCTCCTTACTTAAACTCTTCTATATCTTCTCCCACTTCTATTACTTCACCAGACGAGGAATACCCCATAGGCGATAGCGGCTTATCTGTTAGTTTATTTATCACCCTTTTAAATCCAACTGATATTCCTTGTTGCTTCATAATATGTAAAATTTTTTCGAGATTATTTTTATTAATTTTTTTAAAGGGATTTGTTTTTGATAAGCTAGATATTTCTGTACCAGTACTTATTACTGAATAGGCATTTTTGACTAGAATAAAGTCCTTTTCTACTGTAGGCACAGGTATCTCTTCGACCACAATATTTCCATTTAATTTGAATACTTTTTTCATATAATTAATTAAGTTAAAATCTTATTATCCAATGCTTTTATAATTCTTTTTGCACTTTTCCCATCCCAGTATTTTGGGATTTTTGACTTTTTTTGCTTGCCGGAGAGAATTTTATCGGTTTCTTTCAGAATTTTACGCCGATTATGGCCGCAGAGAACGTTTGTTCCCTGAGTTATGGTAATCGGCCTTTCGGTGTTTTCACGGATTGTCAGGCAAGGGACGCTTAATGACGTTGTTTCTTGTTGAATGCCGCCGCTGTCGGTAATGAGCAGGCAAGCGTTTATCATCAAGCAAACCGTTTCTAAATAAGAAAGAGGAGATGTTAAAACGATATTTTTATTTTTTAATTTATTATTTAAACCAAATTCTTTGATTCTGTTTTTTGTTCTTGGATGAATGGGGAAAATAATCGGCAATTTTTGAGAAATGATGTTAAACGTTTCCAAAAGTGAGGTTAAAATTTTTTTATCATCAACATTACTTGGTCGGTGCATAGTGAGAAATGCATATTGTTTCGGTTTTAAATCAAATTGTTTTAATAGTTTGTGTTTTTTATTTTTTATTTTTGATTTTTGATTTTTTAGGCTGTCAACCATAATATCGCCCACGAAGAATATTTTTTTCTTATTTATACCTTCTTTAATTAGATTTTTATTCGCTTCATATTCGGTGATAAACAAATAATCGGAAACATGGTCGGTTAAAATACGGTTAATTTCTTCCGGCATAGACATATCTTTGGAGCGCAGGCCGGCTTCGATATGGGCGACTTTGATATGCAGTTTGGCGGCCGTCAGGGCGCAGGCCAAAGTGGCATTAACGTCGCCGACGACGATGACTAAATCAGGTTTTTCCTTTAAACAAACCTTTTCAAATTCAATCATTGTTTTGCCGGTTTGTTCGCCATGCAGGCCGGCCTTGACACCGAGGTTGTAATCAGGTTTGGGGATATTTAATTCTTTGAAAAAAGAGCCGGACATCTGGTAATCGTAATGTTGGCCGGTATGGACCAATTTATAGGTAATCGGGTATTTGGTTAATTGGGTAATCGGGCGGTTTTTAGTTAAACGGCGCGAAGATTTTTTTAAAAGATGACGGCTAATTTTATTAACTCTTTTTATTTCCGCAATCAGGGGAGAGATTTTCATGAAGTTGGGTCTCGCCGCGGCTACGATGATAAACTTTTTAGTCATATATTTATTATTAAGGCGACCTTCATTCACCCCGCACATTCTATGCTATTTTTAATTCTGTTTTTGAGTTCTTGGTATGCCTTGCCAAAATATTTCAAATGTTTTTCTCTTTGCCGAGATTCGTTTTCTGATGAAAATGCTTCATAGTAGACCAAAGAGTAAGGTTTTTGTTTTTGATGTTCGGCAAGCCTCCTTTTTAGGTTGTTTGTGGACCCAATATATAGTTTCTTATTAATTTTGTTTTTAAGGATATATGTGTAATACATGATATTAATTAAGAATGTGCGGGGTAAAGTTAGGTCTTGCCGCCGCGACAATGATGAATTTTTTTTGTTTTTTCACAGATTACAAATTTATATGGTTTGTTATACTATATTTATGGAAAAGAATACTTTGCGAAAAATTAAACAATGGATTTTGGGTTCTATTGCGGTTGTCGGCGCGGTGTTAGGCGTTCTTACTTTAACCGGAACCCATGAATCATTAAGGAAATTCTTGGCCGGTTTGCTGATTGTTTTGTCTGTCTTGTTTGGCCTCACTGGCTTGGTGGATTCCGAAGAGGCGAAGCCGGTATCCGATAATCTTTATTTTGTTGATGAGGTTATTGACGGAGATACAATTGGAATAAATGGAAATATGAAGATTCGCCTGATTGGCATTGACGCGCCGGAAAGTGATGAATGTTATTATGAAGAATCAAGAGACGAATTGATAAGGTTGGTTCAAGAAAAATACGTAAGACTGGAGAAAGATGTTGACAGCGTTGACGGACTTGGCAGATTATTGCGTTATGTATATTTGCCCGGCGAGGACTTGGAAGAAGACGATATATTTGTAAACGAACATCTTTTGCGTCAGGGATATGCGCAAACACTTTCCCATGCGCCCAATAATCGATATAAGATGCTTTTTGTCAAAGCAAGAGAAGAAGCATTAATCCAGAGAAGGGGATTATGGAGCGATGAATGCGATTATTTGGAAGAATTTGAAGAAGAAAATGAGTTGACTCGCGAGATAAACGAACTCCCGTCTGACCCAAATTGTCTTATTAAAGGAAATATCTCCAGTCGCGGAGCGGGCAAGTTGTATTTTCCTCCCGGCTGCAGCAGCTATAATCAGATAAAGATAGACCCAAGTAAAGGAGAACAATATTTTTGCACCGAGGAGGAGGCGATTGCCGCCGGGTTTAAAAAGTCTGGTAATTGCCCTTAAAAATTTGGAGACCAAGTCTCCAAAAGTTTGGAGACCTGGTCTCCAAACTTTTTTACTAGTCCTTAATTTGTTCTTTGATTATGTTTGTTAATTTTAACATTGCGGAAGATTGAATTTTTTGATTAGGGATTTTTTTAACCCATTCTTTTGCTTTTTTAAAACTGAAATTTTTAGGAAAGCGCAATTCCGGGAAATATGAGAATTGTTTTTTTTTGTATCCGGCAAGGTAGAGGCAGTCCGCCAAGGCCTTTTCTGGTTCGGCAATAAGAAAACCTTTTTCATTTTTATACCAGTTAAATCCATGAAAAAACTTCGGTGTTATTTGATGGAGAGAAAAGGTTCCCAATTTAGTGACGATTGTTTTTGTGTGTCCGGTTGAGGCCAACGTTATTACTTGGGGTATTTGTTCAATAATGCCGTAAAGATGCAGGGCGCTTATAAACGAGAGATAACATCGGCGCAGGGGAAATAAAAAGGGGATAAGAATATAAGGACTTAATGGTTTATCAGTTATCTCGGCCCAAATTCCTTTATAGATTTTTAAAACTACCCCCTGTTTTTGGAGATAATTAAGAGATTGGGTTGTATTTGACAATGATTTTTTAGAGATGGTGGATAATTCCGCGGTGCTGAAAATGGGTTGATTTATTTTTTTGATAAAGTTTAAAATTGACGTCATTTTTTTAATTCTTCTAAAAAATTAATTGTTTTTAATTTGATTTCGTCCCAGGTGGAAGGAGAATTATATATTTTCTGGTCTTCTTTTAGGAGATAAGAAACGACCTTATCCTTAAATTCTTCAAAACCGGTTTCAAGAATATACTCCTCGGCCTTTTTTATTTTTCCCGGATTTAAGCTGATTTTTTTTCTATCACCTGATTCAATCTGAGGAATCATAATATAAATGTCGAAAATATCTCTAACCTCCATTATTTTTCTGGTAATCAAGGCTTCTATTTTTTGCAAGACGGCAGCCATGGCGTCGTAATGGGGGACCAACAGCGGCGCTGCTTTATATTCATGCAAAATGGCGTTTGACACAGTTTCAATTTTAATTTTATTTCCGCTTAAGATTGGTGATTGCCGGCGGGAGAATTCGATTTTTGTGAAGAAATCTTCAGACCGAGGGGTGACGAGATGAATCTTAAATCTTTGAGTGGTTTGCGTTTGTTTTGCCTTTTCCATATTCGGAGGAATTATTTTTTCTATACCGAACGGTTTAAGGTTGTTTTGGAAAATGTTGGATTCCAGAATCCACATAACCTTATTTCTTAGAACGTCCGTTCGGATGATTTGGACATCTAAATCCATATCCTCGGAATAGCGAATACTTTTATAGAAAAAACGCAAATTCACTCCTCCCTTGAGAGCGTAATAACTTGGATTTACTTTTTTACCCAACCATCTTAAAAATTCAAGGTGAAAGATTTCCACTAATTGTAAGGGGTTGTAATTCTTATAGTTCATTAATATGTATTATAATTTAGTCATAACTAAATTGCAAGACATTTTAAATAATAAGTCTTTTATCCATCAGTCCTTTATCCTGATTTGGAGGCTATTTTTCAGGCGAAGCTGCTTTGGAGACCAAGTCTCCAAAAACTTGGAGACCTGGTCTCCAAACTTTTTTACCAGTCCTTGATTCTTTTTTTCGTTTTTTCTTTTATTTCGCGATAAATTTTTTGTGCTTCTTTTTCCAGAACAGGGGAGATTAAACGCAAAATTTCCGCGCCCAAGATGCGGTATTGACCGCCGACTTTATTGGCGCGGATTAGTCCCTTTTTTAGCCAGCGTTTAATTGTGCTTTTGCTAATTTTAAGAAAATCCCGGGTTTCTTCCGTGGTATAAACATTGTTTGGTTTTATCTCTTGCATAGATAAATTATAAAATGATTATAAAAGGTGTCAATAGGTGTCATCTAAATATCTGTGGATAAATTAAAAGTTTGGTGGCTCGGCCACCAAACTTTTCTGAAAAACAAAAAAACTAAAGGCCCCACTCCCAAACTTTTTAAATGGAGAGTTTAATAAAGATTTAACCAAATGGTTGGCATAATACAACCTTTAAAAAAACCTTATAAATCCCAGGGATAAAAAATTTATATGGAATTCTTAAGGATTTTATCCATGTACTTATCTCATACATTTCTCGTACATTCTATTGACAAAGAGACAAAAATTTGCTAGTATTTATATATGTGATGATATAGTAAATAAAAAAAGTTCATTAAAAAAAGGAGGAAAAGTGAAAAAACTTTTTTCTGTTTCTGTGGTTTCTGTAATAATTCTATCAACACTTTTTGCCAGGGGACTGTCCACCGATCTTGGCCTTGCGCTAAGAAAGGTGAGTATTTCTTCGGGGAAGAGCGCGATGTCTTCAGGATTAGAGGTCTATATGGGATTTTGTTCGCGTGATGGTGAACATTTTTTATCCATGAAGGCCAACGAGGGCTTATCGCAGGTGACTTACTTGAGATCCTTAGGGCGGTTTTCGTATGGGTCGTCATTTGGTCAAAAGACCAATGCCCCCTTTATTGCCCCAATGCTCGTTTATGCTCATAAAGGCATAGCATTAACGAGCTGGAATGGGATTTTTCTAGGACATCCAGAACATCCCTCATGTCCAAAGTGGAAAAGCAGATTTGCTTTTTCCTATCACGCGGTAGACGTGTTGGTCGGAAACTTTGGACTTGGTTATTCCCTGTTACATTATTTAAAACAGGAACCAATGAGTTTGCCCTACATCAAATGGATATGGGAACTTGGGAAAATAGGATCTAGCTTTTCCTTAACTTATAATGTGAGGGATAAAGCGCCCATGTTTATGGTCCAGGGGTCTTATTCTCTTTAATCCCAGGATATAAAATCGGAAAACTTTTAACTTCCCCGCGTGATAATTCTTATTATCTGCGGGGATTTTACTATAACGGAAGATTCAATAAATAATCGGATTTAGAGAAAACTAAAAAACAAAAAATCTATTTAAAGGAGAAGGACGCATATTAGCGTCCTTTTTTGCCGGGTCAGGTCAAACCAAACCTTTTATGATTTAAAAAGGTTAAATTCTTTTAAGAAGGTCTACTTATATTTTTCGACCTATCTTCTCCCCTATGATTTCGGGGGAGCTAACCTTAAACCCAAGTCCTCCTTAAATATATTTAACAATAATTTCTTTTAAAAAACAAGTGGATAACTTTTTAAAGGGGATTTTAAAATGAGAAACAAAATACTTAGGAGTCCTGTCTCTGAGTTGAAGAAAAATTAAAAAAGTTTGGTGGCTCGGCCACCAAACCCAAACTTTTTTAGTAGAACAGGGATTTTATTTTTTATAAATTAAGTTTTTGTTCAAGATATCTTTTAAGATAATCAAATAATTTTCCCAACCCACTTCTTTCATTTACGGGGACAAAAGGACGAATATCTAGTATAAAATCTTTTTTTGAGAAGTTTTTAATTTTTTTTAAAACATCGTCTTTATTTAATTCTAGATTATAATATTTCAGCTTTTTATTTATTAGCCCTTTATCTAGCTCAACATTTTGATTTAAAAGATACCAAATATCGTAAAAATCTCTTCCTTTTGTCTTTTTTCTAGTTAAGAGCGCTCTAATTTTTTCTGCTAAAATTTCTTTTTTTGATAGATTATAGATATAAGAGGTAAACAGGACAGGATAATCCGTATTAATAATTGATTTTTGAGGGTCCATTATTTTTTCTCTAAATGAAAAATCAAGGCAGACCAGTATTTTATTAGAAAAGAGGGGAGAATTGTTTTTTAATAAAAAGGATTTACCAGCCAGCGTTTTTTTGGGTTTAAATGTTACAGACTCTTTTTTTTCTATTTTTTTAAAAAGAATTGATATGAATTTGTCAAAGTCTTTTTCTTTTATCTCAACAGTAAAGTCAAGGTCTTCTGAAAAACGGGGGGAATTATAAATTAGGCGAAGAGCGGTTCCTCCTTTAAAAAATATTTTTTCGCTATTTTTTTCCGAATATAATTCATTTAAGAAAAATAATTGTAAATATTCCCTTAAAATTACTGATTCATTAATTTTATGTTTTTTCGCTAAAATATATATTTGTTCTTCAGTAATCATATTTTAAAATATTTTTTTAATTCCTTGATAATATTTTGAAATTGTCTTGTTGAAGGAAATTGTCTTAAGTATTTTTTTAATTTTGATTTATTTATATTAGCAAAGTCACATTCGTCCATATTTATTTTTTTATACCCCTTAGAGGATAAATATAGTTGGTCTAAAAGAGCTTTTTCAGGAGAGGCGATGATAAAGTTATCTTTTTTTTCATAACCCCAGGATAAGTTTTTTTGTATATGGGTATAGGTGAATATTTTGTTTTGAAATTGTTTTTCAACGGGCCTTTTAGTTGTAGCGCTGGAAATTTCATAGGGAAATTGAGAAATTATTCCATAAAAATTTAAAGCACTTTCAAAGGATATGTAAGAGGGTTGATATAAAAAGT
>JAQTOB010000018.1 GCA_028713575.1 Patescibacteria group bacterium
TAAGAATTTTCATTTTATTATTTTAATAAATATTAATTATCAATCACTTCTTAATAATATTAATTATTAACCTTTTGTCAAGATATGTCTTTTTCCCGGTATAAAATTATATTTTTTGGTACGCCGGAATTTGCTTCCGTAATCTTGGAAAAACTGGCTGACAGCGAATTCAGGCCCTTTTTGGTCGTCACGGCGAGCGATAAGCCGGCGGGCAGAAAAGGGATTCTGGCCGTTCCGTCAGTGAAAAAGACCGCAGAGAAAAAACAGATTCCCTTTTGGCAATTAGATTCCTTAAAAAACACGGGTATCGCCAAAAAAATGTTTTCTTTATCTCCTGATTTGTTTATTGTCGCCGCTTATGGTTTGATTCTGCCTCGGGAAATCCTAGCAATCCCCAAGTTCGGCGCCCTTAACGTGCATCCTTCTCTTCTGCCAAAATACCGGGGAGCGGCGCCAATCCAGGCCTCAATTTTAGCCGGTGATAAAATAACCGGCGTAAGCCTTATGCTTATGGACGAAAAAATAGATCATGGACCAATTATTGCCCAAAAAAAAATAAAAATCAAAAATAAAGAAACAATGCTTGATTTGTCGGAAAAATTATCATTATTGGGCGCCAATTTATTAATTGATATTTTGCCTAAATGGCTTAAAAATAGAATTAAAGCTAAAAAACAAAACCATAAAAAGGCTTCTTTTACTCAGCAGATTAAAAAGGAACATGGTCAAATAAATTGGTCTAAATCGGCGCAAGAAATTGAACAGATGTTTAGGGCTTATCAACCGTGGCCGGGAATTTACACCTTTTTTCAAGGAAAAAAAATAAAAATTATTACTCTTGAAATATCAAAAATTAAAACATTTTATCAGCCGGGAAATATTTTTTTAACAACAGAAAAAGAATTAGCCGTGATGACGAAAAAAAACGCCATTATTCTAAAAGAAGTCCAACAAGAAGGAAAAAATGCTGTTTCTGGAAAATCATTTTTAAACGGACATCCGCAATTAATCAATACCATTCTTGATTAATAAATAAAAAAACAAGTCCTTAATTGCCAGGACTTGTTTTTTTATTTGTCTTATTCGTTTTCTTTCATTTCCGTTGATTCAGTCGGCTCCTCTGTTGTTGCCGGTAAGACCGGTTCAACGGGAACAGACGGCAATTGTTTTTCTTTGTCTTTAAAAGAAAGGACTATTAAAATTAGACCAATGGCCGCAATAGCCAAACAAAGCCAAAGATTAATTTCAAACAAAAACAGAACAATAGCTAAAATCAACAAAACAATCCCGCCTATTAATTTAATTGATTTTTCTTTCATATTTTTAACAATTAATGTTAATTAAATTAATTATATATTATTATATAATTTAAACGGCAAAAAACAAGTAAAAATTTTGAACAAACTTCGTATTTTAAAAAATAAATTTTTAATACTGACTGTGAAAAATTATTTTCTTTTGATGACAATTAGGAAACTTAGTTTCTATTTTTTCTAAAATTAATCCGGCGGAAATGGATAAATCTTTAGACCAGGAAATATAACCAGGAAGATGAGGAGAAATTTTTTCTAAAATTTTTTGACAAGATTTTAAGGCCCGAAAAGAAAGCTCCGCCGCTGTATCAATTTCTTGTTTATAAAATTTTTTAAGAATTTTATTTTTTTCTTTCTTAAATGACCACTCAACAGCTAATGCTTGATATAATTTTCCTTCAAAAAAAACATAATACCAATTTAATTCTTCAAATTCGTTCTTAAATTGCCGAGAAATCTCTTGAAATTCCTCGTTTTCTTCTGAAAAAACATTGTTCAATAAATTACTAATTTGTAAAACAAGGCGATGAGCCGTCCTCCAAAGAATAAAACTTTCCGGTTGAGGATTTTGATTAAGTCCTGTTTTGATTATTTTAATTTTAACTTTTTTAGAATCAATGCCTTGTTTTTTAATATCGTCTTTAATCGTTTTTATCAAACGACTAAAAGTTTTTTTTATGTCAGAAAAAACAACGGCCGGATCATCAGGGTCTTCTCCTTGAAAAATATGCTTCAAACGGTCATTAAAGGCCTGTTTAAAAATCTGGCAATTGTCAGTTAAAGAACATCTTTCACACCAGCGATCGCAAAAATTAAAAGGCATTTGTTGATAAAAATTAACCGTTTGTTTTTCTTTTTGTTTTTTCTTTATTTCTGCCATATATAAACATTTTAACAAAAATTTCCTTTTTGGCAATGTTAAATATCATTATTTTTAATAAAATCTCTTATTGTTTTTTTGGAGCTTATTCCCGGATAACGCCAAGCAGTAATGATTTTTTTCACTTGACCCAACGGTTGATACATCAACCAAATCTCTGTTGGCCTTTTTGTTTCGGCCGACTGCATTAAGGCGATTGTTTTTGGAACAATGCCTATTTCTTGATGTTGAGGATTTTTTAATAATTTTTTTAAACGCGATGCGGAAAGATTATATTGGCGCATTTTGTTTATTGCATGCTTAGTCCAAATTATTTCCGAAGTATTTTTCGGCGACCGAGAATACATTTCAGAATATTATTAATTAATAATTAAAAAAATCATTGGTTTTTTGCCAATTTTATGAAGAATAAAGTCTCCTAAACTCATTTGAATTTTTGTTCTATTTTTTCTTCCATATTTACTAATTAATCTTTCAATTTTATTTTTTATTTCTTTTGTCACGTCTTCTTCCACAAATAATCCTGAAAAAACAATTTGAATTTTTCTCTGACAAACATTAACAAAACAAACACCCGATTCTGCCAACCCTTTTCGGGTGGCAAAAATCGCCTTGTCTAAATTTTTTATCCTTTTCCCTTCAACCGCAACCATTTTTTCCAAAGATTTCTTTTTTATAATTTTAGCTCGTTGGTCCTTGTCTATTTCTAAGAATTGATTGTTGTAAAACATAAAACAATTTTCCGGTCTTACATTAAGGCCCTTGGCTAATTCAATGTGTTCTGCCTGCATATAATGCTGGCCTTCAATGGGAATAAAAAATTTGGGCCGAACCAATTTAATCATTTGTTTTAATTCTTCTTGAAAAGCATGCCCTGAACTGTGAACGCCGGCGCCAATTACACTTCGATAAATAATTCTTGCTCCCTGATTAACCAAACCGTCCATCATTTGTTGAATTGCCACTTCGCTCCCAGGAATAGCCGAAGAAGAAAAAACCACAGTGTCGCCTTTCTTAATTTTTACAAACCAATGTTTGTTTTTAGACATTCTCGCCATGGATGAGCCCTCTACGCCTTGTGAGCCACCGGCTAAGACAACCAACTTGTTATCAGGATAATTATTAATCTCTTCTGGCTTGATAAAAATATTCTTATTAACATTAAGATATCCTAGATTTTGAGCAATGGCTACGCTTTTTTGCATGGCCATGCCCACTAGGGCTATTTTCCGATTATATTTTTGACAAGCATATATAATTTGCTGAATTCGGCTAATTAAAGTGGCAAAAGTTGTAAAAATAAGCCTGGAAGGAGCTTGTTTAATAATTTGGTCTATTACTTTACCCACTTCTTTCTCCGGCACTGAATGGCCGGGAATAGTGGCATTGGTACTGTCTGATAAAAGAAGCAACGCTCCTTTTTTGCTTAAATTTTTTATCTTATCTTTTTCTAATGGTTTTTGGTCAACGGGATTTTCATCTATTTTAAAATCCCCGGTATGGATTATGGTGCCAAAAGGAGTTTCAATGGCCAATCCTACGCTGTCCGGAATATTATGAACAACATAAAAAGGAGTTATTTTAAAAACTCCTAAAGAAAAATTTTTATTTTGCCAAATGGTATTTAACTTAGCCTTATTTTTTGTTCCCACATCTAATAACCTGTCCTCAATAAAACCAAGCGTTAAAGTAGTGGCAAAAATCGGCGGATTGTTTATTTTTCCCAACAAATAAGGAAGCCCGCCAATATGGTCCAAGTGTCCGTGTGTAATGATAACGCCCCTAATTTTTTCTTTATTTTCCTCCAGATAAGTTATGTCAGGTAAAAGATAGTCTATGCCCGGAAAATCCTGTCCGGGAAAATCAAACCCCATATCAATGACAATAATATCTTGTCCATATTCAATGGCTAAACAATTTTTACCCACTTCTTCAAATCCTCCCAAAGGAATTATTTTTAATTTTTCCATCCTTTACCTTTCAGTGATGTATTTCAAAATAAATACATCGTTTAGTTAATTATTAATTATTTAATCTTTCTCTGGATAAAGCGAAGGACTTTTTTTTATTGTTTTGTAAACATTTTCAATAAAATCTCCGCCCGCATAACCAATAATTAGAGAAAACCCCGCCTCCTGGTTAAAAACAGCAGCCACAACCAAACCGACTAAACCGGACAAAAACATCATCAATAAAAAATACCTTATATCAAACTTGACATCTTTATAAGAAAATTGGTGTTTAAGAAAACCGACCAATCCCCTAATTATCCCGCCACAAAATCCTGTAAATAAAATTAGCCAATTCATGCCAAATTTATTAAAAATTTTAAATTATTCATAATGCAAAATTTATATGATTACAATAATTTCTGCTTATAAACGGATTTAAACAGGACTTATTCCTTATTTTATTTCATAACTCAAAACCGCATTAACCGTGATTTTTGTTTCGCCGGTTGCAATTTGCGCTCCTCCTCCCATCATCGCCTCTTCTTTAGCAATGTCCAAACTATAAGAACGTGTAATCGGATAATAATCCGTGTCAGAAATGGAAACATTAATTAATTTTCCTAAATTTAAACCAGAAACCGCAGCGATTTCTTTGGCTTTTTCTTGGGCTTTTTCAATGGCAATATCCCTGGCTTGAGCCTTTGCCTTGTCTTCATCTTCTAAAACAAAACTAAGACTGTTAATCTGATTGGCGCCGGCCAAAGTGGCTTGGTCAATAATTTCGTTTAATTTTTCAAAATCATTTGTCCGAACAATAAGGCTAATTTCGGCCTGATAACCGGTTAAGCGATTCCGACTGGTATTTCTATCCCATTCATAACGAGGATTAATGCTATATTGAACAGTTTTAATTTTTTCTTCTTTAACGTTTAATTTTTTTAATTCTTCAATTATCTTATTATTTGCTTCATTAACCGCTTTTTGTACTTCAGTTACGGTCTTGCCCTCTTTAAACACGCCTAAAGTTATTTCCGCCGTGTCCGGCTTAAGATAAACTTCCCCCTGGGCACTTACTTGAAATGGCTCTTCTTTAGGAATAGTTACCGACCTTAAAGACCAAGTTAGCCCGCTGGCATATTTTAAAATACCAGTTAAGACCAAATAAATCACCAAAATTATGATGATTGGTCTTAAAAAATTCTTTTCCATAATTTTACATTCCATATTTTTATGTTTAATTAATTATGTTTTAATTATAGCAAATAAAAAATAAAAATGGAAGAATGGTCAAAACTTTTTATTTTCCCGACTGATATTCGGGGGCTTCCCATAAAAAGGAGTAGCTAATTTAAAATTATTCTTTTTAATAGCCCCCTTTAAGCCTTTTTCAAACAGGTCCTGGTCGTCTAATTTTAAATTCATATTAATGCCGATAACCGGAATTTTTAAAATCAGCCCTAAGGTATTGGAAATTGTCAAAGCAACTCTAATGCTGGCAAAAGAACCCGGACCATTAACCACGACTATTTTTTTTAATGATGTTATTTTTTTTTTGTGTTTTTGCAAAAATTCATTTATACCAAAAAGTATTTTCTCGTTTTGACGATAAAAATTCGGCAATTTCAGCCAAAAAAATTTTTGCCTGTCTTTAAATCCTATCTTAATCATTTCAGGCCGAAGATTATTTATAAATAAATACATAAAATAGATTCAAAAAAACAAAAATAAGGTGACTCTTTTTATACTACTTGTCATTTATTTAGTATATATTATAATTAAATTACATTTAATTTCAAGGTTCTTGACGAGCGAAGCGAGAAAAGGTTCTTCTAATTAAATTACATTTAATTTCAAGGTTCTTGACGAGCGAAGCGAGAAAAGGTTCTTCTAATTAAATTACATTTAATTTCAAGGTTCTTGACGAGCGAAGCGAGAAAAGGTTCTTCTAATTAAATTA
>JAQTOB010000019.1 GCA_028713575.1 Patescibacteria group bacterium
ATTTGATAAAATAATAATTTATTTATAAAGTGAATCCTTTTTGTGAAACACTTTTTTTAATTTTAAAATTTAAAAATTAAAACGCAAAATGATAGATCAAAATTAAAAATTTTACATTTTACATTTTTATTCCTGCTTGCCGGCGGGCAGGTTACGTCTTAATTTTTGCATTTTGAATTTACTCTAGTAGATTCAATCTATGCCCAATGCCCGTTATCTGTGTCTTGTGTCCCTTTTAAAATTATGTTTTTAACCGGCCCTTTAGCCATTCAATAACTTTGCGATTGATAATCAAGTTTTTAATGTATGCCCTTCCTCTTTCTGATTCAAGATTTTTTAGGGCTTGTTCCTGGTTTTGATAATTTTTTTTTAATTTTATCAATTCATCTTCAATTTCTTTTTCTTCTGCTTCAAATTTTTCTTTTAAAGCGATTTCTCTGATGGCTAAAGCGGTTTTAATTCTTTTCTCCGCTTGAGGGAGAAATTCTTTTTTTAAATCTTCCTCGGTTTTTTTAATCATCTTCAGATAGTCGTCAAACTTGAAAGAATTGCCGCCTTGTTCATTCTCAACGTTTTCTTGCAATTCAGCCAACATTTTATCCAATTCATGTTCAATTAAAACTTCGGGCAATTCTTCAAATTCAGAGATTTCAATCAATCGGTTTAAAATTTCTATCTCTTCTTTTTGTTCTTCTTGATATTTTTTTTCCGTTAATAAGTTTTCTTTTATTTTTTCTTTTAATTCAACAAGGGTTTTAAATGGTCCGATGTTTTTTGCAAATTCATCATCCAATTCGGGTAAATCAATTTGATAAATATTTTTAATTTTTGCTTTAAAATCAATCTTTTTCCCCGCTAATTTTTTGTCATAATGATTAATCGGATAAGTAAAAGAAAATTCTTTTTCTTCGTCCTTTTTTAATCCTTTCAAATTTTCTGAAAGCCCGGGCAAATATTGGTCTTGCCCGACGGTAAAATAAAAATCTTTGATTTGGCCGTTTTCTAAAGGAACCTTATCAACAAAAAGATTCAAGTCAATTTGAACTTTGTCTTTGTCTTTAATTTCCCTTTGAACCAAGGTTTCTTTCCCGCGCATTTGTCTGAGTTCATCAATAACCTTTTCTGCTTCTTCGTTTTCCACTTCTATTTTTTCATTTTTTTTGATTTTTATTTTTTGATAGTTTCCCAATTTGACTTGGGGCATTAAGGGAATGGTTAATTTAAAAACACAGGGGTTGAGTGGCGCCAATTTTTGTATTTCCACTTGAGGTGGGGCCGCTGGAATCATGTTTTTTATAATCTCGGGATATTTTTCATTAATTGCCTTTTCCGCCCCTTGTTCTAAAATTTTCATTTCCCCGACTTCTTTTTTGATTAAGTCAATCGGCGCTTTTCCTGGCCGGAACCCGGGAATTTTGACCTCTTTGCCAAGTTCTTCCAATGCTTGTTGATAAAAAGGCTCCATTTCTTGAAATGACATTTCCACCAAAATTTCCGCTAAATTTTTAGGTAATTTTTTTGTTTGAATATTCATAGGTTTATAATAATGGAGCAATGATTAAAGCAATAATGGACATTAATTTGATTAAAATATTTAAACTTGGTCCAGCCGTATCCTTAAATGGGTCGCCAACCATATCTCCAACAACAGATGCTTTGTGCGATTCAGACCCTTTTCCTCCGTGATTTCCCTCTTCAATGTATTTTTTAGCATTATCCCAAGCGCCGCCGGCATTAGCCATCATAATAGCCAAAAGAAAACCGGTGATAATGGCGCCGTTTAAAAATCCTCCCAACGCTCCTTTGCCCAAGATAAAGCCGATTAAGACAGGAACCAAAACTGCCATTAGTCCGGGAAGAATCATTTTTTGTAAAGCTGAGGTCGTGGCGATTTTAACACAACGGACATTATCGGGTTTTTCTTCGCCGTTTAACAGTCCTTTTGTTTCTCTAAATTGTCTTCTTACTTCTTGTACCATTTTTTCCGCGGCCTGACCTACGGCCCGCATAGACAAAGAAGAGAACAAAAAGGGCATTAGTCCGCCAATAAAAAGACCAACCATAACCAATGGTTGATTAATATTTAAAACATCCATTCCAACGATTTTGATATAACTTACGGAAAGAATAATTGCGGTTAAAGCGGCTGAACCAATGGCAAATCCTTTACCAACCGCGGCCGTAGTATTTCCAACCATGTCAAGTTGTTCCGCCCTTTTTCTTGTTTCTTCTCCCATTTTGGCCATTTCCGCAATTCCGGCGGCGTTATCGGCGACTGGTCCATAAGTGTCAGTGGCTAAAGTAATTCCCAAAGTAGAAAGCATGCCGATGGCCGCGATGCCAATGCCGTAAAAATCTGCCAGTTTATATGAAATCAAAAGAGCGGCACAAACAGTTAAAACCGGGAACAATGTACTTTGCATTCCCAGCCCCAATCCAGAAATAATATTAGTGCCTGAACCGGTGTTTGAAGAAAGGGAGAGTTTCCTCGTGGGAGCGTATTTATGCGAAGTGAAATATTCTGTAATAAAACCGATAATTAAACCAGCTAATAAGCCGGACATTAAAGCGCCAAAAATTTTTAATCCGGCAGATGATAAATATCTTAAAATAAAAAATGAACCAATTACCATTAATCCGCTGGCAAGCCAAATACCCCTGTTTAAAATGAATTGAGGTCCGCCTTTTTTAGAATAGAAAATAGACAAACCGCCAATCAAGCTTACAATAATACCCCAACAGCATAATATTAAAGGAATTATTATCGCCCATGAACCAAAAAAAGAAATCATTGTTATTCCTAAAACCATGCTAGCGATTAAAGAATCAACATAACTTTCAAATAAATCCGCGCCCATGCCGGCCACATCGCCCACATTGTCGCCAACATTATCAGCAATAACCGCCGGATTGCGTGGGTCATCTTCGGGAATTCCAGTTTCAATCTTACCGACTAAGTCCGCGCCAACATCAGCCGCTTTGGTGTAAATACCTCCGCCGACGCGAGCGAAAAGAGCGACCAAAGAAGCCCCGAACCCAAAACCGTAAATGATTTGCGGGTCATTAAAAATTAGATAAAAAATATTTACACCCAAAAGACCAAGACAGGCAACGGATAGTCCCATGGTTAAGCCGGACTTAAAAGCGACTTTTAGTCCGGAAAGCAAATTTTTTTGCGTTTGGACAACGGTTTTAACATTGGCTGAAGTAGCGATGCGCATACCCGTGTATCCGGCAAAGGCGGAAAACAAAGCGCCGCAAATAAAAGCGATGGCCAGTTGCCAATTTATAAATATTATTAGTAAAACAGCGATTAAAAATATAAAAACGCCCAGAACCCCATATTCTTTTTTTAGAAAAGCCATGGCGCCATCTCTAATCATGGAAGAAATCTCATTGGCTTTTTTATTATCGGATTTTATATTTTTTATTTGTTTTGACAGAATTCCGACAATTAAAAGGCCGAATAACGAGATGAGCAAAGGTAGATAAATCATAAAATTATTTTTCTTTTTCTTCGTTTTTTGCGGTTTTTTGCCATAAATCTTTAAAAATTTGAGTTAAATATAACGCAAAATTTTTAACTAGATTTATGAGCATCCCGTAACTTTCTAATGAGGGATTTCCAAAATTACTAAAGTAAGCCGTAGGCGTATTTATTGAACATAATCCGTTTTAACCATAAACTCGGCCAAGAAAGTTACTGGGATTACTGTAAATTTAAATTACTCCATTTATAATATCTTTTTTGTTTTAACTTTTCCCTTTTTTATTTTTTTCGCCGTTTCCGTTTTTTCCGTTTTTTCATCTTTTTTCTCCTTCTCGTTTTCTTCTTTTCCGTTTTCCGCGGCTTCCGCTACTTTTTCTGGCACAACCGGCACAATGGCCTCTTCCGGTTCTTTTATTTCTTCTTGGATGTCAATTTTCCAGCCAGTTAATTTGGCCGCCAATCTGACATTTTGTCCGTCTCGACCAATGGCTAAAGAAAGTTGATTGTTTTTGATTTTGGCGATGGCCATTTTTTCTTTTTCTTTTATTTCCAAAGAAGAAACCTTAGCCGGAGCTAAAGCATTGGCAATGAATTTTTCCGGATTTTCATCATACTCAATAATATCTATTTTTTCTCCGCCAATTTCAGAAATAACGGTTTGAATTCTTACTCCTCTTTGGCCAATACAAGCGCCAATGGGGTCAATGTTTTCTTCTTTTGTCCAAACCGCTACTTTTGATCTGGCGCCTGCTTCGCGGGCAATAGCTTTTATTTCCACAACGCCATTAGCCACTTCGGGAATTTCTGATTTAAACAATTCTTTTAAAATTTCCGCATGACGGCGAGAAACAATAATTTCCGGCCCCTTTGATGTTTTTTCCACGGAAACGACATAAACCCTGATTTTTTGGTCTGGCCGATACCGTTCTTCCCTTACTTGTTCAGTCAAAGGAAGAATAGCGGAGATTTCCCCCAAGTCTATTAAGGTTATCTGCCTTTCTTGCCTTTGAACAACCCCGTTAATCACCAAACCTTCTTGTTTTTTATATTTTTCATAAATAGTTTCTCTTTCCGCCTCTCTTAATCTTTGAATAATCACTTGTTTGGCGGTTTGGGCGGCAATGCGGCCGAAGTCAGCCGGCATTTCCAATTCTTGCCGAATAATATCTCCGACTTTAATTGTTTTTTTATTGCCAAATTTTGATTCTTTGGCTTCGGAAATTTGAATTTCAGTCCTCGGATTAAACCTTTTTTTCTCCGCTTCCTCAATGGATAATTCTGCCCCTTCGGCGGACAAGTCTGTTTCTTTTTGTTTTTCCGGCGGAAGAGTAGCAAATGTTTCTTCTTTCTCTTTATTGATTTTTTCTTCAATCTCTATTTTTTCATTTTTTTTGATTTCACGGCGGGTTGCCGATGAGATGATTTCGTTTTCTGCCCACTCTTCCTCTCCTTCTCCAAAAAATTTTTCTTCCTCAGGCAAATCGTCCACCACGGTTTTTTCATCAAATATTTTCATTTGCCCAGTTTCCGGGTCAAATTCAACTTTAAGATTTTGCAGTTTATTACCGAAATCTTTGCGGTAAGCCGAAGCTAAGGCCTGTTCAATCGCTTCTAAAACTTGTTCTTTTGAAATCTTTTTTTCTTGACAAATTTGTTCAATCGCGGACAAAATAGTGCTTGCTTCGTTGGAATTTTTATTCATACATTTTTTTTAACAATTAAACTAGCTTAAGTTTTAAGCTAGTGAGTATATTATATCAAATAAGAAAAAAAACGCAAGCCTTGGAGCCCTGGGTCTGGGGTCTGGGTCTGGGGTCTGACCCCATTAAGAGGCCTTCTAAAGTCCGTACCAATAAATGATTTTAGAAGGATTTTTTCAATTTGGCGCGATTTTTTAGTTTTTTTATTTATTATTTTTTAAAAATTAAGGCGTAATGATAAGGTCCGGCATCAAATTCTTCCAACAGGGACAGACCGCAATTTTTTGCGTTATTTTTTATTTCTTCTGAACTTACGCGTTTTTCCAATGGGGGGCCAAAAAGGGTCTTAGTCTTTTTCCATTCAGTCACTAGCAACTTACCATTGGCTTTCAATATCCGGGTCGCTTCTTTTAAAATTAAATCATCTTTATCGGTCTGAAAAAAAACATTATTAATTAGGGCCAAGTCAATGCTTTGGTCCGGGATTTTAGTCGCGCCTAAAATTTCCAAATTGGCCCAAATGACTTT
>JAQTOB010000020.1 GCA_028713575.1 Patescibacteria group bacterium
CCGCCTCATCAGCGGACAAGCAAAATAAAATTTTAGGCAAATTTAAAACTAATCTCTTGGGAGAGCATCTGGTAGAAAATCTTTTAGCCGGTATTGCTTTGGCAAATGAAAATAAGATTGATTTAAAAGTTATTCAAAAAGCAGTAGAAAGTTTTCAGGGGGTAAAACGCCGCTTAGAAATCAGAAATAATTCGCTCCGCCAATCGGCAAATAATGAAAATCAAATTAAAATAATAGACGATTTGGCTCATTCACCAAGCAAGGCCAAGGCCAGTTTAAAAGCTTTGCGCGCGCATTTTCCTCAGGCAAGAATTTTTGCTATTTTTGAACCGAATGTCGGAAACCGAACGGTCAGCAGTAAAAATCTTTATCAAAATGCTTTTATTGATGCCAATACTGTGATTATCCCTCGCCTTTCCCAGACCAAAACTGATGAAAAACAAGAGCCGAGAATGGAGGGAAAAGAATTAGCAAAAATAATTGAACAAAAAAATAAAGGAATTAAAGTCCTTTATTTGGAAGACGACGAGAATTTGGTTAATTTTTTAATAAAAGAAACCCGGGCAAAAGATATTATTATTTTTCTTGGCTCGCACGGCTTTCGGGGAATAATTGAAGAAACAATGCTACAAATCTCAAAATTTTAGATAAAATTTTGTTAGATTTGTAAGCGCCGAGCGCTTAGTTCTTTATAAAAACAATTTTTTATATAAAATAAAAATTTAGGACAACAATTTAAAAAATCTCGCTAAGCGCTTGGTAAAGACCAAGGCGCTAAAATGCTTTAGTGTTCGGCAAGGGCTTTGTTACTAAATTTTGTTCGCTCTTCGGACTTCAAAATTTAAACAAAACTCTTTATTTTCCCTCGTCAATTACTTCAAATTTTATTTCTCCGTTGTCATCAAGATTGGAAACTTCCAAAGTAATGCCGCAGGTGTTACATTCCATAATCGTCCCCACGGAAATATTCTGGGGGTCTTTTATTTCTATTTCATTTTTACATTCCGGACAAATTGCTTTCATATAAAAATTGATAACTTGTTATTGTCTATATTCTAACCTTTTCTATTTTCTTTGTCAAATCCAACACATAAAACTTCTTCTTGCAAATTGATTTTGAATTTCTTCTTCACTTCCCTTTTAATTAGGGTAATCAGACTTAGGACGTCCTGCGCCCTGGCTTGTCCACGATTAACAATAAAATTAGCGTGCTTTTCACTAATCTCGGCATCATTAATTCTTTTTCCTTTTAAGCCACACTCTTGAATCAATTTTCCCGCAGGAATGGGGGTGAATCTCGCGTCAAATCCATGCTTGGCGACTTTAATCTTGCTTTGAGAGTTCTCGCAACTATTTAAAGCAGTTTGGGACATAAGCCCCACGCCAGACCGCTGGTTGGCGGATCGGTGCGGGATAAAATTTTTAAAAACACAGCCAGCGCTTGGCAGTTGCGGTTGATTATCTTTTCTTTTTTGCAAACGGGTGATAATCAATTTTTTATCTTCAGGTGTCAATTTTCCAAATCCTTTAAGCCAAATTTGCGTAATAATATATTTATTATTCGGTTTTTTAAACCGGCTCTGGCGATAACTAAATTTCAGGTCCTTTTTTCTAATTATTTTAAAACCGTTTAAATTGAAAACCCTAACCTTTTCCACTAAATCGCCGATTGATTGGCCAAAAGCGCCGGCATTGTCCACAACAGCGCCTCCAATGGTTCCGGGAATGCCCGCTGCCCATTCTAACCCGGACAATTTATTTTTCAAACAAAAGTTCAAAACATTGGCCAAGGGCAAACCAGGGCTAACAAGCAAACGATTTTTCTCCATTTTTATCTGATTCAATTTCATTAAAATTACCAAACCACTATAACCCTTATCGCTGATTAAAAGGTTGCTACCGCCGGCCATAATAAAAACAGGAAGCTTTTTCTTTTTCGCCCAATTCAAAACCAAGGGCAAATCATTGACATTTTTAAGAACAAAAAAATATTTGGCCGGACCGCCAATTTTAAAAGTGGTGTAGGGGGCCAAAATAACATTTTTTTTTATTGGTAAAGGCATTTATTTTTTAATTAAAAATTTGCTCTTGTCTTATTCATACTATAATATATAATATAGACAATTAAAAAAATTTCAATAATTATATGAATTTGAAAATAACCGGAGGCAAAAAATTACAGGGAACAATCACTGTCAATTCTTCAAAAAACGCGACCGTGGCCTTGATGATCGCCAGCCTTTTAAACAAAAACAAAACTATTTTAAGACAAACTCCTCAAATTGAGGAGGTTTATCGTTTAATTGAGGTTTTAAAAAGCATTAATGTTGAAGTTAAATGGTTGAATAAAACAGACCTGGAAATCATACCCGGGAAAAAAATAAAAATTGAAGAAATTAATAAAATTTCAGCCAAAAAAACCAGAAGCATCCTGATGTTAATGGGCCCCTTAATCCACATTTTAAAAAAATTTGATTTACCTCAGCCCGGCGGTTGCAAACTCGGTCTTAGAACAGTCCGTCCTCATTTATTCGCCTTAGAAAAATTGGGAGTAAAAATTGAAGTTTTAAAAAAATTTTACAAAATCACCAGCAATAATCTTAATCCCAACACCATTATTCTATATGAATCCGGCGACACAACAACGGAAAATATTTTAATGGCCTGCGCCAGAATTAATGGCCAAAGCATAATTAAATTCGCTTCTGCCAATTATCAAATTCAAGACCTTTGTTTCTTTTTACAAAAATTAGGAGTAAAGGTAAAAGGAATCGGCACTTCAACTTTAATTATTGAAGGCAAAAAAAATATTAATCAACCGGCGGAATACCATATTAGCGAAGACCCAATTGAAGCTATGTCGTTTTTATCCATTGCCGCCACAACCAACTCTTCTCTTATTATTAAACGTTGTCCCATAGATTTTTTAGAATTAGAACTTTTAAAACTGGAAAAAATGGGCTTTAAATATAAAATTTTAAAAAAATATAAGGCAAGAAACGGGCAAACCAACCTGGTAGACATTAAAACTTATGCTTCAAAATTAAAAGCTTTGGAAGAAAAAATTCATCCCCAACCATTTCCAGGACTAAATATTGATAATCTGCCATTTTTCGTGCCGATCGCCACCCAAGCCAAGGGTCAAACCTTAATTCACGACTGGATTTATGAACACCGGGCCATTTATTATGCTGAACTTTCAAAGCTGGGGGCCAAGGTAATTTTGGCCGACCCTCATCGCGTCTATATTCAGGGTCCGACTAAACTGAAAGCGGCGGAAATAATCTGTCCCTCGGCTTTACGACCGGCCATGATCATTCTCGTCGCCATGCTAAAAGCCAAAGGAACATCAATTTTAAGAAATGTCTATTCCATTAATCGCGGTTATGGAAATTTAACCGAGCGTTTAAATAAATTAGGAGCAAAAATAGAAATAATGAGTCGTTAGAACATGGGAACATAAATTTATAATTGCCTCTTGGGGAGTGTGCGCCTTCCAAAAAAACTACAAATTGATATGAATAATACATTACAAAAATCATATCCTGGTTTAGCAAAAAAATTGAATATCCAAAATCTTTGGATTAAACACGAATATCTTAACGAATCCGGTTCGCATAAAATCCGCTTAATGAAACATTTAATTGATGAATATTTTAAAAAGAGAAAAAATAATTTTGTTATTTCTTCTTCCGGCAACGCCGCCATTGCCGCTGCTTATTATTTGAATAAATATAGAAAAAAAAATTTTAAACTAATGATTTTTGTTTCTAAAAACATTTCCGCAAACAAATGGCAAAGATTAAAATCCGCGACCGGAAAAACAAAAAATATTATTATTAAAAAAGTCGTCCGTCCGAAACAACAAGCCTTTTTATTCGGTAAAAAATATAAATTCATTTTGCTGCGCGGGTCTGAAAAAAGAAATTCGCCTCAAGCTTATTATTCTTTGGCTCGCGAATTAATTAAAATTCCAAACTTAAGAACCGTTTTTGTCCCCAGTTCTTCTGGCATTACAGCTTTGGGACTATATCAAACATTTAATAAATTAAAGAAAAAAATAGAAATTCATATTGTGCAAACGGAAAAAATTTATTCTTTAAGCAAGGATTTTGACCATGATTTTTCGCCCAAACAAGAATCATTGGCCACGGCGATTGTTGATAAAATTGCTTTAAGAAAAAAGGAGGTTTCGGAAATGATAAAAAAATCTCTGGGCTCAGGTTGGATTATTAATGACCAATCTCTTAAAGAAGCAAAAAAAATTTATCAGCAAATTGATTCTTCTTTTAAAAGCTATGACTCTCTTTTATCTTTGGCCGGCGTTATTAAAGCAAAACAAAAAAATTGGCCACTAAGAGGAACTGTCTGCTGTCTTTTTACCGGATTATAAACTTGCTTTTGATTATCTATGTGTTAAAATTATATTTATGGAAGAATATAAAAAAATTCCCGGAGGAAAAGAAGTGATTGATTCCTTAAAATTATTGGGAAGGCTTGGGATTGAAGAAAAAATGCAAGTGGCGGATTTAGGTTGTGGCCGGCGGGGATATTTTAGTTTGCAAGCTGCCAAATTGGTGGGCGATTTGGGCAGGGTCTATGCGGTGGATGTTGTCCAATCAGCTCTGGAAAATGTGCAAAGCATGGCTAATTTATTCGGCGTAAACAATTTAAAAGTCATTTGGGCCAATTTGGAAATTTTAGGCGCGACTAAAATCCCGGACCAAAGCATTGACTTGGCCCTAATTAATAATGTTTTTTTTCAGACCGATAAAGATGATTTAATTTTAAAAGAAGCGGCCCGGATATTGAAAGCCAATGGTGAGTTGCTGGTGACTGAATGGAAAAAGACTAAAACTCTTTTCGGCCCCCCATTGGAAAAACGCGTAAGTTCAGAAGAAATAAAAAATAACGCAAAAAATTGCGGTCTGTC
>JAQTOB010000021.1 GCA_028713575.1 Patescibacteria group bacterium
CCGTCCAGTAAATTTTTCTCAATTGCTTCCCGAATGGTTAATTTTTCTTCCATGGCCCTAATTAGTTTATTATCCAATAAACAATTTGTCGGCAAAGCGTATTTTGTATCTTCCGGACAAACGGCAAACTCATCATAAATGGTTATTTCTCTCCCCCTTTTCACCGACGCTGTGGCCAAATCGGCATAAAGAATTTTACTTTCTTCTTTGCTGGGCGAATTAAACTCGTCAGCGTTTGATAAAAACGGCGCTGTTCTTTCGGCAATTTCCGGAGAAACCTCGGGGTTAAGACCTTTTTCAAAAAATTGTTTTAATAATTTATTAATTAAGGTGTTGGTAAAAACGCCAATGGCATCGGCAACGGCCACGCCAGTATATTCCAAGGGCCCGGCTGTTCCGGATTTTACCGCCCCTCGGGCCTGTTCGTCAACAAAACTTGAAGGCGTAAGAGTAAGGTCTGATATATGTGAACTCAGGCGATTAATGTCTCCGGTTAATGATTGCATAAATTTAGAATTTTGAATCGCCTCTGCTTGTTTGGTAAATAACCGGCTCTGGACCTGAAACATCACCGCCACATCGCTCGCTTCCGGATTAAATGATTTATTTAAATCTTCCATGCTTAAACTTTCCTTCTGCTTACTTAAATCAACAATGGCTGGAATCATTTTATCTGTTTCGTCTATTAAAGACCTCCCTTGTTCTAAAGTTTGATTAAAACGAGTGACAGCCAGTTGGGCGTTAGAAAAACATTTTTGGACTGCACTATTACAATTCTCTTCAGGATTATTTTCCAACGATTTTCTTTCATCCGGGGCGCATAAAATAAAACAATTTTTTTTATCACAAAAATTTTTATTTTGTTCATTTTTCAAAAAAGACAAACATTCTCGAGCAATCAAAACATCATTTTTAAATTGTTTCTCTTTATTTTTTAGGGACTGAAGCGCTGTTTCTAAAAAAATTTTTCTTTGATTTTTTGCTTCTTCAAAGCCGCCCCCTGCTCCGGATTCATATTCTTCTTTTATAGATTGCACTGTTTTGGCAACATCTTTTTCGGTTTTTCCGACTTCATTGAGGTAAGAAATCATTTTTGTTTTTATCTCTATTGAAAAATCCGGTTGGGATGAAATTTGTTGAATCAAATTGCCCTTATATCGGCTGGCTTCTCCTTCTTTAAGTTTTACATCAAAGTCAAAAAGTTTCTTTTTGCTTAATTCTTTATAACGAGATTTAATCGTGCTCCAGGAACAGCGCATATCCGGGTCAAACATCATTTCCTGATATTTGGGGTCAAACCCAACCAGCATATTAAATTTAATAGTTGGGTCAATTGGGTCGCAAAGGCTCCGGCCCGTAAATCCGGTTACTGATTTGGCTGTTTGGTCAATCCACTCTCCCAATACTTGGTCGCCTAATTTATTCCAATAATTCGGGTCTCTTAAAAACATGGGTTTCTGTCCCTTGCCCCCGGTAGCAATATATTCTGCCGACTGCTGTGCCACTTGTCCCAGAAAAAAATTAATGCCATTGCGGTAAGCAATGGCGCCACCGGCTTTCCAGACTTTTTCTGAAATTTTTTCAACCCGTTCCCATATCCACTTGGCTGAATTTTGAACCAAATTAGGAATATCTGTCACCACAAATTGAGCTTGAGCGTTCTGGGGAAAAAATAAACCAATTGATATAGATATGATTAGTAAAAAAATTATTGTTGTTCTCCTAAAAAATAATTCAAACTTCATAAAAATATTTTTAAATTTAAAATGCAAATCTCAAATCTCAAAATATAGATAAGATTAAAATTGACCTAATTAACCTAATTCCTAATTGACCTAATAAAATCCCAATAATCAATGACTAAATGACTAAAAATTTTTAGATATTGGAGTTTGTGAATCAGACATTTATTAGAATAATTAGGTTAATTAGAATGGTTAGAAATTCTTTGCTAAATTATTGGGTAAATAATTCTAAAAACATTGTTTTTAGGGTTTCATCGTCAACAAGGTCTAATAATGTTTTATCAATCCCCTGTTCAATCAAAAGCTGTCTTATTTCTTCTATGTTTAAATCCAAAAACTGGCCCGGTTCTTCACCCGACGCCCCCAAATTATTCAAATTTATACCCGTCTCCTCTTTGGTTTTATTATATAACTCTTTTAGAGTTTTGTCATCTATTTTATCCACAATGTCTTGGCTTAATCCGCCCTGTTCTACCAATAAATCTCTAATTTCTTGGATTGAAATATCTTCGGTAGATATTTCATTTAAAAAATTTTCCTCAGGCGTATTCTCCTGTTGCTTAGGCTTGTGATAAGGGGTATGTTCTGGGTTTAGAGGGTTGCTTCCCGCATCTACTTCTTCTTTGTCTGAAAAGCCGTCGCTATCTGAGTCCTCGTTATAAACAGACGTCTGATAAACAAATTCTTCCTCAAAATCAGACAGGCCGTCATTGTCCGTATCTTGTTGGTTTGGAAAAATTAAATCTTCTTTTTGAATTAATGTTTTTGTTTCTTTTCTCTCTATTTCAAAGGGCAAATAAATTGTTTTTTTTATTCTAAAATAACCCGTTAAAATCGCCAAAATCGCAATAAGTCCCAAAAGAATTGTTAAATATTTGTCTGATTTTGAAAGCATAAGTAATAAAATTTCAAATTATTCTAATTGTTCTAATTATTCCAATAAATATCTGATTCACAAACTCCAATATCTAAAAATTTTTAGTCATTTAGTCATTGGTTATTGGGATTTTATTGGGTCAATTAGCTAATTCCGTTGATAGTTTAACCCAATTTTCCACTGGCAATTCTTGGGCTCTAATTTTTTCTGAAAGACCAAGGTCTTGAAAAAGTTTTTTACCCTCTCCTTTATCAATAATAGCATTTTTTATTAAATTGTTAAGGAGGTATTTGCGCGGTGAAGAAAATCCGGCATTAAGAATTTTAAAAAAATGTTTTTCGTCAAAGGGTTGTCTTGTTTTTAAATTAAATGGTTTTATTTTTAAAATAATGGAGTCAATTTTGGGCTGAGGCCAAAAATTATTCCGGCTAATTTTTCCAACAATTTCAGCCGAGCCATAAAGTCCGACCATTACTGCTAAACGAGACATTCTCGGCGGCCGGGCAATAATTCTTTCTCCGACTTCTTTTTGGGTAATTAAAACCATTAGTGACGGCTTTATTTCAGCGGCTAAAAATTTTCTGAGAATCAAACCTGTTAAATTAAAAGGAATGTTAGCTACCACCTTGTATCCATTAAAACATTGGCGCAGAAAAACATTAAAACATTCATCGCTTGAAATATCGTCTTGAATAATTTCTATGTTTTTGAATTCTTTTAATTCTTCTCTGGCAATGGCAGCTAATTTTTTGTCTATTTCCACGGTAATTGTTTTTTTTACCCGTTGGGCCATTACTTTTGTCAAATTACCTGGGCCAGTTCCGATTTCCAAAAGCATGTCTGTTTTTTTTAGTTCTGCCGCGACCATAATTTTTTCTATAAAAAAATCGTTAATTAAAAAATTTTGCCCTCTTTTTCTTAGGGGCACAATGTTATACTTTTTACAAAGGCAACGAATTTCCTTAGATAAAGACATAATATAAAAATCAACAATCTCTATTTTAAAAATTATAAATCCCAAATAATAAATAATATCTAAATTCTAAATGATAAATTTTAAACAACTATTATTTTCTTTTCTTGTTGAATCATGTTGTTTAGTTTTGGATTTTGGTCATTGGAATTTGTTTGGAATTTGTTGTTTGGATTTTGGAATTTACAGAAGACATTGATTTGGCATTTAACATTTGGGATTTGGCATTTTAAGAAATTTATTTATAATTTGTTATTTATGATTTGTTGTTTATTATTTCTTTATTATATCACTATATTAATCAATTTCCCCGGAATAAAAATTATTTTTTTTATTTCTTTTTGGTTTATTTGTTTTTTGATTTTTTCCTCACCTAAAACAATTCTCTCCATTTCTGGCTGGGAAATGTCGGCAGAAACCATTATCTTGGCCCTGACTTTGCCATTAATTTGAACAATTATTTCTTTTT
>JAQTOB010000022.1 GCA_028713575.1 Patescibacteria group bacterium
ATACCATAAATTCAAAAATTGTCATGGGATAACCAGTGTACTTATCTTGTATAAAATCCTTGACAAAAGGGTAAAAATGTGATTTAATATAAACAGATAAAATAAATTTGATCTTTACAAATATAAATAAAAGGAGGAAAAATATGTTATTTTTAATAATTTTAATCGCATTATGGTGGTATATCTCCGCCTATAATGCGGAAGAGTCGCTTGGCTGGAAAAGGGCCAGCGACATTACTAACATTTTAATGTTAGTAATATTGTTCTTCCTTGTATCAGAAGGAAGAATCTTCTTAGTAATAACCGAGATTTTTTTCTGGTGGATAATCGTCACCGTGAAAGAAGATGAATGGAAAGGCCGTTACGCCTTTACCAATTCATTCATTGTCGGAGGATTAGTGGGAATAATCCCCGGCATTATTCTTAGCATATATGTTGTTTCCAGGGATTCTCTGAATGCGATTTCGGAAAAACCATATTTTTCCGAAGTCGCGAAAATAACCCTTATCACCGGACTAATAATAGGGGCTATTTCCGGAGTAATAAATTTAAAAAAGCGGATTTCGTAAAAAATCCGCTTTTCATATATCCGACAACAAATCTTTTTCAGTTATTAATAATCCATACCGCCAGGCATTCCCATGCCGCCAGAATGCATATGGTTTTCTTTTTCTGCTTTTTCCGGTTTATCAGTGACAATTGCTTCAGTGGTTAAAAATAAAGTAGCAATGGAAGCGGCATTTTGCAAGGCCGAACGCGTCACTTTAACCGGGTCAACAATCCCCTTTTCCACTAAATCGCCGAATTCGTCATGAGCCGCATCATAACCATAATTACCCTTTCCTTCTAAAACCTTCTGCACCACTACTGCGCCGTCTCTCTTTCCCGCATTATTGGCAATTTGTTTTAATGGTTCATACACAGACCTTTTAAGAATATCAATGCCGATTTTTTCATCACCCTTGACTTTAACATTTTCCAAAACCGACAGACATCTAAGAATGGCCACGCCTCCGCCAACCACCACGCCCTCTTCGCGCGCCGCTTTAGTGGCATTAACTGCATCCTCAACCTTGAATTTTTTTTCTTTCATTTCTGTTTCTGTGGCTGCGCCAACCTTAATCACGGCTACACCGCCAGCCAATTTGGCCAATCTTTCCTGAATTTTTTCTTTATCAAAATCAGAATCGCTTAATTCCAATTCTTTTTTAATGCCCGCAATTCTGTTTTCAATGTCTTGTTTTTTTCCTTTCCCGCCGACAATCGTGGTATTATCTTTAGTGGCAACTACTCTTCTTGACTGCCCTAAATCTTTTAAATGAATGCTTTCCAGTTTCATCCCCATATCTTCGGAAACAACTTTGCCTCCAGTTAAAACTGCAATGTCCTGAAGCATTTCCTTTTTTCTATCGCCAAAGCCCGGCGCTTTAACGCCCAAAACATTGAAAACGCCTCTTAATTTATTAACAACAAAAGTAGCCAAAGCTTCACCTTCTATTTCATCAGCAATCACCACTAAATCTTTTTTGCCGGCCTGAGCCATTTCTTCCATTAAGGGAAGAATTTCATTAATGGCTGCCACTTTTTTATCCGTGATGAGAATATAGGGGTCTTCGTACTCTACGGTCATTTTCTCCGCATTAGTAATCATATAAGGAGAAACATAACCTCTGTCAAATTGCATGCCTTCGGTAAAGTCCAGTTCCATGCCTAAAGATTGTGATTCTTCCACAGTAATTACGCCGTTTTTACCTGCTTTTTGCATGGCCTGAGCGATAATTTTACCAATTTCTTCATTATTAGCGGAAATTGTGGCAACTTGTTGAATTTCCTCCTGAGTGGAAACCGGACGAGAAATTTTTTCTTTTAATTCTTTAATTATCATTTCCACCCCTTTATCAATCCCTTGTTTAATCAACAAAGGATTGGCTCCGGCTACTACGTTTTTTAATCCTTCGGTAATAATGGCTTGAGCTAAAATCGCCGCCGTAGTTGTTCCGTCACCGGCGACATCGTTTGTTTTTGAAGCCACTTCTTGTATTAATTGGGCGCCGACATTTTCATATTTATCTTCTAATTCTATTTCTTTGGCCACGGTCACGCCATCATTGGTAATAGTTGGCGAACCAAAACCTTTGTCTAAAATAACATTTCTGCCCACCGGACCCAGAGTCACTTTGACGGCCGAAACCAGTTTATCAACCCCGCGCTTTAAGGCCGCGCGCGCCTCTTCGTTAAATAATATTTGTTTTGACATATAAATTCATTAAAACATAAAGACATTAAAACATTAAAACAACTTATTTTAATGTCTCTATGAATTATTTATCATTTAATTACGGCGACGACTTTTTCATAATCCACCACTAAAAATTCCTGTTCATTAACCTTGTATTCGTCCGCGCCGTATTTTTCAAACAAAATTTTATCACCGACCTTTAAATCAATTTTTTCTCTTTGGCCGTTTTCCAGGGTTTTACCCGGACCAATGACCAAGACTTCACCTTGAACCGGCCGATCCTTGTCCGCTGTTTCCGGCAAAATAATACCTGATTTGGTGACTTCTTTTTCCGCTATCGGCCTGACAATCAATCGGCTACCCAAGGGTTGTAATTTCAATTTTTCCATAAGATATACCTCTTTTTACAATTATTATTAATATGACCTTTTTAAAATATGATATAAAAAAAATTAAACTTAGTCAAGGCGCAAAAATTGTGGAAAAATTATTAAAAAACTGCTAGAATAAAAAGATGAAAACATTTATTTTAAAAATTATATTAATCGTTTTGCTTGTTTTTGTTTCCCGGCCAGCGCAAGCCGCTTATCCGGTTGAAATATATTTCTTTTACAGTCAAAATTGTCCTGTCTGTTATGAGGCTGGCATGTTTTTGGGTTCTTTAGTAAAAAAATATCCTGAAATAAAAATTAAAGATTTTGAAATGACTAACCCGGAAAATCAAATGATTTATTTCGCTTTTGGCCAGGCCTATAATTTAAATTTAAATGAAACGCCTGTTCCTTTTATTTTAATAGGGGAAAAATCTTTTACCTCTTACGCTCCGGCCATTTCCTCGGAAATAGAACAAACGGCCATTAAATGTTTAAGTCTCGGCTGCGCTTCGCCAATGGAAAAATTAGATTATTTAACTGACGAAAAAACAAATAAAAATAAAACGAGTAAAATAATTGTTTGGCTTTTAATTTCAGTGATTATAATTTTTATCTTTTTTCTACTCAAAAAACCGAAAAAAATCAATCCTGATTTTTAATATGACCGAAAAAAATATTTCCTATAAAAGGAGGCCTACCAAATACGGTAAGCCTCTAATTTTTTTCATATGAGGTCAAATTCTTTTGATAGAAGCATTGCCGCTTCTTTTAAAAACTTTTCTTCTACGGCTATTAAAATTGAATTCGTAGCCGTAGAAATCAGTTTTATTTTTTCTGCTAAATTACGATTTCGGCAGACTTGATAAAGATACCCCGACGTCTCTTTCATTAAGGGGTCAACTAAGGTTAAAATGGCAATTTTATTACCATTTGCCTTGAATTTCGCCATCTTTAAAGCATTTATAACAGAGGAAAAATCATCTTGTTTACAAATGATTGAAACTT
>JAQTOB010000023.1 GCA_028713575.1 Patescibacteria group bacterium
GGAAAAAGAAATTAAGGGATTCCGTTTTATGGGACAAAGATTCACTATTGACGCCGCTATCTTTCAACGACTTGTCTATCGGGAAGTTGGAGACAAAATAAAATCTTGCCAAGCATTTAAACCAGAAAAAACGGGGTGTTTATTAGGTGCAAGATGTCTTCCTAAGGGGTTAGATATTCCCGCGACAATGGGTTCAAGTGAAGCAAAAAATATATTAAGTGGAATGGGGGAAACTCAATATGCTTGCTATTCCGAAAACATGTCAAAGATGAATGAGTATGTATCAGGATTGAATACAGAAGTCTGGACGCAGAGTTTATATTGGGGCTGGCTGTATCAACTCCGGCCGCTCCTTGATGAGAAATCAAGCGGTTATCCGACATTTATGCAAAATACCGCTTGGACGAGAAAAGAACTAAATACTTTTTTGGGTAACTGGTCGCAACTGAAACATGATACTATTCTTTATGCCAAACAAGTTTATGCTGAATTAGGCGGAGGCAGACCAACAGAAAAAGACGACAGAGGATATGTTGAGCCGAATCCGTATGTTTATGCACGCCTTGCTTCGCTTCTGAAAATGACAAACGAAGGCCTGGAAATGCGAGGATTGTTGGCACCAAGTATGAAAGATAATTTAAGTAAAATAGAACAACTAGCAATGTCGCTTAAAACAATATCGGAAAAGGAATTAAATAACGAAAAACTTACTGACGAGGAATACGAACTTATCCGTTCATACGGCGGACAATTAGAGCATTTTTGGCTTGAAATTAATAAAGACGAATCAGCATTCAAAGAGTCAACAAGTCAAGGAGATTATCTAAACGAGAACCCAGCAGCGATTATTATTGACGTCGCCACTGATCCGAACGGCCAAGCATTAGAAGAAGGCACAGGCAAAATTTTTGAGATTTATGTTGTGGTTCCGATTGACGGCAAATTAAGAATTGCTAAAGGCGGGGTCTATTCTTATTACGAATTTACTTGGCCGATGTCAGACAGATTAACTGACAAAAAATGGCGGGAATTGTTAAATTCCGGCCAAGCTCCGCGATTGCCGGAATGGACTAACGTGTTTATGGCACAATAAAATGAATGCAAAGAAAAATTTCATGGTTAATTTTATCGCTTTCTGTCCTTGTTATTGCTATTTTTGGCAGTAGCTTTTATTTGCGTTTTTTTCAGAATCAAGAAACGCCAAGCGTCCAGGAACAGGGGAAAAAAGAGTTCTTGGAGTTTTCCACACAAAAAAAGAAACTTCCCCAAGTAAACGAGGAGGTTTCTTTAGTTGCGGTTGGCGATATTTCTTATTCGCGAGGCGTAGAAAGAATAGTTAAAAAAGAGAACGATATCAACTATCCTTTTTTAAAAATACAAGACTATCTAAAAAATGCGGATTTGGTTTTTGGAAACCTGGAAACGCCAATCACTCAAGGGTTAGAGATTCCTGATTTTGAAATGATTTTTAGGTCAAATCCAGGAACTGAACAAGCGTTGAAACAGGCCGGCTTTTCTATTTTGTCTTTGGCAAATAACCACACTCTAAATTTTGGAGAGAAAGGACTAAAAGACACTTTTAATTATCTTGAAAATGTTGGGATTAAATATGTTGGTGCGGGGCAAAATGAACAAGAGGTATACCAGCCAGTTTATATTGAGAAAAAGGGTATAAAATTTGCCTTTTTTGCTTACAACGATACGGATGTCGTTCCAAATTTTTACGAAGCGTCAAGTAATAACGCGGGCACGGCATTTATGCGAATGGAAAAAATGGACGAAGCAGTGAAAGAGGCAAAACAGAAAGCCGATTTTGTGATTATTTCAATGCATGCTGGGATTGAATACACCAATGAACCGAACGAATCGCAGGTCAACTTTGCTCACGCGGCGATTGATGCGGGGGCAGATTTAGTTATTGGCCATCATCCTCATGTGGTGCAGGTATTGGAAAAATACAAAGGCAAATATATTTTCTACAGCTTGGGAAATTTTGTTTTTGACCAACCGCAAATACGGGAAACAGAAGAAGGGTTAGCTGTCAAAATTTATTTTGATAAAAATGGAATTAACAAAATTTCCTTTTTACCCGTGGTTATGGAAAATTTAGCTCAGCCAAGAATGGCAAACAAAAATGAGGCGGATAAAATTTTGAAAAGATTAAAATTTTTACTGGCAAATCAGGATATTTATTTTTGGAACGATAGTTTTCAAAAAGAATCGAGAGCAGTAATTTATGCCGTGACTACTAAAAACGTGGGCATTTCTTCCAAACAAGAGCAAGTAGATTTAGACAATAATTCCATACTAGAGAAATACGATTTAGAAAACGGGAGATTGACAATTTGGGAAGATAAAAAAGTGGTTTGGCAATCGCCGAGCGAATGGTGGGTTGACAATTTTGTTCTTGCCGATTCAAATAATGATGGGATTGCGAACATTAATTTGTCTTTGTGGAAGGCTGGAAATTTTGGTTCTTCCAAGCCATTCTGGATTAAAGAAAATGACATGAGTGTTAAAAATCATTTTTTCGTTTTGGATTTTATAAATGGGGCAGTAAAACAAGTTTGGGGTTCTTCCAATCTTGCAGAGCCAAATTGTAAATTTCAAATTGCCGATATTAATAATGACGGAAAAAATGAGTTGATTACAATAGAAGGAGATTATTCGCAAGAACCAAAATGCAGCGGAAATTATGTTGCGGTTTGGAGATGGAATGATTGGGGGTTTTCAAACGAATGGAGAAGCGAGAAAGGAAATTTTTTTGGTCTTGAGATTGAAAAAATTGACGGAAAAAGCTATATTATAATTGATACTCCCTGATTTTTTGTGGTCGTCTCGCCCGAGCGTCAAAATTCGGAGTTCGGATTTTCGTTAAAAAATGTTTGAACTTTAACCAAAAGGTACCGCCATTAAACTTCGCTGACGCTTCGCTTAATATATCAACTGGAGAAATGAAGATTTATTTAAGTAGTCGAAATAGTTCTAAATTTGAAAAATCATCCTAAAATACTTTATTGATGCAGGTTTTAGAGCGATGGTTTAGGGGGACAGGCCCTGTTGCAATATGGAAAATAAAGTATCACCACCAACATATTTTTTAATCTCCCTTAGCTTGATAATTGGTTTGCATTTTATTTTTCCCATTACAAAAATTATTCCTTCGCTATATAATTGGCTCGGCGTTGTTCTAATTGTTTTTGGCGGAGTTATGAATATTTGGACAGATAATATTTTTAAAAAGGGGAAAACAACCGTCAAGCCACATGAGAAACCAAGCACTTTAATCGTTTCAGGACCGTTTCGTTTGAGTCGCCACCCGATGTATTTGGGAATGGCCGCAATCTTATTCGGCGTGTCTATTTTACTAGGGTCTTTAACGCTTTTTATTTTTCCCATAATTTTTGGAATTTTAATGCAGAT
>JAQTOB010000024.1 GCA_028713575.1 Patescibacteria group bacterium
AAAAAGGGCCTGAATTCGCTGTCAGCCAGTTTTTCCAAGATTACGGAAGCAAATTCCGGCGTACCAAAAAATATAATTTTATACCGGGAAAAAGACATATCTTGACAAAAGGTTAATAATTAATATCACTTAAGAAGTGATTGATAATTAATATTTATTAAAATAATAAAATGAAAATTCTTAAAAATGCCAGTAGTTTCAAGATTTTAACTCCAGTCGCGGAATTGAAAGACCAGTTATTGAGAATTGAAAGAGCGGGCCGTACCTGTTATCAGTCTGAGATAAAGGAAATCAATTGGGAAACGGCGGAAAAATTCGTTAAAATGCTGATTAAAAGGGGACATGAAAGCGTTTTAGAGCACAGTTATCTGACAGTTCAATTTAATAATCTTTCCCGTGGTTTTACCCATGAACAAGTACGACACCGTTTAACTGCTATTTCGCAGGAATCAACTCGTTATGTAGATTATGCTAAAGAAGGAGAAGATGTTGATTTGGATAAGTTAGAACTTAAGTGCGTAGTTCCACCCCATCTGGATGAAAGGAAAAAAGTTGATTTGGGAGATGGAAGGAAAATGTCAGCCGAAGAGATGTTTCAGGAATACGAGAATTTTTACCGTGCCTTGAGAAAATCAGGCTGGCTCCCAGAAGAAGCGCGCCAGTTTTTACCTATCGGCGTAAAGTCGCAAATAGTTATTTCCGCTAATTTCCGCGAGTGGCGTCATATTTTTGAAATGAGAACTTCACAATTCGCCCATTGGGAAATCAGAAAAGTAATGGGGGATTTACTAGAAGAGTTAAAAGGCATTATTCCCGGTATTTTTGATGATTTAGCGGAAATAGGCAAGGACCAGAACGGCCTGCGGTTTTTCGGGAAAGTCAAATCCCAGAATTAAAAATTAAATTAAAAATAAAAAAGAATCGGAGAAAAGGTTTTTTTAAACCTTTTTATTATTTGATTCGCCATTCAATTTCTTTTTCCTCGCCGGCGAATTCCCGCCATTCGCCGTCTTCAGCAATGACATACCACTTGTTTTTCGTCTGGCTCCAGACCATGAGGTTTCCCTGGAAAAACGGTTTTTTTACGATTTCTTTCGGTTTTAAATGGTCAATTTCCAGCCATTTTTTAAAGACAGTTTCTATGGTATAATCTAGATTTCTTGATCGCGCCCATTGCGCCACTTTAGTTATGGCTTCCTTGCCTTTTTCCACCGAACCTGCCAATTTTATTAGATCTTTAGCCGGACGGGTATATCTTGAATAAACAATCTTTTTTTTAAAGGCATTTTTTTTCAGCTCTTCCAAAGAGACCCCTTTACTTTTAAAAAAATGAGTTATTATCTGCTGGATGGCCGTATTTTGTTTAAGTTTCTCAAAATCATGGATTTTCTTTTTTTTAAGATATTCTTCTATCTTTTTAGCGATTTTGTCGCCGATTTTTAGTTCTTTTTTTATTCCGGCAATGCCAGATTTCTTATAAATGACGGCAATATCGGTTCCAAGATTTTCAAGCATTTTGGCGGCTTTCTCATAATTAGTTTTTCTGTAAATCAAGGATTTATCATTTCCACCTTTTATATCTAAAAGTTCGGCTGTTTCCCGAAAAATTTTTACGATTTTTTCGTTCATATTTATTGTATAAGGAGATTATTCAACCGTATTATTTTAGCAGTTTAAAAAAGGTTTTCAAGCCTTGCCTTTTATTTTTTAAAATAACTGTTAAAATGATGGTATGGGCCCTATTATAAATCTTGCATTAGTTTGATTTCTAATGGTGATTAAAAATTAATTTGCAATAAACTTCTAACGGGATGGACAAGATAATAAAACAAACTTTTAAAAATATCAAATCATTGGAGATTCAGGGGGCTACGGCTGTGGCTAAGGCGATAATTTGCGCCCTGAATCAATACGGGAACAATATAAAATCCGACGATTTCTTCCTTTGGGAAAAAAAAGTTGAGAAAGCCGGTGGTTATCTTTTAGCCGCTCGGCCGACTGAACCCTTGGCGCAGAACGGAGTCAACTTCATTTTTTCCGCATTAAGGAAACAAAAATCAAGTAATGTTAGACAGGCAAAAAAACGGCTGAAAACAGCGAGTTTTGAATTCCTGGCCATACTGGAAAAAGCAGCCGGTTTGATTGTCAAAAACGGACAGAAAATTATCAGGAATGACGACGATATTTTAACTCATTGCCATTCCTGGTTGGTGGAGCAAATTTTGATTGAAGCCAAAGAAAACAAAAAGAGATTCAAAGTTTATAATACGGAAACCAGGCCTCTTTTTCAAGGCCGGATTACTTCCCGAAAATTACTTAATGCGGGTATCCCCACTGCCATGGTGAGTGATTCTTCCGCCGGTTTTTTAATTTCCAATTATTCCGGCCGAGATTTAATGATGGACAAAATTATTTTGGGCGCGGACGCGATTCTTAACAACGGCTCAGTAATTAATAAGATTGGGAGTTTCTCCATTGCTTTGGTCGCGCATTACGAAAAAAAACCTATTTATATTGCCACCACTTTGTTAAAATATCATCCACATTCCTGGATTAGAATTGAAAAACGTCCGCCAAAAGAGATTTGGCTTAACGCCCCTAATGGTTTAAAAATCATAAATTTCGCTTTTGATATTGTTCCGGCAAAATTCATTAAGGGAATCATTTGCGAGGCGGGAATTATCAA